>NZ_JAFLMZ010000006.1:0-418300 GCF_017313365.1 Agrobacterium sp. OT33 | reverse complement strand
AGTCGTCGTCGCCAGCAGCGCCGCCGCCCTCGTTCAGTGAGCGGACTTATAAATCCATCACCTCAAACAAGTCAACAGCACAAATCACAAAAAATAAGAAAATTAGGCAAGTTATTGGTTTTTAAATGTAATTTGCAATCATTCATGAAAACTGGCGGATTTCCGTGCTTTCCTGTTTGGCGCCCGATGCGGCCGCGCCCTCTCGCTAATAGGAGGATTTCGCCTTTGCTGATCTCAATCGGAGGAAGGACTGAAGCGGGCGACCAGGGCATGGGCATTGCCGGGATAGGAGAAGCGCACATAGGTGACGGCACCGGAGTTGCTCCAGGTTCGCCGCTCCACCACAAGACAGGCCTGCCTGTCGGAAATACCCAGAAGACGGGCGATCTCCTTCGAGGCTATTTCAGCGCTGATCCGGTGTTCGGCATTGCTCCACGGAACATGACCAAGCAACCAGGGACCTGGCGCGATCTCGGTGAAGTTAGCGTCGGCAGCCTCCGGCACGGCGGCCAGATTGATGAGACGCTGCTCGACGCAGAATTCCCGCATGCCCGCAAAATGGATGCAGATGATGTCGAGCAAGGGTGCGCCAAGGGAAACATCGAGACTTGAGCGATCTTCGCTCTTTGCCGCACGCTGCGCGCATTTCAGGATTTTGAAACCATAATCCAGACCAAGGGATTCCACCTCGGCCCTGATATCGTGAATTTCAAGAACGGCTGACTGGATCTGCGGCTGGCGAACGAAACTGCCTGATTTCTTGCGGCGCTCAATCAAACCCGCCTTGGCAAGTTGACCCATGACCTTGTTGACGGTCATGCGCGAACAATCATAATGGGTGGCAAGATCGACCTCGAACGGCAACCGGTAACCCGGCGGCCATTCCCCCGAAACGATCCGGCCCTCGATATCGCTGAGGATAAGCTGATGCAGGGTCTGCCCGGCCGATGCTTTCGTCACGTCCGTAATGCCTTTCCACACCGGCTCGATCTCGTTTCAGTGGAGCCCATATCAGCTATCGAGAAGTTCAGCCATGACCTTGTTGAAGCGCGCCGATATTTCACCGCGGCGGACATGCCGGCCGGCCTGCACCTGTTTTTCACCGCGCACCCAGACGGAATCGACATGGACGCCGCCCGCGAATATCCACTGGTCGAGAATCTGGGATGCGGGAAGATAGGAAACAGCCGAGATATCCAGCGCGACAAGATCAGCGCTCTTTCCCTTTTCTATCGCATTATGTGATGCCAGATGTGATTCTAGGGCCCTGCCGCCGCCTGCAAGCGCCTGCCGGAACAGTTTTTCACCGGTGGAGCCTCCGGCATCGGCGATGACATTCCGCGCGCGTCGCGACAGACGCTGCGAATATTCGAGTGTCCGCAATTCTTCCGGCAGGGAGATGAGGATGTTGGAGTCGGAGCCGACGCCATAATGCCCCCCTTCCGTGATAAAATCCGGAGCGGGGAAGATGCCGTCACCGAGATTGGCTTCGGTGATCGGGCAGAGGCCCGCAACAGCACCGCTTTTCGCCATGCGGCGCGTTTCGGCCTCCGTCATATGCGTAGCATGGATAAGGCACCAGCGATCATCGACCGGCGCATTCGCCAGAAGCCACTCAACCGGTCGCGCTCCTGAAAAAGCGAGCGAATCTTCGACTTCCTTTGTCTGTTCCGCCACATGAATGTGGATCGGCCCACCTTTTGCCAGCGGTTCGATGGCTGCCAGTTCTTCGCCGGTTACGGCGCGCAGGCTGTGGGGCGCGATGCCGAGCGCGGCACCCGGCAGGGATTTAACCACCGCCTGCGCGCCCTGCATCAGTCTTTCGTAACTGTCGAGTGAATGAATAAAACGTTTCTGCCCGTCGATCGGCGGCTGCCCCCCAAAACCGGAATGCGCGTAAAAGACCGGTAGCAATGTCAGGCCGATACCGGTTTGTGCAGCGGCCGCACCGATGCGTTCGGCCATTTCGGCGATATTGCCGTAATGCGAACCATCCCTGTCATTGTGCAGATAATGAAATTCCCCTACCCGGCCGAAACCGGCTTCGAGCATTTCCATATAAAGCTGGGCGGCAACCGCCTCGACATGGTCAGGCGTCATGGAGAGCGCAAATTTATACATGACCGTGCGCCAGCTCCAGAAACTGTCATCGGCCGGCCCGCGAATTTCGGCAAGCCCGGCCATGGCGCGCTGAAAGGCATGGCTGTGGAGATTAGGCATGGCCGGAACGATGACGGCATGGCGCTCATCCTGCGGCTGAGGCGAAACGCCAGTTTCGACCGATGAAACAACGCCGCCATCGCAAACAATGCGGACGTCCTGCGCCCACCCCCCGACCATAAGCGCTGTGCTCGCGTGAATTGCCGTCATGCCACCCTCTCCTCTTTTCGTTATGCCCAAGGCCATTTCAGACATGAAATTGCGGCTTGCCAAGCCGATTATTATGTATATACATTTAAGCCATAAAGGAAAGGCGAAAAGCAAATGCCAGGGAACAAATCCGTAAAGGGAACGGCAGCGGCAGACACCACGACCTTGTGGCGCAACGCCCGGCTGGCGACTTTTGATCCAGCCATGCAAGGCATTGGTACGGTCGAAAATGCCGTTATTGCCGTGCGCGGCGGCCGCATCGCCTTTGCCGGCCCGGAAAAAGATCTGCCTTCCAATCTGGCAGCAGCCGATGAGATCACCGATTGCAGCGGGCGCTGGATCACTCCCTCCTTGATCGACTGCCATACTCATCTCGTCTTCGGTGGCAACCGGGCGATGGAATTCGAGATGCGGCTGAATGGCGCGACCTATGAAGAGATCGCCAAGGCAGGCGGCGGCATCGTTTCTTCGGTGCGCGACACGCGCGCCGTTTCGGAAGACGCTCTGGTGGCTCAGGCATTGCCACGTCTCGACACGCTGCTGGCCGAGGGTATCTCCACCATTGAAATCAAATCCGGTTATGGTCTCGATATAGAGACTGAACTGAAAATGCTGCATGTTGCCCGCAGGCTGGAAACGCTGCGGCCGGTGCGGATCGTCACCAGCTATCTGGCAGCCCATGCGACGCCCGCCGAGTATAAGGGCCGCAACGCCGATTACATTACCGATGTCGTTCTGCCGGGGCTGGAAAGAGCCCATGCCGAAGGGCTAGTGGATGCGGTGGACGGCTTTTGCGAAGGTATCGCCTTCTCGGTCGAGGAGATCACCCGCGTCTTCGAAAAAGCACGGCAGCTCGGTCTTCCCGTCAAGCTGCATGCCGAGCAGCTTTCCGATCTTGGCGGGGCAAAGCTTGCCGCCTCCTATGGCGCACTTTCGGCCGATCATCTGGAATATCTGGATGAGGCAGGCGCAAAGGCGCTGGCGAAAGCGGGAACCGTGGCCGTGCTTTTGCCCGGCGCCTTTTATGCGCTCCGGGAAAAACAGGCCCCGCCGGTTCAGGACCTGCGCGATGCGGGCGCGACAATCGCGCTGGCGACGGATTGCAATCCCGGCACTTCACCGCTGACCTCGCTGCTTTTGACCATGAATATGGGTGCCACGCTTTTCCGCATGACCGTGGAAGAGTGCCTGACGGCGACGACGCGCAATGCCGCCAAGGCGCTTGGCCTGCTTGCGGAAACCGGCACGCTGGAGGCCGGCAAATCCGCCGACTTCACTATCTGGGATATCGAGCGCCCGGCCGAGCTTGTCTACCGCATCGGTTTCAATCCGCTCCATGCCCGTATTTTCAAGGGACAGAAGGTTTCGTCATGACCATGAAGACCATCACGCTTCACCCCGGCAATGTAGCCCTTGCCAACCTCGCCGATATCTACTGGAACAATGGTGCTGCGAAGCTCGACCCCTCGTTTGACGCCGGCATAAAAAAGGCGGCGGCGCGCATAGCGGAGATCGCCGCTGGCAACGCGCCTGTTTATGGCATCAATACCGGTTTCGGAAAACTCGCTTCCATCAAGATCGATGCGGCAGATGTGGCGACACTACAGCGGAACCTTATCCTGTCGCATTGCTGCGGTGTGGGCGCTCCGCTTCCTGAAAATGTCGTGCGGCTGATCATGGCGCTGAAGCTGATTTCACTCGGCCGCGGCGCCTCCGGTGTACGGCTGGAACTGGTACGGCTGATCGAGGCCATGCTGGAAAAGGGCGTCATCCCGGTCATCCCGGAAAAGGGCTCGGTCGGCGCCTCGGGCGATCTTGCGCCGCTCGCCCATATGGCCGCCGTGATGATGGGCGAAGGCGAGGCTTTTTATCAAGGAGGGCTTCTGCCCGCCGGCGAAGCGCTTGCGAAAGCCGGGCTGACACCGGTCGTTCTCGCCGCCAAGGAAGGCCTGGCGCTGATCAACGGCACACAGACCTCGACAGCGCTGGCGCTGGCCGGCCTTTTCCGCGCCCATCGCGCCGCACAGGCCGCATTGATTACCGGCGCACTTTCTACCGATGCCGCCATGGGCTCATCCGCTCCCTTCCATCCTGATATTCACACCCTGCGCGGCCACAAGGGCCAGATTAATGCCGGTGCGGCGTTGCGTAATCTGCTGGAAGGTTCGGAAATCCGCGTCAGCCATATCGAGGGTGACGAGCGGGTGCAGGACCCCTATTGCATTCGTTGCCAGCCGCAGGTGGATGGCGCCTGCCTTGATCTTCTACGGCAGGTGGCACGCACGCTGGAAATCGAAGCCAATGCGGTGACCGACAATCCGCTGGTGCTATCAGACAATTCCGTCGTCTCAGGCGGCAATTTCCACGCCGAACCAGTGGCCTTTGCCGCCGACCAGACGGCACTTGCCATCTGCGAAATCGGCGCGATAGCCCAGCG
This sequence comes from Agrobacterium sp. OT33, assembly GCF_017313365.1. Lineage (NCBI taxonomy): Bacteria > Pseudomonadati > Pseudomonadota > Alphaproteobacteria > Hyphomicrobiales > Rhizobiaceae > Agrobacterium > Agrobacterium sp. OT33. Next base: position 413,493 of record NZ_JAFLMZ010000006.1, on the reverse strand, counting down.
ACGCGTGGCACTACTGGTCGATCCGGCCCTTTCCTACGGTCTGCCCGCCTTTCTATCAAAAAAGCCGGGCCTGAATTCGGGCCTGATGATCGCCGAAGTGACGTCCGCCGCGCTGATGAGCGAGAACAAACAGATGGCTCATCCGGCCTCGGTGGATTCCACACCGACCTCCGCCAATCAGGAAGACCACGTGTCCATGGCCTGCCATGGTGCTCGTCGCCTGCTGCCAATGACCGAAAATCTCTTCGCCATCCTTGGGATTGAAGCGCTTTCCGCCATCCAGGGCGTGGAGTTGCGTGGACCGCTGAAAACCAGCCCGGAACTGCAAAAGGCGATTGCCGTGCTTCGTGCTTCAATCCCCTCGCTGGAAGAGGACCGTTATATGGCGCCGGATCTGAAGGCGGCAGCGGAGCTGATTGCTACCGGCGCTCTGGTTTCCGTGATTTCGGATGGCATTCTGCCGAAGCTGGAGGTTTGAGATGACAAGCCAATTGTTTTCCTTCAGTGCGTTGGGGCTACCCCCCTCTGCCCTGCCGGGCATCTCCCCCTCAAGGGGGGAGATCACATGCTGCGTCCGCTCGTTCCCTAGGCAAGGTGCTATCCGCTTGCCGATCTCCCCCCTTGAGGGGGAGATGCCCGGCAGGGCAGAGGGGGGTAACCCTACGGCAGAAGGGGTCAACCAATGAGCACGCCTTTCTCGCTTCACCAAGGCACGTCACCCATTATCCTCGGCCTGCCTCACACCGGTACGGATGTGCCGGCTGAGATTTGGGATCGCCTCAACGACAACGGCAGGATTCTCGCCGATACCGACTGGCATATCCATGAACTCTATGAAGGGCTTCTCGATAACGCGACAACCGTACGGGCGACCTTTCACCGCTACGTGATCGATGCCAACCGCGACCCGGCCGGAGTAAGCCTTTATCCGGGCCAGAACACCACGGGACTGGTTCCTGAGACCGATTTCGACGGCAAGCCCATCTGGAACGAGGGGCAGCAACCGGATGAAGCTGATATCGCCTATCGGCTGGAAACCTTCCACGCGCCCTATCATACAGCCCTTGCAGCGGAAATCGAGCGGGTGAAGGCCATTCATGGCATCGCCATTCTCTATGATTGCCATTCCATCCGCTCGCATATCCCCTTTCTGTTCGAGGGTAAGCTGCCGGATTTCAACATCGGCACGGATATGGGCAGGACCTGCGATCCGGCCATAGAGCAGATAGCCGTGGACGTCACCGCTGCCGCAGACGGTTACGACAGTATTCTGAACGGCCGCTTCAAAGGCGGCTGGACGACCCGGCATTATGGAAAACCGGAAGCCGGCGTGCACGCTATCCAGATGGAGTTGGCGCAATCCACCCATCTCGCCAGTGAGGTACCGCCTTTCGCCTATGACGCGCAAAAGGCGGAACGCCTGCGCAACCATCTCAAAACCATTCTCACGCGTATGGAAAATTTCGCGCTCGAGACGCAACGATAAGGGGAAATCACATGGATAATCCGCGCCACAATATTCGCGAAGTCCGCGCACCGCAGGGCAATGAGCTGAACGCCAAAAGCTGGATGACGGAAGCGCCGCTGCGCATGCTGATGAACAATCTCGACCCTGATGTCGCCGAGCGGCCGCATGAACTGGTGGTTTATGGGGGCATCGGTCGCGCCGCCCGCACCTGGGAAGATTTCGACCGCATCGTCGCGACGCTGAAGGATCTGAACGAGGACGAAACCCTCATCGTGCAGTCCGGCAAGCCGGTTGGCGTATTCCGCACCCACAAGGATGCGCCGCGGGTTTTGATCGCCAATTCCAACCTCGTGCCGCATTGGGCCAACTGGGACCATTTCAACGAGCTGGATAAGAAGGGGCTCGCCATGTACGGCCAGATGACGGCCGGTTCGTGGATTTACATCGGCACGCAGGGCATCGTGCAGGGTACTTACGAAACCTTCGTCGAGGCCGGCCGCCAGCATTACGACGGGAACCTCAAGGGCAAATGGATCCTGACCGGCGGTCTTGGCGGCATGGGCGGCGCACAGCCGCTGGCCGCCGTCATGGCAGGCGCCTGCTGCCTAGCCGTCGAATGCGATGAAACCCGTGTCGATTTCCGGCTGCGCACCCGCTATGTCGATGCAAAAGCACACACGCTGGATGAGGCGCTGGCACTCATCGACCAATGGACCAAGGCAGGCGAAGCGAAATCCGTCGGCCTGATCGGCAATGCGGCAGAAATCTTCCCTGAACTGTTCCGCCGTGGCATCCGCCCCGACATGGTCACCGACCAGACCTCGGCGCATGATCCGATCCACGGTTATCTGCCGGCCGGCTGGACCGTTGCCGAATGGCGCGCCAAGCAGGAAAGTGACCCGAAGGCCGTCGCCGCCGCCGCCCGCGCCTCGATGAAGGTCCACGTGCAGGCGATGGTCGATTTCTGGAACGCCGGTGTTCCGACACTCGATTACGGCAACAACATCCGCCAGGTCGCCAAGGATGAAGGGCTGGAAGACGCTTTCGCCTTCCCCGGCTTCGTTCCCGCCTATATCCGTCCGCTGTTTTGCCGCGGTATCGGCCCGTTCCGCTGGGCGGCACTTTCGGGCGATCCGGAAGACATCTACAAGACCGACGCCAAGGTGAAGGAACTGCTGCCCGACAACAAGCACCTGCACAACTGGCTGGATATGGCACGCGAGCGCATTGCGTTTCAGGGCCTGCCGGCACGCATCTGCTGGGTTGGGCTTGGCGACCGCCATCGTCTTGGCCTTGCCTTCAACGAAATGGTGAAGAACGGCGAGCTGAAAGCGCCTGTTGTCATCGGCCGCGACCATCTCGACAGCGGTTCCGTCGCCTCGCCCAACCGCGAAACCGAAGCCATGAAGGACGGCTCTGATGCCGTATCCGACTGGCCGCTGCTCAACGCGTTGCTCAACACCGCTTCCGGCGCAACCTGGGTTTCGCTGCACCATGGCGGCGGTGTCGGCATGGGCTTCTCCCAGCATTCCGGCATGGTCATCTGCGCCGATGGCACCGACGATGCCGCTCGCCGGCTTGAGCGCGTGCTCTGGAACGACCCGGCAACCGGCGTCATGCGCCATGCCGATGCCGGCTATGAGATCGCGGTGGATTGCGCCAGGGAGCAGGGTCTGCGCCTGCCTGGCATTCTCGGCAATTGATTCGTGTTTGGCCGGAAATGCGGAAGGCGTTTCCGGCCAGCACCGTGCGGAGTTAGAAAATCATGACCCTGTTGCGCGCAAGCGATTACAAACGCATGCCCTGGAAAAATGGCGGTGGCGAAACCGTGGAAATCGCCATCTTCCCGCCAGCCGCCTCCGTGAATGATTTCGATTGGCGAATCAGCATGGCGACGGTTGCAAGCGACGGACCATTTTCGATTTTTCCTGGAATAGACCGCACCCTGTCCATTCTTCAGGGCAATGGCATGGCGCTTTCAATTGCCGCCAACGATCCGCTGCTGCTGACGATGGAAAGCGATCCCCTGCCCTTTCCGGCGGATGTTCCTGTCAATGCGACATTGCCCGCCGGACCGATCACCGATCTGAACGTCATGACCCGCCGCTCGACTTTTCGTCATACCGTGCAAAGGCGATCCGACATATTTTCCGCAACAGCAGAGGGCGTCACGATCCTCGTCCTCGCGCTCGATCCGCTGACAGTGTCCCGGGGCAATGAAAAAAATCACCTTGAGCGCCTGGACAGCCTGCGGATCGAAGCCGGGGCGCCTTTTATCGTCAAGGCCGATCAGAATGCCGGCGCGTATTTTCTCATCACGCTCAAGCGGCTCTGAAACGGCCACTCTCCCGGCACGGGCTCACCTTATCTGGTTCAGTCGTCCAGCCCAAGCGGATCGGCCACGCGCGGCCAGAGTTCAAGGCTTGCCTTGCGATAGGCGGTTTTGGCCGGGTCTGTCGGATAGGATGTCGGTGCGGCGATATAGACGATCTCCGAGGCAACCGGGGCGAAACCCGCATGGAAGTGATTGGTCGATTTGACCAGCAGCACATTCTTCTTGGCGAAATCGATTCCGAGATTGGAAAAGATATCCGGCTCATAGGTTTGCGTTCGACTGGTTATGAGAATGATATCAATCTCAGTCCCGACCGGCCGGACAACGGCGGCACGGCCGAGCGTGACGCGGCTGTTGCGGAAACTCTGCCAGCCGGCCTCGGCGGTGCGCATTACTTTTATTCGGAAATCGAGCGGCTCACCGCCTTCAGGGCTGGATTTGCCGCCGATACGCAAGTCGATCTCTGCGCCCTCACCTGCCGCATGGCAGAAAGACACGGCAATCGGATCCCAGATCGTCGCGACACCGATATTATCCATGCCGCGTTCCACCATGCGCCGCAGGATATGGGTGGCATCACCCGCAACACCGCCGCCCGGATTGTCCCATATGTCCGACACCACCACCGGCTTGTCCGGAGTGCCACTGCGAATGGCAAGAACCTTGTCGAGGCCTGATTCCGTGTCCAGCATCGGCATGGCGGTCAGTTTGCGCATGGCATAAAGTTCATGACCGAGCTTTTCGGCCAGCGCCTCGCCCTTCTGCCGGTCGCCATCGGTGACGACAACGATGCGCGTGCCCATGTCCGGCACATCGCCCGCCATGAAACCGTGGATAACGGAGATCGACAGCACGCCATCCTTCCCCTCCATCGCCTTCAACCGGTCAACATAGGATCGCATCGGCTCGCGGCTGGTCGGATAGATGGTGATCATGCGGCAATCGAAGGTCGAAATGACAGGCTTGATTTCGCCACGCAGGGTACGCAATGCCAATTCAACGACATGTTCGCCACGCTCTTCGAAATCGGTATGGGGGAATTCGAGGAACGTCGCCATGAGATCGAGATTTTCCACCCGTCGTGCCGTCAGATGGCTATGAGGATCGAATTCCGCTGCAATCAGCACGTCCGGCCCCACCATTGCACGGATGCGCGACAGGAAATCGCCTTCCGGATCGTCATAACCCTGTGCCACCATTGCGCCGTGGAGGCCGAGAACGACCGCATCAACCGGCAGGGCCGCCTGCAGCTCCGCGAGAATCGTATCACGCAGGGTTTCATAGGTCTGGCGCTGGATGAGGCCTGCTGGTTCCGCCCAGCAGGAGGTGCCCTCGATTACCGTAAACCCTTCCGCCTTGCCGCGACGACGCAGAATAGGAACTGGTGACGAGCAGAGCGTCGGCGTTTCCGGATGCTCACCCGGCCCGGCATAAAAAGCCGCGCGAAAAGCCGCCATATCCGTCGGGACGGGAGAAAACGTGTTGGTTTCGGTGGCAAGCGACGCCGTGAATATGCGCATTTTCGTGATTCTCGTTAGCGGAACTGCCTTTTGGCCGCATCCATCGCGTTAATTAATTAGCCGGATAATTTTACCAGACCGTACCGCGCGCAGCGACATCTTCAACCCGGGTCACCAGACCGTTGCGATGAAAAACCATCTTGTCAAAAAGATTGCTGACAACGCAGGTATGGTTCGGCACGACCCTGACCACATCGCCGATTTCCGGCCCGCCGGAAGTGCAGCGGGATAGATCGACAACCGCATGTTCCTCCGAGAGCGAGATGATTTTTGCGCCTTCATAACCTTCGATCAGCCCGTAATCGCTGAAACCGAGGAGATCGGAAGTCAGAGCCTTGGATCCGCAATCGAGCACGGCCCGACCGGGCGTGGGCCGCGATACCACTGTGGCGAGAACATGCATTGCCAGATCGCCGGCCGTGCAATGGCCGGCGCGCAGCATGGAGCGGTCATTATAGACATAGGTGCCCGCCCGGTGCTCGGTTGCCGAAGGCACGAGATGTGCGGCGTAAAAATCCGGCGACCCGCCGCTGGAACGAACCGGGCATTCTATGCCTTTTGCGGCAAGTAGCGCCATGGTTTGCTGAATGAAGTTCTCGACCTTTTCTGCACCACCCGGTGCCGGATAGGTCAAAATGCCCCTGAAGACGAGACCCGGTGCCGCGACGATCATTTCCGCAAGCATCAATGCAGTCTCCGGGGTTTGCACACCGCAGCGTTTTCCACCGGTATCGCACTCGACAAGCACGGCAAGCGGCCGTTCCGCATCGAATGCACCCGCCAGGCCGGCAATCGTTACAGCGCTGTCGGCCACAACGGTCAATTGAGCGACACGTGCATTCAGCGCCTTCAACCGCAACAATTTCGCTGCGCCGAGAATATTGTAGGTAATCAGGATATCGTTAAAGCCGGCATCCGCGAAAACCTCGGCCTCGCTGACCTTCTGGCAATTGATGCCGATAGCCCCCGCCTGCAGCTGCTGTCTGGCCACAGCCGGTATCTTGTGCGTCTTGATATGCGGGCGAAATGCCTTGCCATGACGATCGAGATAAGATTGCGCCCTGAGAATATTGGCGGTAAGCCGATCCTCATCGATCACCGGCATTGGTGTCGAAATCGCATCGAGTGGTGTGCCCTCTTCGGGCCAGGGATAGCTCATCATATACTCTCGAATCTAATAAAATCAGATACTTAATCCAATGGCTTATAAGCGATAACGTCCATTTCCACCTTTGCATCGACCATCAGCGGCGACTGTACGGTCGAGCGTGCAGGTGGGTGATCGATGAAATGTTTCTGGAAAACGGCATTGAAGCTCGAAAAATCCCGGGCGTCGTCCAGCCAGACATTGACCTTCACCACATCGGCGAGCGTGCAATCGGCAAGCGCCAGGACATCCTTGATATTGGCAACGACCTGCTCCGTCTGCGCCACGATGCCGCCCGTCACCACCTCGCCGTCAACCGTCGGCACCTGTCCGGAAACATAGACGAAATCGCCTGCCCGCACAGCCTTGGCGAACGGTCGGCGCTGCCCACCAGCCTGATTGTCGGCCGACTCGAACCTCACCAGCTTGTGCTTGTCCATCAATACCTCGCAAATAATTTTCATCATTTTCACATTTAATGGGATTTATAGACGGTTTTCAGGCGATATTCCACAAGTGATGTAAATTATTTAGCAACTCGACGCGTTTGCCATGGATCAACCCTCCCATGACGACAAAACGTATCCTGATAGCGATGCTCTACCGAGCCATCGTTGATCAGCAGGAAAAATCCGTTTTGACTGGCTCCAGTTGCCGCAAGGGTCATCTCCGCCCGGCCTTCGGCCGTTGAAGCCAACAAATTGGAGCTTTCGATGGCTACCTTTCAACGCAAAAGTTTGCCGCGGCTAACATCCTGAAATCGAGAAACGCTCACCCGTCGATCTCATCAACGGCACCGCACATGATCTCGCGCGCGCCTCGCATTCGGCTGGTTACACCTGTGCTGAAATCCGATGCCGGGACGACACCCTGTCCGCAACGCATTGCGCGATCCGCTGCGCCTGAACGCGAATATCCGGAACAGCGGTTATCTCCCAGAAGCGGCCTGCGGTCAGCGCACCGGCAGCGAAAAGGCCGGGCCAAGTCAGCCCATCCGCTCTCAGCAGCCGGGATTGCTCATCCACCTCCACACCGAGGCCGAGGGAATCGAGCAGAAGCACACCATCGTCACGCATGGTTTCCAGCAGACGCGAATGGCCAATACCCGCCCGCTCCATGCCGGTGCAGTTTACCACCCAGTCCACCTGCAACTCCCTTAATATCTGCGTATGCCGGCGCCGGTAACGCAGGACAATCCCCTCGTCCTGCTCATCGACGGAGCGGAGATAACCCGCATGAATCTCCAGAACGCCTTCCGTCATCAGCTTCTCGAAAGCCGCATGAACTTCCGGTGCGATACGATGTCGATGGATGTTCCACCAGGGCAAGGCATGGCGAAGAAATCTGCCGCGTTGTTCCGGCGTGAGGCTTTGCCAGAGTGACTGGGTTTTTGGACGCAACCCATCCATCACCGTGCGCCAGGGTATACCGCTCCGCACCTGCTCACGCAGAGCGCGCAACAGACAGCTGATCTCCGTCGTATCCTTCGGAAGACATGGATCGACAGGCGGCAAAGGCGGGCTGATATGCGGATGCGGAACAAGGCCGCGGCGAGACAGGACATGGATCGGTCCACGATGACCTTTCCCCCGAAGCGTCAGCACCTGATCAATCATCGTCAAGCCGGAGCCGAGAATACAGATACGGTCGCCGGCCTTTACGCGCGACAGCCATCCAGGCTGCCAGCAATGGCCGATCACATGCTGGGGCCTGGCCTCATCCTTCGTGATGGTTTGTACCGGCAAACTCGCCGCCCCGACACCCAGACACAAAACAACGTTTTGCGCGTGCAATCTCTCACCATTCTCAAGAGTGAAGGCGAATCCGGATTCATCGTCGGGGAGACAGGCCGAAGCCTTTGCGCGGATGAAATCCACCCTCGCCCTTTGTTCACGGCTCCTTAGCAGAGAAGCGAGCCTGTCTCTGAGATAAAGTCCATAGTCACCACGCGATGCGAACAGCAACGGATCGTCCCCGATCCCATTTTCCCTCAACCAATCAAGAAAATCGTCGGCACGATCTGGAAAGACGCTCATACGGCCGGCCGGCACATTAAGCCGGTGATAGGGCAGCTCCGTACGATAGGCCGTACCGCGACCGAAATCTGACTCATCGCCAACAATCGCGATCGAGGCATCCGCCGGCAGAGAAGAGAGAAGATGAGCGGCGGTACAGATGGCCGAGAATCCCGACCCGACAAGAGCGACATCATAAGACATTCATTCCTCCAACCTGCGACAGTATGAATAGCCGAACGAGGGCGCCAGGCCCCTTGATACTCTAGTCATCGAGTAGAGATTAAACACCTGCGAATGTCCACCCTTCACTTTCCGTGGCAGGGGCAGACCCTGAATCGGGAAGCTCGCCGGTAAAGTTAGCCGCGGCTAACTTCGTCACCCAAAACAATTCGCAAAAGGAGCCAACAATCATCCCCAAACCGGGCAACAGAAATGAAAGTTTGCCGCGGCTAACCGTCAAACTGTCACAAAACCCAAATGTGATTCTTCCACAATGCCTTAGCGGCACTTTCGCATCCGGGAAAAAAGCCTATTGCGCCAAAAAGAGAATCGGCGCTTATATCTCAGTTGCGGAAAAAACCGCCTTTTTCGAAAAAAACCGCCACTGCGATATCGAGCGAAAGAAGACATATGACACAGAGTGCCGACTCAAGACGTGCTGAAGGGGCCCCCGACCTGACGGGCCTTATACAACAGCATTCGGCTGCACTGTCAGCCCAATTGCAGGCGCATAATGCAAATACATTTTCACCGCACACTGAAAAGAGCATGCGAAATTTCTCGCCGGCTGAAACAGCGCGGCTGATTGGTATCGGCGAGGCTTATCTTCGCCAGATCGCAGCCGAGCGTCCGGAACTTGACGCCGCGCAGGCTTCCGGCCGCCGCTCCTATTCCGTTGAGGATATGCTCGAGATCAGAAAGCTGCTTGATCAGGGCGCCCGCGGCACACGCCGTTACCTGCCGCACCGCCGTGACGGTGAAGAACTGCAGGTTATCGCCGTCATGAATTTCAAGGGCGGCTCGGGAAAGACCACGACCTCGGCGCATCTGGCGCAATATCTCGCATTGCGCGGTTATCGGGTTCTTGCAATCGACCTCGATCCGCAGGCAAGTCTTTCCGCTCTCTTCGGCCATCAGCCGGAGATTGATGTCGGCCCGAATGAAACGCTCTACGGCGCGATCCGCTACGACGAAGAACGTCGGCCAATCGCCGAAATCGTTCGCGGCACCTATATTCCCGGTCTTCATATCGTTCCCGGTAATCTGGAGCTTATGGAGTTCGAACATGATACACCCCGCGCGCTAATGCGCCGTGCACCGGGCGATACCCTGTTTTTCGCCCGCATTGGCCAGGCGATTGCCCAGGCGCAGAATTTCTACGACGTGGTGGTGATCGATTGCCCGCCGCAACTCGGTTATCTCACGCTTTCGGCGCTCACCGCGGCGACCTCGGTTCTTGTTACCGTTCATCCGCAGATGCTCGACGTCATGTCCATGAATCAGTTTCTGGCCATGACTGGCGATCTTCTCGCTGAAATCGGCCGGGCCGGCGCGCGATCCGACTATAACTGGATGCGTTATCTGATCACCCGCTTTGAACCAAGCGACGGACCGCAAAACCAGATGGTCGCTTTCCTGCGTTCGATCTTCGGCGAAAACGTCCTCAATCACCCGATGCTGAAGAGCACGGCCGTGTCCGATGCCGGATTGACCAACCAGACACTTTTTGAAGTGGAGAGAACCCAGTTCACCCGCTCGACCTATGACCGGGCGCTGGAAGCCATGAACAACGTGAACGCTGAAATCGAGGGACTGATTAAAAAGGCGTGGGGTAGGGCAGCATGAGCAGAAAACAGATCTTCGCAAACCTCGGTACACCGGGCACTGACAATAGTGACGCAGCGCCTGAACGGGCACGGCCACGCATCAGACCCATCCTTGGTTCTCCTGAACTCGTGACAGATGTTCTGAACTCACCGGTCGGTATGATTGGCCAGTCTTTGAACGAGGTCTCTGAACGCGCCAAACGGGCTGAGGAGATCGAAAAACGGCTTGCCGAGGGTTTGACGATCGTTTCCCTCAACCCTGCCGATATCGATCCCTCCTTCATACCCGATCGTATGCCGGCTTCCGAAGAGGCTGATGCGGGTCTGGTGGAAGCCATTCGCGAACAGGGCCAGCAGGTTCCCATTCTGGTGCGCCCGCATCCCGAATTCCAGGGTCGTTATCAGGTTGCTTTTGGTCATCGTCGTCTGCGCGCCGTGTCGAGCCTTGGCATTCCGGTCAAGGCCGTTGTCCGCGATCTCAGCGATGAACAGCTGGTTGTCGCCCAGGGACAGGAAAACAACGAGCGCCGCGATCTCACCTATATCGAGAAGGCGCGCTTTGCCCAGAAACTGCAGATGCGGTTTCCGCGCGATACGATCATGGCGGCAATGTCCCTGCACAAGGGCGATCTTTCCAACATGCTGTCGGTCGTCGGCCGCATTCCGGAGGATCTGGTCGATCTCATCGGTCCGGCGCCAAGTGTCGGCCGCCGCAACTGGATGGACCTGGCCGACCAGCTTTCCTCGTCGCAGGTCAAGGAAGCCGCGCGCGCTTATGTCAAAGATGCATCCGTTGCCGCCCTTCCATCCGAAGAACGTTTCAAGTCACTTCTCGACTTCCTGAAACCCAAGGCACAGGCGAAAAAAACCGGCGTCTGGTCATCGGAAACCGGCAACCGTCTGGCAAAAGTGGTCGAAAGCGACCGCAAGCTGGATATCTCGATCGACAAGAACGAAGCACCGGAATTTGCCGATTTCGTTCTGGAACATCTTCAGGCGCTGTTTGCCGAATACCGGTCCAAACAGTGATCTTTAACTCGAACGACTAACAGGAGACGCATCACAAAAGAAAAAAGCCCCCGAACGTTGCCGCGCGGAAGCCTTTCTTTGATTTAAGCACCCGAAGAATCTCATTTCCGCGAATCATAGTCAAGAGTCTTGGCATCGAATTTTTCGGTGAGCGATTTTCTTTTGCCTTGTGAAAGGTGAAAGACATGGACAGCACATGTGTAACGACGCCCTTTGGGCGGCGAGCGATGTCGTTTGGCGTCCTCGCAACCCAGTTTGCCGCACAAAAAAACAGGAAGACCGAAGCAGTCGATAAATGGAAACTCTATCGTTCGGTTTGCGAAGCAAGGCCATTACTCGGCGTGACCGATCGCTCGCTTGCCGTCCTCAACGCGCTTTTGAGTTTTTATCCCAAAAATGAACTCTGCAGCGAAGCCGGCCTGGTCGTCTTCCCCTCCAATGCGCAATTGTCGCTCAGGGCCCATGGCATGGCCGAACAGACATTGCGCCGGCATCTCTGCGCCCTTGTCGAAGCCGGTCTCATTATCCGCAAAGACAGCCCGAACGGGAAACGTTATGCCCGGAAACACCGGGGAGGGGAGATCAGCGAAGCTTACGGATTTTCGCTGGCGCCGCTTCTCGCTCGCAAAGCGGAAATAGAGGAACTGGCTGAACGTATCATTCGCGAGCGGCTCGATCTTCAACGGCTTCGTGAAAGCATCAGCCTCTGCCGTCGTGACATCCAGAAACTCTGCGAAATGATCGCGGCCAGTGGCCAGACCGAAACATCCGAAGGATTTCAGACGCGCTATAACGCCATTGCCAGTTCGCTCGGCCGCAATTCAAAGCCTGCTGAACTCAGGGAAATCGCCGGTTTTTTGGCCTCCCTGCGGGCGGAAGTGACCAACTATCTGGAAAATCTGGAAAAACCGGAAAATTTGAGCGGCAATGACTGCCAAAATGAGCGCCTCATAGAGAATTCAGAATCCGAATCCATATCTGAACCGCACGATTTGCGTGAAACCGCGACTTCAGCGCCATCAGTTGCACCAGCACAACCATCGGCACCTGCGGTAACCGACAGTGCGAAATCTCCACCACCATCGCCCAAGGCTGTTCTTCATAAGCAATTTTTTGTTCCTGATATTGTTTTGGTTTTGAAGGCTTGCCCTGATATTTCGCTCTATGCACCCGGAGGAGCCGTCACCGGCTGGCGCGATCTGGAAGTCGCAACATCCGTGATCAAAACCATGTTCAACGTCAGCCAGTCCGCTTATCAGGAAGCGCTCGGCACCTTCGGCCGACAGGGAACGGCGGCCATCCTTGCCTGCCTGCTGCAGAAAGCGGACCAGATCAGCTCCCTCGGCGGATATCTGCGCAATCTGACCCGCAAGGCACAGGAAGGTGGCTTCGATCTTCAAGCCATGCTGCTTGCGCAGCTGCGTGGACATACGGATAGGCCGGAGACCAGCATGAGGGCGTGACATCCAAACGTGCAGGAAATGGCGGCGGCTTGCGAAAAGACCTGTCCGCGGGTATATTTACGCTGTCTCCGAAAGTTCCGAAGATTCGATACGTGGCTGCTGCTACACTTCAGCCAAGTTGGTTTCTATGGTTAATGCAATGTAATGAAAGTTAAATGCCAATTAGCTTTCGTGTGCGTTTTTCCCTGATTGGTTTCAATCGCTTGAGTCAGAGCCATTTCGAGTTCAGAAACCGGTTGTCAGGCCATAATTACGGCTTTCGCCGCGAAAAGCCCGTGCCATATGAACCCCGAAGGCCGCTGAGTGGCCGCTCAGATTGGTCATGATGCTGCGTTGATCATGGGGCGAAACGATCCGTCACGGAGCATCCGATCGTCAAAGTGAAAGCCTGCGGTTCAGGCTGGCGCGATAGAATTGAACCTTCGCTCTTCCCGTGCGTTTTTGCATGATGATTTTGAAGGAACGCCGCGCCGATGATTTTCCCTGACGACATGGAGCTGGCCGTCGCTCTCTATATGGCGGACAATGCGTTGCCCCGGCAGATCGCAATTGAGAGGCTCCTGAAGGCGGAGCTTGAAGATGCGGGATATATGACCGATGGCATGGGTCGGCCGCCTGAAATCGTCGACGGGCAACCAAGCAGGGATTATGTGCAATATCGCACCTATCTCGATGGGGATGCCTGAGCAGGGCGGAGCAAAAGCGGGTGCGCGGTAACTCTCAAACCATTCTCTGGCACAAGGCGACATAGCGTCAGGCGTTGGCGAAATTGCGCGCCCTGTCGTGCCAGAGCCTCAGGCTGCGGGCATAGGCGTCTTCAAATGACATGGTCATGTCGTTGACCAGCATCAATGCGATGGCGGCGGTGGAGAGGATGGTGGTTTCTGCCCTCTCGTCTCTGGCGGCTCCGGTCCATACCGCCCGCCAATATTCGAAACTGGTGAACATGGTCGGCATTTCGGCCGGTGGGGTTTCGCGGGCGGGAATGATGAACTCGATGTCTTTGCCCTTCGAAAGGCCGAAAATCCGCGTGCTGCGGAACGGCGTGAACTGGGCGAAATCCCGTGTATTGCCGAGAATGGCAAGGTTTTCGACGCAGAGCAGCCGCGCGGTGTCCCGGTGAAGCTCCTGATAGGAAGGGCGGGCAACGCCAATGATGCCGCTCCTGGCGCGCAGCGGATTAAGAAGGTGCACAACCGTGTTGAGCGGCAAGCGCATTTCCAGAATGCCGTGCAGGCCAAGCAGAGCCTGGAATTGCAGGGACAGGCCGCCGATCGGCAGATAGGCAATCCGTTCGGACGCCGTTGCCTCGGCCGCCTGCGAAAGAGAATGGCAGACGGGAATTCCACAGGCTTCCGCAGCAAGTTCGAGCTTGCCGCCATTTTCTCCCTGCCCCACATGACCGTGCAATAAGACGCTGTGTCCCGACATGGCCACGAGGCGGGCCGAATGCAGAAACCAGGGCGCATCGCGATGTTTGGGCGACATATAGGCCGGCCAGTCGAGATCGACGGTGGCCGCCCGGTGCCGGTCCCTTCCGATATGCTGCCACATGGCTTCGATAAAACCGGCAAGCTCCGCCGCAGTCACGCCACGGTAATGCATGGTAGCGAGCAGAGCGCCGATCTGTACAGGATCGGCATTGCCGTCAAGGATGATCGCCAGCGCGTCCATCGCCTCCTTCTGGCTGAGCGGGCGGCTGTTGCCGATGCCCATCGCCGAGGTTGCAATATATTTGGCAAGCCTTTGTTGCGGATCGGCATTGTGGCCGATCCGCGCGAGACGGTCGGCAATATTTTCCGGTGTCGGCTGCCCCTCCAGAAGAACGCTGGGGCGCAGTGAAAGCGGCGGAGCCTTCATCAGCACCGGTCGTTCCCAACCGGTTTTATGGGCTGCTGCGGGCGTTTCCGGTTTCTCCTGCGAATAATCCATCAGATTTTCCGCTTCCGCTGCCAGTGAGCGGATTCGCAGCCGCATGTTCTCGGCAAAGGGGGTTGGACGCAGACCCTGGCCGGTGCGCAAAAACAGCTGGTCGCCGTATTTCTCCCTGAGCTGCTGCAATATGCGGCTCATCGACGACGTCGGCAGTCCCATGCCCGCGGCGGCACGGCTGACGCTGCCTTCGCGCAACAACGCGTCGAAGGCGACAAGTAATTTCAGCTGCCCCAGCCTGTCGGGTCTTGTGGTGGAGGCTGGTTCGTCTTTTCTCTTGTCGGTTGTCATCTTGCGATTTTTTTACTCCGCCGCTGATCAGGGGAGCCCTTTTTGCAATTTCTGGAATTTAGAACTGTTCGAAAACAAACGCATTGCGCCCGCACTCCCTCCTAAATAAGTGGGGTTAAATTCTCAAGTTAAATGCGGGGGCGTAACATGGAATTGAAGTACCGCGGTCAGAATATGTCTGCGACAGTAATAAAAGCCGGTATTTCGGCAGCACTGGCGGGAACGGCGCTGAGCATTGCTCTGCCCGCCTTCGCACAGCAGGCGTCCGAGGAAACCACGGTTCTCCAGCAGATCGTCGTCACCGCGTCCGGCTTTGAGCAGAATGTTAAGGATGCGCCTGCCAGCATCACGGTGGTAACGCGGGAGGATCTGGAAAAAGGGTCCTATCGTGACCTGACAGATGCCTTGCGCGAAGTGCAGGGCGTATCCGTCACCGGCATCGCCAATGAAAAGGATGTTTTCATTCGCGGCCTGCCCGGCGCCTACACGCTGATCCTCGTTGACGGCAAGCGTCAGAGCACCCGCGATGCCCGTACCAACGGCAATTCCGGCTTCGAGCAGAGCTTTGTGCCGCCGGTTTCGGCGATCGAACGTATCGAGGTGGTGCGCGGCCCGATGTCCTCGCTTTATGGTTCGGATGCCATGGGCGGTGTCATCAACATCATCACCCGCAAGGTTGGCGATGTCTGGTCCGGTTCCGTCACCACGGAAGGTACAGCGCAGCAGCACTCCAAATTCGGCAATAGTGGCCAGGTCTCCTGGTATGCCAACGGGCCGATATTGAAGGATCTACTGGGCCTGCAGGTCTGGGGCAGGGGTTTCACGCGCGGCGAAGACCGTGTCCTGAGCGGTACCACGGGCGCCAGGGAATATGACTTCAACGGCCGCCTGACATTCACGCCGAATGAGGACCACGACATCTACCTCGAAGCCGGCAAGACCCGACTGCGCCGTAGCGCCGAGCCCGGCGATACGCTGGCGGCGACGGACGCCAACGGCACCTACAATACCAATACCCGCGACCATTGGTCATTGTCGCATACCGGCCGGTGGGGGCCGACCACATCCGAATTCTCTTTCCAGCAGGAATGGTCGGAGCGTACCAATTTCACCCGGAACATCCGTACGGGACGGGTGACGGAAAATCCGCGCTCGCCGGAGGTGCGCAACACCGTTCTAGACGGCAAGTTCACCACGCCGTTCGAATTGTTTGGTAACCACACAATGGTTACGGGCGGCCAATATTTCGAGGCGCGACTGACGGACCAGAATCCGGGACGCCGCACCGGTCTCGATGAAACATTTTCCGCGACGCAATGGGCGCTTTTTGTTGAGGATGAGTGGCGCATCGTCGATAATTTCGCGCTGACGGGTGGGCTTCGTCTCGATAACCACGAAAAATACGGCAACCATTTCAGCCCGCGCCTTTACGGAGTCTGGAGCGCGACGGAAGAGCTGACCATCAAGGGTGGCGTTTCCACCGGTTTTCGCGCGCCTGAAATCCGCCAGATTGCGCCCGGTTACGCCTATACGACGGGCGGCGGCGGCTGCACCTATGGTCCGAGCGGTACCTGCGGCGTGATCATCGGCGATCCGGGCCTGGAAGCGGAGAAGAGCACGAGCTACGAAGTGGCCGCACTCTGGGACAATGGTGACGTCGCCCTTGGCGCCACCTATTTCTACACCGATTTCAAGGACAAGATTTCCAACGCGCTGGTACTCAATCCGGATGGGACGCCGGCCCGCTGGAGCGAGGATCGCAACTATCGCCTCTGGTATAATTACAATATCGACGATGCGGTCATTCAGGGCGTGGAACTCACGGCAACCTGGTATGCGACGCCGGAACTGACGCTGCGCGGCAACTATACCTACACGCATTCCGAACAGAAGACCGGCGATTATGAGGGCTTCCCGCTGGCGCGGACGCCGGAACATATGGCCAATCTGCGCGGCGACTGGGTGACCCCGATCGACGGTCTGGAGGCCTGGGCTTCGCTGAATTATCACGGATCGGAAATCAATGCCGGACCGCGCATCGGCACCAACGGTACACCGGTGACGATCAACGGCAAGGCCGGTCGCAAATATGAGGCCTACACGACCCTCGATATCGGTGCGAAATATGCGGTTGCTGAAAATGTCGATTTTAACGCGGCCATCTATAATGTCTTTGACAAGGATGTCGGCACCGATGATTTCAACACCGTGATGGAAGGCCGCCGTTTCTGGATCAGCATGACGGCGAAGTTCTGATCCCCGGCCATATTGACGACATTCGGAGGCGCCATCAGGCGCCTCTTTTTTTTGACTGTCGCCTATTGACCTCAACTATAGTTGAGGAATTATACCGGCTGCTCTTCATGTGTTTCCGCATTTCCCGAGCGGAAATCGTTCCGGAAGCAGGAGCCAGAATGGAAAATACCGTATCCAAGCACAGCCTGACGGTGGGGGAAGTGGCCCATCGCAGCGGCGTTGCCGTTTCCACCATCCATTTTTATGAAGCAAAAGGCTTGATCGAAGGCTGGCGCACCTCAGGCAACCAGCGTCGCTATCATCGCGCCGTCCTGCGGCGCATCGCCATCATCCGCATCGCGCAGCGGGCCGGTATCCAGCTCAGCATTATCAGGGATGCGATGGCGGACCTGCCGCAGGACAGGGTGGCGACGACAGCGGACTGGCGCCGTTTCTCCCAGTCCTGGCGGGAGATGCTTCAGCTTCGCATCAACAGCCTCGTCATGCTGCGTGATCAGCTTACCGGCTGTATCGGTTGCGGCTGTCTTTCGCTGGACGACTGCCCCTTGCGCAATCCGAACGACATTCTGGCCGATGACGGCGCAGGTCCGCGCCGTCTCGTATCCGCCGAATGATTGGTGCTGCCGGATCAACGCGATTGGCCTTCACTCGGAGGCGGCCGGAACCCAGACACTGACGCTGCCACCATTGGTGGGGAAGACGCCTTTGCCGTTTTCATCAAGGGTGATCTGTTCCTCGCTATGTCCGAGAAAGTCGCGCCAGACTGAACCGCCATGGTCCGGGCCGAGATCGGCCTCTTTCTGTGCCGGCTCGCCATTTGACATCACCACCACGCAACCTGGCGCATCTGCGGTACCGTGGCGGACAAAGGCAATGCAGCTTGCATCATCGAGAATATCCGTCTGCGCGCCATTGGCGAAACGGCTGCGTGCTTCGATGAGCTTCGGCAGGCATTCGATTGCGGGCATGTCGATTTTGTACTCGTTGCCGTCATTGCCGGTATCGGTGTAGCTCGTGCCGAACAGATCGGGATAAAAGACGCAGGGAACGCCCTTTTCGCGCAGAAGAATGATGGCATAGGCCAGCGGTTTGAACCACGGTTCCACCGGCGCTTCCAGCGATTGCAGCGGTTGCGTGTCATGATTGTCGACGAGCGTGACGGCGTGGTCGGGAACGGCCGACACCAGCGAGCCGTCAAAGATGCTGCGCATGTCGAAATCGCCCCCCTGTTTGGAGGCATCGTGGAAGCGGTGATGAAGGGCGACGTCAAAAAGCATCAACTGCTTGTCGACGAGGTCGAGATAGCTTTTCAGCGCGTCGATATCGGGATGCCAATATTCCGCCACGACGAAAAGATCGGGATCGACCGTTTCGCGCATATGGCCGACCCAGTCGCGGAAGAACCATGCCGGAATATGTTTGGCGGCATCCAGGCGGAAGCCATCGACCTGTATCTGTTCGGAGAGCCAGCGGCCCCAATATTTCAGCTCCTCATAAACCGCCCGGTTTCTGAACTCGACATCCGCACCCATCAGATAATCGAAATTGCCGTTTTCCTGATCGACTTCCTCATTCCATTCCCCGTCGCCATAGTCGTTGACGAGGCGGAAAATGCCGTCTTCGGTCGGCTCCTCGATGTGGTCGACACCGCTGAAGCACTTCAGGTCCCAGATGAATTTGGAATGTTTGCCGTTGCGGCCGGGAAAGGTGAAGCGTGTATAGGCGAGTGCCTGGAAATCCGCATCGTCTATCTCTGTGCGGTCTTCGGGATTGACGCGGCGAACCCGCACCTTCTCCTTCTCATCCGCGCCCATCTTATGGTTGAGAACCACGTCGTGAATGACGCGGATGCCGTTTTCCTTCAGAGTCCGGCCCGCATGTTCGAGAGCGGCGCGATCGCCATATTTGGTGGCGACGGTGCTCTTCTGGTCGAATTCGCCGATGTCGAAGAGATCGTAAGTGTCGTAACCCACCGAATAACCGCCGGCGGCACCCTTGTAGGCCGGTGGCAGCCAGATATCGGTGATGCCCATTTTGGCAAGGCTTTCGGCCTTTTCGGCCACCTCGCTCCATAATTTCCCTCCGTCCGGATAATACCAATGGAAGAATTGAAGCAAGGTGCGTCCGGCCATATTTCCCTCACGATGGTTAGCAGGTCGCGCCATAAACGGCCCGGCGGCGAAAGGGTTCCGCCGCCGGAGATGCGCGATCTGCAATTGTGAGGCCTCTGGCCCGTCCGTATATTAGCCGGCTATGTCGAGGAGGGCTGCGCCCGCCTGCAGATAGTCGCCTTCCTTGACGATCAGGGTGACTTTGCCGGCCTTGGTGGCGACAATCTGCGTTTCCATCTTCATGGCTTCCATGACTGCGAGAAGATCGCCTTCGGCAACCGTCTCACCGTCTTTCACCTTGAAAGATTGCAGGGTGCCGGAAACGGGAGCGGTGATTTCGCCTTCCTTTTCCCTGGCAGTGGCGGTGCCGGGAGCAGCTGCGCTGCCGCCGCCAACGGCACCGAGGCTGGAAAGCAGCAGGCTTGGCAGACCAACCGATACGCGCTTGCCGTCGATTTCGAGGAAGGTACGGGTAACGGAAGGGTCGTCGGCCGGTGCCGGGCGTTCCATGGCATCCGGCATGGCGGCGAAATCGGTCTCGATCCAGCGGGTATGAACCTTGAACCCATCGGTGCCGATGAAATCGTCCGTCTCGATCGCGGCGCGATGGAACGGCAGAACGGTGGCGATGCCCTCGATGCGGAATTCCTTCAGCGCACGGCGGGCGCGGCGCAGAACCTGATCGCGATCCACACCGGTGACGATGAGTTTTGCCATCAGCGAGTCAAACACACCTGGCACGCTGGAGCCGCTGACGACGCCGCTGTCCATGCGAATGCCGGGGCCGGAGGGCGCATCGAAGACCGAGATCGAGCCGGGCGTCGGCAGGAAGCCTCGGCCGGGATCTTCGGCATTGATGCGGAATTCCATGGAATGGCCGCGCGGTTCCGGAGTTTCAAGCACGCGCAGTTTGTGGCCTTCGGCAATACGGAACTGTTCGATGACCAGATCGATGCCGGTGGTTTCCTCGGTAACGGGATGTTCCACCTGCAGGCGCGTATTGACCTCGAGGAAGGAAATCGTGCCATCGACGCCGAGAAGGAATTCGACCGTTCCGGCTCCCGAATAACCGGCAGCGGCGCAGATAGCCTTGGCGGCGGCATGGATTTTCTGGCGCTGTTCGGCGGACAGGAACGGGGCAGGAGCTTCTTCGATCAGTTTCTGGTTCCGGCGCTGCAGCGAGCAGTCGCGGGTGCCGAGGACGAGGACATTGCCATGCTTGTCTGCGAGAACCTGCGCCTCGATGTGGCGCGGCCGGTCGAGAAAGCGTTCCAGAAAACACTCGCCGCGGCCAAAGGCGGCGGTTGCCTCGCGAACGGCGGATTCGTAGAGATCGGCGATCTCTTCCATTTTCCACGCGACTTTCAGGCCGCGCCCGCCGCCGCCATGCGCCGCCTTGATGGCGACGGGCAGGCCGTGCTGTTCGGCAAAGGCAGTGACTTCGGCTGCGGAAGAGACTGGGCCGTCGCTGCCGGCAACCAGCGGCGCGCCGACACCGGTGGCGATGCGCCGCGCCTCGACCTTGTCGCCCAGTGCTTCGATGACCTGCGGGTCCGGGCCGATCCAGATGAGGCCGGCATCGAGCACGGCCTGTGCGAATTCGGCGCGCTCGGACAGGAAGCCGTAACCGGGGTGCACGGCATCCGCGCCGGCGCGTTTGGCAATTGCGATCAGCTTGGCGATATCGAGATAAGTTTCGGCGGGACGTACGCCCTCCAGCCCATAGGCCTCATCCGCCAACCGGACGAAAAGCGCGTCCTGATCAGGGTCGGCATAAACGGCGACCGATTGCAGGCCGTAGTCGCGACATGCGCGGATGATGCGGACCGCGATCTCGCCGCGATTGGCAATCAGCACTTTTTTCATCGCTCTTCTCCTCGGAATTCTATGTTCTTGGCCGCGATTTCGGCAAAGGGGCCGATCGGGCGGAATTTGATTTTGGCGTTGACCGGAATCTGCCCGGCAAGATCGAGATGATATTCTGCCACCGCGCCGATGACGGGATAACCGCCGGTCAGCGGGTGGTCGGCAAGGAAGAGAACCGGCTGGCCGCTATGGGGAATCTGGATCGCCCCGGTCGCCGTGCCTTCGCTCGGCAATTCGGCGCTGTCCTTGCGTTCCACCGCCACCTCGCCGGCGAGGCGAATGCCGACGCGGTTCGATTGCGGGGTGACCTGCCAGAGCTGGCTGGTCAGGGTCTCGATACCCTTTTGCGTGAACCAGTCGGTGCGGGGGCCGAGAACGACGTCCAGTTCCACGACCTCGCCGGTTGCCGGTGGTTCGAAGGCCGGAACCTCGTCGATCGACACGCTGGAAAGACCAGACTTCTCGCCCTTGAGCGGCAGGATGGCGCCTGCACCCACCGGTTCCGGGCCGACAACAGCCAGCGTATCCGTTGCGAAACTGCCGAGTACCGGCTCGACGTCAAAACCGCCGCGCACGGCAAGGTAACAGCGCATGCCCTTCGGCGGCTGGCCGAAAGTAACGACATCACCGGGCTCAAGGGAGACCGGGCCATGGGTCTTGGCCGTGAAGCTGCGATCTGCGGTGGTGATGGTGACGGGGCAGGGGGCGCCGGCAATGCCGATGACAGTGCGGCTCGTGCTTCTGAAGGAAAAACCACCGAGTGTCAGTTCAAGGCATGGCGTATTGACGGGATTGCCGACGATGCGGTTTGCAGCATTGTACGCGCCGTGATCCAGCGCGCCGGAGGCCGATACGCCCTGCCCGGTCTGGCCGAAACGGCCAAGATCCTGGAAAATGGCGGGCATGGGGGCGGCGAGCACCTCGAAATGCGGTTCGTCCTTTGCGAGCTCTTTCGTGCTGCTGCGCGGTGCCGGGATGGAAATATCGGCCGTTCTGCCGGCCTTGTCCATGTCGAAGAAATGCACCCGGTAACCCGGCTGGAAAAGCGCGCCGGGGTCGCGGTCTATATCCCACATCTTCACCGGCGTGGTGCCGATGATCTGCCAGCCGCCGGGACTGTTTTGCGGATAAACGCCGCTGAAGGCGCCGGCCAACGCCACTGAGCCGGCCGGAATGCGGGTTCGCGGGCTTTGCCGGCGCGGCACATGCAATGCCGGATCGCCGCCGACCAGATAACCGAAACCGGGGGCGAAACCGCAGAAGGCCACGGTGAATTCGCTTTCGGTATGACGGCGGATGACCTCTTCGATGCTCATGCCGGTCAACCCGGCAACATCGGCAAGGTCCTCGCCGTTATAATGGACGGGGATTTCCACGAGATTATCCGAAGGCGCGATTTTTGCCGAGAGATCACGGCTTGCCAGCCGCGCGGCCAGCGATTCGGCGTCGATCTTCTCAGGACGAAAGCGGATCATCAGGGTACGGGCAGCCGGCACCGTCTCTTCAATGCCTTCCACCGGATCGTTCTGAAGCGAGGCAAAAAGCGCCAGCGTTTCATCGAGATCGGCGAGTTCGACAAGAATGGTGGTGAGGCTGACGGGAAGAAAACGCATCATATCCTCACGCGTGATAGGCGGTGTCGGGAATATCGGTGATGAACATGTGTCCCGGCGCATGGGTGATGGCAAAAGGCACGCCGGACGCCATCACGGCGGCCTGGGGCGTGACGCCGCAGGCCCAGAACACCGGAACTTCGCCCGGCTCGATCCGCACCGCGTCACCGAAATCAGGTTTCGCAAGATCGGTGATGCCAATCTCCTCCGGCGCGCCGACATGCACGGGCGCGCCGTGTACGGCCGGAAAACGTCCGGAAATGGTGGCCGCATCGGCCACGCGCGACGCCGGGATCGGCCGCATGGAAACGACCATGTTGCCCTTCAGCCGACCTGCCGGGCGGCAGGGCCGGTTGGTGAGGTACATCGGCACATTGCTCTTGTCGGTCATGTGGCGGATTTCGATGCCCGCTTCCACCATCGGCGTTTCGAAGGTGAAGCTGCAGCCGATCAGGAAGGCGACGAGATCGTCGCGCTCCGCCCAGGCGGCGGTGGCGTCGGCTGTTTCCTCGGCAAGCCTGCCATCCCGCCAGATTCTATAGAGCGGCAGATCGGTCCTGAGATCGGCACCGGGCGCCAGAAGCGTGGTGGGCGAGCCGGGATCGGAGACATCAAGCACCGGGCAAGGTTTTGGATTGCGCTGCGCATAAAGCAGGAAATCGAAGGCCCAGTCGCGCGGCAGCACGATCATGTTCGCCTGCGTGAAGCCGGGCGCAATGCCGGAGGTGGGGGCGACGAGGCCATTGCGATAGGTGGCGCGAGCCTTTCGGGCGGCTTCGGCATCCGTGTGGTTGAGATAGGATATCGGTGTCGTCATCGGCTGTCCTCTCAGAGATTGGACGCGAAGGAGCGGATGTCGATGCCATCAGCCTCGAAACGACGGCGAATCTCCTGGGCGATGGCAACCGCGCCGGGGCTGTCGCCATGCACGCAGATGGATTGCGCCTCGATTTTTATGATGCTGCCGTCGATAGCCTCCAGCGTGCCTTCGCGGGCAAGCTGGACCATACGGTCGGCGATTTTTGCCGCGTCATGCAGCACGGCACCGGCTTCCCGGCGGGAAACGAGCTGGCCTTCAGGCGTATAGGCGCGGTCGGCAAAGGCTTCGGCAACGACGGCAAGACCCGCCTTGCGCGCGAGATCGAGGATGGGCGCATTGGCAAGGCCCATCAGCACCAGCGACGGATCGATGGCCTTGATGCCGTTAATGACAGCCTGTCCCTGTTTCGCGTCATTGGCGATGCGATTGTACAGCGCGCCATGCGGCTTGACGTAACGCACCGTGGTTCCGGCGGCGGCGGCGACGCCTTTCAGCGCGCCGATCTGGTAAATGACATCGGCAATCAGTTCTTCCGAGGTCGTGTCCAGATCGCGGCGGCCAAAGCCGACGCGGTCCGGATAGGAGACATGGGCGCCGACGACCGCGCCCTTTTCGGCGGCGGCCTTGACGGTGCGGTAGATGCCGGCCGGGTCGCCTGCGTGAAATCCGCAGGCGATGTTGGCACTGGAAACGATGGCGAGCATCGCCTCGTCATCTCCCATGCGCCATGCGCCGTAGCTTTCGCCAAGATCGCTGTTGAGATCGATAGCGGCCATGTTTGCCTCCCTTTAGTTTATTACAGGCCGAGCAGGCCGAAGATGGTGCCGGCGGACTTGTAGCCCATGTACCACGTCAATGCGCAAGTCAGAACGCCAAGCGCCAGCAGGATGCGCGAGTAGCGATGGCCTCCCATCAGGTCTTCGCGCTTCCATGCGGCAAACAGGAAGATGCTGAGGCCGATTGGCAGGATGAGGCCGTTCAGACCGCCGACGAAGACCAGCATGGCTGCCGGCGGTGTCGTGATGAACAGGTAGCAGACCAGGGAAATGGCAATGAAGATGACCGTAGCCATATTGCGGGCACGCTCGCTCATGTCCTGCTTGAAGACGGGCAGGAATGAAACGGAAGTATAGGCCGCGCCGATGACGCTGGTGATGGCCGCCGCCCAGAAGATGATGCCGAACAGCCGGAAGCCGAGATCGCCTGCGGCCGAACGGAAAGCCTGTGCGGCAGGGTTGGCGGCCTGGCTGGACGTATCGATGATGACGCCGCTGGCGACCACGCCCAGAATGGCGAGGAACAGCACATAGCGCATGATGCCGGTGACGGCGATACCGGTTAGCGCCGCGCGGTTGACGGCGGGCAGGTTTTCAATGCCGACCATTCCCCGGTCCAGCAGCCGGTGGGCGCCGGAGTAGGTGATATAGCCGCCAACAGTGCCGCCGACGATGGTGGTGATGGTCGCGAAATTGATCGTGTCCGGCAGGAAGGTCTGGCGGAAGGCATCACCGACCGGCGGCGCGGAAACGAATGCCACGTAGAGCGTCAGCACGATCATCAGGATACCGGCGAAGATGATGAACCGGTCGACGGCAAGGCCGGCCCGTTTGGAAACGAAGATGGCGATGGAAAAGATCGCGCTGATGGCGCCGCCGATTTTCGGATCGAGCCCGAAGATGGCGTTCAGGCCGAGGCCGGTGCCGCCAATATTGCCGATATTGAAGAAAAGGCCGCCGATGATGACGAGAATGGCGAGAAGATAGCCGGAGCCGGGAATGGCAGCATTGGCGATGTCGGACGCACGCATGCGCGTCAGCGTTACGATGCGCCAGATGTTGAGCTGAACGACGAAGTCTATGAGGATGGAAGCAAGAATGCCGAAGGCGAATGCGGCACCAAGCTGCGTGGTGAATGTCGCTGTCTGTGTGATGAAGCCGGGACCGATGGCAGATGTTGCCATCAGGAAGATTGCTCCCAGAAGAGATGCGCGTTTTGACATTTTGAGATCGGCAGTCGGGGTGAGCTTTTTCTGCTCCATGGATTTTCTCCGCTCCTGTCGCAATCCGCCCCTCGCGGATGCTTTATGCGGTCGATCTTGTCCTGTTCCGTGAAATTGTCAACATTGTTCAACAATAAATAATAATCGTTCTCTTATTCTGTCTATTTGTTGGACGTTATGCGCATGAATTCATCACGTTTTTTTCGTGCTTTGCTAATGCTTTGTGCTATGGGCAATCATGCCGTGTCCGAACATGCCTGTCACGGAATTCCCGATGCTGCATTGCTCTTAGGAAAGGAGCGCCATGACGGAAACGATAGAGGGTCTGCCGCTTGCGGATCGATTGGCCAAGGGTATCCGTACCCTGCTGATCTCCGGTGAGCTGATGCCGGGACAGCGCCTTTCGGAGGCAGCCTTCAGCGAACGTTTCGACGTTTCCCGCAATTCGCTGCGTGAAGCCTTTCGGCTTCTGACGAAGGATGGGTTGTTGCGCCATGAGGCCAATCGCGGCGTGTTCGTCGCCGTGCCCACCATGGCATCGGTGATTGATATTTACCGGGTGCGGCGCATGGTGGAATGTGGTGCACTGCGTCAGGCCTGGCACAAACATCCGGCCATCCGGGTCATGCGGGCTGCCGTCGAAGACGCCAAAGTCAAGCGTGAGCAGGCCGACTGGCTGGGTGTGGGCAGCGCCAACATGAAGTTCCATGCCGCCGTTGTGGATCTTCTCGACAGCGTCCGCCTCAGTGATTTTTACGAGCGCATCGCCGCCGAACTCAGGCTTTGCTTCGGCCTGCTGAATGATCCTGAACAATTGCACTCCCCGTTCGTGGACATGAACAGCAAGATTCTGTCGCTGATGGAGGAAGGCAAGGCTGCCGAGGCGGGCAACGAGATGGAAATCTATCTCAACCTTTCCGAGCGCACGGTTTTGAAGGCGCTCGAGCGCGCCGTCGAACACGCGTCGTGACATGACGGGCAGCAGGCAGGAAATCGGCGCTTGCTGCTCCCTTCATTTTTTGCTGGCGCAGCCGATTGCCAAGTTTGCTGCGCTGCGTCATCAATGCTGACATGACGCTTCGCGACCTCACCATTCTTGTCATAGACGAAAACGCGATCCGCGCCTCCATCATCGAGGAGGGGCTGCGTGAGGCCGGCTATCATCGCGTCACCGTCATTCATGAGGTGAACGGCGTGGCGCGCACCATCGAGACGCTGCAGCCCGATGTCATCTTTATCGATCTTGAAAATCCCAACCGTGACATGATGGAGCATCTGTTCCAGCTGACGCGCACCGTTGGGCGCCCCATTGCCATGTTTGTCGATCGTTCCGACACCGCATCCATCGAGGCGGCCGTCGAGGCCGGCGTTTCCGCCTATGTGGTGGACGGGCTGAAGAAGGAAAGGGTCAAGCCGATCCTCGACATGGCGGTCAGCCGCTTCAATGCCTTCAGCCGCCTGCAGCAGGAACTGGCCGAGGCGAAATCGGCACTGGAGGAACGCAAGGTCATCGAGCGTGCCAAGGGCATTCTGATGAGGATGCGCGGCCTTTCCGAAGAGGAGGCCTTTGCGCTTTTGCGGCAGACGGCGATGAACGAGAAAAAGAAAATTTCCGAGATCGCGCAAAGCGTGGTCACCGCGGCCGGTCTGTTGATGTGACAAAGGCCAGCCGGACAGTGTGGAGTGAATGATATGGCGGCACCGGAAAAAACGGCCGGATCAGACAGCGGAATGACGACAGGCGCACCGGCAATCGTTGCCAGCGACCGACAGAAAATCCTGCGCGCCGGTTTTATCCCGCTCGTCGACGCCTCCGTTCTGATTGCCGCGGCCGAATTCGGTTTTGCCGAACGCGAAGGCCTGTCGCTCGATCTCGTCAAGGATGTGTCCTGGGCCAATGTGCGCGACCGGCTGGCGTTCCGGCAATTCGATATCGCCCATATGCTGTCGCCCATGCCTGTCGCCTCCATGCTCGGGCTCGGATCCAATCCGTCGCCGACGATCACACCCTTTTCACTTGGGAGCGGTGGCAATGCGATTACGCTTTCGACCCGGCTGTTTGCGCGGATGAAGGCTTTGACCGGGCTTTCCGAAACGGCGGGAGCGCTCGAAAATGCCGAGGCGTTGAAGCGTGTGCTCGATGACATGCGGGCGCGCGGCGAAGCGCCGCCGACGCTCGGCATGACCTATCCGTTTTCCTCGCACAATTACGAATTTCGCTATTGGCTCGCGGCCGGCGGCATTCATCCCGATCACGACGTCAAGCTTGTGGTGGTGCCACCGCCATTGACCTCGGATGCGCTGGCGGCCGGCGCCATCGATGGTTTCTGCGTCGGTGCGCCGTGGAACATCGTTGCCGCCGAACGCGGCGTCGGCAGGATCGTCGCGGCCAAACAGGACCTGTGGCCGTCGGCGCCGGAAAAGGTGATCGGCATGAGGCCCGAATGGGCGGAAAGCCAGCGGGAAACGGTTGGTCGGCTGCTGACGGCCCTCGACGCCGCTGCGCGCTGGTGCGACGTTTCTGAAAATCATGACGCGCTCAGCAGGGCGCTTGCCGATCCCCGATATATTGGCGCGCCTGAAGGCATCATCCGCCGCGTGCTTGCCGGTGAGTTCAGCATTGATAGCCAGGGCAATCGCCGGGTGATCGACAAATATTTCACCTTCCATGACGGCCATGCGAATTATCCGCGGCAGAGTCAGGCATTGTGGATTTACAGCCAGATGATCCGCTGGGGACAGGTGGAATTTTCCGAGGTGGGTGTAAACGCCGCCCTCTCCGCTTATCGGCCGGATATTTATCGGGCGGCGCTGGGTGACGGAAATGCACCTGATGATGCCGACATCCGTATCGAGGGGCAGGAAGAAGGGGACCGTTTCGTGGATGGTTTGGTGTTCGATCCCGCTGATATCGAGGGTTATGTGAACGGCTTTTCCGTGCGCACATCCGCACCGTCTTTCCCTTCCTCGGGCGATGCCTGACGGGCCGTCGACCTTGCAGGCTGCGCAAATTTCAAGCGTGGAATTTTTTGCTTTGCACAAACGGCAGACAAGAAATGCGCTGATTAAAATTTAATCAATCGTCTTGATTTCATAAATTATCTTTTTATATCAAATATATAAGTCTAATTTGCCAATCTGGCACGCAGCTTGCTTCTTCCTGTTTGCACCGGTCAACGGCGATCGGGGCAAGCAAGGCGCGACATAGGCGCTTTCAGAAGACACAGACGTCGCAAGGTTTTGCTGCCTGGAACACCTCCCGTTCCGCAGGCGCAAACACCGAGCGGCGTTTTTTTATTTTCAGGTTTTTTCGCAAGCGAAAACGTCACCCGCAGAGGTGGCCCAATAAGGGGAACATGCGAATGAAAAAGATATTCTCCGGCGATGTCAGCCGCCGCACGATACTGAAGACGACAGCCACCGCCGCCCTTGTCAGCGCCGTGCGCGTGGCCTTTCCGTCCGGCGCTTTCGCCGCAACGGCGGAGCCGGAGGTGAAGGGTGCAAAAATCGGCTTTATCGCGCTCACCGATGCCGCCCCGCTCATCATTGCGGCGGAAAAGGGCCTGTTCGCCAAACATGGCATGCCCGATGTCGAGGTTCTGAAACAGGCCTCCTGGGGTGCGACACGCGACAATCTCGTGCTCGGCGGTGCATCGAACGGCATCGACGGCGCGCATATTCTGACGCCCATGCCCTATCTCATGCACACCGGCAAGGTGACCCAGAACAATGTGCCGGTGCCGATGACCATCCTCGCCCGCCTCAACCTCGACAGTCAGGGCATTTCCGTCGCCAGGGAATATGCCGAAACCGGCGTTCAGCTCGATGCTTCCAAATTGAAGGCTGCTTTCGAGAAAAAGAAGGCTGAGGGCAAGGAAATCAAGGCCGCCATGACCTTCCCCGGCGGCACGCATGATCTCTGGATTCGCTACTGGCTTGCCGCCGGTGGCATCGACCCGGACAAGGACGTCTCCACCATCGTCGTTCCGCCGCCGCAGATGGTCGCCAATATGAAGGTCGGCAATATGGACGTCTTCTGTGTGGGCGAACCCTGGAACGAGCAGCTCGTCAATCAGGGCATCGGTTTCACGGCCTGTACCACCGGCGAACTCTGGAAGGGCCATCCGGAAAAGGCGCTCGGCATGCGTGCGGACTGGGTGGAAAAGAACCCCAACGCCACCAAGGCGCTGCTGATGGCCGTGATGGAGGCGCAGCAATGGTGCGATGAGATGGCAAACAAGGAGGAGATGTCCACCCTCCTCGGCAAACGCCAATGGTTCAACGTGCCGCCGAAGGATGTTCTCGGTCGCCTCAAGGGCAATATCAATTACGGCAACGGCCGGGTGCTGGAAAATACCGGCCTGCAGATGAAGTTCTGGCAGGACCATGCATCCTATCCCTTCCGCAGCCATGACAGCTGGTTCATCGCGGAAAACATCCGCTGGGGCAAATTCGCACCCGATACGGATGTGAAGGCGCTGGTGGAGAAGGTGAACCGTGAGGATATCTGGCGCGCGGCGGCCAAGGATCTCGGCGTTGCCGATCTTCCCGCCTCCACCTCGCGCGGCAAGGAAACCTTCTTCGACGGCAAGGTCTTCGACCCTGAAAATCCGTCCGCCTATCTCGAAAGCCTGTCCATCAAGGCGGCCTCCTGAGGAGGAGACCCGGGGTATCGCCCTTCATCCGCCAGATGCGCTGCCCAACCGGCGCGACTGAAGACCGGATGAGGGGCGAACCCCAGACCGCAACCGAAATCAAGAGGAAATGCCCATGTCCGCATTGGCCCGAAAATTCAATGAAGAGCCGCAACAGCCGGTCGCAAAGAAGGCAAATGTCGTATCGCTTGCGCCGAAACAGTCGCCAGGGATCGATTTGCGTAAATGGGGTGCGGCGGCGGCCCGCAACATCATACCGCCGTTTGTCGTTCTCGCCATTCTGCTCGGCGTCTGGCAATTGCTCTGTTCTGCCCCCGGCTCATCGCTGCCGCCGCCGAGCCAGGTTTTCGAGGAGAGCTACGATCTCATCGTATCGCCGTTCTTCCATAACGGTTCGCAGGATATCGGCCTTGGCTGGCGCGTGCTGGTCTCGCTGGAACGGGTGGCTTACGGTTTCGGCCTTGCCGCCATCGCCGGCATTATCATGGGCGCGGTGATCGGCCAGTCGGTCTGGGCCATGCGCGGTCTCGACCCGATCTTCCAGGTGCTGCGCACCGTGCCGCCGCTTGCCTGGCTGCCGCTGTCGCTGGCCGCCTTTCAGGACAGCAACCCGTCGGCCATTTTCGTGATCTTCATCACCTCCATCTGGCCGGTCATCATCAATACCGCAGTCGGCGTGCGCAATATTCCGCAGGATTACCGCAACGTGGCGCAGGTGCTGCGGCTCAACCAGCTCGAGTTCTTCTTCAAGATCATGCTGCCTTCGGCGGCACCCTACATCTTTACCGGCCTGCGTATCGGTGTCGGCCTTTCGTGGCTCGCGATCGTCGCGGCGGAAATGCTGACCGGCGGCGTCGGTATCGGTTTCTTCATCTGGGATGCGTGGAACTCCTCGCGCCTGCCCGACATCATCGTCGCGCTTGTCTACATCGGCGTCGTCGGCTTCGTGCTCGACAAGCTGGTGGCGGCGCTCGGCAAGGTCATCACCCGCGGCGCCGCGGCGAATTAAGAGACAAGCAATTCCAGGAAAAGTGGGAACCGGTTTTCCGTCCGGAATTGCGCCAGAGGAGAAATCAATCATGAACGCTTATCTGAAGCTCGATCATATCGACAAATATTTCGACAAGGGCGGTTCGCGTGCAGAGGTGCTGAAAGGCATCAACCTCACCATCGAAAAAGGCGAATTCGTCTCCGTCATCGGCCATTCCGGCTGCGGCAAGTCCACCATGCTCAACCTTATTGCCGGGCTGACGAAAGTGTCTGCCGGCGCCGTTCTGCTCGAAAACCGCGAGGTCAACGAGCCGGGTCCGGAGCGCGCCGTCGTTTTCCAGAACCACAGCCTGCTGCCTTGGCTTTCGGTTTATGAAAACGTGAACCTCGCCGTCGAGAAGGTCTTCCGCAATACCAAGACCCGGGCCGAGCGGCATGACTGGGTCATGCGCAATCTCGATCTCGTGCAGATGGCTCATGCGAAAGACAAGAAACCTTCGGAAATTTCCGGCGGCATGAAACAGCGTGTCGGCATTGCCCGCGCGCTTGCCATGGAGCCGAAGATCCTGCTGCTGGACGAGCCCTTCGGTGCGCTGGACGCGCTGACGCGTGCCCATCTCCAGGATGCGGTGATGGAAATCCACGCCCGGCTCGGCAACACCATGGTCATGATTACCCATGATGTCGATGAGGCGGTGCTGCTCTCCGACCGTATCGTGATGATGACCAACGGTCCCGCCGCCCATATCGGCGAAGTGCTTGACGTGCCGCTGGCACGCCCGCGCAACCGCATCGAGCTCGCATCCGACAAGACCTACCTCAAATGCCGCGAGGCCGTGCTGAAGTTCCTCTACGAACGTCACCGCTTCGTCGAAGCTGCGGAGTAACGACCATGACGCAAAAACTCGTCATCATCGGCAATGGCATGGCGCCGGGGCGCATGCTGGAAAACCTGTTCGAAACTGCCCCTGGCCTTTACGACGTCACCATTTTCAACGCCGAGCCGCGCGTCAATTACGACCGCATCATGCTCTCGCCGGTGCTCTCAGGCGAAAAGAGCTATGAGGATATCGTCATCCACAATGACGAATGGTACGCCGCCAATAACGTTACCCTGCACAAGGGCGCGAAAGTCACGGGCATCGACCGGGACAGGAAAACCGTTACCAGCGAAAACGGCATCACGGTTTCCTACGACAAGCTGGTGATCGCCACCGGTTCGTTGCCCTTCATCATTCCCGTCCCCGGCCATCAATTACCGGGCGTGCTCGCCTACCGCGATCTCGACGATGTGACGAAGATGCTGGCGATCGCCGAGGGCAAGGGCCGCGCCATCGTCATCGGCGCCGGTCTCCTCGGGCTGGAAGCCGCCTATGGTCTCAAGCGCCAGGGCATGGATGTCACCGTTATTCACCTGATGCCGACGATCATGGAGCGTCAGCTCGATCCGGCAGCGGCCTATCTTCTGGAAAAGGCGCTCAATGAGCGTGGCATCGACATCATCACCAAGGCCAATACCAAATGCATTCTGGGTGAGGACAAGGTCGAAGGCATCGAGCTGGAAGACGGCCGTGTCATCAAGGGCGACATGGTGGTGATGGCGGTCGGCATCCGTCCTGCCTCCGGTCTCGCCAGGGAGGCCGGTATCGCCGTCAATCGCGGCATCGTGGTGGATGACGGCATGATGACGTCGGACGCCTCGATCTATGCGCTCGGCGAATGCGCCGAGCATCGCGGCATGTGCTATGGCCTCGTTGCGCCGCTTTATGAATCGGCGCGGGTGCTGGCAGACCGGCTGTGCGGCGGTTCGGCCGAATATCATGGCTCCGTCACCAATACGAAGCTGAAGGTCACCGGCATCAACCTGTTTTCCGCCGGTGATTTCGCCGAAGGTGACGACCGCGAGGAAATCGTGCTGCGCGATGCCACGGCCGGTGTCTATAAGCGCCTGATCCTCAAGGAAAACCGCATCATCGGCGCGGTGCTATACGGCGAGACGGCGGATGGGTCGTGGTTCTTCGACCTGATGAAGAAATCGACCGATATTTCCGCCATGCGCGAAACCCTGATCTTCGGCCAAGCCTATCAGGGAGGGTCTCCGCTGGACCCTATGGCGGCCGTTGCAGCCTTGCCGGATGATGCGGAAATCTGTGGCTGCAACGGCGTTTGCAAGGGCAAGATCACCTCGGCCATCACGTCCAAGGGGTTGACCTCGCTGGATGATGTGCGCGCACATACCAAGGCGTCCGCCTCCTGCGGCAATTGCACTGGCCTTGTCGAGCAGCTGATGACGATAACGCTCGGCGACAGCTACAATCCCGCTGCCGTGCAGCCCATGTGCAAATGCACCGATCTCGGCCACGACGATGTGCGCCGTCTCATCAAGGCCAAGGGGCTGAAAACCATCCCAGCCGTGATGCAGGAGCTGGAATGGAAGACCTCCTGCGGCTGCGCCAAATGCCGGCCGGCGCTCAATTATTACCTCGTCTGCGATTTTCCGGATGAATATGCCGACGATTACCAGTCGCGTTATATCAACGAGCGCATTCACGCCAATATCCAGAAGGACGGCACCTATTCCGTCGTGCCGCGCATGTGGGGCGGGGTCACATCCTCCACCGAACTCCGGGCGATCGCGGATGTGGTCGACAAGTTCGAAATCCCGATGGTGAAGGTGACCGGCGGCCAGCGCATCGATCTTCTCGGCATCGAGAAGGAGGATTTGCCGGCCGTCTGGGCTGATCTCGGCAAGGCCGGCTTCATTTCTGGCCAGGCCTACGCCAAAGGTTTGCGCACGGTCAAAACCTGCGTTGGCCAGCAATGGTGCCGCTTCGGCACGCAGGATTCCACCGGCCTTGGCATCCGCATCGAAAAATTCATGTGGGGCTCGTGGACGCCCGCCAAGCTGAAACTTGCCGTTTCAGGCTGTCCGCGCAACTGCGCGGAGGCCACCTGCAAGGATATCGGTGTCATCTGCGTCGATTCCGGTTTCGAGATCCATTTTGCCGGTGCCGCCGGTCTCGATATCAAGGGTACGGAAGTTCTGGGTCTTGTCAAAACCGAGGATGAGGCGCTGGAGCATATCGTGGCGCTGACGCAGATGTATCGCGAACAGGCGCGCTATCTCGAGCGCATCTACAAATGGGCCAAGCGCATCGGTCACGACGAAATCCGCCGCCAGATCATGGACGATGCGGAAAAGCGCAAGGCCTATTTCGACCGCTTCGTCTTCAGCCAGAAATTCGCGCAGGTCGATCCCTGGTCGGAACGCGTATCCGGCCACGACAAGCACGAATTCAGGCCCATGGCGGCAATCGGTTTCAGTGAGGCGGCGGAGTGAGAACGATGGACAGCAACTGGATCGATATTGGCGACATCTCCGATATTCCCCTGCGCGGCGCGCGTTGCGTGAAAACGCCGATGGGCAAGATCGCCGTGTTCCGCACGGCGGAAAATCAGGTCTTCGCGATTGAGGACCATTGCCCGCACAAGGGCGGGCCGCTGAGTCAGGGCATCGTGCATGGGGCTTCGGTGACATGTCCTTTGCACAATTGGGTCATTTCGCTGGAAACCGGCAAGGCCTTGGGGGCGGATGAGGGTGAGGTGAAGACCATTCCGGTGCGTAATCTGGATGGAAGGCTTTCGATAGCGCTCGAAACCCTGATGATCGCGGCGGAGTGAATTGCGATGGCGGCGTCGTTACCCCCCTCTGTCCTGCCGGACATCTCCCCCTCAAGGGGGGAGATCACTCGCGGCACAAACTTCCATTCACAACTGGCGTCGTCGCCGGTGGAGAGGGAACGAGGAGCCTTCCGTTTGTCGATCTCCCCCCTTGAGGGGGAGATGTCCGTCAGGACAGAGGGGGGGTACCGCCACACACTGAGAGGGCAAACCCATGCCCGTTGAAACCAAAACCACCTGTCCCTATTGCGGCGTCGGCTGCGGCGTCATCGCCACCGTCAATGATAATGGTGCCGTTTCCGTCAGAGGCGATGAGGATCATCCCGCCAATTTCGGAAGACTGTGTTCCAAAGGTTCGGCTCTGGCTGAGACCATCGATCTCGACGGACGCCTGTTCCATCCCGAAATCGCTGGCAGGCGGGCGGCATGGGACGAAGCGCTTGACCTCGTCGCTTCCCGCTTTTCTCAAGCCATCGTCGAACACGGTCCGGACTCCGTTGCCTTTTACGTCTCCGGCCAATTGCTGACCGAGGATTATTACCTCGCCAACAAGCTAATGAAGGGTTTTATCGGCTCGGCCAATATCGATACGAATTCAAGGCTCTGCATGTCGTCTTCCGTCGCCGGCCATCGCCGCGCCTTCGGGGCCGATACGGTGCCGGGCACCTATGAGGATATGGAGCTTGCCGATCTGGTGATCCTCACCGGTTCCAATCTCGCCTGGTGCCATCCGGTTCTCTACCAAAGGCTTGCCGCGGTAAAGGCCACGCGGCCGGAAATGAAAGTCGTTGTCATCGATCCGCGCTGGACGATGAGCGCTGATATTGCCGATATGCACCTCGCCATCCGCCCGGATGGAGATGTGGCGCTGTTTACCGGCCTGCTGGCGCATCTTTCCGATAGTCCTGCAATCGATCGCGGTTATGTGGAAAACCACACGGTCGGTTTTGATGCTGCGATGCAGGCAGCAACCGGATACAGTCTGCCGGAGATCGCCGAAGCCACGGGCCTGACGATTGCCGAACTAATTTCCTTCTACGAGTTGTTCGAACGCACGGAAAAAACCGTCACCTGCTACAGCCAGGGCGTCAACCAGTCGCAAAGCGGCACGGACAAGGTCAACGCGATCATCAATTGCCACCTTGCCACGGGTCGTATTGGCCGGCCGGGCATGGGGCCGTTTTCGCTGACCGGCCAGCCGAACGCCATGGGCGGGCGTGAGGTCGGCGGGCTGGCCAATATGCTGGCCGCCCATATGGCTATCGAAAATGCCGAGGATCGCGACCGCGTGCGGCGCTTCTGGGCCTCACCCGCCATTGCGGAAAAACCCGGCCTGAAGGCGGTGGATATGTTCAGGGCCGTGGCTGATGGCCGCATCAAGGCGCTGTGGATCATGGCGACCAATCCGGTGGTTTCCATGCCGGATGCCGGCGCCGTCGAGGCGGCCATCAAGGCCTGTCCTTTCGTCGTGGTGTCCGATGTCATGGCCAATACCGATACGGCCCGCCACGCCCATGTTCTCCTGCCATCGCTCGGCTGGGGGGAAAAGGATGGTACGGTCACCAATTCCGAACGGCGGATTTCCCGCCAGCGCGGCTTTCTCGATGCGCCGGGCGAAGCGAAAGCGGATTGGTGGCAGATGGCGGAAGTGGGCCGGCGCATGGGTTTCGGCACGGCCTTCGGATACCGCCAGCCATCGGAGATTTTTGCCGAACATGCCGCCCTCTCCGGTTTCGAAAATGCGGGCAGTCGCGATTTCGATATCAGCGGTGTCGAACGGAATTCCTATGATGCGATGACGCCGTTTCAATGGCCGAAGGCCGGATCGGGTGATGCCTTCGTTACCCGCTTTTTCGCGGATGGCCGGTTTTACCATACCGATGGCAAGGCGCGGTTCATCACCACCACCCTGCCGGAGACAGGCAGGACATCGGCGGATTATCCGCTGACGCTGAATACCGGCCGCATCCGCGATCAATGGCACACCATGACCCGCACCGGCAAAAGCGCGCGTCTCACAGCGCATATCGCCGAGCCTTTCGCCGAGCTTCACCCGCGCGATGCGCAGGCGCTGGGCATTGAAAGCGCCGATCTGGTCGAGCTGGAAAGCCCCTATGGCAAGGTTCTGCTGCGGGCGCTGGTCAGCGAAAGGCAGGCGCGCGACTCGGTCTTCGCGCCGATGCACTGGAACGATCAGTTCGCCTCGCGGGCGCGCATCGATGTGGTTGTGGCCCCGGTCACGGATCCGCATTCCGGCCAGCCCGCCTCGAAAAACGTGGCGGTAAGGGCAAGGCGTTTCGAAGCGAAGGCCTATGGTTTCGCCATCTCCCGCACCCGGCCGGATGCGCCGGATTGCGCCTATTGGGCCACAGCCAAAGCGGATGGCGGTTATCGCATGGAGCTTGCCTTCGAGGAGGAGCCGCAGGACTGGACGCTTTGGGCGCGGCAGGTGTTTGGCATCGATGTCAGGATCGAGCCGCTGGGTTACAGCGACCGGCAGACCGGCGATCTGCGCCTAGCCTTTTTTGACGGTGAAACCTTGCTTGCCGCACTGTTCGTCGCCAATCAGCCAGTGGCCGTTGCCCGCAACTGGGCGATATCGCAATTGACCGAACGTCATGAGGATCTGCGCATGCGGTTTGCGCTGGTTGCCGGTCGCCCCGGTGCCGGGCGCGCCGATCCGGGCGCCACCGTCTGCTCCTGCTTTAACGTCGGGGTGAACCAGATCACGGCGGCCATCCGTGATGGATGCCACAGCGTCGAAGCCATCGGCAAGGCATTGAATGCCGGAACGAATTGCGGCTCCTGCCGCGCCGAAATCAGGGGGATCATCGATGGATGCCTTAAAACCGCAGCGGAATGAACCGGCCCGCATGGAAAGATTAGCCAAGTTGCCCGTCTTCTGGGGGCTTGAGGGCAAGCGCGTGGTGCTGGCGGGCGGATCGGATGGGGCCGCCTGGAAGGCGGAACTGCTGCTGGCCTGCGGGGCGGAACTGCATGTTTATTGCGAGGAAAGCGAGCTTTCGGAAAGCTCTGCAGCGCTTATCGCGAAAAGCCCGATGCTGACATGGCATGATCGTTCGTGGGACGCCGATATTTTCAAAGGCGCGGAACTGGCGCTGGCGGATTGTGAAACCGATGCCGAAGCCGAAAGATTTTACCATGCCGCGCGGGCGGCCGGCGTGCCCGTCAATATCATCGACAAGCCGGAATTCTGCCAGTTCCAGTTCGGCTCCATCGTCAATCGCTCGCCGGTGGTGGTGTCTATCTCCACTGACGGTGCAGCACCTATTCTGGCGCAGGCCATCCGCCGGCGCATCGAGACATTGCTGCCGCTTTCGCTCAAGGATTGGGGCGCGCTTGCCCAGGTGATCCGCGAGCGTGTCAATCTGCGGCTCGTCCCCGGTTCGGCACGGCGATCTTTCTGGGAAAAATTCGTCGACCGGGCCTTTACCGAGAGGCTGGATGACGGCAGCGAAGAACGATTGCTCACGGATATCGGAACGCAGGCCAGTCGGGAAGGTTCAAGTGCCGGATTGGTGACGCTTGTGGGTGCCGGACCGGGCGATGCCGAGCTTCTGACGCTGAAAGCGGTGCGCGCTTTGCAGGCCGCCGATGTCATCCTGTTTGACGATCTCGTGTCAGTGGAGGTTCTGGAACTGGCACGGCGTGAAGCAAAACGCATGTTGGTGGGGAAACGCGGTGGCCGGGAAAGCTGCAGGCAGGAGGACATCAATGATATGATGATCCGTCTCGCCAAGGCGGGCAAACGGGTGGTGCGGCTGAAATCCGGTGATCCGATGATTTTCGGTCGCGCAGGTGAGGAGATAGCGGCGCTGGAAGCCGAAAATATTCCGGTCGAAATTGTGCCCGGCATTACTGCCGCAAGCGCCATGGCCTCACGCCTTGGCGTTTCCCTGACCCATCGTGACCATGCCCAGTCAGTCCGCTTCGTTACCGGACACTCCCGGCAGGGAAAGCTTCCGGAGAATATCGACTGGCAGTCCCTGTCCATTCCTTCCGTGACCACCGTCTTTTACATGGGCGGTCGAACCGCCGCGAATATCCAGTCATCCCTGCTCGCCCATGGCATGTCCGCTTCGACGCCGGTCGTTGTGATGATTTCCGTCAGCCGTACAAATGAGCAACGCTGGTGCGGTTCGCTCGCGCAACTGGCCGCGGCGGTCGAGAGACTGGGCGTGAACGAGCCTGTGCTGATCGGGGTCGGTGATGCATTCCGTTCCGCTTCCGTGGCGTTTTCCGGCACCGGAAAAGAAGAAGGCGCTGTAATGTTCGCCCAGAAGGCTGGCTAACAGGTTTTTTGTTCGCGCCCCTGCGTCTTGCGGGACGTGTCCGTACACTGCTGGTGCCGTCGCAATAAAACCCTCCCTTGACATTGGTTTTTCGTTCGCTCTTCAATAAAACGAAAAAATTGAAAGAGGAGGGAGGGTGAAATGCTGCTCACACCGCGTCAGGATGAAATCGTCGCGTTGGCGAAAGCGAGCGGGCGGGTGCTGGTCGATGAGCTGGCGGCGCGGTTTTCGGTCACCCCCCAGACGATCCGCAAGGACCTGAATGATCTCTGCGATACGCGGGTTCTGACCCGCATCCACGGCGGCGCGCTTTTTCCAAGCGGCAATGAAAACGTTAAATACGAGGCGCGTCGGGCGATCGCCTCTTCCGAAAAGCAGGCGATCGGCGCCGCCGCTGCTGCTCTTATCCCCAACAACTCGTCACTCTTCATCAATATCGGCACGACGACCGAAGCCGTGGGTGAAGCGCTGGCGGATCATCACGAGTTGATGGTCATTACCAACAACATCAACGTTGCCAACAGGTTGAGGGTCTTTCCCGGTATCGAGGTGGTGATTGCCGGCGGTGTCGTCCGCGGTTCCGATGGCGGTATCGTCGGCGAGGCGGCGGTGGATTTCATCCGCCAGTTCAAGGTGGATTTTGCGGTCATCGGCGTTTCGGCCATCGATGAGGATGGCGCTTTGCTGGATTTCGACTTTCGTGAGGTCAAGGTCGCGCAGGCAATCATTTCCAATGCACGCCATGTCATTCTCGTGTCGGATTCGCTCAAATTCGAGCGCACGGCTCCGGTTCGTATCGGCCATCTTTCTCAGGTGCATACTTTCATCACCGATCATTGTCCGGTGGATTCTATCCGGTCCATCTGTGCCGATCATGACGTCCGGTTGATCGAAACCGAGATGCTCGAGTCCTGATCGGGACGGCCTATGAATTTCGTTTGACATTCGTTTTGTCTTCGAATTAGATGTCTGTGCTTTCAATATATCGATGAGGAGAGCGTCGATGAAAGCGCGGGAGGGTCCATGTCTGACGAGGCAATCCACGATATTTTCGTGATCGGCGGCGGTATCAATGGCTGCGGCATCGCGCGTGACGCCGTTGGCAGGGGTTATTCCGTCGCACTTGCGGAAATGAACGATTTTGCTTCCGGCACGTCCTCCGCCGCCACCAAGCTCATTCATGGCGGTTTGCGTTATCTCGAACATTATGAATTTCGTCTGGTGCGCGAAGCCTTGATGGAGCGCGAGATCCTGTGGGCCATGGCGCCTCACATCATCTGGCCCATGCGCTTCGTTCTGCCATTCCAGAAGGGCGGGGTGCGTCCGGCCTGGCTCGTTCGCCTCGGACTTTTCCTTTACGACCATCTCGGCGGCCGCAAGCTGCTGCCCGCCACCCGCTCGCTCGATCTGCGCCGCGATCCCGCCGGAAAGCCGCTGAAGCCGATCTTTGCCCGCGCCTTCGAATATTCCGACGGCTGGGTGGATGACGCCCGGCTGGTGGTTCTGAACGCCCGCGATGCCGCAGATCGCGGCGCCCTGATCCTCAACCGCACGCAGGTTGTTTCCGCGCGCCGGGAAGGCGCGTTCTGGCGGGTGGAGACGAAAAGCGCGACGGGTGAGGTCTCAACCTATCGGGCGCGCATGCTGGTCAATGCTGCCGGTCCCTGGGTCGACAGGGTTCTGTCTTCGACTTTCGGTAAGAACAATGTCCACAATGTGCGCCTCGTGCAGGGCAGCCATATCATTGTCCGCAAGAAATTTTCCGATCTGCGCGCCTATTTCTTCCAGAACCCGGATGGACGCATCATTTTCGCCATCCCCTATGAACAGGATTTTACGCTGATCGGCACGACGGATCGCGACTATACCGGCGACCCCCGGGCGGTTAAGATCAGCGATGAGGAAGTCAGCTATCTCTGTGGTGCGGCGAGCGAATATTTCGCTGAACCGGTTAAGCCTGCCGATATCGTCTGGGCCTATTCCGGTGTGCGGCCGCTCTTTGATGACGGTGCTTCGAAGGCGCAGGAAGCGACCCGCGATTAT
Source organism: Agrobacterium sp. OT33 (assembly GCF_017313365.1). Taxonomy (NCBI): domain Bacteria; kingdom Pseudomonadati; phylum Pseudomonadota; class Alphaproteobacteria; order Hyphomicrobiales; family Rhizobiaceae; genus Agrobacterium; species Agrobacterium sp. OT33. The sequence continues at coordinate 372,117 of NZ_JAFLMZ010000006.1, read as the reverse complement.
GTACTGAAAACCGAAGGGGCGGAGGGCGAGGCGCCGCTTCTCAATATTTTTGGCGGCAAGCTCACCACCTATCGGCGGCTTGCCGAACATGCTCTTGAAAAAATCGGCGATGCACTGGGTGAAAAGGGTGTGCCATGGACCGCGGGTTCGCATCTGCCGGGTGGAAATTTCGGTGCCGAGGCCTATGCCTCGGAGGTTTCTGCCCTGCGGTCGCGTTATCCCTTCCTTGATGAACGCCATGCCGGGCGGCTTGTACGTTGTTATGGAACGGATGCGGTGACCATGATCGGCTCCGTCACCGATGCGGCGGCGCTGGGTCGGCATTTCGGCGGCACGCTTTATGAAGCCGAGGTCCGCTGGCTGATGGCGCGGGAATGGGCGCTGACGGCGGAGGATATTCTGTGGCGCCGCACCAAGCAGGGGCTGTTCTTCACCTCTGAAGAGGTGCGCGGGCTGGAGGATTATATCGAAGACATTGCAGGTGGACGCTTGAAGGCAATCTGACGATCCGATCGAAAAGCGGAGGAGGCTTTGGATCACCATGCTTGAATTGCGAAACGTCTCGAAGATGGCCGGCGGTGAATATCATATTCACCCGACCGATCTGACGTTGCAGCGCGGAAGCCTGAACGTCCTGCTTGGACCGACGCTTTCGGGCAAGACGACGCTCATGCGCCTCATGGCCGGGCTGGATAAACCGACCGAAGGTTCGATCTTCTTCAACGGCGAGGACGTGACGGGCTGGCCGGTGCAGAAGCGCAATGTCGCCATGGTCTACCAGCAGTTCATCAACTATCCGGCGCTCAGCGTTTACGAAAACATCGCCTCGCCGATGCGGGTTGCGGGCAAGGATCAGGCAACCGTCGACAAAGAGGTCAGGAAGGCTGCCGAGCTTCTGAAGCTGACGCCCTATCTCGACCGCACGCCACTTAACCTCTCCGGCGGCCAGCAACAGCGCACGGCGCTTGCCCGCGCCATCGTCAAGAATGCCAATCTGGTTCTGCTTGATGAGCCGCTGGCCAATCTCGATTACAAGCTGCGCGAGGAACTGCGCGAGGAACTGCCGCGCATCTTTGCCGAATCCGGCGCGATCTTCGTTTATGCCACCACCGAACCTTCCGAGGCTTTGCTGCTGGGTGGCAATACCGCCACCCTCAACGAAGGACGGGTGACGCAGTTCAATCGCACGATCGAGGTTTATCGGCGTCCGGTGGATATCGTGACCGCAGAAATTTTCGCCGATCCGCCGCTGAACACCATCGAGGTCGTCAAGGTCGGTAGTGCTTTCACCCGCGCGGACCATGCCGTCGTGGCGGTTCCCGCACATCTTGCCGGCATGCCAGATGGCCCCGTCACCATCGCCTTCCAGCCGCACCACCTCTTCCCGCATGCGAAGGGTGAGGCGCGGCAATCCATCCGGGCGCGGACGCTGATTTCGGAAATCGCCGGATCGGAAAGCTTCGTGCATGTGGAATTTTCGGGCCGGCGCTGGGTCATGCTGGCGCATGGTATTCATGACATCGAGCCGGACAGGGATATCGAACTGTTTCTCGATACGCGGCATCTGATGGCCTTTGACGCGAATGGCCGCGCCATCGGCAAAGCGGCTTGAGGGAGATCGGTCATGGCACGCATCACGCTCGATCACATCCGCCACGCCTATAATGCCAGGGCGCAGGCTGCCGGCGATTATGCCCTGAAAGAAGTCCATCATGAATGGGAGGATGGCGGCGCCTATGCGCTGCTCGGCCCTTCCGGCTGCGGCAAGACCACGCTGCTCAACATCATTTCCGGGCTGCTGCGGCCGTCCGAAGGCCGCATTGCCTTCGACGGAACCGACGTGACCGATTTCGCCACTGAAGACCGCAATATCGCCCAGGTGTTCCAGTTCCCGGTCGTCTACGACACGATGACGGTTTACGACAATCTGGCCTTTCCGCTGCGCAACCGGCAGGTGCCGGAAGCCGAGGTCGATCGGCGGGTGCGGGAAATTCTCGAAATGACCGATCTTTCCGGCATGGCGAAACGCCGTGCGCGGGGTCTGACGGCGGACCAGAAACAGAAGATTTCGCTGGCGCGTGGGCTCGTGCGCTCCGATGTCAACGCCATCCTCTTCGATGAGCCGCTGACGGTGATCGATCCGCATATGAAATGGGTGCTGCGCTCACAGCTGAAGCGGCTGCACCGCCAGTCCGGTTTCACCATGGTCTATGTCACCCATGACCAGACCGAAGCGCTGACCTTCGCCGACAAGGTGGTGGTCATGTATGACGGGCAGATCGTTCAGATCGGCACGCCCGCCGAGCTTTTCGAACGGCCGGGACACACATTCGTCGGTTATTTCATCGGCTCGCCGGGCATGAACGTGCTGCCCGCCAGTATCGATGGTGCTACCGCAATGGTCGGTGGCCTCGGCGTACCACTGGCCGGTGCGCCAAAGGTTGACGCCGCACAGCGCATCGAGATCGGCATCCGGCCGGAGTTCGTGCGGCTGGAACGGGGCGGCATGCCCATCACTGTCGACAAGGTCGAGGATATCGGCCGGCAGAAGATCGTGCGCGGCCGGTTCGCCGGCCAGAAGCTCGCGATCGTCGTTGCCGAAGACGAGGAAATCCCGGCGGAAGCGGGTGTTCGCTTCGATCCGGCCGCCATCGGCGTCTTTGCCGATTCGTGGCGTGTGAAGATGGGGGCGTGACCATGGAAAAGAGCTGGAACAACAAGGCGTGGTTCATGGTGCTGCCGGTGCTGGTGCTGGTCGCCTTTTCCGCCGTCATTCCGCTGATGACCGTCGTGAACTATTCGGTGCAGGACACATTCGGCAATAACCAATTCTTCTGGGCCGGAACACAATGGTTCGAGGAGATTCTGGCCTCGGACAGGTTCTGGGACGCGCTGGGGCGCAACCTGCTGTTTTCTGGGATCATTCTGGCGATTGAAATTCCGCTCGGCATCTTCATTGCGCTCAAAATGCCGAAATCCGGCATCGGCGTGCCGGTCTGCCTCGTCACCATGGCGCTGCCGCTTTTGGTGCCGTGGAACGTTGTCGGCACGATCTGGCAGGTTTTCGGCCGCAGCGATATCGGGCTGCTCGGTTATTACGCCAATCAGCTCGGGCTGGATTACAATTATGTCAACGATCCGGTCGATGCGTGGATCACGGTCGTCATCATGGATGTCTGGCACTGGACGAGCCTCGTAGTACTCCTGTGCTATGCCAGTCTCGTTTCCATACCGGATGCCTATTATCAGGCAGCAAGGATCGATGGCGCGTCGCGTTTTGCGGTATTCCGGTTCATCCAGCTGCCGAAGATGAAGCGCGTGCTTCTCATCGCCTTCCTGCTGCGCTTCATGGACAGTTTCATGATCTATACCGAGCCCTTCGTCGTCACCGGCGGCGGCCCGGGCAATTCCACCACCTTCCTGTCCATCGATCTCGTGAAGATGGCGCTCGGCCAGTTCGACCTCGGGCCGGCGGCGGCCATGTCGCTGATCTACTTCCTCATCATCCTGCTGCTGTCCTGGGTGTTCTACACAGTCATGACCAGCCACGACGCGGAGACTTGAGACATGAGTGCCTCGAATGCCACGACAGGCGTGGAGCGCAACGGCATCGGCAATCCGCCGGTGAGAGCCACTGCAACGGGACGGTCCGGCCTCGCCGTCAATGCGCGGCGTCGCCATCACGGGCCGTCGCGGTTCTCCTGGCTGGTGCCGACGATCTATATCCTGCTGTTGCTGGTTCCGATCTATTGGCTCGTCAATATGAGCTTCAAGACGAACACGGAAATCGTGTCTTCCATGACGCTTTATCCGCATCAGCCGACGCTGCAGAATTACCGGACGATCTTCACCGATTCATCCTGGTATTCGGGCTATATCAATTCGATCATCTATGTCGTCATGAACATGGTGATCTCGGTGGCTGTCGCACTGCCGGCGGCCTACGCCTTCTCGCGCTACCGTTTTCTGGGCGACAAGCACCTGTTCTTCTGGCTTTTGACCAACCGCATGGCGCCGCCCGCCGTCTTCGCGCTGCCGTTCTTCCAGCTTTATTCGGCCTTCGGGCTGATCGACACGCATATCGCCGTGGCGCTGGCGCATTGCCTGTTCAACGTGCCGCTGGCGGTGTGGATTCTCGAAGGCTTCATGTCCGGCGTGCCGAAGGAAATCGACGAGACCGCCTATATTGACGGCTATTCCTTCCCGAAATTCTTCGTGAAGATCTTCATGCCGCTCATCGCTTCCGGCATCGGTGTCGCCTGCTTCTTCAGCTTCATGTTCTCATGGGTCGAGCTTCTGATCGCCCGCACGCTGACGACGACGGACGCCAAGCCGATTGCCGCGACCATGACGCGCACCGTCTCTGCTGCCGGCATGGATTGGGGCCTGCTTGCCGCCGCCGGCGTGCTGACGTTGATCCCCGGTGCGCTGGTGATCTGGTTCGTGCGCAATTACATCGCCAAGGGCTTCGCGCTGGGGAGGGTTTGACCATGATGAAGATGCCCGATTTTTCATGGATGGCATGGACCTGGCAGACGGCCGCATTTTTCGGCGCTATCGCCCTGCTGCTCGTTGGCATGTGGCTATGGGAATATCTCTCGCCCGGCGGCAATCCCCGCTTCGGCCTTTTGCGCTTCGAGACCACGCGCGGCGACAGGCTGTTCATCTCGCTGCTCGGCAGCGCCTTCATTCATCTCGCATGGCTCGGGCTGGTTGGCCCGAACCTGTGGTGGGCTCTCGCTCTGTCCGCGGTTTACGCCATCGGCGTCTTCCGTTTTGTCTAGAGCAGGAAGACGGTGCGGCGGAGGAAAACCGCACCCGCAGACTTCATGCAATCGCAAACCCTTGGGAGGACTGATATGCGACGGCATCTGATGACGACGACGGCGGCCATGCTGCTGGCAATGACGGGTTCCGCTTTCGCCGGAATGGAGGAAGCAAAACAGTTTCTGGACAAGGAAATCGGCGATATGTCGTCGCTTTCGCGTGGCGACCAGGAGAAGGAACTGCAATGGTTTATCGATGCCGCGAAGCCATTCGCGGGCATGGAGATCAAGGTCGTTTCCGAATCCCTGACCACGCATGAATATGAATCCAAGGTTCTGGCGCCGGCCTTCACCGCGATTACCGGCATCAAGGTCACGCATGACATCATCCAGGAAGGTGACGTCGTCGAAAAGATCCAGACCCAGATGCAGACCGGCCAGAACCTTTATGACGGCTGGGTCAATGACAGCGACCTCATCGGCACGCATTGGCGCTATCAGCAGGTCCGCAACCTCACAGACTTCATGGCCAATGAAGGCAAGGACGTCACCAATCCCGGCCTCGACCTCAAGGATTTCATCGGCAGCGCCTTTACGACGGCGCCGGACAAGAAGCTCTACCAGCTTCCCGACCAGCAATTCGCGAACCTCTACTGGTTCCGTTACGACTGGTTCAACGACGAAAAGAACAAGGCCGACTTCAAGGCCAAATATGGTTATGACCTCGGCGTGCCGGTCAACTGGTCGGCCTATGAGGATATTGCCGAATTCTTCACCGGTCGCGATGTCGACGGCAAGAAGGTCTTCGGCCATATGGATTACGGCAAGAAGGACCCGTCACTTGGCTGGCGCTTCACCGATGCCTGGCTCTCGATGGCCGGCAACGGCGACAAGGGCCTGCCGAACGGCCTGCCGGTCGATGAATGGGGCATCAAGGTCAATGAAAAGTCGCAGCCGGTCGGCTCCTGCGTGGCGCGCGGCGGCGATACCAACGGTCCGGCTTCGGTCTATTCCATTGAGAAATATCTCGAATGGCTGAAGAAATATGCGCCGCCGGAAGCGCAGGGCATGACCTTCTCCGAATCCGGCCCGGTGCCGGCGCAGGGCAATATCGCCCAGCAGATCTTTTGGTACACGGCGTTTACCGCCGATATGGCCAAGCCCGGCCTGCCTGTCGTGAACGAGGACGGCTCGCCGAAATGGCGCGTTGCACCCTCGCCGCACGGTGTCTACTGGAAGGACGGCATGAAGCTCGGTTATCAGGATGTGGGTTCTTGGACGCTGATGAAGTCCACCCCCGATGACCGCGCCAAGGCCGCATGGCTTTACGCGCAGTTCGTGACCTCGAAGACCGTTGATGTGAAGAAGAGCCATGTGGGTCTGACCTTCATTCGCGACAGCACCATCCATCACCAGAGCTTCACGGACCGGGCAGCCAAGCTCGGTGGTCTAATCGAGTTCTATCGCTCGCCGGCCCGCGTGCAGTGGTCGCCGACCGGCACCAACGTTCCTGATTATCCGAAGCTGGCGCAGCTGTGGTGGCAGGCGATCGGTGACGCGTCTTCCGGTGCGAAGACCGCCCAGGCTGCGATGGACTCGCTCTGCGCCGAGCAGGAAAAGGTCATGAGCCGTCTGGAACGTGCCGGCGTGCAGGGCGATATCGGCCCGAAGCTGGCGGAAGAACATGATATCGAATACTGGAACAAGGATGCCGTTTCGAAGGGCAATCTGGCGCCGCAGCTGAAGATTGCCAACGAAAAGGAAAAGCCGGTCACCGTCAATTACGACGAACTGGTCAAAAGCTGGCAGAAGTGATTTCTGCGTGACATCTGAAACCGGGGCGGCTTGCCGCCCCGGTCATTGCGTCTGAAAGGGAGTAGCATAATGGGCGGTTATATTCTGGCGATCGATCAGGGAACGACATCGACACGGTCGATGGTCTTTGATCGCGACATGCGGGTCATCGGTGTCGGGCAGCGAGAATTTCCGCAACATTTCCCGGCCTCCGGCTGGGTGGAACATGATGCCGAGGATATCTGGAAAAGCGTGCTCGAAACCATCCGGCTCGCACTTGCCGATGCCGGCATTGCCGCTTCCGATATCGAGGCGATCGGCATTACCAACCAGCGCGAAACGACTGTGCTGTGGGACCGCAAAACCGGCGAGGCCGTGCACCGGGCCGTTGTCTGGCAGGATCGCCGCGCTGCGCCGGTCTGCGAGGAACTGAAACGTCGGGGACTGGAGCCGCTTTTTTCGAAAAAGACGGGGTTGCTGCTCGATCCCTATTTTTCCGGCACGAAGCTGAAATGGCTTCTCGATAGCGTCAGCGGCCTTCGCGAAAGAGCCGTGAAGGGAGAAATCTGCTTCGGCACCGTCGACAGTTTCCTGATCTATCGCCTGACTGGCGGCCGCCGCCATGTGACTGATGCCACCAATGCCTCGCGGACGCTGATCTACAATATTGAAGACAATTCCTGGGATGACGAGCTGCTATCCATCCTCGACATTCCCCGAGCCATGTTGCCGGAGGTGCTGGATTGCGCCGCCGATTTCGGCGTGACGGACAAGTCGCTGCTGGGCGCGGAAATTCCGATCCTTGGCGTCGCCGGCGATCAGCAGGCGGCCGTGATCGGCAATGCCTGCTTCGAGCCGGGCATGATGAAATCCACCTACGGCACCGGCTGCTTTGCGCTCCTCAATACCGGAACCGACCGCGTGGCATCCACCAATCGGCTGCTGACAACGATCGCTTACCGTCTCGACGGGGTGACGACCTATGCGCTTGAAGGCTCGATCTTCATTGCGGGGGCGGCTGTGCAGTGGCTGCGCGATGAACTGGGCTTCATTTCCGTGGCTTCCGAAGTCAGCGCGCTTGCCGAAAAGGCCGATCCCAATCAGCGCGTCTATCTCGTGCCGGCCTTTACCGGTCTTGGCGCACCCTATTGGGATGCCGAAGCGCGCGGGGCGATCTTCGGCCTGACACGCGGTACGGGACCTGCGGAATTCGCACGCGCGGCGCTGGAGAGCGTTGCCTATCAGACCTTCGACCTTCTGGACGCCATGCGCAAGGACTGGGCGGGCGACAATGGCAAGACGGTGCTGAGGGTCGATGGCGGCATGGTTGCTTCCGATTGGACCATGCAGCGGCTGGCCGATGTTCTCGCCGCACCTGTAGACCGGCCGGTCTTTCTGGAAACCACCATTCTGGGGGCGGCCTGGCTTGCGGCCTCGCGCGCCGGTATCTGGCCGGATCGCGAAGCCTTTGCTGCCCACTGGAAACGCGACCGCCGCTTCAACCCCGACATGGACGAGGCGGAACGGAAAAGCGCCATCGCCGGCTGGCGCGATAGTGTCGGACGCTGCCTGTCGCGACGGGAAAACTAGAGCATTCCAGTAAAATGCGCGTAGCGGTTTTGCGCCCGGAAATGCGCTAGTGAATCTATACGAAGCTGCCGGGTGCGATGCTCTTGCTGGACACGAGGTCAGAAAGGGCGCGCACCAGCTTCGTATCTGCGCCCTTGCTGGGCTGAAGCACAAATTCCACATCCTCCAGCGCTGGCAAAACATCCGCCGCAATTTCCTTGAGGCCGGCGGGCGCCATGCTGCGGGGCTGCACCAGAATGCCCATGCCCGCTCTTGCAGCAGCGGTAAGTCCACTGAGGCTGCCGCAGGTGCAGACAATCCGCCATGGGAGACCGGCCCTGTCCAATGCTTCCTGCGCCGCCTTTCGGGTAATGCTCGGCGGCGGAAAGGCGATCAGCGGCAGGGCATCCGGCTGGTTCAGCATCCGCTCCGGGTCCCGCGCCAGCCACACCAGCGGCTCGCGGTAGAGGAAATGCCCGAGCTTGTCGCCAAGGCGGCGTTTGGCCAGCACTACATCCAGTTCGCCATTGTCCTGCATCTGGTAAAGCACACCGCTCAGCGAAACCGTCAGTTCCAGATCAACCAGCGGATAAAGGCGGATGAATTCTTCCAGAATGGCCGTCAGCCGACTGGCGACGAAATCTTCCGAAACACCAAGCCTCAGCCGCCCGCGCAGGCGGTTCTCGCTGAAGAGGGATGACACCTTGCTGTCGATCTCCAGCATGTTGCGGGCATAACCGAGCAGTGCCTCACCCTCGCCGGTCAGTTTCACCTGATGGGTGCTGCGTGCGATCAGCCGGCGGCCAAGCGTGGCCTCCAGCCTCTGAATATGTTGGCTGACCGTGGATTGGCCGACACCCAGCCGTTCGGCAGCCAGCGTGAAGCTGCCGGTTTGCTGAAGCATGACGAAGCTCGCAAGATGTTGAAGGTTCAGCATTATCTCAAATCGTGATAACTGTTAGTCTTTGCATTCGAATTCATGATGAGTGATAGTGGCTGACATTTCAAGTAAAACCGATGCCGGAAAGACTTCCCCATGACCCGCTTCCTGCCTGACCGCTTCACCATGATGCTGGTGGCCACTGTGATTTTGGCTTCCATTCTGCCGATCAGCGGCGAACCGGCGGAGTATTTTGGTCTTGCAACGAAGCTGGCGATCGCGCTTCTGTTTTTCCTGCATGGCGCGCGGCTTTCGCGGGATGTGGTGATTGCGGGCATATTGCACTGGCGCCTGCATCTGGCGATCCTGCTCGTCACTTTCGGTCTTTTCCCGTTGCTGGGCGTGGCGATAGGCTTTATTCCCGAGAGCATTCTGCCGGCACCGCTTTATATGGGCGTGCTGTTTCTCTGCGTCCTGCCATCCACCGTGCAGTCCTCAATCGCCTTCACCTCCATGGCGGGCGGAAACGTGCCGGCGGCGATCTGTTCGGCTTCGGCATCGAATATTTTCGGCATGTTCCTGACGCCATTGCTGGTTGGTCTTTTGTTCACCGTGGGCGGCCATGGCGGTGGTTTTTCCCTGGACGCGTTCCTGCAGATCTTCCTGCAGCTGTTGTTGCCCTTCATCGTCGGCCAGGTGCTGCAGCCCTGGATCGGCGACTGGATCCGGGCGCGCAAAAAACTGCTGTCTCCCGTCGATCGCGGTTCGATCCTGATGGTGGTTTATCTTGCTTTTTCCGATGCGGTCATCGAGGGCATCTGGCACACGTTTTCGTTGAGGGATATCGGCGTGGTCATCCTCATCAACATCGTGCTTCTGGCACTTGTTCTCTGCGTGACCATGTTCGGCAGCCGATTGCTCGGCTTCAACAAGGCGGATGAAATCACCATCACCTTCTGCGGATCCAAGAAAAGCCTTGCCAGCGGCGTGCCCATGGCGGGTGCGATTTTCGCCGGCCAGAGCATTGGCGCAATCGTTCTGCCGATCATGCTCTTCCATCAGATTCAGCTGATGGTCTGCGCCGTGCTGGCCCAGCGTTATGCCCGCAAGGCCCACGAGAAGGCGGCGGTGGCGGAGCCAGAGGGTGCGGCGGCATCCGCCCGCTGACACGAGAATCTCCGCAAACAAAAACGGCCCCGAGAAGGGGCCGTTCTTTTTGTAGCGCGGGAAAGCTTAGTTGACCTGTGCCGGCGATATCTGGGCTTCGATCGTCTTCGGTGCATCGGCACTGTCGGACGAGATCGCGATACGGCGCGGCTTCATGGCTTCCGGAATATTGCGGACGAGGTCGATATGGAGCAGGCCATTCTTCAGGGAAGCGGTCTGGACTTCAACGTGGTCGGCAAGCTGGAAACGGCGTTCGAAAGCGCGCGTGGCGATACCGCGATACAGGAATTCGCCTTCCGTGGACTTCTCGTCGGCGGATTTCTCAGCCTTCACCGTCAGCGCATTGGCGCGGGATTCAATGCTGAGTTCGGTTTCATCAAAACCGGCAACGGCCATGGTGATGCGATAGGTGTTTTCGCCGGTCCGCTCGATATTGTAGGGCGGATAGGACTGGGCCTGTTCGGGCTGGCCAAGGCCATCGAGCATCGAAAAAAGACGGTCGAAGCCGACGGTGGAACGATAGAGGGGGGAAAAATCAACGTGACGCATGGTGTCCTCCTTAAGAAGCGACTGTTTGCGGTTAAGTCCGGTATCCCATTCTGGCGATGACAGGACATTTGGCGCGGTCCCGTTCTGGCGACCGCATGAAGGAGATGGGAATGGCCTGGCGCCGCGTCAAGGGGTGGTCGCAACATGAACCATGGCTGAACATCCGGTTCCGGCATCGTTCAGTTTGAGCGCCATAAAACTGCGGTCATCGGAGACATGCTCCGTGGACAGAAGCAATAACGTCCCTTCTTCTTCTGTCTTACTGGCCGGAACCGCGACTGCTTTAACCGACGGTTCCGGCAATTTTTTCTTTGACCTTCCCGCGCCGCCGACCTATCCGAAAAGAGTTGAAAAGCCGGAAAAGACCGATGATCGAAGCCACATTGCGCGCCAGCGAAGACAACCCGGTTCCCGGCAACCATACCGTCGGCCATTTCACCGGCCATGGCGGTAAAAAGCTCCGATATGCGATCTTCCGTGCCAGCCGTCACATTGCCCGTGGGACGGTGGTTCTGCTGCACGGCAGGAACGAGTGTATCGAAAAATACTTCGAAACAGTCACTGATCTGACGGCCATGGGCTTCTGGGTTGCAACCTTCGACATGCGTGGGCAGGGCGGTTCCGAGCGGCTGCTGAAGAAGCCGGGAGCCGGGCATGTGCGGCGCTTTTCCGATTACCAGTGCGACATCAGCCTGTTTCTCGAGCAGGTGGTGCTGCCGGATACGCGGCTGCCATTCTTCATGATCGCGCATTCCACCGGCGCGCTTGCAGCACTTGCGGCGGCACCCGGCCTGTCCAACCGGATCGACCGTCTGGCGCTTTGTTCGCCCTTCATCCAGCTGGACAGCCAGCAATCGGTTCCTTCACCCGTCATCAAGCTGGTCGCGACGGCCTTAAGTCTTGTTGGCCTTGGAAGGATTCAACTTGGCAAGGATCAGCGCGAGCGGGATTTCGACGGCAATCCGCTGACTTCGGATGCAAAGCGCTTTGCGCGAAATCTGTCGCTGCACAGGCAGTTTCCGGAACTTTTCATCGGCGCGCCGACGGCGCGATGGGTCTATGAGGCGCTGAAGACCATGGCGCGGGTGACCCGTCAGGATCATCTGACGAACATAACCATTCCGACCCTTATTCTGGCGCCGATGCTGGATACGATCACGCCCTACAAGGCACAGGAAGAACTGTCGCGCAATTTCCGGGCGGCACAGCTTCTTCCCGTCACCGGTGCACGCCATGAATTGCTGCATGAACGCGATGTTTTCCGCAAACAGGCCCTGGCAGCCATCGACGCATTTTTCGCGCCGGAGTGAGGCGGCCGCCGAGACGGTACGGCCTATAGTTTCGACAGAATCGCGAGCGCCTGTTCGTGCACGGCTTTGGAGCCGGCAGCCAGAATGCGGCCGCCATTTTCGGGACGTCCGCCATCCCAGGTGGTCATGATACCGCCGGCCTGCTCGATGACGGGAATGAGCGCACCGACATCGTAGGGTTTCAGGCCGGATTCGATCACCAGATCGACATGGCCGGCCGCGAGCAGGCAATAGGCATAACAATCCACGCCGTAACGGAAAAGCCGGACCTGATCCTGCACCTTGTCATAAAAGGGCTTTTCTTCCGCTGTGAAGATGTGAGGAGTTGTGGTGAACAACACCGCATCCGACAGAGAGGCGCAATCACGTGTGCGGATTTTTCGTTCGCCGTCGGGTCCGAAATACCATGCGGCCTCGCCATCGGCGAAGTAGCGCTCTTTCGTGAAGGGTTGGTCCATGATGCCCATGGTGGCGCGGCCGGCCGACTGGAAACCGATCAGCGTACCCCAGACCGGTACACCGGAAATGAAGGCGCGTGTGCCGTCGATCGGATCGATGACCCAGATGTGGTCGCGGTCAAGGCCGACATTGCCATGTTCTTCGCCAAGAATGCCGTGCTGCGGGAAGCGCGCCTCGATGAGCGCCCGAATAGCGCTCTCAGCCGCCTGGTCACCCTCCGTCACCGGATCATAGCCGCCATCCTGCTTGTTGGTGACGGCAATGCCCGTACGAAAGCGGGGAAGCGTTTCAGCACTGGCTGCATCGGCGAGTTTGAAGAAGAAATCCCGGTCGGGCAGCATGCGAAACCTCGTTGCCTGAATTAGATGGCCTGAATTGCGTGGCGAAATGCATAGACCGGAATCACATCCGCCGTCCACTCATACGGGTGCCGGAGCCAAGGTTTCCATATTTTTGGCATAAGCCTAAAAAATATGCATAAAATAAAATGATTGACAATTGTGCATATACTGCGTAGCGTGACCCTGCAGTCTTTGACTGTAAATACCCTCCTTGGGTGTTTCCTCCCTAGACTTGACCGCGCCAAGGCGCGGTTTTTTTTGCCCGGCGCGCGACCAGCAAGACGGAAAGAAGGGCTGAAAAATCGGGTAGTTTTCGATTTATTCGGCGGCGAGCGAGGTTTCGATCGCGTATTCCGAAACAAAGGCCCCGAGCTGGCGCATGAAGATTTCCAGCGAGGCCTGAATGGCCGGGAAATCGGCTTTCTTCGTCAGTGTCTTTTCATCGACGTAGAGGGCCCGGTTGATCTCGATCTGCAGCGCATGGAGGGATCGGATCGGACGCCCGTAATGTTCGGTGATGAAGCCGCCGGCATAGGGCTTGTTGCAGACCGCGACGAAGCCCAGTTCTTCGAGGAAATGCAGGGCGGCGCGGGAGACTTCCTGGGAAGCGCTGGTTCCGTAGCGATCGCCGATGATCACATCCGGCCTGAGGTTGGAGCCGGCAACGCGGATATTGCCGGGCATGGAATGGCAATCGATCAGTACCGCCATGCCGAAATGGGCATGGGTGCGTGACAGGAGCCGGCGCAGGCAGGCATGATAAGGCTTGTAGATCGTCTCGATCCGCGAAAGCGCTTCATCGACCGGCAGGCGGTGGGCATAGATGTCCATATTCTCGGCGACGATGCGCGGCACGGTTCCAAGGCCGCCGGCAACCCGCATCGAGCCGATATTCGCATAAGGTGGCAGGGTGCCCTCGAACATGCGCGGGTCGAGTTCATAGGGTTCGCGATTGACGTCGAGATAGGCGCGCGGAAAGTTCGCTTTCAATAGCGGTGCACCGATCTCGGGTGCGGCTGCGAAAAGCTCGTCGACGAAATGGTCTTCCGAACGCCGGATTTCATGCGAATCAAGCCGTGCCGATTCGAGGAAGGAGATGGGATAGCAGCGGCCGCTATGGGGTGAATTATAGACGAATGGCAGGGTTTGAACGGCAGGTTCCGTTACTTCGAACAGCTCATATTCACCCGTTACCCAGTCCATTCAGGCCCATTTACCATGTCGCAAACTATCAGGATGTTCATGTTGCCAGTTACGGTGCGGCAAGTCCATACTATCGCCAAAGCAGCGCTATACCGATTCACGCGTTCACATGATATTTACCGTGAAAATCCTATAATCGGGCTAGGGTATTCCAAACATTGAGCAGTTACGGTCACTTAACCATGAATCAGAAAATTCTTCTCGCTGAAGACGACAATGATATGCGCCGCTTTCTCGTCAAGGCGCTGGAAAAAGCCGGTTACAAGGTTTCTTCCTTCGACAATGGCGCAAGCGCCTACGACCGGCTGCGCGAGGAGCCCTTTTCGCTTCTGCTGACCGATATCGTCATGCCCGAAATGGATGGCATCGAGCTGGCGCGACGCGCGACCGAACTCGACCCTGACCTGAAAGTCATGTTCATCACCGGCTTTGCAGCGGTTGCGCTGAATGCCGATTCGAAGGCTCCGAAGGACGCCAAGGTGCTTTCCAAGCCGTTCCATCTGCGCGATCTGGTGGATGAGGTCAACAAACTCCTTGTGGCGTAAGGCCTCTCAAAAAACCTTCACAAAACCGAAAAAAAGCAGTTGACGCATGAACCGGTTTTGTGGTCTATCCGCCGCCACGGAGGGCGTGTAGCTCAGCGGGAGAGCACTACGTTGACATCGTAGGGGTCACAGGTTCAATCCCTGTCACGCCCACCATCCGAATTCTTGAGTATCAGGGCCTTGCGAAAGATCGCAGGGCCTTTTTACATTTTGGCCTTGCGATTTGGCGATCTGCCGAAACCGCTTTCCGCAACGCTTAATCCAGTGCCTGCGGTCCAAAAGCTGGTTACGGGCAATAATAAATTACAAATTCCCTATTGCAGGTCACTCACGCCGAAGCCTAGATTTTCCAGGGGGAGAAATGAGAGAGCAATGTCGACCCTTGGTAACCTCATATCCCTTGTTGTCCTTGCAATGGGCATTTTCGCCTCTTATCGATGAATGTCTGATAACGTCAGCAGGGAAAACAGGAAATCGGAGCCGAGATAGTGAGTTCGATCCCAACAGATACCGCAATATCCGAGATAAGAAACCGGGTGATAAAAATCATCAGCGAGCAGCTCGGAATAGCGGATGACAAAATAGTCGATACAGCAAATTTTTCCGAAGACCTGAATGCCGATTCACTTGAGGTCGTTCAGATCGTCATGGAGATCGAAGAGGAATTTGGCATCGAAATTCCCGATGCTGCCGCAGACAGCCTCTCCACTGTCGGTGATGCCATTCGCTTCATTCAGCTGGCAACGACCTAACCCGATCCGGAAAGGGCGCGTTCGACATGGCGGTAATCCATTCCTTCATGTACGTCCTTCCCGCCCTTGTCGGCGCTTACGCCCTCTACAAATTCATCCTCTATCTGATCGGTGCCGATTAGGCGCCGTTCGCCGCTTCCGTGCCTCTTGCCCGTGTTTGCGTTCAGGCTCTCTGCCGGCCTTCATTCGCGTCCCCCTGTATGAGATTGAAATAAATTTCGCATAGTAAAATAAAATTCAAACAGCATTGACGGTCGCTCTGTTTCCGGCTATCTCATTCCCCATGCAATAAATTACAAAGTCTAAAATTTATTGCGGACTAAGTCATTGTCCTTGGGAGGGGAATATGTTGGCTTTTCTGAAATCGACCGCTGCCGCGGGTGTTCTTGCCGTGGCGATTTCCGCTGGCGCAGCCTCGCCGGCCGCCGCTGCGGGCAAATTCGCCTGTGAACCGGGTGAGACCTATGTGATGAACGTCATGGTTTCCAGTCACCCCTATTGGGTGCCCGTTTTTGAAGGGTTCAAGCAGGCCGCCAAGGCGCTTGGCTGCGAAGCCGTTTTCACCGGCACGCCAGAATATGACATCACCAAGCAGATCGCGTCCTTCGAGCAGGAGCTGGTGAAGAAGCCGAAAGGCATCCTGCTGCACCCGATGCAGGCCGACCCCTTCATCGAGCCCATCAACAAGGCGATTGCGTCAGGAGTTTCCGTGACGACCTTTGCGGCGGATTCTCCGAAGTCGAAACGCACCGCCTATATTACCTCGGACAATGTCGCCGAGGCGAAATTCGCGGCGGAAGAGATCATCAAGAAGCTCGGCGAAAAGGGTGAATATGCCGTTCTGGAAAATCCGGGCCAGAGCAATCACGACCTGCGCGTCACCGCTCTCATCGATTATATGGAGCGCACCCATCCGCAGATGAAGCTGGTCGGCCGGCAGGCAACCAATCAGGATTCGAACCTTGCCTATCAGGCCGCCGGCGCGTTGCTGCAGGCCAACCCCAATCTTGGTGCATTGTGGATTCCTGAAGCCGGTTCCGCCGAGGGCGCAACGGCTGCGGTTCTCGAGGCAAAAAAGAAAGTGCTCATCCTGCACGCGGATATTACCCCGGCCACGCTGGAGCATATCAAGCAGGGCAATATCTATATGTCCATCAACCCGAACCAGGGCGTTCAGGGCTTCATGGGCTTCATGAACACGTTCCTGGGCGCGCATTCGGACCTGATCGACCCGTTCAACGACTACAAGGTTTCCGGCTTCAACCCGATGCAGGTTCCTTCGATGGACAATGGCTTCGCCGTGATCACCAAGGCCAATGCCGCTTCCTTCGATCTCAACGAATATATGAAGGGACGCTGACGCGCCGCTGTGGAACCGGCGAGGGTTATGCCTCGCCGGCCACAAGGAAGAAGCAGGTTCGGGAGGGGCGTTATGGGCGAGGTTGTCCTCAACATGACGAATATTCACAAGGCGTTCGGTCCCGTGCGGGCGTTGCGCGATGCCGCGCTCGAACTGCGGCGCGGCGAGATTCACGCGCTGGCGGGTGAAAACGGTGCCGGCAAGTCGACGTTGATGCATATCATCGATGGCATTCTGCAGCCAGATGGCGGCGAGATCCTGCTTGATGGCAAGCCGGTCCGCATATCGTCGCCCAATGCGGCGAACCGGCTCGGTATTGGTTTTGTCCATCAGGAGATTGCGCTTTGCCCGGAAATCTCGGTCGCTGAAAACATGTTCATGTCGGAGACCGGCCGGAGCCGTTCCTTGTTCATGAATTATCGCGGCCTCGAAAAGCGGGCGGCAGCCATTCTGCGGGAAATCGGCGATATCGACCCCGCCAGCCGCGCCGGCGACCTGTCGATTTCGCAGCAGCAGATCGTCGAGATCGCCAAGGCACTGACGCTGGACTGCCGTATCCTGATCCTCGATGAGCCGACGGCGGCCTTGACTGAAACCGAAGCCCAGACCCTTTTCAGGATCATGCACCGGCTGGCGGAACGGGGTATTGCCATCATCTATATCTCGCACCGCATGGCGGAGATTTTCGAACATTGCGACCGCATCACTGTCATGCGTGACGGCTGCCACATCAGGACGGCGAATATCGCGGAAATCTCTCCGGAGGAGGTCGTCAACAGCATGGTGGGGCGCGTTCTCGACAAGCTCTATCCGCCGAAACTCTCGGACGATGAAAAATCTGATGACGTCATTCTCTCGGTTCGCGGGCTGAACGAGGGAAAGCGCGTTTTCGATGTCGATTTCGATCTGCGACGCGGCGAAATCCTCGGTCTCGCCGGCCTGATCGGCGCGGGCCGAAGTGAAATCGCCCGGGCAGTCTGCCGATTGGAAGGGAAACCGAAAGGCGAGGTTACGCTGCGCGGCCGAACGCTAAGGCTCAGGGACTATCGCGACAGCATCCGGGAGGGGCTGGTTTATCTGTCCGAAGACCGCAAGGGAGACGGGTTGTTCCTCAATATGTCCATCGCCGCCAATGTCTCGGCGCTCGATGTCGGCAGGATATCGAACGGCATGGGTTTCATCGAGCGACGCAGGGAAATGAAGCGTGCCGATGAGCTCGGCAAGCGGCTGAAATTGCGGGCGAACAGCGTTGGCGATGCCGTATCGACCTTAAGCGGCGGCAATCAGCAGAAGGTGGCGTTGGCAAAGATGCTGTCGGTGGAACCCGAGGTCATCTTTCTTGATGAGCCGACACGCGGGGTGGATGTGGGCGCGAAGGCCGAAATCCACCGCCAGATCAGGGAGCTGGCGCGCGAGGGGGTTGGGGTCGTGGTCATATCTTCGGAATTGCCGGAGTTGATCGGCGTCAGCGACCGCGTGCTGGTCGTGCGTGAGGGGCGGATTACGGGTGAGGTCGAGGGCGACGACATGACGGAGGAAAAGATCATGCAGCTTGCATCGATCAATATTGTGCAGAGCCCGGTCGGGGCCTGAGGGAGCGGGAAAATGGCTACATCGGAAACACCTTCAAGCCTCGCCGAAACGGCGGTCCGTCGCCCTGCCTGGTGGGAGCCGGCGCTCAAGGCGCGCGAAACCGGGCTGATCGTCATCATCCTCGCGCTTTTTGCGGTGATGTCCTTCATCTCTCCCTATTTTCTGACCGTGGACAATCTGCGGGCCATGGCCATGGTCTTCGCCATCGAAAGCATCGTCGTGGTCGGCATGACGATCCTGCTGATCTCTGGTGGCATCGATCTTTCCGTCGGCTCCGTCACGGCGCTTGCGATGGTGGCGGCCGGCTGGCTGTTCCTAAACGGTGTCGATCCCTGGGTTGCTGCGGGGCTGGCGATCTGCCTCACGACACTGGTAGGCATGGCCATGGGATTTTTGACCACGGTCATCGGCCTGCACCATTTCATCGTGTCGCTGGGCGTCATGGTGATTGCCCGCGGCGTCTGCCTGCTGGCGACGGGCGGACGGCCGCTCGGGCTCTACTCCCTGCCGCCGGAATTCAAGTTCATCGGTCAGGGCGCGCTTGGCGGCATTCCGTTGGTGCTGATCATTTTTGCGGTCGTGGTCGTTTCCTTCGATCTGCTGCTGCGGCGCACGACCGCTTTCCGCAAGGTGTTCTATACCGGCAGCAATCCGAAGGCCGCAGCCTATTCCGGCATCCGCGTCGGCCGGGTCGTTTTCGCCACCACCACGCTGTGTTCGATGCTGGCAGGCGTTGCGGGTGTGATCTATATGGCCCGCTTCGGTTCGGCCCAGCCGAGTTTCGGCATCGGCATGGAGCTTAACGTCATCGCGGCGGCGGTCATCGGCGGCGCGAGCCTCTCCGGCGGCTCGGGCACCATTCTGGGCGCGATCCTCGGGGCAATCCTGCTTTCGGTTGTTTCCAGCTCGCTTGCCTTGCTTAACGTGTCTGTCTACTGGCAGGACATCATCAGGGGCAGCATATTGCTGACTGCGGTTCTGTTCGACCACTATCTGGTCAGGCGTCGCCGCTGAGCGCCGCAGAACGGCCCGTGGGTAACTGGAGAAAGACGATCATGCTGGATATCAAGGACGATTTCGATCAACAGAGGCAGATATATTCCGTCCTGGTGCTGCATTTCATCGAGGGGGTGAAGCAGTCGGAAATCGCCGAGCGGCTCAATCTTTCCCACACCAAGGTGAACCGCATGATTGCCGCGGGCCGCAAGGCGGGCATGGTGAAGATCTCCATCGCCAGCCCCTATCAGCGGCTCGTGGACCTTGAAAGTGAAATCAGCCGCCGTTTTGGCCTTCGGCAGTCGGTGGTGACGCCGACGGTTTCCGACAATCCGGAAACCGTGCTGCAGATGGTTGGCCGGGTGGCCGCCAATCATCTGCTGGAGACGATCCGGGACGGCGATGTGATCGCGATTACCGGCGGCAAGGCGGTGAGCGCGGTGGTCGACAATCTTGAGGCGGAGCGTCGTTTCGATGTGCGGGTGGTGCCGCTGACCGGCGGTGTGCAGGGAAAGCATTATACGGATGTCAATCATCTGGCCACACAGCTTGCGGAAAAGCTCGGTGGCAGCGCCTCGCTCCTGCATGCGCCGCTGTTTGCCGAGGATGAGGAGCAGCGCGATCTCCTGATGAATGTCGCGTCAATCCGTGAAGTGTTTGATCTGGCGCGGCAGGCACAGGTGGCGCTGGTCGGCATCGGTTCGGTAGAAGCGCCGGGCTCCGGCTATTACGATCTGCTGCCGGACGCCGCCCGTGGCGGGCAGGCGCTGGTGGAGGCCGGCATTGCCGGTGAATTTCTCGCCCACCTCACCATGGCGGACGGGCAGCTGGCGCGGATCGATCTCAATTCGCGCGTGGTGGCGCTGGACCCCGGGCAGCTTGCCCGGTGCCCGAACATCATCGGTGTGGCGGCCGGGGCCATCAAGGCCGGACCGGTGGCGGCCACACTTGCCGGCCGCTATCTGACCTCGCTCGTCGTGGACGAGGCGATCGCCGGTTATCTACTGGATCAGGAAGAAGGGAAAACGTCGTGACGGATAATTCCATATTGACCCGGACGATCGGCGGCAGCGGCATCAGCGCATCGGCCGTGGGGCTCGGCACCTGGGCCATCGGCGGCTGGATGTGGGGCGGCACCGACGAACGCCAATCCATCGCCGCCATTCAGGCCTCCATCGATGCGGGCATTTCCCTGATCGATACCGCCCCCGCCTATGGCATGGGGCTTGCGGAAACCATCGTCGGCAAGGCGATTGCGGGGAAGCGCGACAAGGTGGTGCTGGTCACCAAATGCGGGCTGGTCTGGCATGTGAACGAGGGTGCCTATTTCTTCCATCAGGATGGCAAGCCCGTCCACCGTTATCTTGGCGCCGCTTCGATCCGGCATGAGGTCGAAGAGAGCCTGAAGCGGCTCGGAACCGACTATATCGACCACTATGTCACCCATTGGCAGGACGCAACGACGCCGGTTGCCGAGACGGTCGAGGCCCTGGTGCGGCTGAAGGAGGAGGGAAAGATCCGCTCGATCGGGGCAAGCAATGTCTCACCGGGCGATCTTGAGGCCTATATCGCGACGGGTGCGCTCGATGCCATCCAGGAAGAATATTCCATGGTGAAACGCGATATCGAAACGACACTGCTGCCGCTTTGCCGGAAGAGTTCCGTCTCGGTTCTCAGCTATTCGTCGCTGGCGCTCGGTCTGCTGTCGGGCAAGGTCGGACCTGAGCGGGTGTTTGCAGAGGATGATCAACGCCATGGTAATCCCCGTTTCAGCCAGTCTAACCGTCAGAAGATTGCCCGGTTGATGGGCGTGCTGGAACCGGTGGCGGCCGGGCATCGGGCCTCGGTCGCACAAGTGGTGATCGCCTGGACGATTGCTCAGCCAGGCATCACATTTTCGCTGTGCGGCGCACGCGATCCGGTACAGGCGGCTGAAAACGCCGCCGCGGCTCGCCTGCGCCTCACGGATAGTGAACTGGCGCTCATCAGTGCCGGCGTTGCCGAGCATCTTGTCGGGCTCGATAGCTGAAACATGTAGCTGAGACGGGACTTCAGGCGAACAGCGCATAATTTTCGCTTCCCGTCTCTCACGTCGCTTTAAACGATCAACATCATTGGGACGCTGGTCAATAGCCGGCGAACGGTATTCCTATGCCCGGTTTTCGCGAGGACGCTCTCTGCCGTATCCGTCAAGACGGTGATTTCGACGCCGTCGTCATCGGCGGCGGCATCAACGGCATCGCCGCCTATCGCGATCTTGCCCTGCAGGGGCTGCGGGTATTGCTGGTCGAGCGTAACGATTTCTCCTCCGGATGCAGTGCCGCACCTTCGCGCATGATCCATGGCGGACTGCGTTATCTCGAAAATGGCGAATTCGGCCTTGTGGCGGAATCGCTGCGGGAACGTGATGCGCTGCTGACACTTGCGCCGCATATGGTGTATCCGCTGCCGACGACGATCCCGATTTTTTCGGTGTTCAGCGGGTTGTTCAACGCGGCGGCCACATTTTTCGGCTCTGGCGGAAAACCCGCAAGCCGGGGCGCCCTGGCCATCAAGGCGGGCCTCACGCTTTATGATTTTGTTACCCGGAAGAACCGCATCCTGCCACGGCATGAGTTTCGCAGTGCGGGCAAGACGCTGCAGCGCTGGCCGGGCCTGACGCCGGCGATCCGGTATTCGGCCACCTATTACGATGCGTGGATAAGCCAGCCCGAACGGCTTGCGCTGGAACTCCTTGTCGATACCGCCGCCGATGCGCCGCAGAACATTGCACTCAACTATGCGGAGCTTATCCGCACCGGGGATGAATATTGTCTCCGGATGGAGGAAACGGAAGAATTACTGCCCGTCAGACCACGGATCATCGTCAATGCCACGGGCGCCTGGATCGACGAAACGATCGGCGCGCTTGCCGCCGTTCCGGCTGCGAAAAAGGAAAACCCGACCGTTTCCGGCACCAAGGGGTCGCATCTCATCATCGCCAGTGACGCGCTTCTCAAGGCCCTGAACGGCCATATGATTTTCTTTGAAAATGCGGACAACCGCGTTTGCATCCTCTTTCCCTATCTCGGCCGGGTTCTCGCGGGTTCGACCGACATCAAGGTGGATCGTCCCGAGCGGGTGCGGTGCGAGCCGGAGGAGCGGGACTATATTCTGGACGCCATCCGTCAGGTCTTCCCCGATATCGCCATCGACCATTCGGACATTGTCTTCAGTTTCAGCGGCATACGTCCGCTGCCGCGCAGCGATGCCGCCTTTACCGGAAAAATTTCCCGCAGCCATTTCATCCACCGTGTTGCGGGTGATCCGCCGCAGCTTTGCATGATCGGCGGCAAATGGACGACCTTCCGGGCTTTTGGCGAGCAGGTGAGCGACGAGGTTCTGGCGTTTCTCGGGCGCAAGCGATTGACCGGGACGATGAACCGCCCGGTCGGTGGTGGCAGGAATTTCCCCGCCGGTACCGGGCGCCTGTCCAACCTGTTGTCGGAACAGTTTTCGATCGGTCGGCAGCGGGCGGAGCATCTGGCTTTGGCCTACGGCTCCCGCGCCTTCGAATTGCTGGGTTTTTGCCGGGGTCGCCCGGACGACGTGCCGCTTTCAGACAAGTCACCGATCACGGCTGCGGAGGTGATCTGGCTGATCCGCTGCGAACATGTCCGGCACCTGACCGATCTGATCCTGAGGCGCACGACGCTCGCCATCACCGGCGTTGTCAACGCCGATCTGATTGACGCCATCCTCGGCGTTGCGGCGCGCGAGCTTGGCTGGCCGGCCACCCGGGCGGCGGCGGAACGGCAGCGGCTTATCCATGAGCTGGAGACCTTTTACGGGGTCACGCCGGCGATGCTTCAACACAGATGCAAGGAGAATGCATGATGATGCGGATTTCAAAAAAGGCGCGCATGAACCGGCTGTTCCGCAATGGCGGATGCCTTGATGTGGCAATCGATCACGGGGTTTGCAACGAGCCGAGCTTCCTCATCGGGCTTGAGGATATGCCGCAGACCGTCGAAAAGCTGGTGGAGGCTGGTCCCGATGCCATCCAGATGGTCTACGGGCAGGCGGATCTGCTGCAGCAGAGGCCGGAGCGGGACAAGCCGGCCCTCGTCATGCGCATCGATATGGGCAATCCCTATAACTCCACGCGTCACAGAACCATGTGGTCGCAGCTTCAGAATTATCACGACCCGATCATCGGTGCGCTCGAGATGGATGCGGCCTGCGTTGTCGTGAACCTGTTCATGCTGCCGGATGAGCCGGAACTGTTCCGTCAATGTGTCGAAAACATCAGCCGGGTGCGGGCCGATTGCCATCGTTTCGGTATGCCGCTGATGATCGAGCCGCTGGTGATGCTGCCCAACGACGTACGCGGCGGGTATCAGGTGGATGGTGATGCGGAAAAGATCGTCACGCTGGTGCGGCTTGCCTCGGAAATGGGAGCCGATATCATCAAGGCCGATCCCACCAGCAACCCGCAGGATTTCCGCCGGGTGATCGAGGCGGCGCGCTGCCCGGTGCTGGTGCGGGGCGGGGGGCGTGAGGATTTGCGGAATGTGCTGACAAAATCGGCGGCGTTGATGGCCGAGGGCGCGAACGGATTGGTTTATGGCCGCAATATCTATCAGCATGACAATCCCAAGGCCGTTGTCGCGGCCTTGATGGCTATCATCCATCAGGGTGCGAGCGGCGAAGAAGCATGGGACATCTACAATCGTGGCTGAGAAAAATTACATATTGGGCCTGGATGTCGGCAACACGGTCATCAAGGCCGTCTTGTTCGATACGGTGGGCCGGCAGGTCGCCCAGCATGCCATCGACGGCCATTCGACGTTTCCGCAGCCCGGTTATGTCGAGCGCGATCTTGAGGAGCTGTGGAAGAACGGCTGCGAAGCGATCCGTCAGCTCCTGGTGAAATCGTCGGTCGATCCCCGCAATATTGTGGCGGTGGGCTGCGCCGGCCATGGCAATGGTCTTTACCTGCTCGACAAACGGCAGCAGCCTCTGATCGGCATCCAGTCGCTCGACAGCCGCGCCGCCGATATGGCGGCCGAGCTTGACCGGCAAAGCGGCGCGCTCTTACAGGCGCGCTGCCTGCAGCGGCCATGGCCAGCGCAGACGCCAAGTCTTCTGGCATGGGTGAAACGACATGCCCCCGACCTCTATGCGCAGATCGGTACGGTCCTGTTCTGCAAGGACTTTGTCAATTTCCGCCTGACGGACTGCCTTGCCAATGACATTTCCGACCTCAGCGGCGCGGGGCTGCTTGCCCTGCCGCAAGCACGGCTCGACCGCGAACTTCTCTCACTTTATGGTCTTGAGGATGCGTTCCCGCTCTTTCCGCGTCGTGTGGAATCGGCGGACATTGTTGGCCGTGTGACGCGCGAGGCTTCGGGTCTGACAGGGCTCTCGGAAGGCACACCTGTCATTGGCGGCTTCTTCGATGTGGTTTCCAGCGCCATGGGCTCGGGTGTCATCAATGCGGGGGAAGCCTCCATCATCGCCGGCACATGGAGCATCAATCAGGTTTTTGCCGATAAACCGGTCATCAGTCCGGATGTCTTCATGGTCACGACATTCGGCCGCGACCGTTATGTCAATATCGAATCCAGCGCCACCTCCGCCGCCAATCTGGAATGGTACGTTCACCGTGTTCGTGCCGACCATGGCGACCATGCCTTCGAGCGATGCAACGAGCTGGTCGGCTCCGTCACGCCGCGCGCTGACGATCCGTTCTTTCACCCGTTCATTTTCGGCTCGCGGCTGGGAGCGGAATTCCGCGGCGGGTTTTACGGCCTAGCTGGCTGGCACGGCGAAGGCCATATGTTGAGAGCGCTGTTCGAGGGCGTCTGCTTCGAACACCGCCGCCATATCGGCGTGTTGCGCGAGGCCGGTTTGCCGGTCGAAAGCGCCGTCATGTCCGGTGGCGGTTCCCGCAGCCAGCATTGGCCGCAGATCATGGCGGATGTTCTGGACATTCCCCTGCGTGTTGCCGAAGCGCGCGAGACGGGCGCGCTTGGTGCGGCAATCGGTGCCGCCGTGGCTGTGGGGCTTTATCCGGATTATGAGGCGGCGGTTGCGGCGATGACGCGTGTGGCGAGCGCTTATCGGCCGGATGCGCGGCAAGTCCCGCATTATCAGCGCCGCTACCGTCTCTACACGCAGTTGACCGACCAGCTGCGTGGTTTCTGGAGCGCCTTGCGTCTGCAGCAATAGGCATGTTGGACTGGCGGCACGCCTGCTGCGGTCGCGGTCATTACGGGGCGGATTTGTCGGGAAGACACGCCGTTTAAATCGGCAAAGGGCGAAGAGCCATCTTCAGTTTCACTTCAGTTACGCCTCATCCAGCACTTATAAACAACTGCTAAATAGCGAAGCGAGGCGCGCCGGCCATGTCCGGCAAGCGCTCCTCGCCGTCCTCTACTTCATGGGGTTCACGGTAAGCTGCATCAGATGTTGATTGGAGGAAAGCTGTATGTCTCCTCTGCTTTGGACAATGGGATTATCGTCTAAAAAGGCGATCCGGACAGTCTTTGGCATCGTGCTGGTTCTGGCCGGTATCGCTTCCTTGAATCCGGCAGAAGCCCGAAACTCCCTGGAAAAGAGAATAGCGTTTGTTGTGGGCAATGCCGCCTACAAGACGGGCGCCTTGCCGACACCGGCCAATGATGCCGGCTTGATTGCACAAACCTTGCAGGCAGCCGGTTTTGATGTGATCGGTGCGCGCGACCTCGACCAGAACGGATTGCGTGACGCGATGCGGGACTTTCTGACGAAAGCGAATGCATCGGGACCCGATACCGTCGTTTTTGTCTATCTGGCCGGCTATGGGGTGCAATATCAGGGCGATAATTATTTCGTACCGGTCGATGCGCAGATCAAGCAAGCCACGGATGTGCCCGTCGAAGCCCTGCGGATAACCGATTTCACGAGATCGCTGGCCAGTCTTGACAATCGCGGCAGCATCGTTGTGCTCGATGCGGCAAGAGCCAATCCATTTGTGCAGTCCAGTCAGCCGCTGGCCGGTGGTC
The DNA here is from genome assembly GCF_017313365.1 of Agrobacterium sp. OT33. NCBI lineage: Bacteria > Pseudomonadati > Pseudomonadota > Alphaproteobacteria > Hyphomicrobiales > Rhizobiaceae > Agrobacterium > Agrobacterium sp. OT33. The sequence continues at coordinate 345,805 of NZ_JAFLMZ010000006.1, read as the reverse complement.
TGGCGCTTGTCGATCCGGACGCCAATCAGCTGATTGCCTTTAACGCCGCGCCGGGCACGGTCGCTACGCAGGAGGCTGGCCCTTACGGTTCCTACGCCCATGCCCTGGCGGAAATGATCCGCACAGGTGGGCTCCCGCTCGGCGATGTGTTCGACCGGACACGGCTGCGCGTCAGCGATCTGACCAGAGGCAGTCAGATTTCCTGGAATGCCTCCAAATTCAAGGATGCATTCACGTTTTTCGATCTTGGTCCCAATCCACCCACCGCTCAGGTTGCCGGGGATGATGCGGCCGTCCGGACGAAGCCGATCGGTGACTTCGACGAACGGGATGCCTATTTTGCCGCGCTTGATCGTGACACGATGCGTGCATATGAGGATTTCCTGGCGGCCTATCCGAACGGTTCAATGGCAAGGCGGGTGCGGGCGATTGTTGCGGTGCGCCGCGAAGCGATCACCTGGCGCGAAACCTGGAATGTCGATACGCCGGAGGCCTATTGGTCCTATCTGAGGCGTTATCCGCATGGCCCGCACGTCTGGGATGCCCGCCGTCGTCTCGACCATTTCGAGGCAGCACTTGAACCGCCGCCGTCATTCTCGATGATCGCATATGACGTGCCGCCGCCGCCACAGCCAGAAATCGTCTATGTCGGGCGGCCTGTCGTGTATTTCGATGATGCGGATTTCGCTTATGCGCCGCTGCCGCCCGTTTTTCTGGCGCCGCCTCCGCCGGATTTCGTGATGCTCCCGCCGCCCAGACCCCCAGTCGATCTTTACGTGCTGCCGGAGCCGGTCTTTGTTCCGGTTCCTCAATGGGTGGAGCCCCCGCGTGATGTTGCGCCGCCCGAAAACAACATCATCTTCAACAACATCCACAATTCTGTCGTCAACAACACGGTTATCCATGAGAACGAGGCCGTACCGGCTGCGCCGTCCGGATTGACGACGGGAGAAAAGCTCGCCGGCGCGGCCATCATTGCCGGAGCGGGTGCGGCAGCGCTGCACGTTGCCTTGCCGCCCTCGGTACAGAAAAAGGCCGAGGCAGTGCAAAAGCAGGTTCCGACCCAAACCGGGACGCCGACACCCGCAGCCGGTCTGGTGCCGGCGCCGCCCCATTCGGTTCAGCCCCGGACACAACAGATGCAGACCGGACCTGTTGCGGCCCATGCGCTGCCAGGCGCGAACGGCGAGCCGCTGCCAACCGCCGGCCAGCCGGCAAACAGGCAGCAAGCGGCGCCGGTAGAGAAAACACCACCGCCCAAAACAGAACCCGAGACGGCGCAGAAACCGACGGCGGTTATGCAACCGCCGCTTCACGGCGCAAATCCCGGTGCACATGTGCTTCCTGGTGCAAAGGGTCAGCCAAAGCAGCCCGAAGTTAATTCGTCTGCCGCGAAAGGCCAGGGCAACGTCACCGGCACGCCGGCGCCGGCGGCAGTTCCGAATGCCAAACTGAAGGCAGATGTCGCTCCTCCGGCGCCTGAAGCGCACGGCCAGGCAGCAAAGCCCGCCACACCGGTAATGAATGACAAGCGGCCGGCAAAGTCCGGTATTCCTGATAATGGCGAGCCTCGGCTCGGTCATCAGGGTCATGTTGTTCCGCCGCCCTTCCATGAGGCCGCTCCGCCGCCGTCTCTGCCCAAGGAGCCACATGTGGCTGCGCCGGCGCATGCACCCGCACCGAAACCAGAGGCGGAACCGAAACCCAGACCGCAGGCCCCGCCCCAGCCAAAGCCGATGGTGGGCGAGCAGCAATCGAAGAAACCGCAGGCTGCTGAAAGGAAGAAGTGCGGTGCTCCGGATTTACCGGCATGTTCCTAGGCAACGGGCATGGAAGAAGAAGCTGTTTTGGAAGGACTGCGGCAGCGGCTGGCCGCGAGTGGAGGATCTGTCGCTGATGTTCGCGGCGCGGTGCATGGCATACAGGGCCTCATCTGGCATGGCACTCTTCCGGGGGGCGGCGCTGTCATTGCCGTTGATAGTGCTGGGAACTCATTCCGCATTGGGTCAGGATGCAGCCTCTTCCGATAGCCAGTGGGTCATAACGCTTGGCGGGTCCGTCGAATACGGTCCCTCCCATGAAGGGTCGAAGCACCGGTCCTTCAGCGGCCTGCCGTCTTTCGATTTTCGGCGGCTCGGCGAAGCGCCTGAATATAGCGCGCCGGACGATAATATCGACTACGGACTGTTCGATATCGGCGGGGTCGGCATAGGCCCGGTCGTCGGGGTGAGAGGCGGGCGATCGGCATTCGATGATACCGAGCTGCAGGGTCTGCATTCGGTGCATTGGAACCTGGACGCCGGCGTCTTCACACAATACTGGCCATTGGAGGATCGCCTGCGCGTACGTGCGGAAACGCGTCAGGCGCTATGGGGCGGAGACGGTCTGCTGGCCGATCTTTATCTCGACTGGTTCCAGCCGGTCGGTGATCGCTGGCTGCTGTCCGCCGGTCCGCGCCTGTCTCTGGCGAACGGAACCTATATGCGCAACAATTTCGGGGTTTCCGCCGAGGAAGCCGCCAGAAGCGGTCGTGTCGAGCCATTCGAGGCGAATGGCGGCCTCAAATCTCTCGGTTTCACTGTGGCGGCCACCTATATGCTGACGCCTGCCTGGAGCGTACAAACCTACGTCAAATATAGCCGCCTGATGGGTGATGCCGCCGACAGCCTCGTTACCTCAAGACTTGGATCGGCCGATCAGAACGTCATCGGTATCACGCTCAACCGCTCATTCCAGATCGGGTTTTGAATTTTGCGCCTCCGCTTCATGCTGGCGGCATGTCGCGCGTCACGGGAGTGGCGCCGCTACGCTTGCCTGGCGCCGGCGATCAGCCAGACGCCGGCGAGGATCAGACCGCTGCCGACGATTTGAAATCCGACGATCGGTTCGCCGAAGGCAAACCAGCCCGTGGCGATGACCAGCACGTAGCTGATGCCGGACAGCGGAAAGGCCTTGCTGAGGTCGAGTTCGGCGAGAACCGTCATCCAGATGAAGAAGCAGATGATCTCGACGGCGATGGCCGCCAGAATCCAGTGCGAGGTCAACGCATTCTCCAGCCATGCCATTCCCCCGGTATTGCCGAGTTGCGCCGCGCCAAGCTTGGTGAAGATCTGGAACAATGTGTTGAGGACGGGTACGGCAAGCCATGTCAGGCGGATCGGTGTCATCAGTTCTCCTCATCCTGCGAAAAGAACGGCGAAACCAGCTGTAACAATGCCTGCAGCAGCGGATTGCGGTGGCGGAAGAACATGGTGTTTGCCGTCAGCCGGCTGCCAAGCCGAATCTTGTTTTCATAATAGGCCTGACCACTCTGGTAGCGGGAAAGGCCATGATCGAGGCAATAGCGCAGATTGGTAAACCAGCTGAGGAAGTAGAGATTGTAAGGCCGTCCCTGCTCGGCATCCATGCAGAAGAACTTGTCGATTGCGAGCCGCTCGTCATGAACGATCAGATTGGCGGCAAGCAGCGTATCGCCGACGAAATAGAGGAAGCAAAAAGCGCGGCCCGCCATATGGGTGAGGATGCCCTCGAAATAGGCTGGGGTCAGTTCCTCGAACTGCCATTCGCTGCGATTGCGCGTGTCGTGGTAAAGCGCCATCACCCGGGAAAGCAGATCGCCTATATCGGTTCTGATTTCCACCCTGACGGCATCGAGGGATTTCAGCTTGCGCCGCATGTCCTTTCGCGTACCTGCCGACAGTCGGGCCATGTAGTCGTCGATTGTCTTGAAATCGATATCAAGCCATGCGGTTGGCAGGCTGCCGATGGCGGCATAGCGGTGTTTTGAAAGCAGGACGCCGAATTCGGCGGCAACCGGTGCCGGGATATCTTTTATCCCCATCAGTCCGCAGCCCTCTCGAGCCGCAAGCGCCTCGAAGGCGATGAGCAATTCGGCCAGCAGAACCTCGCGGCGTTCCTCCGGTACGTCGGCATGAAAGCCGATCGCGCCGGTTTCGGTGCAGGGTGAACCAAGACAGGCGAGCCGCAGAACGAGAAAGCCCGAAACATGGCGTCGCACGCGGCGTATCAGCCGGCGCGCCACGCCGTCTTCGAGCGTGGTATCCAGCGGATAGGGGCACAGGAATGCCGGTATGGCGGCGCTGACTTTTCCATTCTCCGTGACGGTCAGGTAACGCCACTCAAAGTCGCCAATGCCGGCATCTTCTATCGCCAGCAGGCAATCATAATCCTCGACATGGCCGTGGAAGCAGGCGTTCCACGCCTCCCGGCCGATAGCGCGGATCGTATCGTAGACCTGCGCGACGGGCTTGGCATTCCCGGGCAAGGATTGCTTATGGGCGAACTGCAGCATGGCTTGCCTCGAAAAAATCGGCCGTGAACCCCGCGACCTGCCGATGCTGACGATCGAGATGGATCATATGGTAGCTGTCCTTGATCCACCTGAGTTCATGCGGTCCGCCAATATGTTCGGAAATGTAGAGGGCGTGTCTTGGGTTGCTCAGATCGTCTTCTTCCGCATGCAGGATCAGTGTCGGTGTCAGGATCTGCGGCAGGGTTCCGCGAAGCGCCTTGCCGAGCCGGTACATTTCGACGATGCCTTTGCCGGGGAATTTTTCGAGCATGCCCTCGCCAGCCATGCCCTCGACCATGCGCCGCATCCGCTCGTCCTTGATGCCGAGCGACCCATTTTCCCTGAAGTTGAGACGGTCGAGGAAGGGGATGCGGGACAACCAGCCGATATGTGATGACAGCAACGTATAGTGCCTGGGAACATCCCAGCCATCATAATGGAAGCAGGGCGAATAAATGGCGACCGCCTTGATCAGATCCGGCCGCTGCCGGGCCGCAAGCAGTGACAGTTCGCCGCCAACGCAGATGCCCGCTGCAAACATGTGTTGCGTTCGTTCTGCAAGGAGTTCGGAAGCCTGCAACACACTTGTCAGCCAGTCTTTCCACTGCGTCCGGCGCAATGTCCTGATATCCTGCCCATGACCGGCCAGCAGCGGCGCATGGACGCTGTAGCCCCGGCGATTGAGCTGGCGGGCGACGAGCTTCATCTCCGCCGGCGCTCCGGTCAGGCCGTGTATCAGCAGCACGCCTTTTCCATTTGTGCCTTCAAGGTAGAAACTCAATTCCTCAGACCTCATGCCGAAGCTCCGCGTCCCGGTTTTCCGGGGCTATGAAACCGAGCGCATGACAGGTGCTGATCACATGCGTACCGGCTCGCTCCTGTTCGTCCCTGATCTGTTCGTGCAGGGCCGAAAGTTTCGTCCAGTGGGTTCGCGGCCGGTAATGATGCTCGGCGTGATAGCCATTGCCAAACCAGAGCCAGTTGTAGAAGGGCTTGTGGCTGCTGACGCCCCAGGCGATCGGTTCGTCCGGATCGCCATGAAGATGCTCGTAATAGCCGTTGAGCGAAGACAGGCAATTGCCGGCATAATAGAAGGGCAGGAAGAACAGCACGGCCTTCCAGTCATGGATAAGGGCAATCGCCACCAGGCCGAGGAACGCCAGAAGTTCAAAACGACCCCATGCGGCGTCGAAAGGATGCCGCTTGGCGATGGCCTTGTGGATGTCACCGAGACTGTCGCGGAAGAAGCTCTTCAGCGTGTAGGACCAGACATTTTCCGGCTCGCCGTTTCGGCCATGGCGATAGATCGACAGCAGATCGACCGTTTCGCCCTTCTCATCCGGCCGGTCGCTGTTGCCGGAGTGATGGCGCATGTGCACCCAGTGATAATAGGTTTGGGAAAAGCCGATCGCCACCGATTCCATGAGGCTGAAGGCGTAATTCATCCAGCGCGGCTTGAAATAGGGGGTGTGGATGAAATTATGCGAGATGCTGTTGATGTTCCAGGATATCGATACGGCATAAAGGCAGCCCAGGATCAATGACGCCCAGAGCGGCCTGCTCTGAAAGCCGGCGATCAGGTAGACGTCGAACACGAGATGCGCGACGGCGGCGAGTACGGGTGCCGCATCCCATCTGGTATGAGCAAAGATTTTCATAGTCCGGTTGCTCCGACACAGGCCACGCCGGCGGTAACGAGAAACACGCCTGTCGCGTGACGGAGGTTGATATTTTCCTTGAAAATGACGGCGCCGGCGCCGACGGTCACCACATAGCTCAGCGCTATCAGCGGAAAGGCGATGGTGAGAGGTACGCTGGCAAGCACGCTTGTCCAGGCAAGAAGTTCGATGGCCCAGAAGGCGATGCCGAGCCAGGTCAGTGGTTTGGCGAGCGTCGTCAGCATGGGGCCGTCGCTGGCGGCCTGCTTGAAGCAGACCTCGCGCGCCGTTTCCGCCAGCACGCAGAAGAGGATCAGGCCGAGCGTGGGCACGGTAAGGCTGCCGGTCATCCCATCGTTTCCGCGAGAACTTCCAGCAATGCGTGATTTGCAGCGCTGTTGATGTTTCGCACCACATCGGCCGCCTGCCGCAGGCGCGGCTGGTCGATGAATATTTCAGCCTGCTTGAGCAGGCGGGTTGTGAGGCCTCCAGCATAATGCGGCGCTGAATAATCGCCGATCACATCAGCGCCGATGACGTGATGCCGGCTACCGATTTCGCTGATCAGCGCCATCAGATAGGGCAACCGCATGCGCCCCTGATCCCAGTTGGTCACGGCGTCATCGACGGCGAGCACGTCTTTGTCGATGGTGAAATAGACGGCTTCGGTGCTGATGCGGCTGAGTATCCGGTCGATGAAATTGTCCTCGCCGATCTCGGAGATGGAATTCCAGTGCAAGGCGCCTCTGTCCTGACGGTAGCTTGCGCCGTTGCCATAATCGGCCTTCACCCGGCTCGGCGGATGTTCGTACGGATAGAGCTCCAGCTTGCCTTGTCGCAGCCAGCTCAGATTGGCGCCCTTGCGCTCGGGATTGCGCAGATCGCTGCTGCAGACCCCAATGGTCACGACCTTTGCGACATTGGCATTTGAAAGTGCGCTGTTGATCCATGAGCCGCAATGCATGCCGCCTTCGAAATTCACCCAGTCGGGGTGGTTGTCGAAATGGACGAGCGTGGTGGAAACCGGGTACCGTTCGAGAGCGGCATCCAGCAGCAGGGCGGTCACATGGTGGAAATCGCCCGAACCGATGAAGGCAAGCTGCGGTCCTTTGCTGCGCGGCGGTAGCGATCTGGCTATGTCCCGCCCCAGTTCGGCAAGCATCTTCTGCCTGCCCCACAGTCTGATTGTCTTGCCGCTCGACTTGTCGACATGGTGGCACGCGCCCGCAAGCGTACAGGCGCGCACGAAGTCCGGCTGCAACTCCAAAGCATCGTCGAGATGAAGGAGGAGAAGCTGCACGACCCTACCTCCGGACCGCGCGTGTGAAGAGCTGGTCGAGCAGTGTCAGCGCCAGGTCGATCTCCTCATGGGTAATCAGGAGGTTCGGGGCCAGTGTGATGACGTTTTTATGGTATCCGCCGACATCGAGAACGAGGCCATAGGTCCTGTCGCCGACCCTGAGATCGCCTTTCATACCCTCGTCGCAGAGCCAGTCCATCGTTGCTTTGTCGGGCGTGAAGCCGTCTTCCCTGCAGATTTCGCATCTCAGCGCCAATCCGAGCCCGTCGACATCGCCGACAATCGCATGGCGCTTCTGGAGCTGCTTCAGGCCGTCGAGGAAATAGGCGCCTTTTTCCATGATCGCGGCACCGAAATCCTCTTCCTCCAGCATTTTCATCGTCTCAAGCGCGACGGCCGTTCCCATCGGATTGCTGGCGAAGGTGGAATGGGTGGAGCCGGGCGGGAAGACTGTGGGATTGATCATTTCTTCTCTTGCCCAGACGCCCGAAAGCGGATTGAGGCCGTTGGTGATCGCCTTGCCGAAGACAAGAACATCAGGTGAGACGCCGAAATGTTCGATCGACCACATCTTGCCGGTTCGATAGACGCCCATCTGGATTTCGTCGACGACGAGCAGGATGCCGTGCTGGTCCAGAACCTTCTTAAGCCCGGAGAAGAAATTCATCGGCGGAATGACGTAACCGCCGGTGCCCTGGATCGGTTCGACATAGAAGGCGGCATATTCTGCGCTGCCGACTTTCGGGTCCCAGACGCCGTTATATTCGCTTTCGAACAGGCGGGCGAATTTGCGCACGCAATGTTCGCCATATTCTTCCTTCGTCATGCCCTTCGGGCCGCGGAAATGGTAAGGAAACTCGATGAACTGGGCCCTTTCGCCGAAGTGGCCGAAGCGGCGGCGATAACGGTAGCTGGAGGTGATCGCCGACGCGCCCAGCGTGCGGCCGTGATAGCCGCCCTCAAAGGCGAACATCAGGCTTTTGCCGCCGGTATAGTTGCGCACCAGCTTCAGTGAATCCTCGATCGCCTGCGATCCGCCGACATTGAAATGAACGCGTCCCTTGTGGCCGAACTTGCGTTCGGCATCCTGCGCGATCATCGCCGCCAGCTCGACCTTCTCGCGATGCAGATATTGCGAGGCGACCTGCGGCAGCCGGTCCAGCTGGCGATGGACGGCAGCATTCAGCCTCTCGTTGCGATAGCCGAAGTTGACAGCGGAGTACCACATCTGCAGATCGAGAAACGGTGTTCCCTTGCTGTCATAGACATAGGACCCCTCACATTCTTCAAAGAATTTCGGCTCCGTCGAATAATGAACCGTGTCGCCATGCGAGCAGAAGGTTTCTTCAAGCAGGCGTAGCTCGGCTTCGGTCGGGCTGGAGAGCGGCGTTTTTTCGTTAAAGGTTACAGCGTTCACAATATTCATGAGGGACCTCTTGGTCTTCCGGTTCAGGCGATTTTCGATTGCGGCATCGTTCGGTTTTGACGGGCGATACCGGGAATGACGGCGTTCATCTTGGAAAGCAGGTCGGTGAAGTCATCAAAGGCGATGAAGGGGATGCTGTTGTCGCGGCAATAGTCGGCGAGCTTGCTCTTGGCGAAAACGAGGTCGGCCCTGCCGGCGACGCAGAAATCGCTCCGCCCGTCGCCGATATAAACCTGCGGCTCCGTGCCGGAGACGATCCGGCATTTGCAGACGCCCGAGCCGGACAGACATCCGGTCGAGTTGGGGGCTGGTGCCAGGGTATAGGTCTCAAGGCGATCGGCGGTGCCGTAGCGAAGAAGATTGGCGACGACAGGCAGGTCGGTAATGCCGTTTCGCCTCAGAACATGACGGATAAAATAGTCGACGCCGTCGCTGACGACGGTCAGGGGCAGGCCGTTGACGCGGCAGTAGTCACGAAAGGTCAGGAAGCCCGGATCGATGGCCACGGTGTCGAGAACTTCATCGAGCTCACGGCGGCTTGCCTTGATGAGGGCGATCTGGCGGCGCATGCACTCTGCCGATCCGATCAGGCCGGCTTTCCACTGCTGCTCGATGTCTTCCCATTCAGGTTCGGCAAAGCGGGACAGCACGACATCCGTCACGTCCTGAATGGAAATCGTGCCATCGAAATCAGAAAATACCCGCATCAAATAATCCTTCGGTCTGCCTTGCGACCGGATTTACCGGCGGCTGATGAGGCAGGACTGATGGGAAAATGATGCCAAGATGAAAAATGATGGAGCCGTCGTTGCCGCGTCAGTTCCGGGACAGTCGCAGCTCGGCGCGCAGGCCATGGCCCCAGGAAGGGGTGGAAAGCCGTACGGAAGCGGCAAGCCGGTCTGCGGTGTCGGCAACGATTGCAAGCCCGAGGCCCGCCCCCTCGGCGTTGCGCGTATCAAGGCGATAGAAGCGGTTGAAGACAGCCTCGCGCTCTTCGGGCGGTATGCCGGGACCGTTGTCGCTGATCGATATCAGCCAGAATTCGCCTTCCGAAGACAGGGTGACCTCGATCATGCCGCCGGCCGGCGTGTATTTGATGGCATTGTCCAGGAGGTTGCTGATCATCATCTGCAGCAAGGATTCATCTGTCCTGACCTCGGCCGATTCAGGGCCTGTCAGCGAGATGTCGAGATTGCGACTGGTGATGATATTGCCGAGATCCGCCAGGGTTGATGCGATCATGTGGTAGAGCGGAACCGGCATGGGGTTGAGCGGATGATGGCTGACCCTGGCAAGGCGCAGCAACTGTTCGATGAGATGCGTGGCTCTGTTGTTGCTGGTCACCAGATCCGAGATGATCGCTTTCTGCTCCTGCTGGTCATCGGTGCTTGCCAGCATCTGCAGCAGCAGCTTGACGCTCGCCTGCGGCGTGCGCAGCTGATGCGCCGCCAGATCGGAAAACCGTCGCTCAAGCGTCAGGGACCGGCCGAGCTTTTCGAGAAGCTGGTTGATCGAACGGCCGAGGGGCACGAGGTCCCTCGGCAACTCCTTAACGGCAATGGCTGACAGATCGTCCGGCGAACGGGTGCGGATCTGGTTCACCAGCCCGCGAATGGTCCGCAGGCCGTTATGGATGCCGAGCCAGATCAGCAAGCCGATGACCGGCACCAGCACGAGCAGCGGAAAGGACAGGTTCAGCAGGATGTTGGCAACCAGCGTCTCGCGCAGGGACATTTTTTCTCCGACTTCCATGACGATGCCTGAAGCCGGGATCGGCAACGAATAGACCCGCCATTTCTCTCCACGGTAGGAAAGGTCGGTGAAGCCCGCTTTCTGGTAGGGCACGTCGGAAGGAAAGGCCGTGCTGGAGTAGAACATGATCTTGCCGTTCACCCAGGCGCGGAACATCTGCGCGTCGGCGTAGTCGTCTGCGTCCTCGTTGAAAGCGAGCTGATTGTCCATGCTGAAGTCGATGTCGTCCACCTGTTGCGGCGTAGGTTCGGGTGAATGCTGCAGCCGTTTGTGCAGCAGTCTCCACAAGACGTTCGCATCGTTGATGAGCTGTGCATCGTAGATATTGTTGATCTCGCGCGTGGCGCTGTGAAACGCAAAGGCGCCGATTATCAGGATCGTCACCACCACGACAGGCGCGATCCGCAGGAAGAGTTTGCGTGTGAGGGTGGAGGGGCTCATCGTTCGATCATGTAGCCGATGCCGCGGAACGACTTGATGAATTCGGTGCCGAGCTTCTTGCGGAGATTGTAGATCGTCACTTCGATGGCATTGCTTTCGACGTTGCTATAGGCATCGTAGAGTGCGTATTCGATGTCGTTCTTCGTGACGTAGCGACCGCTGCGCTCCATCAGGAGCCTGAGAAGGTGGAATTCCTTTGCCGTCGTATGCACCTGTACATTGCCTTTGCGGGCCACCATTGCCGACGGATCCAATTCGACATCGCCACATCGCAGCAGGCTTTCGGTCCGTCCGTCGCGACGCCGGATCAGTGCGCGCAGGCGGGCAAGCAATTCATCGAGATCAAAAGGTTTGACCAGATAGTCGTCCGCTCCCTCGTCGAAACCCTCGACCTTGCGCCGGACGTTGTCGAGCGCCGTCAAGAGCAGGATGGGAACCGTATTACCCTTGCGCCTCACACCCTTCAGAACCTCGATGCCGCCGAGCAGCGGCAGGTTGATGTCGAGGACGACGGCTGCAAAATCCGAATGTTCCGCCGCTTCGAGACCGGACTGGCCGTCGCGCATCCAGTCAACGCCATAGGCGTGTTTTTCCAGTGCCTTCTTCAGGGATGAGCCGAGAATGCTGTCGTCTTCAACAAGTAGAATGCGCACGGTCGTTCCATTCCTGCGGCGGGGGTAGGGCGGATGAGAGGCGCGATTTGAAGCATTGTTGTGGCGGGTTGCCGGGGAATCGCAACTCTTTCTCATCCGCAGGCAGATGTGCCGCCGATCAAGGCCTGCACATTGCCGTGAACGTAACGGTGCGTTTCAACGGAGCGGCTGCCCGAAGCATGGCAATGGGCAATAACTTGTAGCCGCAGGCGGTCATGGTGGTTGTCCTGCGCACGGAGATCGATGTATTCAGGGTGCAGATTCACTTGAACCCGCAGGCACATGGAAACATCGCTTTATCTGCCCGTCAAAGGCTTCCTTGAGGAGGCGGGTTACACTGTCAAAGGCGAAGTTGGTGGCTGCGATCTGGTTGGTCTGAGTGACACTGATCCGCCCGTGGTCGTGATCTGCGAGCTGAAGCTGAGCTTTAATCTGGAACTCATTTTGCAGGCCGTCGATCGCGCGGCCATTGCGGAGGAGGTCTGGATTGCGGCCCGAGTGTCAGCCAAAGGCAAAGGCCGTGAGGCTGACAGGCGCTATCGCGATCTCTGCCGCAGGCTCGGAATCGGTATGCTTGGCATTTCCGATGCCGGCGATGTCAGCATTATCGTCAGTTCCATATCGCCGATGCCGCGAACCAATCCGAAACGGCGCTCGCGGTTGATGCGTGAACACCAGCGGCGGCGGGGCGATCCGGCTGTAGGCGGGAGTACACGCGCGCCGATCATGACCGCATATCGCCAACAGGCGCTGGGCTGCGCTTTGGCGCTGGCATCAGGGCCGCTGCGCGTTCGTCAAATCAAACCCGCTGTGCCGGATGCCGGGAAGATTTTGCTTGCGAATGTTTATGGCTGGTTTGAACGGCTCGACAGAGGAATCTATGGCTTGACCGAGGCCGGACGAGAAGCGCTGCAGCGCTGGCCGCAGCAGGACATGTCCGCAACAGTCGCCGTTACCGGCTGATTTTCGAAGACACATCTTCCCCTCATGCGTTTACTCCGGACCGACCTGTCCGTGCCGAGAGAGGTTTCCAAAGCAATGATGACACGCCTGGAGGGTGCTGTCGGTGGGGTTGATCCCTTGCTTATAAGCGTGTGCATCGGACATACTCAGGTTTGAACCACAAAGGCCAAGGGCAAGACGAAGCCAGAGACGCAGTGCTGGATCGCGGAGCCATGCGAGAAGATTTTACCTCATGAATACGCGATTTCTCGAAACTTTCCTCTGGGCTGCACGACTGAACAGCTTTTCGGCGGCGGCGGAACGTCTGCATACCACCCAGGCATCGGTGTCCAACCGGATCGCCGCTCTGGAGAGGGAGCTTGGCGTGGTGCTGTTCACCCGTGATGTGCGCTGCGTCAACCTGACGCCCGCCGGTCGTCTGGCACTGCAGCATGCCGAAAAGATCGTCAACCTGACCGGTGAGTTCCGGCAGATCGTGAGCAGCCGCGAGGCGCTGAGAGGCACGGTACGCATCGGCGCGGCGGATACGATCGTCTATGCCTGGTTGCCGCTTCTCATTCGCCGCATGAACGAACAATATCCCGGTGTCAGCCTGGATCTGACCATCGATACCAGTCTGAAACTATCCCAGCGCATTCAAAATGGCGAAGTCGACGTCGGTTTCATCATGGGGCCTGTCATGGCCGCGAACATCTATAATTCGCCGCTCTGCACGTTCGAGTCCTGCTGGGTGGGCGCGGTGGATTTGCCGTTGCCGGAAACGGGTGTCACACTCGAAGATATCGCGCATTTTCCGTTGCTTACCTTCTCGACCGGCTCGCAGCCGCATCAGGCGCTGCGCGCGTTGCTCGATGCTCACGGGCTCTCCGACAGCCGTATCTACAACTCCAATTCGCTGTCGATCATGACCCGCCTCGTGGCCGCTGCGGTCGGCGTAGGCGCCTTGCCGCGCGTGCTGGTGGACGACATTATCAAGTCAGGCGTGGCGCGTATTCTCGACATCGTTCCATCGGTGCCGCCGCTGACTTTCCATACCGTTTATCAGGAGCAGGGTGACAACGCACTTGCCCGGGCCATAGCCGACATGGCGGCGGAAATCGTCAGTGAGACCACCACGCAATGGATGACCGCTGCGGCCTAAAATTTGTGCTGCAGCGCAAAATGATTAATCTATAAGCTTACCTTATGGGTTCCGATAGAGTTTTTCCGTTTGTCATGAAAACCGTTCCCGTTCTTAATTCTCCTCGCAACATGAGAGGAGAGCAACGTGAAAGTCTCACTTGTTCAAATGAATACCCAGAACGACAAGGCAGAAAACCTGAAGGTTGCTGCTGAACTTATAGAGAAGGCGGTCAAGGCGGATAATCCGGACCTTGTTGTTCTTCCAGAATACTTTGCATTTCTTGGAGATAATCCCCAGGAGATGCATGAAAGCGGGGAGGAATTCCCCGATGGCGAAATCTATACGCTGCTTTCGGGGCTCGCCAGAAAGCACGCAATTACGCTGCACGCCGGCTCCATCGTCGAAAAGGAAGGTAACCGCTTCTACAATTCGACGCTCGTTTTCGGTCCTGATGGCAAGCAGATCGCCCGTTATCGCAAGATTCACCTGTTCGACGTCGATACCCCGAACGGCATCAGCTACCGCGAATCCGATTCAGTCGCCCGCGGCGAAGACGTCGTGACCTACAAGGTTGGCGACAGGACGGTCGGTTGCGGCATCTGCTATGATATCCGCTTCCCGGAACTCTTCCGCGCCCTGCGCGACAAGGGGGCAGATGTCATCGTTCTGCCGGCTGCCTTCACACTCATGACAGGCAAGGATCACTGGGAAGTGCTGGCCCGCGCCCGCGCTGTCGAAACCCAGACCTATTTCCTCGCTGTCGGTCAGATCGGCACCCATGCCGGCGGCAAGAAGGCCTGCTGGGGACATTCCATGGTCATCGATCCGTGGGGCCACATCGTCGCCCAATGCTCCGACACTGTCGGGACCGCCGGCGCCGCCCTCGATTTCGATTATTCGGCCAAGGTGCGCGCCAACGTGCCGGTGGCAAACCACCACGTTCTCTGATCGGAGAAAGACTTATGTTTACCGTCAATCCCATGCCGGAACAGATCGGCGCCGATATCATCGAGCTTCTTGAAAAGGTTGAAGTCGCAACGATCGGCCATGTGCTTCACTCCGGCTTCGTCGACCCTGAAATCCGCGCGGTCCTGCCGGGCAAGCGGGTGGCCGGCACCGCCGTCACACTGCGCATCCCGAACGCGGATTCGACCATGCTCCACTACCTGACGCAACTCGTGCGTCCGGGCGATATCGTCCTCATCGACCGTTGCGGTGATACCCGCCACGCCTGCTGGGGCGGTGTCATCACCAACACCATGAAGATGGCCGGTGTGAAAGCCGGTGTCGTCGATGGCCCGGCGACCGATTTCTCGGAGTTCACCAAGGTCGACATGCCCATGTGGTGCCGTGGCCCGTCGCCGATCACTACCAAGATCCTTGGCCTGGAAGGCGCGATCAACGTTCCGATCAGTGTTGGCGGCCAGATGATCAATCCGGGCGATGCAATCCTGTGCGATGAAAGCGGCGTTGTTGCCCTTCATCCGAGCCAGGCCCGCGCCATGGCGGAACGTGCCATCAGCATGCAGGAGGCCGAGATCGTGCTTCTGGAGCGCCTGCGCAACGGCGAGAAGCTGCCGGACATTTCCGGCGCGAATAAATTCGTCCAGGCCAAACTGAGCGCCTGACACAATCTTACGGGTGGCGGATCAGTCCGCCACTCCCAATAACAATAGAGGAGAACAGGACAATGAAGAAATCGATACTTCTGAGCGGGATTCTCATGCTTGGCGCGGCTGCCCTTCCGGCGCACGCGGAGCAGACCGTGACATTCCTCGGTTATAGCGGCCTTTTCCAGGAGCGTTATACCAAGGCCGTCATCGAGCCTTTCATGGCCGCCAACCCTGATATCAAGGTCGACTATTTCCCGCAGCAGGGTTCTGCCGCGATGCTCGGCTCGCTGCGCGCCCAGAAGGCTGCGCCGCAGGCCGATATCGCGCTGATGGATGTTTCCGTCGCCAAGACCGGCACGGACGAAGGTCTGTTCGACAAGATCGATGAAAGCGTGACCAGGAATTTCGCCGACCTCTATCCCAATGCCCGCTTCGAAGGCGTGGCCGGCGTCGGCGTGACCTTCGATAACCTTGTCCTCATCTACAACACCGATGCGATCAAGACGGCCCCGGACAGCTGGAATGCCCTGAAGGACAGCGCCCTCAAGGGTAAAGTCGCGATGCTGAGCGCCCCTGATATCGTCGGTATCGGCACGACCATCATCATGGACCATATGAATGGCGGCACAGACTTCATCAAGAATATCGACGCCGGCATCAATGCCATGGCTGAAGTTGCGCCAAATGTTCAGACCTGGGAGCCGAAGCCGGAAGTCTACCCGAATGTCGTCAATGGCCAGGTCTCGCTGGGCGTGGGCTGGAATGCCCGCAGCCAGGTGAATGCCGATGGCTCCAACGGCAAGATGAAGGTCGTTCTTCCCAAGGAAGGCACGATCCTCCAGATCAATACGCTCAATCTCGTCAAGGGCGGACCGTCGTCCGAGGCGGCGCGCAAATTCGTTGACTATGCGCTGAGCCCTGAAGCCCAGGCTGCCTTTACCGCCGCCATGTATTATGCGCCGACCAATGCCAAGGCCACTGTCGCCGACGATGTCAGCGACCGTACCGTCGTCAAGGCGATGGACAAGGTTATCCCGGTTGACTGGATCGGCCTCTCGAAGGTCCGTGACCAGGTCACGCAGGACTGGCGTCGCAAGGTCATTCCGCTCAGCCGCTGAGGCGCGCCAAGCGTAGAATGGCAGGTCTTCCGCATCATCCATCATGGCTGCGGAAACATACGAAACGGTTCATTCCCTCTGTCGACACTGGGGTCGGCGGAGGGGTGAGGAACACGGACATGCGTTTCCCGTGACTTTGCAGGTCTGCGAGATGGGAAACGCCGCGAAACAGTACAGCTGAATTTCTGCTGCGACTGCACAGATCAAGAGACAGGCCATTTTCGCGCTCATGGGCCGGACATGTCCTGGAGAAAGGCAAAAAGCCAGAATGGGAACTTCAGACACCATGCAGCCAGGATTCCTCTCGATTCGTTCACTGACCAAGCGCTACGAGACCATGGTCGCCGTGGATAATCTCAATCTCGAGATTCCCAAGGGCGAGCTGGTTGCTTTCCTTGGTCCCTCGGGTTGCGGCAAGTCGACGTCGTTGCGCATGATTGCCGGCCTTGCTCCCGTGACGTCAGGCTCGATCCTGATTGGTGGCAAGGACGTGACGCAGCTTGCGCCCTACAAGCGTGATATCGGTCTGGTTTTCCAGAGCTATGCGCTTTTCCCGCATATGACAGTGCTCAAGAACGTCATGTTCGGTCTTGAAATGCGCAAGGTACCGGCTGCCGAAGCGGAACGCCGCGCCCGTGAAGCCATCGCCATGGTGCGGCTGGAAGGGCGCGAGGACCGCCGCCCCGCCCAGCTTTCCGGTGGCCAGCAGCAGCGGGTCGCGCTGGCGCGTGCCCTCGTTATCCAGCCTTCCATCCTTTTGTTTGATGAGCCCCTTTCCAATCTCGACGCCAAGCTGCGTGACGAGATGCGCGCCGAAATCCGCCGTATCCAGAAACAGCTCGGCATTACGTCCATCTTCGTCACGCATGATCAGGTCGAGGCGCTCAGCATGTGCGACAAGGTTGCCGTCCTCAACGGCGGGCGGCTGGAACAGCTCGGCACGCCGCATGATCTCTACGAACGCCCGGCGACTGCCTTCGTCGCTTCCTTCGTCGGCCGCACCAACAGGCTGGTCGGCGACGCGGCGGGCGACCGCATCACGGTCGGCGATGCGGTATTGCGTGCGCCCGGTTCGCATAACGGCAAGATCGATCTTATGGTTCGGCCGCATCGCATGGCCATGACGGTCGCCGGCGACGCCGCGCCTGATTTTGACGGAGCACCGGTCAACCGCATCGCCGGCGAGGTCCGGGATGTCTATTATGCGGGGGACATTCTCCAGTACGAGATCGTCGCGGGCGGACAGACTTTGTCGGTCGAACGCGCGACCTCCGGCGGTGAAACGCCGGTGGCGGCGGGCAGCGCTGTCAGCCTCGTCTGGCGCGTCGAGGACACGCTGGTCTTCGGAGCAAACCAATGACGGCGTCGGTTATGATCACGGCTCCCGGCAGCCGTACCTCCTCCATGGTGTTTCTCGCCACCCTGCTTCTCGGGCCGATCATCGCGGTCAACGGCCTGGCCTTCGTGCTGCCTGTCTTCAACCTGCTGCTGCTTTCCTTCCGCGAAAGCCTGGGCGGAGGTGGCCTTGGGGAAGCTCACACGCTGGAAAACTGGTCGTCCACTCTCACCGACGGTTTTTATATCGAACTGATCGGCCAGAGCATCCTCACGAGCCTTCTGATCACCGTTCTGACGCTCGTCGCCTCCTATCCCATCGCCCTTTACCTTCACCGTGCGCAGGGCCGCTGGAAGACGCTGCTGCTGGTGCTCGTCATTTCGCCGCTGCTGACCTCGGCTGTGGTGCGCACCTATGGCTGGATCGCCATCCTTGCCGATGACGGCCTCATCAACAACATTCTGTTCGCGCTGGGTGCGCAAGGCGGCGTGCGTCTCTTGTTCAACAAGATCGGCGTCGTCATCGGCCTCACCGAAATCCTGATGCCCTATATGATTCTCGCTCTTCTGGCCGGTTTCGGCAGGCTCGATCCACGTGTCGAGGAAGCCGCGGAAACGCTCGGCGCGTCGCCCTGGAAAGTGTTCTGGCGGATCATCGTGCCGCTCACCATGCCCGGCGTCGCGCTTGGTTGCCTGCTCTCCTTCGTTCTGGCCGTCAGCTCCTTCATCACGCCCAAGCTGCTCGGCGGCGGCCGGGTCTTCCTCCTGGCGACGGAAATCTACGATCAGGCCATCGTGACGCTCAACTGGCCACTCGCCGCCACGCTTTCGATGATCATCCTTGTGATTTTCGGTGCTGCCCTGGTTCTCTATTCCCGGCTTCTGCGGGCCGTTCTTTAAAGGAGATCGAAGATGGAAGAACGCTCCGCACCGCTGGCGCTGAAAATTGCCGCCTTTGTCATGTTCCTCTTTCTGCTTGCGCCTGTCGTGCTCGTCGTGCCGATCTCGTTTTCGGCCGACAGCTACATGACCTTCCCGCCCTCGGGCTGGAGCCTGCGCTGGTATGTCGATCTCATGCATAATTCCAAGATGATCGGTGCGCTCGGCACCAGTACGGTCCTCGCCGTCATCGTCACCGTGCTGTCCATGCTGATCGCGCTGCCTGCCTCTTATGCGATTGTCCGCATGCGGGTGATCGGCGCGGATGCTTTGCTGGCCTTCTTCACCGCGCCGCTGCTTTTGCCGACCATCGTTCTTGGTCTTGCGATCCTGATCGTCTTCGCTGGCGCGGGTCTGCTCGGTACCTTCACCGGGCTGGTGATTGCGCATCTCATCATCGTGCTGCCCTATGCCCTGCGTGTGCTCACCACCTCGCTTGCCGGCCTTCCTCTGATCTTCGAAGAGGCCGCCTCCACGCTGGGAGCATCGCCGCTCACTGTCTTCCGCCGCATCACCATGCCGATGATTGCGCCGGGCGTTGTTGCCACGGCGGCGCTTTCCTTTCTCGTCTCGTTCGATGAAGCCGTGATTTCGCTGTTCCTCACCGGTCCGCGTATCACAACGCTTCCTGTCGCCATGTATCAGCATGTTGAAACCCAGGCTGATCCGCTCGTTGCCGCCATTTCCGTTCTTCTGATCGTGCTGACGCTTGCCGTCGTCCTGATCGTGGATCGTACGGCGGGCCTTACGAAGACCTTCGTAAAGTAGGGGCCGTCAGGATGGCATATCGACAGATCGCCGCCGGTACGACCTATCGTTTCGACGATTTGAAGACACTGATGGCGAAGGCAACCCCGGAAAGGTCGGGCGACCAGCTTGCCGGGCTCTCGGCGGAGGGGCCGGTGGAACGGCTGGCGGCGCAGATGGCGCTGGCCGACCTGCCGCTTTCCACCTTCGTTGCGCAGGAGCTGATCGCCTCTGACGAGGATGAGGTTTCGGCACTTATCGCCCGTCAGCACGACGCGCGGGCCTTCGCGCCGGTCGCGTCCCTGACGGTTGGCGAGTTTCGCGAGTGGCTGCTCAATCCCGGGACAGGGCAGGCGGAACTGGAGGCGGTAACATGGGGTCTGACACCGGAAATGGTGGCGGCGGTTTCCAAGATCATGCGGTTGCAGGATCTGGTGACGGTATCGGCCAAAAGGGAAGTCGTCAGCCGGTTTCGCAACACGATTGGTCTTTCCGGCCGCTTGTCCACCCGCAACCAGCCGAACCATCCAACCGACGATTCCCTCGGCATCGCCATCTCTGCCGTTGACGGATTGCTGCTCGGCAGCGGCGACGCGGTGATTGGTGTCAACCCGGCGACAAGTGCGCTATCGGACTATATCCGCGTCGTGCAATTGCTCGACGATCTGCGGCAATGGCTCGACATTCCCACCCAGACCTGCTGCCTCGGCCATGTGACGACGGCAATCCGGGCGATGGAGCGGGCCGCGCCCGTCGATCTGGTGTTCCAGTCGATTGCCGGCTCCGAGAAGGCCAATGCCGGTTTCGGCGTTAATCTTGCCGTTCTGCGGGAAGCGCATGAGGCCGGTCTGTCGCTGAAGCGCGGAACGATCGGCAGCAATCTCATGTATTTCGAGACGGGGCAGGGGGCTGCCCTGTCGGCGGATGCCCATTTCGGCGTCGATCAGCAGACCATGGAGGCACGCGCCTATGCCGTGGCGCGGGAATTCTCGCCGCTTCTGGTCAATACCGTCGTTGGCTTCATCGGCCCGGAATATCTCTACAATGGCAAGCAGATCATCCGTGCCGGCCTTGAGGATCATTTCTGTGGCAAGCTGCTCGGCCTGCCGATGGGCGTTGATGTCTGTTATACCAACCATGCCGATGCCGATCAGGAAGACATGGACATGCTGTTGACCATGCTGTGTGCGGCCAATGTCAATTTCGTCATCACCGTGCCCGGTTCGGACGATGTGATGTTGAATTACCAGACGCTTTCCCACCATGATTCCATCTATGCCCGCGAAACGCTGAAACGCCGGCCTGCGCCGGAATTTGCGGCTTGGCTGGAGAAGGTGGGCCTGACGGATGCCGGTGGCCGCATGATCGAGAATCCGGCGCTGATGAACCGCGCGCTTTGTGAACTTGATTTTCTGGCAAGGGAAGCCGCCTGATGCGCGATCGCCGATCCTCCCTCGTTTCCGGTCCGCCGGAGCGCCTCAAGGCTCTGCGGGCCATGACGGATGCGCGGGTGGCGCTTGGCCGCACCGGGGCAAGCCCGCCGACACGCGCGGTACAGACATTTCTGCTGGATCACGCGCAGGCGCGTCAGGCCGTGTGGCGTCCGCTGGATATCGACGGGGTGGGACGCGATTTGCGTGCCCTGGGTGCCGATGTCGTGCATGTGGCAAGCCGCGCGCCGGATCGTGCGGATTATCTGCGTCGACCCGATCTCGGCCGCGCCCTTTCCGACGAAGGGGCGCGCTCGCTTGAGGGGCGGGGCGGGGGAGCCGATGTCGCATTGGTAATTGCCGATGGCCTTTCGGCAACGGCTGTGGAGACGAATGCCGTGCCGGTGGCGACAGCCTTGCTGCAGGCGCTGGCAAGCGAAGGGTTGACGGTTGCACCGATCACGCTTGCGACGCAGGCGCGGGTGGCTCTCGGTGACGATGTGGGCGCCGCGCTCGGCGCAAAGGTGGCGGTGATCCTGATCGGCGAGCGTCCCGGCCTTTCGGCCGCCGACAGTCTGGGGGCCTATGTGACATTCGGGCCGAAGACCGGATTGCCCGATTCCCGGCGCAACTGCGTCTCCAACATTCGCGATGGTGGCGTGCCGCCCGTCGAAGCGGCCGGCAAGATCATGATCCTGATCCGCGCCATGTGCCAGCAGGAGACGAGTGGGGTGGTACTGATTGAGTTCGAGGAGCCTGTCACGGCTTTGTCTGGATAGAACCAGGCGAATTTCACTTCCGTTCGTAAACCTGCAAGGTGCATCGGCTCAGCCCGTTGCGCCCACGATTTCGCTTTCGAACCACCAAGGCAAAGGGACGCCGTTATGGCCCAGACATCTGATATGAGCCGCGCCACGCAATTCGACGTCGCCATTATTGGCGCAGGGGTGGTCGGTTGCGCAGTCGCCCGCCGTTTCGCACTGGCCGGAGCGAAGGTGGTGGTCATCGAAAAAGGCTCTGACATCCTTTCCGGGGCCTCCAAGGCCAACAGCGCCATTCTCCATACCGGTTTCGATGCCCCGGAAGGCAGTCTGGAGCTGGAACTGGTGAAGGCGGGCCGGGCGGAATACCTGTCGATCCACGGACAGATGGGTCTCAGCCTTGTCGAAACCGGTGCGCTGGTCTGCGCCTGGAATGCGGGCGAAGCTGAAAGGCTGGAGGCTATCGCCGATCAGGGGAGGCGCAACGGTATTGCCGAGCTTGATCTCCTTACCGCCGGGCGGGCGCGGGAAGCCATGCCGGGCCTGTCCGGCCATCTGGCGGCCGCGCTCGAGGTGCCAGGAGAACACATCATCGATCCGTGGTCCGCGCCGCTCGGTTATCTCACGCAGGCGCTGGCGCTTGGGGCGCAGCTGGTGCGTAATGCCGAGGTCCTGTCCGGTGCGTTTGATGGTGCATGGCACATCGAGACGGCGGCGGGTCCGATCCTTGCAGCGAGTGTCGTCAATGCCGCCGGCTTGTTCGGCGATATCGTCGATGCGCGCCTGGGTCTTGCGCCTGAATTCAGGATCAAGCCCCGCAAGGGGCAGTTCGTCGTGCTGGACAAGGCGGCCCGCCGGCATGTGCCGCGCATCGTCCTGCCCGTTCCCACCGAAATCACCAAGGGTATCGTGGTGTGCCCGACCGCCTTTGGTAATGTTCTCGTCGGGCCGACGGCGGAAGAGCAGGATGATCGCGAACGTGTGACCGTGGAGACGGCGACGCTGGAGGCGTTGCTGAAGCGGGGAGCGGAAATCGTTCCCGCATTGGCAGCCGTTTCCGTGACCGCCGTTTATGCCGGCCTGCGCCCGGCGTCTGAAAAGAAGCACTACCGGATTTCCGCGCGTCCGGACCGGCGGGCGATCACGCTCGGCGGTATCCGCTCCACCGGTCTCAGCGCTGCGCTTGGTCTGGCGCAACATGCGCTGGCGCTTCACGAGGGTTTCGCCAGCCCTTTTGTCCCGCCTCCATCAGTGCCAGAAGTGACGGTGCCCAACCTCACCGAAACCAGCGAGCGGGACTGGCAGCGTGTCGATCACGGCGAAATCGTCTGCCATTGCGAACTCGTCACCCGGCGCGACATAGAGGAGACATTTTCCAGTGCGGTGCCACCGGGCGATTTCGGCGGATTGCGGCGGCGCACCCGCGCCGGGATGGGGCGCTGCCAGGGTTTTTACTGCAACGCCCGGCTGGCCGCGATGACGGGTGGGCGTCTGGCTGTACCGCTTGCGGTCAATGGGGGAGACGACCGATGAACGGTTCAAAGCCTTTTCAGCAAATGGGAGAAAGAACTCCGGATGCTGATGTGATCGTAATCGGCGGCGGTCCGGCGGGCGTGGCCGCGGCACTGGAACTGAAGGCGCGCGGCATTGCCCGCGTGGTGATCCTCGACCGGGAGCAGGCCATTGGCGGCGCGCCCCGGCATTGCTCGCACTCGCCTTTCGGTATGCGCGAATTCGGTCGCGTCTATTTCGGCCCGGCCTATGCGAAACGCCTGCAGCGGGAAGTGCTGGATGCCGGGGTGGATATCCGCCTCGGCCATTCGGTCGTGGAACTCGCACAGGATGGTGCGGTGCTAGTGGCATCGGCGCGCGGTGTCGAGACATTGAGCGCCAGACGCATCGTTCTGGCCACCGGCGCGCGGGAAAAACCGCGTTCGGCGCGGCTTTTGCCTGGCGATCGGCCGGTGGGCGTGATCACCACCGGTACGTTGCAGTCCTTTGTCGCCTTTCATGGCATCATGCCCTTCAGGCGACCGTTGATCATTGGTTCGGAACTGGTTTCGTTCTCGGCACTTCTCACGTGCCTGACGCATCATGCGCGGCCGGTGGCGATGATCGAGCCTGAGCCGGAACCGCTGGCGTGGTCCGCTTTTCAATGGTTTCCCCGGTTGTTCGGCGTGCCCTTTCATTGCCGTGCGACGCTTGCGGATATTCGCGGGCGAGGCCGTGTCGAGGAGGCGGATATCCGGCTGGCGGACGGTCGCCTCCTGACGGTCAAGTGCGATGGTGTCCTTCTGACCGGGCGGTTCACGCCGGAGGCAGCGCTTCTCGACGCATCCTCGCTCGACGTGGCGGCAGGCAGCGCCGGGGCGATGATCGATCAGGACGGACGGATGCCCAATCCGGTTTTCTTTGCCGGCGGGAATATATTGCGGGCGGTGGAAACGGGTGGATGGTCGTTTCGCGAAGGCCGTCGGGTTGGTGCTGCGGTGGCTGATGATCTTGCCCGTGAACCCTGCAACACCCGTGCGGTGCCTGTCACCTTCGCCGATCCGCTCAAGCTGGCGGTTCCCGCCATGTTGCGGCCGGGCGGGCTTGATCGTCCGGCCTTTTGCGATTTTCAGCTGCGTTTTGCGAGACGTGTCAGAGGCCGGCTTTCTCTTCATCTCGACGGTGCGGAGGTGTGGAGCAGGGCTGGCCTTTGGCTGCCGGAACGCCGCGTGCTTGTGCCCATTCCCGGTGCCGCCTTTGAAGCGAGCCGGATTGCCTTTCACTTTCTGGAGACGGATTGATGCGTATTGCGGCGATCGATCAGGGGACAACATCGACCCGGTGCCTCCTAGTGGACGATGGTGGTACGGCGAAGCTCGTGTCGAGCCTGCGTCACGCGCAGTTTTATCCGGCCGCGGGTCAGGTCGAGCATGATCCGGAAGAACTGCTGCGCAATATCCGCGCGGTACTGGCCGCCGCCGGTCCGGTGGATGCGATAGCCATCGCCAATCAGGGTGAGAGCTGTCTTGCCTGGGACGCCGAAAGCGGCGAGGCGCTCTCACCGGTCATCGTCTGGCAGGATGCCCGAACAGCTGAGGCCTTGGCTGCCCTGCCGCAATCGGCTGTTGATCTTTCGAAAGAAATTTGCGGGCTGCCGCTCGATCCTTATTTTTCGGCCAGCAAACTGTCGTGGTTGGTCAAGCACAATCCGGCGGTTGCCCGGGCAAGGGCCGCAGGAAGGTTGCGGCTGGGCACCACCGATGCGTTCTTTCTGGACCGGCTGGCGGGCTGTTTTCACACCGACCTCGCAACAGCCTCGCGCACGGGATTGCTCGATCTGGATACCGGAGACTGGAGCCCGGAACTCTGCGCGCTTCACGGCGTGCCGCGGGATTGCCTGCCTGCAATCAGCCCTGTCGATGGCAGCTTCGGTTCGATTGACGGAACGCCGGTCCGCGTTTCCATCGTCGACCAGCAGGCGGCGCTTTATGGGCATGGCTGCCGCAAGCACGGCGATTGCAAGATAACTTTCGGCACGGGTGCTTTTCTCCTGGCCGTGGCGGGGAATGAGCGTCCCCTGACGGAAGGGCTCTTGCCGGCGGTCGGCTGGCAAATGCAGGATGCCTCTACCGTCTTTGCCATCGAAGGCGGGGTCTATGATGCCGGTGCGGTGCTCGAATGGGCGCGAAAGATCGGTCTCTATGCGGAGAATGCCGAACTTGACGGTTTCGAGGGGGCGTCGGCCATTCGCCGTGGTCTCGCATTCGTGCCCGCCCTTTCGGGCCTTGCCGCACCCTATTGGGACAGGCAGGCCGTGCCGCTGTTCATCGGCATGGACCATGCCACAGAACGAAGCGACATGGTGCGCGCCATGCTGGAAGGCATTGCACTGCTGACAGTCCGTCTGATGGAGGCTGCGGCGGCTGCCGTTCCTGTCAGCGATACGATTTCCATCGACGGCGGTTTGTCGAATAGCCGCTATTTCGCCCGTTTCCTCGCGGCTGCCAGTGGCCGAACCATTCGCGTGCCCGCCATGCGAGAGTTGACGGCGCTGGGGCTGGCGGAACTGTGCGGCATTGATGTAACCGCGATGCGAAACGATGCCGAGATATTTGCACCGGACGGATCGGTTGACGCCACAGACCATCAACGCTTCGCACGTGCCACAGACAATGCGCGGGCCTGGCGGAACGGTTGAGGGTTTTTGCTGCGCCTGTCGCAAATTTTTGACCCGCTGTTTGCCGGTTATCCGTGGTGAATGCCCGTGGGTGTCGGTGACAAGGCAATTATGGCCAGTCGTCATTCGTCTCGCAGACCGAAGGGCGATTGCTTCTGGCACGTTCATTTTTCCGGTCGAACGAGCAGTCTTTCGGTCATCTCATTCTGGATGGCGATGGTCTGTTCCAGTACTTCGGCCACGATCTGCAGCTCTTCGGCACTGCGCTTGTCAAAGGCGGCGGCGCCGGCCTTGGCCAATGGCAGATAGACCTCATGGATCAGCGCTTCGGTCGCTGCGGACGCCTCTACCAGCACCTTGCGCCGGTCGCGTGGATCAGGTCGTCGACGAACATAGTTGCGGGCTTCGAGCCGGTCCACCAGGGCCGTTACCGCAGCCGGGGTGAGCCGAGTTGCCCGGGCAATCGCGCTCGCTGTCTGGGGGCCACTGGTGAGAAAGCTCAGGCACAGTCGCTCGGCGGGGCCGAGCTGGAAAATATCGCCTACCGTTTCGTCATAACGCTGGCTTGCTTCCTGCCAGCGCATGATCAGGACGCCAAGTTTCTCAATGAGCTCGGGTTTCGCAGTGCTTGACTTTTTTACTTCGATCATCTAACTATCATATCATCTAATATTTAAGCTGTCGCATTATGTCTCGACCATGGTCGATGAGGCAAGAATGAAAACCAGGATTGGTATCGTTGGGGCGGGTTTTGCCGGACTGGGTCTGGCCCTTGCACTCGCCCGGAAAGGTTTTTCGCCCACCGTCATTGAAAAAAGAAGCGAAGAGCAGTTACGGAACGAGGGCATTTTCCTGACGCTGGCGCCCAACGGCATGAATGCGTTGCGCGGCTTGGGTCTGGCCGAAGCCGCGCTTGAGCGGGGTATCGAGACGCGGGGGCTGATTTTTCACAACGCGCATGGTCGTACGCTGGGTGCACTTGATTACACAAAACATGCTCAGCGTTTTGCCGCACCGTCGGTCACCATCCGTCGGGGCGAACTGGTTTCCATCCTCCTCGCAGCGTCGCGGACTGCCGGGATCAGAATGCGCTTTGGCGCGGCGGTCGAAGCCATCGTGGAGACTCCATCTGAAGTGTTGGTGCATGGTCCGGACGGCGGCACGGAGGGCTTCGACATTCTCGTTGCCGCCGACGGGTTACGCTCCACCGTACGGCACCTCGGCATGCCCGAGTTGCCACTTCCGATCTACAGCGGACTCCAGGGCAGCGGTGGCATTGTGGACGTACCCGAAGTCCCCGACACCGATGGGCGCATGCTCATGACTTTTGGCCGCAACGCTTTTTTCGGCTATCTCAAGGCGGCGGATGGGCCGGTCTATTGGTTCAATACCTATCGGCAGACCGATGAAACTCGGGCCCAGCCACTGACAGGAACCGCGCTGTTGCAATATCTGGCCGAACTGCACCGGCTGGATCCCGAAGTGAACCGACGCATCATCGCCGCAGCCGATCCTGCCTCCATCCACGCGTATCCGGATTACGACATGCCAAGCCTCGCACACTGGTCGGTCGGTCGGACAGTGCTGATCGGAGACGCGGCCCACGCCGTAACGCCCCATTCCGGTCAGGGCGCCTCGATGGCGCTGGAGGATGCGCTCGTTCTGGCGGCGGCTATTGCCGTGGAAACGGCACCCACCCAGGCCTTCCGGCGTTTCGAATCGCTGCGCCGGGCGAGGGTGGAAGCGGCGGTGCGTCTCGGCCGGCAAAGCGGTGGGCCGAAAAAGGCCCAAGGTTGGCTTTCGCTGCGGCTGCGTGACCTGCTGCTCCCGCTTGTCATTCCGTTCGGGCAGAAGGCACAGGAGAAATTCTTTGCTTATCGAGCCGACCGAGACCCTCTATCACCACCCTGAGCTTTTTTTCTTACGAGACCCGGACCACATATGTTTGACAGGACGAAAACAATGACCAGGCAAATCGAAGGCATCATTCCCGTCATGATCACGCCGTTCAGGGACGGCAAGATAGATTTCGAAGGCGTTGCAAATCTCGTGGAATGGTACATCGCCAATGGATCGGACGCGCTGTTTGCCGTTTGCCAGTCATCCGAAATGTTGTTCCTCACCCTTGAGGAGCGGGTGGAACTGGCCGCTTTCGTCAAGAAAGCCGCAGCTGGCCGCATTCCCGTCATTGCCTCGGGGCATGTCAGTGAGACGCTGGAAGGTCAACGGAAAGAACTCGATGCGATCGCGCAGACGGGTGTTGACGGCATGGTGCTTGTCACCAACCGGCTCGACGCGGGGCAGGAGGGTGGCTCGAAGTTTCTCGACGATCTCGGCTGGCTTCTTGAGCGTCTGCCTTCCGATCTGCCGCTTGGCCTCTACGAATGCCCTGCGCCTTACCGCCGTCTCATGACCGATGCCGAAATTTCCTTCTGTGCCGGCAGCGGTCGCTTCGTCATTCTCAAGGATGTCTCCTGCGATCTTGAAACGGTTAAGCGGCGTGTGGCTCTCACCGAGGGTACGCCGCTTGCCATCGTCAACGCCAATGCCGCGATAGCATTTGACGCCATGAAAGCAGGATCTCGCGGCTTTACCGGTGTCTTCACCAATTTCCACCCCGATCTCTACAAATGGATGCTCACGAAAGCTCACCGGCATCCGCAACTCGCAGACGAACTGTCGGTTTACCTGGCACTTGCCGCCATGGCGGAACCCATGGGTTATCCCAAACTGGCGAAGCTTTATCACCAGCGTCTCGGCACCATTCGCGAGATCGAAAGCCGTGCGGTGACGTTTGATATTCAGGAGCGTTTCTGGGCGATAGAGGCGCTGCTGGACAAGATCATGCAGGGAACCGCTGATTTCCGCCGGCGCCTAAGCCAAGCCTCATGATTTCCTGCGGCTGGCTATCGCGATATCTTGTCCAGTCGTTCAAACAGGCCGTTTAGGTCAGCGCGGGCGCGGGCGATGTCCTCGCTGTCGCCGTTGCGCTCGGCAAAGGCCACCTGTCGCCGGAACAGATCCTCAGCGCCGGCATGGTCCCCTGCCGAAAAACTGGCTATTGCCAGATCGCGCAATGCCGCGCCGATCGCGTCGAGAATTTCATGCCGCTCGGCGATTTCCAGCCGCCGGCGCATCAGTTCCACTGATCTGTCAGGGTGTTCGAGCGCAAACTCGTTCTGGGCGAGATTGCCGATTATACGCAACAGGGCCGGATCGTCCTTGCCGAAGGCGATCTCGGCACGCGCCAGCGCTTCCGAATTGAGGTCGCGCGCCTCTTCAAATTCAGCGGCTTCATGCAGACAGAAAGCAAGATCCGTCATTGCGGCAAGCACGGTGTTCTCCTCTGCATCCGGATCGGCCCTGACGATCGTCAGCGCACCACGATGCAGATGGA
The DNA here is from genome assembly GCF_017313365.1 of Agrobacterium sp. OT33. NCBI lineage: Bacteria > Pseudomonadati > Pseudomonadota > Alphaproteobacteria > Hyphomicrobiales > Rhizobiaceae > Agrobacterium > Agrobacterium sp. OT33. The sequence continues at coordinate 316,669 of NZ_JAFLMZ010000006.1, read as the reverse complement.
TCGCTTCCTGCCACTTGTGGTCGCGGGCAAACGCAACGGCCCTTGCGGTCATCAGAGAGGCGCGTTCCGGTGGTGTCAGAAAGGGGTGCTTGCCGTCGATCGCAAGTGCAGTTTCAACCGGCTCCATATAGGCGGGATTGCGCTGCTTCCACAGTACGAAACCGCGGATCAGGCTCGATCTGCCAAGCACATGGGGTTGGTCAGCGGCGGGATTGTCCTTATCCTCGACCAGTTCCTCGCAGATACGGGCCAGCTCCAGAAGCAGTGCCTCGACGCTGAAGCGCTTCTCCGGATTGCGGATCATAATCCGAAGGTCTTCCAGCCGTTGTTCGGGATCGACGGCCGGGGAAAATTCCCTGCCCATCCTTGTCAGCACCCGTTCGATTGCTTCGTCCGCATCGTCGCGACCACCCATTCGGGCACGACGAAACAGATAGAGCGCTTCTTCGAGGTCACATTCCGTGCCCTTGCCATCCTCGTGGGCCACACCGAGTGTGTAGGCTGCTCGGTCGAAACCGCCATCAAGCGCGGCGGCGAGCAACTGAATGCCTTTTTCGGCATCTTCCTTCACGATCGTTCCATAATAATAGGCTACGCCGAGATTGTTGGCGCCGCGGGGATTGCCGGCCTGAAGGGCGCGGCGATACCAGTAAAGCGCCTGGATCGGGCTCTTGCGGATACCGGTGCCGGTACTGTAGCGATGGCCGAGGCTGACCATGGAATCGCTGTCGCCGAGGTGGGCTCCCTGGCTGAAGAGCTTGACGGCGCGGCGATGATCTTGCTTCAGCCCGGCTCTGCCGTCGGTATAAAAATGGCCGAGATTGCCCATGGCCGTTCCGCAGCCGGCTTTGGCGCCCTGCTCGTAGTAATCGCGTGCCTTGAGGAGATCGGCCGGGAAAGGGCCGTCGCCGTGCTGGTACATGCTGGCGATATTGTTCATCGCGTCGCCATGCCCGAGGGCCGCCGCCTTTTCGTACCATTCGACTGCCTGCACCCTGTCGAGGGTGACATTGCAATAGCCCTGATCGTAAATGTCACCCAATACGAAGGCGGCATCGGCATCGCCGGATATTGCCCGCTGTTTCAGATCGTCGAGCGGAACATCATAGAGGCCGTGCCAGCGTTTCTCCGGGACCGGACCGGCCGTGCGCTTCTCGAAATAGCGGTCTGCAAGCGTCGTCAGATACTTTTTCAGCATGAGTGTGCTTCTCCGAACGCAAACCCGACTTCACATTTTTGGCGACACCATATTCCCCGGCCGGCATCCCAGGGGTCGTTCCCGGCAGAGGGCGAGCCGACACCCTAGATCAAAATTGCGTCACCTGTCACGGCAAGCCGAGGCGATTTCATCGCCATCAGCTCCCTTCATTGAACGACGAAAACGCGGATTTGATGAGTGTTTTGGTATATTCAGCCGCCGGCCTGTTGAATATCGCGTCCGTTTCTCCCTCCTCCACAATCTTCCCGTTTCTCATGACGATGACGTAGTCCGAAATGGCCTTGATGACGGAAAGGTCGTGGCTAATGAAGATGTAGGAAAGGCCATGCGCCTCCTGCAAATCGCGCAGCAGGTCGATAACCTGTCCTTGAACGGATCGGTCCAGCGCAGATGTAGGCTCATCGAGAATGACGACGTCCGGCTTGAGGATGATCGCACGGGCAATTGCGATACGCTGACGTTGTCCGCCTGAAAACTCGTGGGGATAGCGGTTGCGGGCGGCAGGATCGAGGCCCACTTCCTTCAGCGCTTCGATTGCCCGCTTGTCCCGCTCCGCTCGGCTCAGCCGCTGTTCATGCACAAACAGACCTTCAGTGATTATCTCGCCGACCGTCTGTCTTGGCGAAAGCGAACCATAGGGATCCTGAAACACCAGCTGCAAATGCCGCCGCAATGGCCGCATCGCCTTTCGGTCAAGACCACTGATTTCCGTCTTGCCGAAGAAAATACGGCCATTTGCATGTGCAAGACGCAGAAGCGCGCGCCCGAGTGTGGACTTGCCTGATCCGGATTCACCGACGATACCGATGGTTTGTCCCTGGTGAAGGCTGAGATTGACGTCGTCGACAGCCCGAAACTTGTGCGACTTCGACAGGAAACCACCCGGAATTTTATAATCGACCGTCACGCTCTGGCCGGAGAGAACGATAGGTGCCTCTTTACCGACTGTCGGCTTGTGCCCGCTGGGTTCTGCATCGAGAAGCATTCTGGTGTAGTCAGCCTGCGGGCGATCGAAGATATCTTCCGTCGTGCCGGCCTCGACAATCTCCCCGCGGCGCATAACCGCGACGCGATTGGCGAAATAGCGGACAACGCCGAGATCGTGCGTGATCAGGACGATGGCCATGCCGAAGCGTTGCTGCAACGACTTCAGAAGATCGAGAATCTGCGCCTGTATCGTCACGTCAAGCGCGGTGGTCGGCTCATCCGCAATCAGAATATCGGGCTCGTTCGCGAGAGCCATGGCGATCATGACGCGCTGGCGCTGACCGCCGGAAAGTTCATGTGGATAGCTGTCTATACGCCGCTCCGGCTCTGGAATCCCAACAAGCTTCAGGAGTTCGAGAACGCGTGCACGCGCTTCCTTCTTGCTGCCACCCCTGTGGTGAACGATCGGTTCGGCGATTTGCGCGCCGATCCGGTAGAGAGGATCGAGCGAGGTCATCGGCTCCTGGAAAATCATGGTGATTTTCGCACCCCGGATATTGTTCAGCTCGCTGACCGGCAGGCCGATCAGCTCGCGTCCGCGATATTTCGCCGAGCCCTCGATAGCGCCGTTGGATGCAAGCAGTCCCATGATGCCCATCATGGTCTGGCTCTTGCCGGAACCGGATTCTCCGACGACGGCAAGCGTTTCACCCTGTTTGACGTCGAGATTTATGCCCTTGACGGCACTCACCGTGCCGTCCGGTGTCGTGAAATCGACCTTGAGATCACGGACGGTGAGGATGGTTTCAGATGTCGTATTCATGTCAGCGATCCTTGGGATCGAGTGCGTCACGCAACCCGTCACCCACAAAGTTGAGCGAAAACAGGGTCAGCACGAAAAAGATCGCCGGAAATATCAGGAGCCACGGGGCCGATTGGATATTGTTGGCACCTTCGGAAATCAGCGCCCCCCAGCTCGTAAGCGGCGCCTGTACGCCAAGGCCGAGGAAGGAGAGGAAGCTTTCCAGAAGAATGACTTTGGGTACGACGACAGTGACGAACACGACGACGGGGCCGATCGTATTGGGAATGATATGACGGCGGATGATCTGCCAGTCGCTCAGGCCCAACGCCTGCGCGGCGCCCACAAATTCCCGACGCTTCAGGGCAAGCGTCTGGCCACGGACGATACGCGCCATATCGAGCCATTCCACGGCACCGATGACCAGGAAGATCAGGATGAAGCTGCGGCCGAAAAAGACCACCAGAACGACCACCAGAAAGACGAAGGGCAGCGAATAGAGGATTTCGACGAAACGCATCATCACATTGTCGACACGCCCCCCGATGTATCCCGCCGTTGCGCCGTAAAGCACGCCGATCCCGAGTGAAACGAGGCTCGCGAGAACGCCGACGGCGATCGAGATTTGGCCACCCAGCATCACGCGGGCCAGCATGTCGCGGCCGTTCGAATCCGTGCCGAAGAAGAAGTATTCGCGGTTGACGCTGCCTTCCAGCTTCAGCGTTCGGCCCTCATCTTCGGTGGCAACGACCTTCGTGTTTTCGAATTCGTTGGCGCGGTCGAAATAACGTGTCGTGCGCGGGTCGATCGGGCTGCTGGAGGTGACGGTGGCCGTGAAGGTCTGCCCTTCGACGGAAAATTCCTTCAGCTCCACGCGCGCGCGGCCGGCAACCCCGTCCATCACGCCTTGCAGGTTGTTTACATCCGGACGTGGCTCAAGGCTCGGCGGGACGGAGACATAGGACGAGAACACCTGATCATAGGTGTGTGTGAGGAACTGCGGGCCGATGAATGAGAAAAGCGTGATCAGCAGAAGCATGAAGGAACCCGCCATGGCGGCCTTGTTTCGTCTGAAACGAAGGACTGCCAGCTGGAACAGGCTTCGGCTTTTCACCAATGGCTGATGGGCATTGTTCCCGGGGATATCAGTCATGTCTGACCCTCGGATCGAGCAGGCCGTAGAGAATATCGACCACGAGATTGAACACAATGACGAAAATGGCGACGAGAACGACGGTTCCCATGACCAGCGTATAGTCACGATTGATGGCGCCGAGAACGAAATAGCGGCCGACGCCCGGGATAGTGAAGATCGTCTCGATGACCGCCGAACCCGTCAGCAGAGCTGCGGCGCAGGGAGCCAGATAGGAAACGACCGGAAGCATCGCCGCGCGCATGGCATGGAACACCACCACGCTGCGGGCTGGAAGGCCGTAAGCCTTGGCGGTGCGGATATGGTCCATCCGCAAAGCCTCGATCATTGCGCCGCGTGTCAGACGCGCGATAACCGCAAGCTGTGGCAAAGCGAGCGCGATCATCGGAAGGATGAGATACCGCAGCGATCCGTCGCCCCAGCTGCCTGCCGGCAGAAGTCCGAGCAGAACGGCAAAGATGAGTGTGAGAACAGGTGCGACAACGAAGTTCGGCACGGTAACGCCGACTGTCGAAATGGACATGATCGAAAAATCGAAGGCGCTGTTCTGCCTGAGTGCGGCGAGGGTGCCGGCGAGAACCCCGCCCACCAGTGCCAGCAGGAGAGCGTAGCAACCGAGTTCCAGGGAATAGGGCAGACCTTTGCCGATCAGCTGCGCGACCGTATTGTCCTTGTAGATGTAACTTGGACCGAAATCACCGGTGACGGCATTGCCCAGATAGATGAGATACTGGCGCCATAATGGTTCATCCAGATGATAGGTTCTCATCAGGTTTTCCATCGTCTGCGGCGGCAGGGGGCGTTCAAGATTGAACGGACCGCCCGGTGCGAAACGCATCAGGAAAAACGAAATCGTGACGACGATAAACAAGGTCGGCACGGCGCTCGCCAAACGGCGCAGGATAAAGGAGATCATGGTTTTTCAGGCTCCGGCATGGCACGGTGGTGTTGGCCACCGTGCCAACGCTGCTTATTCGGAAACGCTCAGGAAGCGGCTGAGGTGTTCGTTGGCAGCATTGTCTTCCCAACCCTTGACGCGGTTGGAAACCAGCCAAAGGTCGGCCTGTGTCAGAAGCGGAACAACCGGTTGTTCCTTCATGAGGATGGTTTCTGCCGCATGAAGCAGCTTGGAACGTGCGGCCGGGTCCTTCTCGTCGTAGGACTTCTGCAGCAGCGCATCATATTCCGCGTTGTTGAACTTGGAATAGTTGAAGGTCTTGTTGGAGGAAACCGAAAGCGCAAGGAAGTTTTCCGCATCCGCATAGTCGGCAACCCAGCCGGCGCGCGCGACGTTGAATTTGCCGCCTTCCTGGAGGTATCCATAATGCGAGGCGACATCAAGGTTCACCAGTGACACCTTCGCGCCGAAGGTGTTCTTCCACATGTCCGCGATAGCTGTCGCGACGCGTTCATGGTTCGGGTTTGTATTGTAGCGAATTTCGATGGAAAGCGGCTTGCCGCCCTCACCGTAACCGGCTTCCTTCATCAGTTTGAGGGCTTCATCTTCACGATCAAGCTGCGACAGCGTGGCGAAATCGGCCTTGGCCGGCTCACCATAGGAATCCATACCCGGGGGAACCATGGAATAGGCCGGAACCTGTGAACCGCTGTAGATTTCCTTGGCAAGGAAGTCACGGTCGACTGCCATGGACAGCGCTCGGCGGACACGGACATCGTTATACGGCGCTTCGCGGGTGTCGAAGGTATAGTAGTAGGTGGCAAGCGTCGGGGACACGTGAACCTGCTCGCCATAGGATTTGCGCAGACGGTCGATCTGGTCAGCGGAGAAGTTGTATGCGAGGTCCATTTCCTTTGCTTCGAAACGGCGAACGGATGCGGCCTGATCGTCGATCGGGTAGAAGATGACCTTGTCGATCCTGGTGTTCGGTGCGTCCCAGAAATTGGTGTTCTTGACGACCGTCAAGCTGTCATTGGGAACATGCGATTCGAGCTTGTAGGCACCGTTCGAGACCATGACGCCCGGCTTTACGAAGTTGGTCCCGTTCTTTTCGTAGCTTGCCTTCGAGATTGGCAGAGCCGTCTGGTGAGCAAGGAGTTCGAGGAAGAAAGGTGTCGGGCGCTCGAGCGTGACCTCGAGGGTCTTGTCATCCACTGCCTTTACACCGAGCTGGTCCACCGGCACATCGCCCTTGTTGATCTTTTCGGCGTTCTTGATCGGGTAAAGAATATTCGCATATTTCGCTGCGGTCTTCGGGTCCTCGACGCGCTGGTAGGAGAAGACAAAATCGCCCGCCGTTACCGGAGTGCCGTCCGACCACTTCGCATCCGCTCGCAGCTTGAAGGTGTAGACGGTACCGTCGTCGGACAGCGTCCAACTCTCCGCAGTACCGGGAATGATCTTGCCAGCAGAATCGTAAATGGTGAGGCCTTCAAAAAGGTCTTTCAGAATAAATGCTTCGATGTTGATCGAGGTCTGCGCCTGATCCAGTGTCTGCGGTTCCCCGGAATTGCCGCGGTGCAGAACTGTTTCTGCAAGTGCGGAACTGGCACCGAGCAGAAGCGAGCCTACCAGCAGAGCGGCGCGAGTTGTTGTTTTTATCGACATTGTTTTCTCTCCCCGTAAAGATTTTAAGTCCACAAACAAGGCCAAATCGCTCCGAAGCGCAACCACAATAAATTGTGAGTTGATGCGGAAACCACAAGTTTCACTTAAGTTGACACGTCCGTGCTTGACCCGGCAGTTTCTTATAAAACACTTTGACTGAAGCCCGTCCTGCGCCAAGTTGTCCCACAGCGAAGATGTCGGCGCTCAGGGGTTTTGACGTGGACTTTTTGCACTTTTCTCGATCTTCTCATCCGCAATCCGTCAGGAAAATTCTGCTCCACCGACGTGGCGTGCCTATGCATGATGAGGCGCTATCCCTTTATTCCGCTTGCCGCGATACTGGAGATGAACAACCTCTGCAGGCAGAGATAAAAGACCAGCACCGGCAGGGTGATGATGGTGAGATAGGCCATGACCTCACCCCAGGGCGTATTGAGCTGGAAGAAATATTGCAGCCCCACCATCACGGGCCGGTAGGCTTCGGACTGGGTAACGAGAAGCGGCCATAGATATTGCTGGCTGTACATGACGAGAAACTTGAGGATTGCCGCCGTCGCGATGACCGGGCCGCTGAGCGGCATCACCACCTGCGCATAAATCCGCAGCCAGCCGGCCCCGTCGATGCGCGCCGCCTCCAGCAATTCCTTCGGCAGATCCTTGAAATATTGCACGAAGAGGAAAATCGTCAGCCCATCTGCAATCCACGGAATGATCTGCACATGCCAGGAGTTGAGCCACCCCCAGGTAAATCCACCGCTGCCAATCCATGGCAGATTGTTGACTTCCAGCAGGAGCGGTACGGCAATCGTTTCAAAGGGAATGATGAGCGTGGCGAGGATGATCGAGAATAAAACATCTTTCCCGCGCCAGTTCAAAAAGGTGAAGGCGAAGGCGGCAAGCGAGCCAAAAAGCAGAGCGAGAAACACGGTAACGACCGTGACCAGAACCGAATTGAATATGAAGGTCGCAATCGGCGCCCGGGCGAAAGCTGCCGTGTAGTTTTCAAGCGAGAGATGTCCCACCGGCAGGAAGGCTCGTATCGACGTGGCATCATTCAGCAACTGGTCGTTCGGTTTTAGCGACGAGAAGCCCATGAACAACAGGGGCAAAATGAAGATCGCCGCGAAGGCGAGCATGAGCACATAGTTGCCGATGAGAAAAGCGAGGCTCTTGCGTTGTCCGGCCTGCATCATTGCTTCTCCCTTGTCATGTACCGCTGGGTCAAGGAAATGCACAGAACAAGCAGGAACAGGACGACCGAGATTGCGGAGCCTGCCGCGATGTCCTGCTGTCGATATCCTCGTTCAACGGCCTGGTAGACGATGCTTTGAGTGGAATCACGAGGCCCGCCCTTGGTCATCACATCGATCTGCGCGAAAAGTGCAAAAGCCTGCATGGTGATGACGATGATAATCAGCACGGCTGTGTTGCGCAGCAGCGGCCAGGTTATCATGCTGAACCTCTGCCAGCGGCTCGCTCCTTCGATGTCGGCTGCCTCGTAAAGATCCGGAGAGATGGTTTGCAGGCCGGAGAGCCATATGACCATGTGGAACCCAACACCCTGCCAGACCGACATCACCAGAATGGCCCATAAGGCGGTATCGGTTCTGCCCAGCCAGTCGATCGGCTGGAAGAGCCCGAAGCTCATGTAACTCAAAAGGCTGTTCAGGAGCCCGTTATCGGCCGCATAGATAAACCGCCAGAGCAGCGCCACCACCACCACCGACAGCACGACAGGCATGAAGTAGATCGCGCGGAAAATTGTGACACCGGGTATCTTCTGGTTCACCAACAGGGCAAGAAACAGCGCCAGCGCAGCCTGAACCGGCGCGACGACGACCACGAAGGAAAGCGTGTTCACGAGGGCCGTCAGGAATACGACATCGCTGGCCAGAATGACGATCCGGTTCTCGCCCCAGCTGAAGCTCTTATATTCCCGCATTCCTTCCAGATGGGGATAGTCGGGATTGTTGCGGGTGAAATTGCGAATTCGCGGATAGGAGACGGAGCCATCCGCATCCCGGCTGATGCTGCCGTCCGCCTCTTTTTCCGGCTCGAGCGTCAGCACGCCGATACCCAACAGTCGGGTGTAATTTTCAACGCCGACAAACTCGGTCGGATTGGGAGATGTCAGCCGCTGGTTGGTGAAGGAAAAACCGAGCCCCAGCAAAAAGGGTGTGATCAGGAACAGCCCGATTAGCACCATCGCCGGTGCAGCCATGAGCCAGCCTGTGACGCTGTCTCGGGTCAGCTTTCCCTTTGAAGAAAAGAACGCCATCGACCACCTGCCCCTATTTGGGTTGGTAACCGGAATTGCGCTCTATGTTGTTGTTTATCTCGTCTGTCGCGTTGTCCAGCGTATCGGCAACATCCGCGCCGTTGGCCATATCGGAAAGAGCCTTGGAAAAGACCGGCGAGATGAAGGCGTAAGCTGGCGTGACCGGACGCAATGTTCCCTGACGCCTGGACAGTTCGAAGAAAACCTCGAGCGGACCGCCTTGTTTGTAATTCTTCGTCATCTGGGCAGCCGATGAGGTGGCCGGGATGAGACCGATCGCATCGGAGAACTGTGCGAGATATTTGTCCTGTATGGCAAATTCGATGAAGGCGGACGCGCCTTGCGGATGCTTGCTGGTGGCCGACACACCAAACTGCCAGGATCCGGCACCGATCTTCGGTCCCTGCCCGAAATCGGGCGCCGGCAGGAACAGCAGATCATCGCCGTATTTCTCCAGCGCCTTCACCGCAACCCAGTTGCCCATCCATTGCAAGGCGTGGCGACCTTCCAGAAAGCCGGTTTCGTGGTCGGCAGGCGATTGTGACGTTCCGGGCGCAAGTTTTTTCTCGAACAGAGACTGCCACCATTCTCCGAATTTGATGGCATTTTCCCCGTTGAGAACGTTCTCGGCGGTTTGATAGTTTTCCTTGTCAATCAGGCTGCCGCCGAAGCTCTCCAGAAACGGGCTGAAGGCATAGCTGTACCATTCGGTTTTATCGGCCATTCCAAGGTCGATCGCATATTCGAACTTGCCGCTGGCCGCGAGCTTCTCAAGTGCCGCATTGAACTCTTCACCGGTCCACGGCTGTTCCAGTGTTGGAATGCGAATACCGTTTTCATCGAGAACCGATTTGCGGGCGAAGACCGCTACGGCTGCGTCCCACAGGCCGACGGAATACAGCTTGTCTCCCCACTTGCCCACGGCGCCGGGCAGGAAATTCGCAAGCTTCGCCTCATCTATCTGCAACGGTTGCAGATAGCCGGACCAGGCCCAGTTCGGCATGTTTGGCCCATCGACGTCCAAAATGTCAGGCAGCTTGTTGGAAAGAGCGGCGGCGGTGACGGATTCATTATATGCGGTTTGAGGGAATTCCTGAAGCGAGACCCGCCAGTCCGACTGGGATGAATTGAAGTCCTCGATGATGCCGGCCAGGATCTTGCGTTCTTCAACATTGCCAGCACCGTGATACCACATCGTCAGGTCGGTCTGCGCCAGTGCCACAGTGGAAAAAAGCGTCGACAAGGCAGCGGCTGCCCCCACAAAAATGGCTTTGGTAATCATAGATGGTCCTCCTCCTGATGAAGGGTAACTTCAACATCTACAGATTGTTCCGCAAAAAAGTCTGCATTCTGGCGCTGCATCCTCTCAAGAACGCAAGTGGAAGGAGCTTCCGGGAATTCGCCAAAACAATGCTGCTCCGCCGAAGCGGTGTTGCAGCAGTCGCCTCTGATTTGTCCTTGCAGGCAATCCACAAGCTTATGGTGCCAGTTGCTTCCGATTCACTGGTGCGCTGCCATTCGGAAGCCAGGAATTTGATTTTATTCAAAGTTTTGACGGCAATAAGCCTTGGGAGATCGAGCCCGCTCACCTGCGAAACTGGATTCTAGTTGGAATTTCGCAGCGGTGTTAGTGAGACCATCGCAAGGGCCGAAAAGATTGCGCTTGCTATCGTCAGCGGCCAGAGACCGACCAGAATATATGGGGCGACAACGACGGTTCCAAAGGTGGCGACGCTTAAAATTGCGGCGACAACGATTGCCGCAGCGCGCGAGGGGTCGCCGCGGGCGGCAATTATTGCCCGATGAAACCCTATCGGGCCTCTGATGCCGAACCCGAAATTCACGACCACCCACATTGGAACAAGCACATAAAGGTTCTTTCCCTCGGCGAGTGCGTAGATGAGAATCGCAAGAAACGCGACAGGCATGATCGTTGTGCCCGCGCGGATGGTCCTCAAAGTACCGAATTTCATTGCCAGCCATGCAGAGGAATTCGCCGCGAGAATGAATGCCACGATGCCAAAGACCTGCAGGATCACAAAGTCCCTGATCTCCTTGTCCAGAGGGCCAGTCAACACGGCTGGCGCACCAAAGACGAAAACAAGTAGAGCACCCAGCGAGAGTGCCTGACTTGAGGCATAGCTGACAAATTCGATATTTTTCAGGATCGCTAGGTAGCCGCTATGACTTTGCAGCTTCTGCGCTGGACGTGGAAAATATGCTTGCTGCCAGAGAATGGCTGCACCGACCAGTGCTGCGAGCAGCGCCAAGATGAGGAAGGAAAGCTTCCAACTCCCGATCTCCAGCAGATATGCTCCAGCGATCGGGGCCAGTGCGGGTGCCAGCGATTCGATGGAACCGAGTCGCCCCATGGCCGAAGCTGCCTTGTCTTGCGGGTAGAGACCTTGAATGAAGCCGGGAGCGAATACAGCCGGAGCCGATCCGAATGCGCCTTGGGCAAACCGCAACACAATCAGCCACTCGATGGAAGGTGACGCTGCGGCGGCCAGAGATGCAACCCCAAACAGGGCAAGTGACGCAACCAGCAGCATGCATGAATCAAAGCGTGCGCCAAGCTCACCAAAGATCAAGAGGCCAACCAGTGTGCCGAAAACATAGGCCGCAAGGACGAGCTGGGCAATCTCAACAGTTCCACCAAGCTGAAGCGGTAAGCTTGGAATGGCTGGAAGCACCAGATCGGTCCCGGCGATACCAAGAACGGTTCCGCTGGCAATGAGAACGAACAGCAGTGACGTTTTCGGGGCCGTAGACATCGTTCCTTGGTATCAGAAGCGTGCCATACGACCAATTATGCTGCATTGATTCCTGTTATTCAATTATTTGATCTTTCAGCGCTGCGCCAGCCGACATTGAGGCTTTATCCTTCCTGGAGCCTTGGGGTCGCGAACCACCAGCCAGTGAAACCGCCCATTAAAATGGTGGGCAGTACTCCCGGAAAATGGACAGATATGGCGGCCATTGGCGCATTTCTGCTCTCTATACAGGTTTTTCTGATGCGGCCGTTGCCCGGAACTATTCGGAGGAGCGAATTTCTGCGGCTACCAACGATATCTGCGACATCGGCATTCGCTGGAGCGACCGCAGCGATGTTTTTGAAGCGTATGTGTGCCGTCCCCTCCACATCGCAGAAGATTGAGGATCAAGGTGGGCAGGCAATCAACCAGGCGGAGGTTCGACGTCGGGCACAACTGACAATGTGTGCTTGAGGCATTTAAGTGCGAAACAGGAACGGGAATGACGTACGCCCTCGATCTTGTAGAGCTTGCGGCGCAGAAACTGTTCGTAGCCTTTCGTTCCTGCCACCGCCACCTTGATGAGATAATCATATTCGCCGGTGGTCAGATAGGCTTCCAGCACCTCCGGAAGTGCCGCCATGGCTGCGCCGAAACGTTCCAGAACCTCATCGTCGTGGCGCTCCAGCATCACTTCGATAATTACCGTCTCGGTTAGTCCGAGGTGGGCCTGATCGATAATGGCCGTGTAACCGCGAATGACCCCCTCGTCTTCCATCCGCTTGGTGCGCTGCCAGCAAGGGCTGGGTGACAACCCCACCTTTTCTGACAGCTCCGTATTGCTCAGCCTGCCGTTCTCCAGCAGGGCCCGCAATATTTTGCGGTCAATTCTGTCCAACGGCTTCGTCATGCCGATCTCCCCGAAACATGCTGCAAAAAAATCTGCCGCCCATGAGGCTGCTGGCGAAAGAAGTGTTTTCCGGCACGCCGTTTGGCGGCGTCATTCGAAAGCACCTTCGGTCGGGCTTTGAGTACCGTACTGCAAGGTACAGGCAGCAGGGAGGAGCAGGCATGGCACCAGTACAGCAACAGCATTTTCCAAGGCCGAGAACGCTGATCCATCCCGGCATTTCCTCGCCGGTGCGCATCAATAGCCTGCGCTCGCCGTCTGCGCGTCATGTGCGGTTGTCCATTGCGCCGGGGCACAGCCTTTTCGACGGCATCGTGCAGCCGCTTTTCGAAAACGGCATCGAAAATGCCTCGCTCACCATTCTCGGTGGTTATTTCGACATATTGTCCTATTGCGTGGCCCCGCCCGATCCTTCCGGCAGGGCGGTCATTGCCTATACGAAACCCATCGATGCCGGTGCAGCCTGGCTGGTTTTCGGCAACGCCACATTGGGGCGCAGCATGAAGGATGAGCCGATCGTTCACTGCCATGCGGCCATGCGCACCGCAGCGGGTGTGGTCAGGGGCGGCCATTTGCTGACGGAATCCTGTATTGTCGGAGAGGGCGGTATTTCCGCACTTGTGACCTCGCTCGACAGTTTCGTGCTGCAGCAATCCTTCGATCCCGAAACCAATATTCCTCTTCTTCAACCGAAGAACCGCACGGAGCGCGCCGATGAACACGCATGATCATGTCGAATCCGGCTCCATGGGCCGTGTGGCCTATGCCCGCATCGCGCCCAATGAGGACCTCGTGCTGGGCGTCGAGAAGCTGTGCCTCGCGGAAGGGTTCCGCAATGCCTTCGTGCGCGGTGCGCTTGGTAGTCTCGTCGATGCCTGCCTTGGCACCCGCAGCAGCGAGTTCGTACAAATTCGCGGTCCGGCGGTGGAAATCGTCTCGATTGCCGGTGAAGTGCGTGCCCAGCCCGACGGCTCGCTGCGGGCCGCGTTGACCGGCGTTGTCGCCGATACCGAGGGTGCGGTTTACGGCGGTCCGTTCATCGCGGGCGCCAACCCCGTGTGTATGACCTTTGAGGTGACGCTGGAAGAATGGTTGCCCTCGGAGACGCCCCAGGCGGCGTGAGTTGCGACATGATCGGCCGTTGAGTTGCGCGGTGTTGCCAACAGCCCCGGCGCAACTCATGCGGCCGCCCCTTGTCTTTCGCTCATAAGCAATTCGAAGGTGACGCAAACCGGGTTTTTGCCGCGTACCAATCGTCCGCCGCTGATGTGGGTGGTGAGATCGACCATTGCGATATCCAGCGTCGCCCGTTGATCGCCCATAACGGGATCGATACGGCCATTGAGGATGAGGATTTCGCTCGCATAGGCCGTCAGCGACGTTCCGTCCTCGTAATCCACGCCGATCAGACTGCCGACACCATTGACCTCGGCTTGTTGCAGGCCGAATTGCTGGCAGGCGGCTTCAAGGGCCGTGCAGATATCGGTATTGGGCCGCACGGTGCATAACAGCGCCCGCAGGCCCGCATCCTTGCGGTTGCGTGGTTGCACGATGGGGGTGAAGAGCGGGAAATTGGTTTCCTCATCCCTTTGCACATCGAGGATTGCGCCATCCAGCGCCAGCGCCTCAAGCGGCGTCTCTGCAGCAAATTCGGCCTCGAAAGGCAGCAGATGCCCCATGGAGACAACGCCGTCGGCACTTTTCCATGAGCCATGGCAGTGCAGAAAGGGCTTGCCGTCACGGCGTCCCATATGCAGGCCGGCATCGATGATGGTGCCGCCTGGCATGGAAAAGGTTTCGCTATACCAGGCGGCATGGGCATCATCGGGCGCCGCTGCGGGCATGACATAATCCAGCCGTTTCATCGGTACGTTTTTCAACCTGATGTAACCACCCTCGAAACCCCGCGCCGCAAAGGCATCGGCAATTGCCTCGTTGACGCAGACGCCGGATCTGGCCGTCAGCGTGACGGGATGGGCATGGCAGCCGACGGCGCGAAAGCGTTCGGGCGTTATCGGTCCGGGATGGACGATGCGGCGGGGAAGCTCCTGCGTACCTGTCTCCATCATACCGCGAGCCCTGCGGTAATGAAGCCGCCATCCACGGCAAGCACCTGTCCGTTGATGTAGCTCGCGTCATCTGACACGAGGAAAGCCACCGCAGAGGCGATCTCATCCGTCCTGCCATAGCGATGCATGGGAACGCGGCTATGCCATTGGCTGCGAACATTCTCCGTATGGACTGCCTGGGTCAGCGGAGTGTCGACCGGACCGGGAGCAATCGCATTGACGCGAATGCCTGATTGCCCCAACTCGTTTGCCATCACCATCGTCAAAAGATTGACACCGCCTTTCGAAGCGCCATAGGCGCTGCGGCCACGATTGCCGCACATGCCGGAAACCGAGCTGATATTGACGATCGAGCCGGAAATCTCACGGTTCAGCCAATAACGGGCTGCGGCACGAGCCACTGCGAAGCTGCCGACGAGGTTGACATCAACGATACGGCGAAATTCTTCGACGCTGGTGTCGACGGAGAGCTTGTCAATACCGATGCCGGCGCTGTTGACCACGGCCACAAGATCAACCGCGTGATCGCCGCCGCCTACCGTGAAGGTGGCGAAAGCCTCTTCTATCGACGCCTCATCCGCCACGTTGCAGACGATGCCGCGCGAGGGGGCTATGCCGAGTTTTTCGCAGGCCGCATCCAGCGCTTCGCGCTTGAGATCCAGCAGCCATGGCTGCCAGCCGCGCGCCATCAAAAGCTGCGCCGTGGAAAAACCGATGCCGGATGCACCGCCGGTGATTGCGACCGCGCCTTTTGTCCCTACCGTCTGCTGTGTCATAGCCTCTCCTCCCGGTTGGATGTCGTATGCGTCAACCTGTCCGTTTTTCTTCGAAAACCGGCATCTGGCCACGTTTTTCCAGCTCCTCGCGGATCATTTTCTTGGTGATCTTGCCATAGGCGGATTTCGGCATGGCATCCCAGAACACCACGGTTTTCGGCAGCTTGTAGCGGGCCATCTTGCCCTCCAGATAGGCCTTGAGGTCGATGCCGGCGATATCCGCGCCCTCGCGCGCCACACAAACCGCCACGCCGACCTCGCCCCACACCGCATCCGGCACACCCAGAACCGCGGTCTCGCTGATATCCGGATGCATGAGGATTTTTTCCTCGATCTCACGCGGGTAGATGTTCGAGCCGCCGGAAATATACATGTCGGAGGCACGGCCGGTGATGTAAACGAAGCCGTTCTCATCGCGATGACCGAGATCGCCGGTGCGGAACCAGCCGTTGCGGAAGGCCTTGGCATTGGCCTCGGGGTTATCGTAATAGCCGGCAAAAACGGCGGGACCGATGACGCAGATCTCGCCGGTTTCGCCGGCTGCGAGTTCCTCGCCTGCTTCGTTCTGAATCTGCACCTCCATGCCGGTACGATCAAAACCACAGGTGCCGAGCCGCGCGTCCGGGCCATCTTCGGCGCTGTGGAAAGAAGGAGGCAGCACGGTGATATTTCCGGTGACCTCACCGAGGCCGAAATATTGCACCAGCACCGGACCGAGTTTTGCCAATGCCCGTTTTTGATCGGTGCGATACATCGGTGCGCCAGCATAGATGACGTAGCGCAGGGAGGAATGATCGAAGCGGTCCACGGCCGGGTCTTCGATCAGCATTTTCAGAATGGTCGGCACGGTGAAGGCGTTGGTGACATGCCATTTCTCGATCAGTGCCCATACGGCCGGCACATCGAGCTTTTCCGCAGCCGGAAGCACCGTTTTTGACCCGTGGGCAACCTGTACCAGCTGGTGGATGCCGGCACCATGCGAAAGCGGCGCGACAACGATCGAGGCATCGTTCGTTCCCGTTCCCGGCATCAGATCGCACAGATGATTGGTAATGACGAAGGCCATCTGACCATGGGTCAGCACCGCCGCCTTGGGGCGGCCGGTGGTGCCTGAAGTGAAGAAGAACCAGCAGGGGTCGTCTCGGTTCACGGCTTCGCTTTTGACCTTCCGGCCCAGATGACGGGCCACGATGGCATCGTAATCCTCACCGAAATCGGCCCGGCCGATGGCAATGGTGAATTCGATTGCGGTTGCTTCACGGCTTGCCTTGGCATGATCGGGAAAACCGCCGCCGCAGATCATGCCGCGCGCGCCGCTGGCTTTAGCCAGGTAAGCCACTTCATCTGATGACTGGCGGTAATTGGTTGGCACCCACACCGCACCCACCCGGAAGCAGGCGAACATGGATTCGAACATCTGGTTGTTGTTAGAAGACTGCACCAGAATGCGATCGCCCTTTCTGACGCCGAATTCACTCACCAGCGCATGGGCCATGGCATCGACGCGAGCATCCATTTGAGCCCAGGTCCAGGTGTTTTCGCCCCAGACGAAGCCGACGTGGTCAGGATTGCGGCGTGCCGCCTGGGTCAGGAAATGCGAGAGATTCATCACCCGCGTGGTGGAGGGCGCGACCCCGCCCGCAGGATGCTGCACGGCACTTTGCGTCGTCATTTCACGCGCTCCATGATCGAGACGTAGTTGGCAACAGCAGTGCCCCCCATGTTGAACACGCCGGCCAGCGAGGCATTGGGTATCTGCATGTCGCCTGCCTCGCCCATCAATTGCATGGCTGCCATGACGTGCATGGAAACGCCGGTCGCGCCAACGGGATGGCCCTTCGACTTCAGGCCTCCGGATGGGTTGATCGGCAGGCGCCCAGTCTTCAGCGTTGTGCCCTCCTGCACCACCCGGTGCCCTTCACCGGGCTTCGCCAGCCCCATGGCCTCATATTCAATGAGTTCGGCAATGGTGAAACAGTCGTGTGTTTCGACAAAGGAGAGATCGTCGAGCGTTGCGCCGGCAAGTTCCAGCGAGCCAGCCCAGGCGCGGCGCGCGCCTTCAAACGCCAGCGGATCGCGGCGGCTCAGCGCCAGAATGTCATTGACATGCCTGCGGCCCCTGAAGCCGATGGCGCGGTTGAGTGTGGCTGCCGTTTCCTCATCGGCTAGAATGATCGCGGCGGCCCCGTCGGAGATCAGCGAGCAGTCGGTACGGCGCAGGGGGCCTGCGACATAGGGATTTTTCTCCGATACCGTATTGCAGAAATCGAAGCCGAAATCCTTGCGCATATGGGCATAGGGATTGACCGCGCCATTGGCATGGTTCTTGGCGGCAATCATCGCCAGTTCTTCTGAGCGATCGCCATAACGCTGGAAATAGGCCTGCGCGATGCGTCCGAACTGGCCGGCAAAGCCGCCCGAAATATCGGCTTCCTCCGCCCGGTAACAGGCGGAGAGCAGGATTTCGCCGACTTCCGCCGTCGGCAGCGCCGTCATTTTTTCGGCCCCAACGACAAGAGCGATGCGCCCTCGCCCTGCCTCGATGAAATCCATAGCGCTGTAAAGGGCGGCCGATCCTGTCGAGCAGGCATTCTCGAACCGCACCGCCGGCGTATAGGCAAGCCGCTCATCGCCCATCGCCACCAAAGCGCCCTGAAAGTCCTGCTTCGAGAAGCCGTTATTCATCACGCCCACGAAGATGCCGTCGATATCGCCGACGTCGATGCCGGCATGATCTATGGCTGGCGCTACGACCGAAGCCATCAGTTGCTCGGTATTTTCAAGGGCCGATTTGCCGAAAGGCGAATGCGCCCAGCCGACGATCTGCGCTTTGCTCATTTGCTCGTTCTCCTTGTTTGCCGTTTCGTGTCACCATCGCCGCGCGTGCGGGCGCGGCTGGCCATCATTTCCGCGATGCGTGTTTCGATGCGGGTCACTTCCTCACGCAGCAGGGCGGCGAGTTCCGGCTGACGCTCCGCCCGCATGCGGCTATCGACAGCGGCGATGCTGAGCGCGCCCGCCAACGCGCCATCCGGTGTGCGGATGGCAACACCGATGCCCCAGGAGTTCGACAGGATCAGGCCGGGGTTGAGCGAATAGCCATTCGTCCGGGTCAACTCGACATCCCGGCGTAACCCCTCGAGGGTGATGCCCGGATAGTTCGCAGCAATCAGCCCGCTATTGGCGGCGATGACGCTTTCCACCTCGGCATCGGGCAGGGCGGCCAGCATGGCGAGCGATCCAGCGCCGATGCCTAAGGGGTGTTCAAAACCGGCCTGAAGCGCATGGGTGCGCACCGGCCAGGTGCCTTCCTCGCGGTAAAGGCACAGCGCGAACGTATCGCGGCGCACGGAGAGGAAGCTCGAATCCTCGGTACGACGGGAAATGCGTGTCAGCCCGTCCTGCGCCATCTGCAGCAAGCCGAAACGGCGTGACGACAGGCTACCCAGCACATAGGCTTCCTCGCCGAGATAATATCGCCGGGTTTCCTCGTCCTGCTCGACAAGGCCGGCGCGGATCAGCGCCAATAGCAGGCGACGGGCCGTGGGCTTGTTCAACCCGCTTTCGGTGACGATGACCGAAAGCGCCACGCCGCGTTCCGCGTGCCTCCCCACCATGGAGAGCAGCGCCAGCGCCCGGTCCACCGCCCGTGCACCTGTCAGATCGTTCTCTGCCGGGATCGTTGTTGTGGCCATTTCAGGAAAACGCCCCCACAGCGCAGCTTTGCCCGCCATCGACAGGCAAACAGATGCCGGTGATGAACTTCGCTTCATCGGATGCCAGAAAGGCGGCGGCGCGGGCGATATCGAAGGCATCGCCCATGCGGCCCACCGGAACTGCGGCATTGCGCGCCGCCACCATGTCTTCCACTGTGGCATACTGGCTGCTGATCTGCTTGTAGATCAGCGGGGTGTCGATCATGCCGGGAAGAATGCAATTGGCGCGAATGCCCTGCCGGGCATATTGCATGGCCAGCGCCACGGTCGCCTGATTGACGGCGGCCTTCATGGCGTAATAGGCAAAATAGGGATAGCCGGTCCAGCGAATGGAGGCGAGTGAGGAAATATTGACGATGGCCCCGCCGCCCTGCGCCAGCATTACCGGCAATACGGCCTTTGCAGTGCGATAAACGGAGCCGATGTTGAGATCGACCGAGGCGCGAAAACGATCCTCGTCCAGCTCGACCGGGCCGCCCATATGGGTCACGCCGACATTATTATGCAGAATATCGATGCCGCCAAAGGCTTCACAGGTAAGGGCAACGGCGTCCGATACGGACAGTAGCTCGGTGACATCTGCCGCAACCGCGATCGTCTCGAAACCTTCGTCGCGAATGAGCTGTGCCGTCTCTTCGGCGGCGTCGGCGGAGAGATCGACGCATGCCACGCGCGCGCCTTCGCGGGCAAATTGCACGGCGGCAGCCTTGCCATTGCCAAAACCCGGACCCGATGATCCTGCGCCGAACACAAGCGCGCGTTTTCCCGTCAGGCGACCTGTCAAAACAGTCTCCATTCCAATCGTCAGATATAGTCGGGTTGGCCCCGCTACGGGCGGGGCCAGTTATTCAGCGGACCGCTCAGGTCAGGCTGGCGCCAACGGCCTTTTCGAGAATGGCCCAGGCCTCATCGCCGTACTTGCCCTTCCACTCGGAATAGAAGCCTGCCTCTTTCAGCGCGGCGCGGAAGAGCGTCGCATCCGTGTCGTTGAAGGTCATGCCCTTGGAAATGAGGTCTTCCTGCACCGAGGCATTCAGCTTCGCCACATCGGCGCGTTCATCCTTGCCGGACTGGTTGAGGTTTTTGGCGACGATGGCGCGCAGATCGTCCGGCAGGCGCTCCCAGGCGCGCTTGTTGGCCAGGAACCAGAAACCGTCCCACATGTGGTTGGTGACCGAGCAGAATTTCTGCACTTCGAACAGCTTGGCGGTGGAAATGATCGCCAGCGGGTTTTCCTGGCCATCGACCACGCCGGTCTGCAGCGCGGTGTAGACTTCGGCGAAGTTGATTGAGGCCGGGGCCGATTTGAAGGCCTTGAACATCGATGTCCAGAGCGGGCTTACCGGCACGCGGATCTTGAAGCTTTCGAGGTCGGCCGGTGTGGCGATGGGCTTGGACGCGCTGGTGATCTGGCGGAAGCCGTTATCCCAGATGGTATCCATGGCAACGAGGTTCTGCTTGGCGATTTCACCGCGCACATATTTGCCGAGGTCGCCATCCATGGCGGCCCACACGGAATCGTAGTTCGGAAAGGCGAAGCCAATGCCACTGATGGAGGCATTCGGCACCAGTGTCGACAGGATCAGCGGCGAGAGCGTGAAGAACTCAACGCCGCCGGACCGCACCTGGCTCAAAACGTCCGTATCAGCGCCCAGCTGGCTGCTGGGGAAGATGCTGATATTCACCTGCCCATCGGTTTCCTTGGCGATACGGTCTGCGGCCTCCTTGGCGCGGATGTTCATGGGGTGCGCGGCAGGCAGGTTGTTGGCATATTTATAATTGTATTGGGCAGCGCGGGCGCGTGACACGAAGGCGGTGGCCAGAACGGCGGAACCGGCACCGGCGAGCATGGTACGTCTGTTGATATTCATTGCTTTCTCCTCCCAAATAAAGCATGCGATCGTTAATCGGCATGGCGGGCAGGTCCCCGCCATGGTCTCAGAGCAGAATTGTCGAAAAGCCCGGAACGGCGGCAATCAGCAACAGGCCGATGACCATGGCCGCGAGATAGGGCCAGATGGCGCCCATGGCTTCATCGGGCGAGACATTGCCGATCTTGCAGGCGATATAGAAGCCGATGCCGATCGGCGGTGCCATCAGGCCGATATTCATGGCGACCACCACGACCATCGAATAATGGATGTCGTTGATGCCGAGCGTGCGGGCAATGGGGAACATGATCGGTGCGAGCAGAACGATCGCCGGCAGACCTTCCAGCACGCAGCCCAGGATCATGAAGATCAGGATCGACACGATCATATAGGTTATCCAGCCGCCCGGCAGATCGGTGATCATGGCGGTGAGCTGGAAGGCAAAGCCGCTCTGGGTCAGCCCCCAGGCCATGGCCGAAGCGCAGCCGAGGATCAACAGGATGGCGCCGGAAAGGGCCGCCGTCTCCACCAGCATGGAATAGAGCTTCTTGAGGCTGATGCCGCCATAAAGCACCGCGCCGATGATCATGGCGTAGAGCACGGCGATAGTGGAGACTTCGGTTGCCGTCGCCACGCCGCCGCCCACCAGGCTGCGGATGAGGAAAGGCAGGACCAGCGCCGGGGCGGCAATCAGGGCTGCCTTGCCCACCAGCGGCCATGGGGTGCGCCTTGCGCCTTCCATGTTCTCATGCCGCGCCTTCCAGCGGGCCAAAACGGCCAGCACCAGAAGCAGCACCATGGCAATCATGAAACCGGAGGTGAACAGACCGGCAATCGATACGCCCGCCGCAGAACCGAGAACGATCAGCACGATGGATGGCGGAACCGTATCGGCCATGGCCGCACCGGTGGCCAAAAGCGCGATCATTTCCTTGGGCTTGTGGCCGCGGCGCTTCATTTCCGGAAACAGCGCCGGTGCGACGGTCGCCATATCCGAGACCTTGGAGCCGGAAATGCCCGAGACCAGAAACAGCGAGCCGAGCAGTACATAGGACATGCCGGCGCGGATATGGCCGAACATCGAGGACAGGAGCTCGACGATCGCCTTGCCCATGCCGGTGGCATCGAGCACACAGCCCAGCAGCACGAAAACCGGCACCGACAGCAGAATGATGCCCGACATGCCCTCATCCATACGCCCGATCATCACGATGGTCGGAACCCAGGTGGCGAAGGTCAGGTAGGCGAGGGTTCCAAGACCGAAGCAGAAGGCGATCGGCACGCCCAGCACCAGAAACACGGCCACGAACAGGCCGAGGAAGATCGCCAGATTGAAATTGCCGAAGGTTTCGAGCACCGGCGATACCAGATAGAGCAGGCCGGAAGCGACCGCGACAGTGACAACGGCCACGATGATGTCGCGCAATTTCTCCCTGCGGAAGAGATTGTTGAAAACCAGCAGCAGCATAAGACACGCGCCAAATGGCAGAGCCGCAGCGCGGAAGGTCATGGGAATATTGAGCGCGGCCGAGGTGACCACCCACTCCTCGATGGCATATTCGATAGCGGGCTTAATGATCGCCGCCAGAAATGTCGCCACCAGCACCAGGGCAAGTGAATTGATGTAGCCCAGAAAACGCTGCGGAAACATGTTGAGAAATAGCGTCAGACGCAGGTGCTCGCTGCGATCAATGGCAATTGCCGCGCCCAGCATGGCAAACCACAGGAAGCACAACGACGCCATTTCATCGATCCAGACGATGGGCAGATGTAAGGCATAGCGCGATGTCACACCCAGCAGAAGCAGGCCAATCATCACGGCCAACAGCACGGCTGCGACGGCCTCAATCGGTCGCATGAACCACGAGCCCGTCACCGGCTCCGTGTGCAATAACTCGCCATCGAGTACAAATACGTCGTCATCTGTGCTTGCGGTCATGGTCATTGGGGCCTCCTCTCCCGCAGAACAACCTTCGCAATGGATGGTAGCCAGCAAAACAGGCCGTCCATGCCGCAACCGCGACACTATCTGTTGTTGCCAGGCTGGTCAGACCCCTCCGAAAGTCTGAACGTATCGGTATATTGCCTCCACAATATGGACCGTTACAAAACCATGTATTCGGGATACACAGGAAATTTGACGAAATCAACAGTAAATAGGCGGATTTGTGTAGTTTATTCGTGTGCCCATAAGGTCCATATAGTGGATCATACTTAATATTGTTGCGCGTCCATCGGTAAAGGCGATGCGACAAAGGATACATTCGCAAGTGCCTGACGCGGTCTGGGTCCGCGTGCTTCCAGAATGGTTCACCCGCTTTTATTGCAGGCTTGCAGAATGATCCGACAGCTGTCGCAAGAGGGAGGTGTCCTCTGACTAGCCTGCTGGTCTATTGGCTAATGGGTGAGTGGCAATTATGGCGGGTGTCCGTCGAGGGTACCGGAATGGCCGTGCCGCCTGCTTTCTTACCCGAGTCGACATATGGTCGGGTGTCGGGCGGCAAGTTCGGAACTGTTCTGGTGAAGGTCAATATTCCCGTTTCAGACCGCGAGGAACCACGTAGACTTTGCCGTCATATGTCACCTGGATTTTCCTGATCTGCTTCTTTTCGTCGAAGCTCTCGCATTGCCCATCCGGCATGACCTTGAAAATGCTGGGTGCTTCGGTCTCCGTCACGACAATATCGGCGGCTCCCCCGTGGGTTCGTCTGGCCATGGTCAGTATGCGCGTCGTTGTCTGGAAATTTCCTGCACAAGTGGTATCCCACTCTCCCACATTTTCCCGAACGACGATATTGTCGAGAACGGAGCGCAGGTGTTCGCCGTCGATCGTGTAGAGCCGTAATGTGGTGTCGCCGAAAGGGTTGGCTCTGGAAGAGCCTTCGGTCTCGATCCGTATGCCGAAGGCTGTTTTGCCGGGTGCCAGCTGGTAGCGGGCGGTATCGAAGGTCATGCCGCGGATTCTGATCGCGTCATCGTTCATTATCCCTTTCACTCGCAGCCTTTGCCTGAGCTGGAGTGACTTGTTTTCAACGACGAGTATGTCCAGGTCTCCCTCGTTTTCGTAGTCTGAAAGCTTCGTCATCAAGGGTACGGCAACCAGCATGAGGTCCGGATTGGCGGGCCAGAGCCGGCACACGATGACGTGCGGATCACTGCCGATGAAGGTATCGGCGGCCAACCTCAGTGTCGCGTTGCCAATATTGAATTCCAACTCGGTGGTCTTCTGAGCAGCTGGATAGGCTTGGTGGATAATATCCTCGCCGTGGGTGCCGCATTCGTTCTCTGCCGCAGCCGATATGTCGGCGCTGAAAAACACGGTGCTGAAGACCAGGAGCCCGGAAAATATCCACTTTGTTAGATGAGCTTTCCTCATCGGCGCTTTCCTTCCCGTTCATACCCTGTCTTGGATGAAGACGTCGGCGACAAGGCAATCCTGCGAATGTTCTCTGGCATGGAAAATCCGGACTGGGAACGGCCCGCCGAATAGGCTGACGCATACCCGAAGCACTCCCTGCGTGATCTCATTGCAAGGCTACA
This sequence comes from Agrobacterium sp. OT33, assembly GCF_017313365.1. Lineage (NCBI taxonomy): Bacteria > Pseudomonadati > Pseudomonadota > Alphaproteobacteria > Hyphomicrobiales > Rhizobiaceae > Agrobacterium > Agrobacterium sp. OT33. The sequence continues at coordinate 292,089 of NZ_JAFLMZ010000006.1, read as the reverse complement.
ACACCGCCGTTCGGCCAACCCCTGTGGGGCTGGATGCCTGTTCTGCATCCGTCGGAAGACCTGCTTTTTTGCTGTCCCTGCGCAACCATTCACCGAGGGGCATCTGTGGATGAGCATGCGGCGGGCTTTGCAGAAATTCAACGATCTCGGCCCGCCAGACACGGAAACTGTTACGGAAACACCAGCGAAGATCGGCTCTGATGTCCTTGTCGGGATGTGCAAGGATACGCAACAATGTTCCCGGGCGCAGGTGAACCGCCACTTCCATCAGCTTGACCAGCCAAAAGACGGAACGTGTGGAGAGATACCTTGAGGCAAGAAGCTGATGCCGGTAGTCCCATTTGGCGGGATCGGTTTGAACGACACCACGCTCGTTGTTCTCCGCCGCCCAGTCCGACCACCTGTGTGGCGTGACATACATGGCATTGACGAGATCTGGATCGTAGAGCGCGATCTGGCGGATGGCGCGGCCGTAATCGGCGAGACGTTCCTCTTCGAAACCAACGATGTGGCCAAGCATGGACAGGATGCCGTGTTGACGCAGAAGCTTTACGGCCTGCTGGTCGTCCTTCGTCGTGGAGCCCTTGCGGATTGCCTCAAGCGTTGCGGGATCCGTTGTCTCGATTCCCATGAGGATGCAGGTCATGCCCGCACGTCGCATGAGCGGCAAAAGATCTGCGTCGCGTACTATATCGGTGGCCCGAATCGTCGCAAACAGGCGGACTGGCACGTTTTGTTCGATAAGCGCTTCGAGAAATTCCCGCCACAACCGTTTAGAAGACGTAGGGTTCTCGTCGGCTAGGGTTACGAAACCGATGCCGTGCTGGCGGTGAAGCCAGCCGATTTCAGCGGCAACGGCTCCGGGAGAACGGTAACGCCATTTGCTCCAAAACTGGTACTGGCCGCAATAGCTGCACACATGCGGACAGCCGCGGGAAAACTGGATGATGGCAGCCCGGCCTCGCCCGAAACACTGATAGTCGTCCCAATTTTCGATGAGTTCCCAGCCAATGCGCTGTTCGTCCAGTTTGGTGATCAGCGCCGCAGACGGATTTTCACGAATGGAACCATCCTGCTGACGCCAGGTGATGCCGTTCACCCGGATGAGCGGATTGCCCTGCGCAATGGCCGCTGCAAGATCAGTCACTGCTGTTTCGCCTTCACCGCGGATGATGATGTCGACATCTGCCGCGGACTGAAGAATATCGGCAGCGTGATAGGTAGGGTAAACGCCTCCGTAAACCGTTACGGCCTGAGGGGAGATGCGTTTTGAGGTGGCCAGTGTTTCCAGGCAGGCTCGATGCGCCGGCGTCGAGCCTGCGTGACCGGTCATGACCATATCGGGTGCGAAAGCGCGTATTGCCCGTTCAATATCCTGTTGAGACAGGTGATGACGTTCTGCGTCGAGAAGGTTCACCACATGACCTGCATCAATGAGCGGGCCGCCAATACACAGGAGCCCAAAAGGAATCTGGTGCCCGGTACCTTTCGACGACAGTGAGATGTAGGGAGGATTGATCAGCAGGATGCGCATCGGGTCCGTCCTTGTTTCAATGGGTAGCGCGGCATCGGCCTGCGTGGTCTGAACCTGCCGGGCGTATGAGACTGGCGGAGGATATACCCGTTTTCATGTCGCTTTCCCTGCCCTTGCTTCCCGGGAAACCGATGACACTCGTTTCGCCACAGGTTTTACGAACAGATCGTTGATCGGTTGACCCCGTTTGTTGTTCTCACGCCACAGCCGCACCATCATCCACAATAGCCCTGCCAAGCCCGGCAAGCTGATGAGTGGTGCCAAGATGAAATGCCCGGCCACGAACAACAGCAGGAACCACAATATGAGACGACTGAGAGGGCCGGCGTGTCGCAAGCAGAACCACCAGATCGGAGCAAGAGCGAAGGTAGCAACGGGGACGAAACCGAACATCGCGGCATAACCGCACCCTCCCTCGAAACACGACCCGAAGGCATCCGGATTGAAGAGATGGAGAAGCATCGCCAGCATGAATGCAGAAATGAAGGCTATCACCACGGCCAGCAGAAATAGCTCTCCGGCATGGCTGCGCGGTGCTGTTGGTGATTGTTTACCATCCTCAGGTTTTGCTGGCACGGTATGCGTTTTCTCCGAACCGGAGGCCGCCTTGCGGTTAGCTATTCGGCCTCCCCGTTACGATGGGAAGCTGTCTTCTCGTCGAGATTGATCATCGGCAAGGCACCATTCGGCAACATGGTTGTGGGCAGGCGGCCGTCCCATTTTTCGGCCTGGGTGAGGGAGACAAGGCCGGGATTGTCGCGGAGCGCGTCACCGCGCGCCTTTATCGCCTGCGCTTCGGCATCGCCCCGAAGGCGTATCGCCTCGGCATCCGCCTGTGCCTGCAACCGGACCGCATCCGCCTGCGCCTGGGCTTCGGCACGTCGGGCATCCGCGTCGGCATTGGCGCGCGTGACGGTAATTTCCGCCTGCACCTTTTCCCGTTCGGCATTTTGCCGCAATTTCTGGACTTCGACCTCGGCGAGCATACGCTGCTCTATGCTTGCCTCGTAGGCATCGGAAAAATCAATGTTCTCGATCTGGACGCTGTCGACGATCACCGGTCCCCGCACGCTGTCCTGGATCGCCTGCGCGATCTCCTGATTGAGGCGTCCGCGTTCCTGTATGGCGGTGACGGCATTGAAGCGTCCGAAGACCGTCTTGCTTTCCTCAAAGACCTTGCGTTCGACAAGACGACCCAGAAGTCCTTCCTCGGAGCCGTATTGTTCATAGACGGAAGCAACCTGATCGACGGGAATGCGATAGTTGACCGAAAGTTTGACCGTCGCTGGCTGCTGGTCGCGGCTGTAGGCCTCCATGTGTTCATAAACCTTCGATTGCGATTGCACGGAAATGCGGACGATCGAATCGATGACGGGAAGTTTGAAACCAAGACCGGGCTCTGCCGTTCCCGCGATCGCGCCATATCTCAGGATGACGCCGCGCTCGCCTTGATCGATCGTATACCACGAACCGAAGACGATGCTCAGCGCTGCAAGGCCAACAATTCCAAGAATGGCGGAGGGAATGAAGGAGGTTATTTTCACTCAAGACGTCCTGATTGTTTCAACCATAAAGGGCATAAAGTGTCTTTTGCGAAAATAAAAGCCACTTGGAATAATCAGGATATTTTTCCCGCCCGCAGGGCCCCGCATGTACGGGGTTGGCCGGTATTGGGGTCATTGTCCCGACACGGTCAAACGGGAGCGATCACCTTGCGTCAGGAGGGAGGCGGCTCACGGTCGCCTCCCAGCGAAAATGTTGCGTTCCTGACTGGAAATATCGATTCGGCCCCCGCGTGTTGTCAGGGTCCAAACCTCATCTCGGCTGCGGGCCGATGTAGCGGGATTGCGGGCGAATGAGGCGCCCTGTGCGCTCCTGTTCCAATACATGGGCGGTCCAGCCCGCCATACGCCCGGCCGCAAAGACATTGGTAAAGCTGTCGCGCGGAAAACCCACCGCTTCCAGCACGAGTGCGGTATAGAATTCGACATTGGTCTGCAGAGGACGCAGAGGCTTCTTTTCCTTCAGAAGCGCCAGTGCCGCTTCCTCCACTTTACCCGCAAAGGCAATGCGGTCGGAGCCCTCCTTCAGGCTGGAAACGGCATGTTTCAGCACGTCGGCACGTGGGTCACGCACACGGTAGATCCGGTGGCCGAATCCCATAAGACGTTCTCCGCGCCCCAGCGCATCCAGCAGCCATGGTTCGATTTCCGCCTCGGTGCCAATGGCGTCCAGCATATCCAGTACCGGGCCCGGTGCACCGCCGTGAAGAGGTCCCTTCAAGGCGCAAAGCGCACCAACGACCGATGAAAACAGCCCGGCCCCGGTCGAGGCGATTACCCGGGCGGTGAAGGTGGAAGCATTCAGCCCGTGATCGGCAACGGTGGTCAGATATGTATCAAGGGCTCGCACCTTCTCCGTCGAAGGCAATGTGCCGGACAGCATTCGCAGGAAATCCGCAGAATGGGCAAGCGACGCATCGGGTGCTATCGGCGCAAGTTCCTGCCTGTTGCGGATGATGGCTGCGGCAAAGACCGGCACGGCTGCGACAGCCATTATGTGATGCGGGGTGGTTTCATCATCCGGCAACGAAGACAACAGAAGACGCAAGGCCTCGACGGAGGTGAGGGCGGACAGGCCCGGAAGCAGAAGCTGCATGCGTTCGAATGTGCGCTGCCGCGCCTTGCCCAGTTGCGAACGAATGTCCTGGGCTGTGATCTTCACCGCCGTCTGCCCGGACCACAGGAGTTCCAGCACCTGTTCGAAAGACCAGTCAGCCAGTTCCGTCAGGTGATGGCCTCGAACGACAAGCTCGCCCGCCTGCCCGTCCACATGACTGAGCATGGTTTCGGCGGCAACGACATCATCGAGACCGGGAGCCGGGCTTTTGCCGACAAGCGCAGGGGTGGCGGACATGGTCATTCTCCTCATTCAATGTGAAACATGCTTGAGGATGCTGCGGTGCACATATATGGTCAATCTTGATTCATATAATCAATACGAGATCATCATGCGGCACTCCGACAAGTTCATGACCGCCGATCGCGCTGCGGCCGAGTTGGGCATCAGTCGTGCAACGCTTTACGCCTATGTAAGCCGTGGATTGATCCACACGAGTGACGCAGCCGACGATCCGCGCCGCAGGCTCTACAGCGCGCACGACATTGAAGCGCTGAAGAAGAGGAAAAACGTTGGACGGCGTCCCCGGCAGGTGGCTGCCGCTGCGCTTGACTGGGGGCTGCCCGTGCTCGAGTCCGCCATTACCGAAATTGCGGAGGGCCGGTTACGCTATCGCGGTCAGGACGCTCTTGCTCTTTCGCAGGCGGCGAGCCTTGAGGATGTCGCCCGGCTGCTATGGGATTGCGGCGAAGCTGATCCATTCGATGATGTAAAGGCTGTTCCGACGCTGTGGCCACAGCCCGTGCTCGACCATGTCGGAAATCTGCCACTGACAGAGCGATGCCAGGCGCTTCTTCCGCTTGTGGAAGCCGGCCGCGTGACCGCCTGGCGGCGTGACAACCGACGTCTCTGGCCTGGGGCCGCAGCCATGTTGCGGGGTGTCGCCGGTGCCTGCACCTCGAGCCAACCGAAGACGCAGGCGGTTCACCTGTTCCTCGCGCACGCATGGCAGGCGGATGCGGCAGGCGCGGATCTCATTCGCCGGGCCCTCGTGCTGCAGGCCGATCACGAACTCAATGCCTCGGCATTTGCGGTGCGCGTCGTCGCTTCGACGGGAGCATCGCTGGGCGCGTGCCTGTATGCGGGGCTTTCCGCGCTGAGCGGCCCCCTGCATGGCGGCATGACAAGCCTTGTCGAACTTTTATTCGACGAGCTGGAGCGATATGGGGATGTAGAGCGGGTCATCGACGAGCGCCTGCGCCGGGGTGAAGCCATTCCCGGCTTTCATCATCCGCTCTATCCGGACGGTGACCCACGAGCGACTGGCCTGCTGCCCTATCTCCCGCCGGATGCGCAACGCGACGAGCTTCTTAAAATGATGAACGACACTGCCGGGCAACTGCCGACCTGCGATGTGGCGCTCGTCAGCCTCCGGCGAAGCCTGAAGCTGCCGCGCGGTGCGGCACTCGCACTTTTTGCCGTCGCGCGAACTGTCGGCTGGGTCGCCCATGCGCTGGAGCAGAAGCTGGATGACAAGCTGATCCGACCCCGGGCCCGTTATGTGGGGCAATAGGCGGAAGGTTTTACCCCTGTAGGCACGGTGTTTTCAAAATTTATGCCTGTTCGTTTGTCCGCAATGCGCCAAGAGCCGCCATTGCCATTCTCTTGATCGGTAATAGTGTGGGAGCGAAGCGATCCGATTGGCGAGCAGGGCACATGAAAACAGCTATCGTCTTCGACTGTGAATTTCTCTGCATACAGGGTTCTCAAAGCCGGTTCTGGTGTGGGGCGATCGACCCTGATCCTGTCATTGCCCAGATCGGCGCGGTCAGGATCGGACTTGAAGCCGGCTTCCCCATTCTGGAAACCTTCAAAGCCTACGTCACGCCGGTTGACCGGCATGACGACAAATATGCGCTTGATCCATACTTCGTAAATCTGACCGGAATTACCGAAGAACAGATCGATCAGCAGGGCACAAGCCTTCAGGAGGCGCTGTCGGGTCTGGAGAATTTCTCGGAAGGAGCAGGCTTCTGGTCCTGGGGAAAGGACGAGCTGAATATGCTCGCGATCAGTTGTTATATAGCGGGCATAAGCCCACCGATTCCCGCGTCCCGCTTCGATAACGCGGTCAAGCTTTTGCTTGCTGCCGGCATGCCCGTGGAGGACCTGGCAAGAACACCAAGCAACAGACTTGCGGATTATTATGATGTCGATCATCCCGTCCTGAGAGGGCACGATGCCTTGGATGATGCCCTGTCGGTTGCCTATACTCTTCAGCACCTTCTGCGTTGCGGGAAACTGCAGGTCTCGGCCTTTGACCGATAGGGTCAAACGCTGCCGTTCGGCGATGGCAATGGTCTGGAAGAAAAACTAAATCATGTGCTGGTTCTCACCAGGCAAAAGCCCCCGGGCTCCGCAGATAGAAGGTACTATTACGTCGATGAACCTCCGGCAGCAGATCATAGCCCTTTCCATTCTGCCGCTGGTGCTGGCGGTATTTGCCATCACGGCTTTCATCACATGGCAGTCCAGAACCCTGGCCGAGAGCAGCATATCGACTTTCGAGCAGAATATGCTGAAAGCCAAGGAAAGCGAAATCGTTCATCTCACCTATGTGGCCATGTCTGCCGTCCGCGGAATCATGGCGCAGGGCGGCCTGTCCGATGACGAGAAGCGGCAGAGGGCGATCGAGCTCATCAAGAGCCTGGACTATGGAGAGGACGGGTATTTCTTCGTCTACGATTATGCCGGAAACAGCATCGTCCATCCCCGACAAAACGAATTCCCGGGCCGCAACTGGCTGGATTTCATCGATCCGGATGGAAAGAAGGTAATTGAAACCCTGATCGCGACGGCGAAGGCGGGCGGCGGTTTCGTTCAATACAAATGGGCGAGGCCTGCAACGGGCCAGATTGGTGACAAGCTGTCCTATGTGGACAAGCTGGATAATTGGCGCTGGATGCTGGGAACCGGCATCTATCTTGATGAGATCCATACCCAGACCGAAGCGGCTCAAACGGATTTTCGCAGCACCATTGGCTGGACATTCAAAATTGTCGCTTTGGTCGCTATTCCGGCGATCCTGCTGGTGTTTGCGACGGGCATGGTCATAACCCTCAGCGAGCGACGGCTTGCCGACCGAAAGCTGCGGCTGCTTACGCAGCGGGTCATCGATACGCAGGAACAGGAACGAACCCGACTTGCCCGCGACCTGCATGACGGGATTTCGCAAAGCCTGGTGGGCGCCCGCTATGCGATGAACCTTGCAGAACGCAAGGTCAAGGCGGGTGACGGCGATGTGTCCGGGGCGATAGAAGGTGGGATCAAGACACTCAACGATGCGATCCGCGATGTTCGCCAGCTGTCGCATGCGTTGAGGCCGCCTCTGCTTGATGATCTGGGGTTGGTAGCGGCGCTGCGCGCCCTGTGTGAGGGCTTTCGTGACAGAACGGGTGTAGATGCCGTTCTGGATGCCAGCTTTTTTGCGGATAATCTGAAGGCCAACGTCAGTACGGCGCTTTACCGCATCGCGCAGGAGGCTCTCACCAATGTCGAGCGCCACGCCGATGCGACCACGGTTTTCATTCGGTTGCGGAGTGAGCGTGGCCGCAGCCGGATGACGATCGGTGATGATGGCGTCGGTTTCGATAGCGCGGGAACCGCTGCACAGGGCCTCGGCTTGCGTAACATGCAAGAACGGGTGGCGCATTTCCGTGGCGTTCTGCTGATCAAAAGTGATGAGAAGGGAACCATGTTAACTGTCTTGACGCCGCTCTCTGCCCATCGCGACCCTGCGGAGTCGGCGGCATGACGAAATCCGGCCCCATCAACGTCCTGCTTGTCGACAATCATCCCGTGGTTCTGGATGGGCTCCGGGCCATTCTCCAGACCTATGCCCATCTGAATGTCGCAGGGACCGCCGCAGATGCACAGGCCGGGCTTGAAATGGCCGCAGCCCTTCATCCGGATGTCGTTCTGCTGGATATAAATATGCCGAAAATCAATGGCATAGAGGCAATCAGCCTGTTCAAAAGCGCCCTGCCGGCATGTGGCGTCATCATGCTTTCCATGCATGACGACAAGGAATACATCTCCTCCTCAGTGCTGCGCGGCGCTTCCGGTTATATTCTGAAGGACGTTTCGACTGACGAGATCGCAGCGGCTATCGAAGCGGTGGCGAAAGGCGGCACCTATTTCTCTTCCGGTGTCGCCGACGCCATATTGGAGACGGCGCGCGTCGATGAAGCCGAGCCTCTGACCACGCGGGAGCGCGACGTGCTGCGGGAGCTGGTCGCCGGGAAAAACAATCGCGAAATTGCCGATGTTCTGGGCATCACCCTGGCGACTGCCGAAACCCATCGAAAGCACCTGAAAAAGAAGCTAGGGCTGAAATCGACGGCGGAACTGGTGCGTTATGCGCTTGATCGGGGGATCGGCGTCCTGAGGCCATAACGCCGTTACCCACTTCTGGGTAGGCGCTTTCAGGTTTGCCGGCCGCGCGATTGCAGCCACAGGTCAATCACCCTACCACCTCCCGGATGTACACGCCAAATCGGGAGGAACCACAATGGCGAAACCATCCCCGGGCAAGAAAGCGGCTTTGTCGCTTCTTGCCCTTCCTTATATCGGACTTCTCTGGGTCCCCTTCTACAATTTCGAAAAACCGTCTCTTTTCGGCTTTCCCTTTTTTTACTGGTATCAGCTGGCCTGGGTGCCGCTGACCGCTTGCATCACTTATATCGCTTATCGGAGTGTGCGCGATGACGACTGAGATCGACGTCACGGCGCTGTCCGTCTTCACCTTCTTCTTCGTTCTGGTCACCATGCTCGGCTTCGTGGCATCCCGCTGGCGCAAGCCCAAAGATCTCGACAATATCGATGAATGGGGCCTGGGAGGCCGGTCTTTCGGCACCTGGATCACCTGGTTTCTGGTCGGAGGCGACTTTTATACCGCCTATACGATTATCGCCGTGCCGGCGCTTGTCTATGTCGTGGGTGCTTACGGGTTTTTCGCCCTGCCTTACACGATTATCGTCTATCCCTTCGTTTTCGCGGTCATGCCACTCCTCTGGAAGCGCGCGCGAGACGCGGGTTATGTGACAGCCGGCGACATCGTCCATGGCCAGTTCGGCTCGCGTGCCCTTGAACTGGCGGTTGCCGCGACCGGCGTCGTCGCCACCATGCCCTATATCGCCTTGCAGCTGATCGGCATGACGGCTGCGCTCAAGGCGCTGGGTCTTCACGGGGAAATCCCGCTGTCCATCGCCTTTATCATCCTGGCGCTTTACACCTATTCGGCAGGGTTGCGCGCGCCGGCGCTGATCGCCTTCGTCAAGGACATCATGATCTATATCGTGGTGATCGTTGCCGTCCTGCTCATTCCGTCCAAGCTCGGCGGTTATGAAAACGTCTTCGCATCCGCCAAGGCTGCATTTGATGCCAAGGGCACCGGCAGCCTGTTGCTTGGCGGAAACCAATATGTCGCCTATGCGACCCTGGCCTTGGGTTCGGCGCTGGCCGCGTTCATGTACCCCCACACCCTGACGGGCATATTCGCATCCAACAGCGCCAACACGATCCGGAAGAACGCGGTGCTTTTGCCGGCCTATACGCTTCTGCTCGGCCTGCTGGCGCTGCTTGGTTATATGGGGCACGCTGCAGGCCTGAAGCTGGATAGTCCGAACGACGTCGTGCCGGCCCTGTTTCAGACGCTGTTTCCGAGCTGGTTTGCGGGCTTCGCTTTCGCTGCGATCGCGATTGGCGCATTGGTTCCGGCAGCCGTCATGAGCATTGGTGCCGCCAACCTGTTTACCCGCAACTTCTGGAAGGCTTACGTTAATCCCAGCGTGACCACGGAAGGGGAAGCCAAGGTCGCCAAACTGTCGTCGCTGGTCGTCAAGGTTGGGGCCTTGCTGGTCATTCTTCTCCTGCCAACGCAGTTCGCCCTCGATCTGCAATTGCTGGGCGGCATATGGATCCTGCAGACACTGCCGGCGCTGATCTTTGGTCTTTATTCCAGTTGGTTCCGTGCGCCAGCGTTGCTGGCCGGATGGATTACAGGCTTTGTCGGCGGAACATACCTTGTCTGGGACGCGGGCTGGAAACCCCTGCACGCCATCAGTCTGGGTGGTGAGCCATTCACCGTCTACACGGGGTTGCTTGCCCTGGCTGCGAACATCGCAATCACATGCGTGGTCAATGTGGCCCTTCGTTCCGCAAAGCCTCTGTCGGTCTGAGGAGCGAACCCTGCAAGCCGCCTTCAGGGCGGCTTGCAGGGGCTCTGCCTAAATTGTGCCCGGAAACGGAGCCCAGTGATGATCGCGATGGTAGACAGCACTCATCCATGAACGCTGAACCGCGATCGGCCGCCTATGAACAGGGCGGATGAGTTTTCATACCTGAAAGCGGCTCTCAGTTGTCGTGAAGCGATGCCGCGGCAGACTGGGCGCCTGCCGCGGCTGATGCGGAGATTGTGTGACCTTGCTACATTCCCAGTAATCTTGGCAGGAAGAGCGTGATTTCCGGGATATACGTAATCAGCATCAGGAACACGAGGGCTGTCAGCAGCCAGGGAATGACCGATTTGGACACCTCTGTCAGGCCCAGTCGTGAGATCGCGGAACCAACGTAGAGATTAAGCCCTACAGGAGGCGTCGCGAGGCCGATTTCCATGTTCACGATCAGTATGATGCCGAAATGGACGGGATCTACCCCCAACTTGACCGCAATCGGATAAAGGATCGGTGCCATGATGAGGATGATGGCCGACGGTTCCATGACCATGCCGATGACGAGGAGCATGATGTTGACGACCAGCAGGAAGCCGATCTTGCCGAAGCCAAGCGATACGATCCAATCCGACATAAGCTGGGGAATTTGCTCCGAAGTCAGAATGAAGGCGAACATGACAGCGTTTGTGATGATGTAGAGCAGCATGGCTGACATGGCGGCCGACCCGAGCAAAATGCGCGGGACATCGCTCATCCGTATGTCCCTGTAGACAAAGACGGCGATCACGAAGGCATATACCGCCGAGACTGCGGCTGCCTCTGTGGGGGTGAACAGACCGCCATAAATGCCGCCCATGATGATGACGATCAGAAGGAGGCCCCATACGGATTTCCGGAAGGCAACCAGCCGATCCCGCCAGCTTGCCCGCGGAAGGCGTGGATAGCCGTTCTTCCATGCGCGCCACACCGTCGTGATCGCATACATCGCGGCAAGGATCAGGCCGGGCACAACACCTGCGATGAAGATTTGCCCGATCGAAGGCGAGAAAATGGTTTCGCCATCCGGTCCGGTCGCAAGCATTCCTGACGTCGCAACGGCATACATGACCATGACGATGGAAGGTGGAATGAGAATGCCCAGTCCGCCCGCCGCCGCCACCGGCCCGACAGCAAACTGTGGCGGATACCCCATCTTGACCATGGCGGGAATCATGATGGATCCGACCGCCATTACGGTTGCAGGGCTCGATCCCGAGATTGCGGCAAAGAGCGCGCAGGCCACTACCGCTGCAAGTCCCATTCCGCCGTGCCAATGTCCGACCATCGACGTGGCGAAGGCTATCATGCGTTTGGCGACGCCACCGTGTGTCAGGAAGTTGCCCGCCAGAATGAAAAACGGGATCGCCATGATCTCGAATTTCTCGATGCCGGTGAAAAGTTTCAACGCGATGGAATCCATCGGGATTTTGGTGAACGCGAACAGGAAGCTGAATACGGTCAAACCAAGCGCGATCGAGACAGGCATGCCTGTCGCCAGCAAAATTGTGAGGATGGCAAAAATGATGAGGGCGGTCATTATTTCTGTCCTCCGTTCTGAGCGGCGGACTCGTCATCAACGCCATCCACATGGCCAATCTCGTGGTGAATGATGATGCCTGTGGTGAGGTACAGCCAAAGCGCCTGAATGAAGCGAAAACACATCAGGGCCGAACCCAATGGAACCGCGAGATAGACAATCCACATCGGGATTTCGAGATCGGCGGAGATTTGGCCCCCGACACCGACGTGGTAAACGAAAGTGGAGCCAATCCACACAAGGATTGCGGTAAAGATCACGCCACCCGACATCGCGATTATCGTCAATATCCGGCGCCGTTTCTCCTCCAGCATGTTCACAAGCATGTCGACCCCGACATGGATGCCGATACGCACGCCATAGGCCGCGCCAAATTTCGCCATCCATACGAAGAGGTAAATGCAGGCTTCCTGCGCCCAGGTCAGTTTGATGGCATTGATGGTGGAGAAGATCGAACGCGCCCAGGCCTGGAGTTCCGGCATGTTGTTGGCACGGGCAAAACGAACGAGATCGGCAGCATAACCAATCGAAAATCGATGAAGAACGGCGACGAAGATCAATGTCACGGCAGCAGCCATCAGCGCCGCGATCAGGATTTCTTCGAAACGGTCGAGCATGCGCAGCATAATCAAACCTCACGAACAAGAGAGGGGGCGCGGGACGCACCCCCTTGAAGAAAATGGAAAGAGGTTTTGACGGTGTTACTGGATGCCCAGAACGCCATGTGCCTGTTTGACCAGGTCTTCGCCGATGCGAGACGCCATCTGCTCGTGGAGCGGGCGCAAACGCTCGATCCACGAAGCCCGTTCGTCGTCGCTCAGTTCATGAAACTTCGTCGCTCCGGCCTTGACCATCTCGGCCATCGCCCATTCATTTTCTTCGCGCGCGATTGAATTCGCGTAGGTGGTCGACTCATCCATGGCGCGGTCGATCTGTTCGCGAATATCCGGGTTCAGGCCATCCCAGAATGCCTTGTTGACGATCACCGCATAGCCAAGATAGCCGTGGTTGGTCAGCGTCGCGTGCTTCTGCACTTCATGCATCTTTTGGGTGAACATATTTGACGGCGGATTTTCCGTACCGTCGACAACGCCCGTTTGCAGCGCCTGGTAAACTTCGGAGAAAGGCAGGACCTGCGGCACGGCGTCCAGAGCCAGCATCTGTGCCTCGATGATTTTCGAGGACTGGATACGCATCTTCAATCCCAGGAGGTCATCCGGGCTTGCGATTGGCGAATTTGCCGACATCACCTTGAAGCCATTGTCCCAATAGGCCAGGCCCTTGATCCCTTTGCTGTCGAGCAGGCCGAGGAGATGTTGCCCGACTTCGCCGTCAGTTATCTTGCGAAGGTCTTCGTAGTTGGACATCAGATAAGGCAGATCGAAAAGCTCGAACTGCTGCACACCCAACGGGCCGAATTTCGCAAGGGAGGGAGCCAGCATCTGAACGGCACCGAGCTGGAGCGCTTCGAGCTCTTCCTTGTCTTTATAGAGTTGGCTGTTGGGGTAGACTTCGACCAGTACCGCACCATTGGTATACTTCTCGGCAAGCTCCTTGAACTTCAGGGCACCCTTGCCTTTTGGAGTGTCGGGGGCGACGACATGGCTGAACTTGATGGTAACCGGATTGGCAAGGGCCGGGAAAGCCGCGGCCAAGGCAATGGCGGCGGCACCGGCGAATGCCGCGAATGAACGACGAGTGAACATTGTTTTCCTCCTAAAATTCCGCAACCCTCCAGTTGCGACGCTATCGGAAGCTTCCTTGCCACCATGTTTGCGATCCCGCTATTGTGGATTCCCGCAATAGTGGCGTGATGGGCATGAAGATATATTGCGAGGACAGGCATGGGAGGCTTGCCGACGTTTGGGGGGACGAAGCCGGCAATGAGAAATGCGAAATTTTTGATACCGGGCGGCTCCCTGCGAAAGGAGGCCAAGGCTCCTTCAAACTCGGCGTGGTATCCTTGGCCGGGTGATAGTCCCGGACCTCTGGCGGCCCGGATCGATCTGTTGTCGCTCATTCCATTGATTGCAATCATTGCGCTGGCGGCGCTGGTCTGGGCATTCGTCTGGGCTGTTGCGCGCGATGACAGTGAAGGTGCGCGCATCAAGCTGGCGACCGATGCCCTGTGGGTGGAACAGACGTTACGGTTCCAGCTCGGTGTCGATGAAGACATGCTTGTCCGGCTTGCCATGGACCATGCGGGTGGAACAGAGGACGCGGTGATAGCGGCCAGGGCACGCAGCCACATTTCGACAAATCCGGAGGTCGTCTCCATTCTCTGGTATGGGCCGGACGGCCGCGCTGAAACTGGCTTGCCGGATGTTGCCGCGCCCGGCGATCCGGCTCTGGTAGCGCAGATTTTGGAGGTGGCTACCGCAACCTCAAGGCCGGTTTACGGGAAGATCACGTCGAAAGGGCTTGTGACTTTCGGGCTGTTGCTGGCCGACAGACGTGGAGCCCTCACCGCGACGATCTCCTTGCCCTCTGTCCTGGACCGGCACCTGCCGTGGTGGATTGCAGAGCAATATGGCGTCACGCTGGTTGATCTGTCCGGGAATGTGCTGGCCAACCGCCAGCGACTGGAGATTGATCCGGAAAACCCCACCCATGTTATCAGCATCGATCCGCCGCTGCATGGAACATGGCTTCGCATCAGTGCCTACGGCCGCCCTCTGACGTTTCTCTCGACGGCGCTTTTTGGTGCCATTGCCGGCCTTGCTGTCTTTGCCGTGTTGGCAATGGCAATTCTCCACCGGTCAAGCAAGCGCAGGCGCGATACCGAGATGCGTCTTTGGGCAGAAACCGCCTTCAGGCGTTCGATGGAAGAGAGCCTGACTGTCGGTTTGCGGGCCAAAGATCACGAGGGCCGAATTCTCTTTGTCAATCCGGCATTCTGCAAACTCGTCGGGTGGACCGCGCAGGAGCTTGTCGGACATGCCGCTCCCTTACCGTATTGGGACCCCAAATATTTGTCGGAGACGGAACAGCGGCATCGCCGCCTTGCCGCAGGCGGGGCAGTCAGCCAGCGGTTTGAAACCCGTTTTGTCTCGCGTGACGGTCGCGAAATCGAGGTCGAGGTGTATGAAGCGCCGCTGATTGATGCGCGCGGCGAGCATCGAGGATGGATGGGATCGATCATCGATGTCACGGAGGCGAGGCAAGCCGCGCGGCGTGCCCGGCTTCATGATGAGGCGCTGGCGAGAACCGGACGGTTGGTGACCCTCGGCGAAATGGCGTCGACACTGTCGCACGAGCTAAACCAGCCGCTTTCGGCAATCGCATCTTACGCCGCAGGCATGCTGAACCTGATGAACCGGCAGGGAACCGACCTCGCGGTCTTGCGGGAAGCGACCGAGAAGCTGGCGCGTCAAGCCGATCGGGCAGGGCTCATCATTCGCCGTATTCAGGACCTCGTGAAAAAGCGTGAGCCGCGTTTCTCGAACCTGCAGCTTTCGGATGTCATAGACGAGACACTGGATTTCCTTCAAGCCGATGCGCGTGAACACGGCGTCCGGCTTGTGCGGCAGGGGCCGGGAGCCGGCGTCGTCGCTGCCGACGCCATTCTGCTGGAGCAGGTCCTCATCAATCTCATTCGCAACGGCATGGAGGCAATGGCCGAGTCCGGCAAGGATGCCGCCGTCACCGTGCGTTTATTCGAGCGTGACGGACAGGCCGTGATCGAAGTGGAGGATGGCGGCGCTGGAATACCGGCGGAGATGGTGGACACGATCTACGATGCCTTTGCCAGTACCAAGGCACAGGGCATGGGCATGGGGTTGAAAATCTGCCGGACGATCATCGAACTGCATCGGGGGCATCTGACGCATCATGCGGCATGCGGCGGAGGAACGGTATTCACCGTCGCGCTTCCGCTATCTGAAGCGGGATATGCGCAACCGGCAGAACTGGAGGAAACATGAGGGAGGGGATTGATGGGTAGTTTGATCGATATCGTCGACGACGAGGAGGCAATTCGCGACGCACTCTCGTTCCTGCTGGCTTCGCGTGGTGTGCAAACCCGTACATGGGCCTCTGGAGAGGAGTTTCTGGCGGCACAGCCACTTGATGACATGACCTGTATCATCATGGATGTGCGCATGGGTGCGCTTTCTGGCCCGGAGGTCTATGAGCGGTTGCGCATCATGGGCTCCGAGGTGCCGGTCATCTTCCTTACCGGGCACGCTGACGTTCCCGTCGCAGTGCGGACATTGAAAGCAGGCGCTTTCGACTTCGTGGAAAAACCATTCAACGACAATCAAATCGTTGATCTCGCACTCAACGCCATTGCCGCCGGGCAGGTCGTGCAGGCACAGGCGGAAAGCCGCCGTGACCTTCAGGCACGGCGTGCGTCGCTCTCGGCGCGGGAAGTGGAGGTCATGGACCTCATGCTCACAGGCGCGATGAACAAGCAGATCGCAGACAATCTCGGGATCGCCATGAGAACCGTCGAGGCGCATCGTGGCAAGGTGCTGACGAAGATGGGTGTCCGCAACGCCCTGGAACTTGCCGCGATCAACAGGCGGCAGGAGAAAAACAGGATATGAGCGGACTGCCCGGCGTATTGATGTGCCGGCACGCACTCTTTCGCAGTCGGTTATCTTCATGACGGTGTTGCCGGCCTGGTAAGGCGCGTATTGCGGTCTCACTCCCGCTTAGCCAGCGGAGGGAAGCAACTCTCGTTCGGTGCCCGCTGGCGCCGATTTCCGCAGTCTTCCGGGGACAATGGCGCCCCTGATTCTGGAGGTCCCTCAGGGCTGCTTGCCCGACCACCCTGGGCGGCTTTCTTCAGCATGTCACCCGCTGCCGTCTTTCGCGGCAGTCCGATGCGTCTGCATGTCGAAGGCGGGGAAATGGAAGATGGACTTTATCTGCAAATTGAGCATCTTATTCCTGCAAGCAGTAATGGGATAAGAAGCAGCAGCAGATGGATATCAGGCGCCTGAAATCGTTCATAACGATTGTCGATATGGGGAGCATCACAAGGGCGGCGGATGTGTTGCATATCGCCCAGCCGGCATTGAGCCAGCAGCTGGCGAGCATCGAGGAACATTTCCGCCAGAAACTTTTGACCCGAAGCCAGCAGGGCGTCGTCATGACCGATGCCGGCAAGGTCGTCTACAGGCATGCGCAGGTGATTTTGCGGCAGATGGAGCAGGCGCAGGCGGAGGCGCTGGAGGCAGGTGCCGTGCTGTCCGGCAAGGTATCGGTGGGGCTTGCGCCCTTCAGCAGCGCCGCCACGCTTTCGCTGCGTCTGATGGAGGAAACCAAGCGGCTTCATCCCGGCATTCTGCTGCACATCACGGAAAGCGTCAGTCAGCCCTATAGCCAGATGATCATGAATGGTCGTCTGGAGATGGGCTTGATCCACGGTACCGGGCCGATCCGGGGCGTCAGGTTCACGCCGCTATTGCGTGAGGAATTCGTGCTGGTCGTGCATCGCAGCTTCGGTGTGGAACCGGGCGATGCGCCGATCACGGTCGCTGATCTGGCATATCTGCCCTTCCTTCTGCCGCCGACCTATAATTTTGTGCGTCGCGCCATCAATCTCGCCTTTACCCGCAGCCGCAAGGATCTGATCGTGATGGCGGAGCTGGAATCGGTAAGGACCATCGCGCGCGGCGTGGATGCCGGGCTTGGTGCGACCATCACACCCAAGGCCATCGCCGACCGTATCGTGGCGGAATCCAATGAGGAAATCGTCGTCAGGCAGATCGCCAGCCCGATGATCGAGGAAACGCTGTCCTTCTGCGTATCGGACAATACGCCGCTCTCCGAGCCGGCGCTTGCCGTCAAGGAGATATTGCTGCAACTGGCGGAGACCCTGAAATAAACGGGTCAAGGCCGGTTTCGCAGCCACGCGCAGCACCGTTTCTCGGTGCCGCGCGTGGAAAAGATCAAAGCATTGCTTCCTTGCGGCAGTTCACCAGCAATTCGGCCACCGAAAGGTTGTTCGGCAGGCGAAGCAGGGTTTCCACCATTTCGGCGAGATCTTCCGGCTGGGTCATGTCCTCGCGGCTGACCTCCGTTTCGCCTGATGTCATATCGGTTGCGATATAGCCGGGGCAGAGGGCGGTGGCGCGCACGCCACTGTCCCATAATTCCTGCCGGATACCATGGGTGAGGGCGACGACAGCGAATTTCGTCATGGCATAACCCACATTCGACCCCACGCGGCGTCCCGCCAGCGAGGCGACATTGATGACCCTGCCCTGTCCGGTTTTTACGAGATGAGGAATGGCGGCGCGCGTGACCCTCAGCGGACCCTTGACGTTGATGCGCCACATCTGGTCGAGGCTTTCTTCGCCCGTATCCATGACCTTGACTTTGGGGTTGATGCCGGCGCAATTCACCAGCCCGTCGATCCGGCCATATCTGGCGGCAACGGCCTCAACCCAGGCCTCCGCCGAGCCCGCCTCTTCCGCATCGTAGCGATCGGCCGAAAGCCGGTCCTTCACCGCAACGGCGGCCGGATTTCGCGCTCCCGCCGCCACCGTGAAACCGGCTTCGTGAAGCCTTTTGGCGATCGCAAGGCCAAGACCCCGCGATGCGCCGGAAACCATGATGACACGGCCATTTCCTCCCAGCATGCTGTTCTCCCTATTTCATTCCGTTGCAGAATTCGGCGATGCGGGCGCAGCCTTCGGCGAGGTTCTCCATGCTGGTGGCATAGGAGAGCCGGAAGAAGGGGCTCAGGCCATAGGCCGCGCCCTGCACTGTCGCAACGTGATGTTCGGCGAGCAGCGCCATGACGAAATCGGTATCGTTCTCGATCTTCGTGCCGCCCTTCGTCGTCTTGCCGATCAGCGCGGCAATGTTCGGGAAGATATAGAAGGCGCCTTCGGGCTTGTGGCAGCGAAGCCCCTCGATTTCCGAAAGCTTGCCGAGCACGAAGTCACGGCGCGTCTTGTAGATGTCGGCGCGCTCCTTCAGCAGATCCTGCGGGCCGTCGAGAACCGCAACGGCGGCAGCCTGAACGATGGTCGCGACGCCGCCGCTATTCTGGGTATTGACGTTGCTGATCGCCTTGATGAGATCCTTTGGGCCGCCGCAGAAGCCGAGACGCCAGCCGGTCATCGCATAGGCTTTCGATGCGCCGTTGACGGTCAGGACCCGGTCATAGAGGCGCGGCTCGACTTCGGCGATGGTGCAGAATTCGAAGTCGTCATAGATCAGGTGCTCATACATGTCGTCGGTCATGATCCAGACATGCGGATGCCGCAGCATGACCTCGGCGATTTCCTTCATTTCCGCGCGCGAGCAGGCCGCGCCCGTGGGGTTGTTGGGGAAGTTGAAAAGCAGCCATTTGGTTTTTGGGGTGATGGCGGCTTCGAGATCTTCGGCTCGCAGGCGGAAACCGTTATTTTCCGGGCAAACCACCGGCACGGGCGTGGCGCCCGCGAACTTCACGATATCCGCATAGCTGATCCATGACGGCGCGGGAATGACGACCTCATCGCCCGGGTCGCAGGTGGCCATGATGGCGTTGAAGATGATCTGCTTGCCGCCGCCCGCCACCAAAATCTGGCTCGGATCGTAATCGAGATTATTGTCGCGCTTGAACTTCCGCTGGATCGCGGCCCGTAGTGCCGGGGTTCCGTCAGCGGGTGGATATTTCGTGTCGCCGGCAAGGGCCGCCGCATGCGCCGCCTCGACCGCGTGGGCAGGCGTCGGGAAATCCGGCTCGCCGGACGACAGGCTGATGACCTTGATGCCCTGAGCGGCGAGATCGCGGGCTTTCTGGGTCATGGCGAGCGAAGCTGACACGGTGACGTTGTTAAGGCGTTGGGCGATAGTGGGCATGGATTATTTCCGATTGTAACGGTGAAGGCAGGCATCGTCGCGACGCCAGTGCATGACAAAGAGGTTACGGGAATTTTCCGCCGTTTCCCCAATACGACTTCGATGTGAGGTCATACGGGATTTTGATGCATCGCCGTCAAAATGGGATGGGCAGTCCATATGCGTATGCGATGACCTCAGAGCAATAAAATATTATGCAGCCCGTCAGCTTAGCCCCTAAGCTCGGCTTAACAACAAGGGAACGACGCGTCGGGCAATGTTACCCGAAGAGGTAACCGGCGCGAAAATGCAGAAATATGCGACAGGCGCCGGCACAAGACCGGATGCCTCGACAGGGAGCACACCCAGCAAATTCTAGTCATAGGGTCTGGACGATCTCGTTCGGCTCAACGCGATGCCTCGTGCCGTATTCAACGCGACGGGAGTATAGATGTCGGATATTGCGATCATGGAACCACATGCCCCGCCACGCCGTGGAGTTTCCGGCTGGAAAGCTCTCGAGCGTCGGCTGTTTTCGCCCGGCATACTCATATTGCCGCTGCTGATATTTTTGCTGATCTTTTTCTTCCTTCCGGCCATCCGCCTGATGACCTTCAGCGTCATGACGCAGAATTCGCAAGGGTTGATCGGTACACCCTTCACGCTTGCCCACTACATCAGGTTTTTCGAGGTCGATCTTTACCAGAAGGTGCTCTGGGCGACGATCCGCATCAGTCTCATCACCTCGTTTCTTGCGGCGATACTGGCCTATCCGGTCGCGACCGTTTTCGTGCGCGGCAATATCACCACGACCCGCATCATAACGCTGATCGTGATCGCACCGCTGGCCGTCAGCGTCGTGGTTCGCGCTTATGGCTGGCAGCTCATCCTTGGTAACGGTCCAACGGGTCTCTTGAATTATGTGCTGATGAATCTCGGTATCATAGACACTCCGTTGACGCTGCTGTTTTCCGATGCTGCCGTCATCATCGGCTCCCTGCACATTTTCTTCCCGATGATGGTGCTGCCACTGTCCTCCGCGCTTGGCAAGATCGATCCGAACCTGCAGCAGGCGGCCCGCACGCTCGGTGCGCCGGCATGGAAAGTGTTCCTGCGGATCACCTTCCCGCTCAGCCTTCCCGGTCTGGTCGCGGGTTTCACGCTGGTCTTCTCTCTGGCCTCGGCATCCTACGTCATTCCCGCTCTGATCGGCGGTCCCGGCTCGCAGATGCTCGGTAACATGGTCGAACAGCAGGTTCTCGCGGTCTATGACTGGCCGTTCGGCGCCACCATCGCCACCATCCTCGTTTTCATCGTCATTCTGATCAACGCCATTTCGATGCGGCTGCTCGGCGGGCGTCGTATCAAGGCAAGCGCGTCATGAACAACAAGCTGACCGGCACTTCCGCCATCGTCCTTTATGCGATCACCGCCGCGATGATGGTCTTCATCCTGGCCCCCATCGTTCTCGTCGTCGCCATCTCGTTTTCCGACAGCTACTTCGTCACCTTCCCGCCGCAGGGTTTCACCTTCCGCTGGTATGCGGCGGTAATGCAGAACGAGGAATTCACCGCTGGCCTCACCTTCAGCGCGGCGCTGGCTGTTGCGACCACCATCCTTTCACTGGCGCTCGGCGTTCCCGCAGCTTTCGCGCTTTCCCGGGGAAAATTCATCGGCCGTTCGCTGATGAAGGGGCTGCTGCTTTCGCCGCTGATCTTTCCCGTGCTGGTGACCGGCCTGGCACTGCTGCAGCTTTTCTCCGGCTATGGCTGGATGGATACCAAGCTGAAACTTCTGATCGCCCACACCGTCGTGACGTCGCCCTATGTGATCCGCACGGTGCTGACCAGCCTTCAGCTCGTCAATGTCAGTCTCGAGGAGGCCGCGCGCACGCTTGGCGCCACGCGCTGGAAAACCTTCACGCGGGTGATCTTTCCGCAGATCGCGCCCGGCGTCGCCTCCGGCTCGATCTTCTGCTTCATGGTTTCTTTCGACAATTATCCCGTTTCGATGTGGCTGGCCGATTCCGCGAACCTGCCCGTGCCCATCGTTCTCTATCGCCAGATCGGCACGGTCTTCGACCCCTCGGTCGCGACCATGTCCACCATCATCATTCTTCTGGCGGTGACCGTCGTGCTCGTCCTCGACAGGCTGGTGGGTCTGCGCCGGGCAATGGCTATGTAAATCAACAACAAGAGGGGTACCGGAAATGACAGACAAGACCATCATCATGAAACGGCGCAGTTTCCTGACAGTCACCGCAGGCGCGCTCGCCACACCCTATTTCTTCACTGCGGCTTCCGCGCAGGACCGCACCATGTATGTCGGTGTCTATAATTCGGCGCAGGGCGGGCTGATCAAGAAGGAAGTGATCCCGGCCTTCGAAAAGGAATATAAGTGCCGGGTGCTGACGACCGAAGGTGCGACGCTTGCCAATATCGCCACGCTGCGCGCGACCCGCGAAAATCCGCAATATAGCGTGATGTCGATGGACGATGTCGGCGTTCCGCAGGCCAAGGAGGAAGGCCTGATCGAACAATTGCCGATGGACGAAATCCCCAACCTCAAGAATGTCTATTCCCGTTATCTTTTCGAAGACAATTTCGGCGTCGGTTTTGCAATCTCTATCGCCGGCCTGTTTTACAATCCGACGACGGGCAAGCCGTTCGAGAGCTACGAACAGATGTTCGACAAGAAATATGCCCGCCGCATGCTTCTCAACACACCGAAGAACACGCAAAGCGTGCTGATGCTGATGGTGGCGGCCGCCCTTGCAACCGGCAAGCCGCTGAAAGAAGCGCAATATGATACGGATGCCGGCTGGGCCAAACTGGCCGATCTGAAGCCGAACGTGCTCTCAATCTATGACGCGGAAGCGCAGACGATGATGGTGGCGCAGGGCCAGGCGGATTTCGGTGGTATCGAATATTCCAAGGCGGTTTATCCGCACACCAAGAAGGGCGTGCCGCTCGACATGACCTTCCCGAAGGAAGGCGCTTTCACCGGCATCAACTCCATCGCGCTGGTAAAGGGCGGGCCGCACCGCGATCTCGCGCTTGCCTATATCAACCGCATTCTCGACCCCGGCGTGCAGAAGATGCTTTCGGAGGCCACTCTCAGCGCGCCTTCGGTCAAGGGTGTCGAGTTCGGCGAAGATACGGCGAAATTCCTCGCCTATCCGGAAGCGAAGATGGAATCGCTGAACCTGTTCACGCCGGACTGGAAATACATCATTCCGCGCCGCGCCCAGTGGCTCGAGAAGTACAACCAGACTTTTAACGGCTGAGGAACGCTGATGAAATCCGTCGAAGTCCGCCTGGAAAGACTGACCAAACACTACGGCGGTCAGGTCGTTGCCGTCGATGATGTTTCTTTGACCGTCAAGGCAGGGGAGATTCTCGCGCTTCTCGGTCCGAGCGGATGCGGGAAAACGACCTGCCTGCGCATGATTGCGGGGCTTGTCGATCCCACCTCGGGTGAAATCGTGGTCGACGGCAAGCCGACCACGCGCACCCCGGTTCACCGCCGCAATGTCGGTATGCTCTTCCAGAACTACGCCCTGTTTCCCCATATGACCGTTGCCGAAAATGTTGCCTTCGGTCTTGAGATGCGGGGTATCTCCAAGGCCGACCGGGAAGGGCGGGTAAAGCAGGCGCTCGATCTCGTTCAGCTGCACGCCTTCGGAGACCGGCTACCGGTGCAGCTTTCCGGCGGCCAGCAGCAGCGTGTGGCGCTGGCCCGTGCTCTGGTGATCGAACCTTCGATGCTGCTTCTCGACGAGCCGCTCGGTGCGCTCGACAAGGGCCTGCGGGAAAGCATGCAGGTCGAAATCCGCAGCCTGCAGCAGCGACTTGGTCTCACCACCATCATGGTAACCCACGATCAGGACGAGGCCCTGACCATGGCGGACCAGATCGCCGTGATGCGGGACGGCAATCTCGAGCAGATCGCACCGGCCGGCGAAATCTACCAGAAGCCGCTG
The DNA here is from genome assembly GCF_017313365.1 of Agrobacterium sp. OT33. Taxonomy (NCBI): domain Bacteria; kingdom Pseudomonadati; phylum Pseudomonadota; class Alphaproteobacteria; order Hyphomicrobiales; family Rhizobiaceae; genus Agrobacterium; species Agrobacterium sp. OT33. Next base: position 268,363 of record NZ_JAFLMZ010000006.1, on the reverse strand, counting down.
ACCCGCTTTGTCGCCGGTTTCATCGGCGCCTCGAACTTCTTCGAGGCGATGGTGGAGGAACGTCGCGGCCGATCCGCGCGGCTCGTGACCGGTTCCGGCGTTCGGCTCGATGTGGATGATATGGGTGCCGTGCAAGGGGACAAGGTCGTCGTCACTGTTCGCCCCGAGGCCGTTTCGGTTTCGCCTCTTGCGGCCGATTCCGCTGAAAGCCCCGGCAATTCCACCACGGCGCGGGTGGAGCAGGTCGTCTATCGCGGTTTCATGCTGCATTATTATCTGCGTCTCGACAATGGTGAGCCGATGATCGCTTACCGGCAGACCCAGACAGAAGGTTTCACCAATGCCGTCAGCGCCGCCGGTGACCGGGTGAGACTGAGCTGGACTAGCGACAGCAACCACGTGATCCAGCTGAATTGATGCTTCTGTGGCCGGGGCGCTCATGCGGCCCGGCTTGCGGTGGACGCAAATCTATGCCGTAATTAGATAGCCGGCAAAGTTACGGCGCCGCGCTCCTGAATGGAATGCGGTGCCGTAACTTTTGGTACGTTAGAATATGAGGCGTGCCCCGCTTTAGGCGATCACTTCGCGAGCCGGCACGACGCTGCCGCCGCAGGCTTCCACTTCGCTACGCACCGTGCGGGCAAGCTCCAGCGAGCCGGGCGTATCGCTGTGAACAAGGATCGACCGGGCGCGAACGGGAATGATCTCGCCCTCGATGGTCGTGACCGTGCCTTTTTCTAAAAACTGGCGCACCCGCGCACGAACTTCTCCCTCTTCCTTGATGACGGAATTGGGCAGCTTGCGTGGCACGAGCTGGCCTTTCACATCATAGGCCCGGTCGGCGAGGAAGAGATTGAGCACTTTCAGGCCGCAATCCAAGGCTGCCTTTTCGATCAGCATGTCCGGCATCGAAAAGACGATGAGATTGGGATCGACCGCCCTGATCTTTTTCATGATCCGTTCGGCAAGCGCCGCATCGCGATTGATCATGTTGCCCATGGCGGCATGGAAGCTGATATGGGAGAGCGCGATATCCTGCGCTTTCGCAATCGCTGAAAGCGCGCCGAGCTGGTAGAGAACCTGCTGTTCCATTTCTTCCGCATCGACGGGAATTTCGCGGCGGCCGAAGCCGAGACGGTCGGCAAGGCCGGGATGCGCGCCAATACCGACGCCGTTCTGTTTGGCAAGACGCACCATGCGCGCCATCATTTCCGGGTCGCCGGCATGGAAGCCGCAGGCGATATTCGCCGAAGAGACGACTTCCATAAGCTTCTCGTCGTCGCAGACCTTATAGACGCCGAAACCTTCGCCCATGTCGGAATTAACATCGATCTTCATGGTTCCCTCTCCTTGTTCTTCAGGATTATCGTTTTGTCAGCGTGCCGAGTGCGGCGGCAACCAGCGGCAGGGTTCTGCGGATATCCGCGAAATAGGCGTCGATCGCCTTTTCGACCTCCAGCGCCTCGTGCACCGTTGCCTGCACGAAGCGGATGCGGCTGCCGATGCGGGCCTGACCAAGCCGCCATAGATCGCTGTCGATGATACCAGCCATCTTGGGATAACCGCCGGCCGTGTTGGCGTCGCTCATCTGGATGATAGGCTCGCCACTTGGCGGCACCTGAACCACGCCCGGAATGACGCCATAGGAGCGCAGTTCTACTGGTGCCAAAAGCGTCAGCGGCGTTCCGGCCAGCCGGTAACCGGTGCGGTCGCTCTGTGAGGTGATTTTCCAGGCTTCCGACCAGAAACGTTCGGCGATGTCGCCGAAAAGATCATGTTCGGCGGCTGGAATGGCTCTCAGCAGCAATTCGCCTGTGTCGGACATCGGAAACATGTCCGGCATCGCTTCTGCAAGCGGCGTAAGGCCAAGGCCGCTTGAAGGCAAAGCGAGCGGCACGGATGGCAGAACGGGCAACCTGTCGCCGGTGGTGAGGTGCCGTCCTTCGTGACCGCCGAAGGAGCCGCGAAGAGAAGTGCTGCGCGATCCCATCACCACCGGAACATCGACGCCGCCCTGAAGGCAGAGATAGGCCCGCGCATTTTTCAGCGGGGTCGAAAGCTCGAGGATTTGACCCTTCTCGGCCCGCACACACCAGTAAGGCGGTAAATCCGCACCATCGAGCCGTGCGGCGCAGTCGGCGCCGGTTACCGCGAAGGTCAGCGCCTCTTCGAATTCGATGCGGAAAGGAAAGGTCTGGATTTCAATCGCCGCGGCCTCTTCGCCGTTGCCGGCGAGAAGATTGCCGACCCTGAGCGCAATCGGGTCCATCGCGCCCGTGGCGGTGATGCCGATATTGCGGTAACCCGCGCGGCCGAGATCCTGCACGGTGTTCAGCGGTCCGCAGGCAAGAATATGGATCATAGTTCGATCCTTTCGGGAAGGAAGCGAACCCGGTCGCCGGGCGCCAGCACCGCCGGTTGCTCGGCTGTGGCGTCGAACATGGTGATTTCGGTGAAACCCAGCGAATTCCAGCCGTTCGGCCCGGTCAGAACCGAGATGCCGGACTGCATGCCGCCGATCGTCACCATGCCCTTCAACATGCGAAGCGAAGGGACTTTCTTGCGCGGCATGAAAATGCGCGGATCGAGACCGCCGAGATAACCGAAACCCGGTGCGCTGCCGACAGCAAAAACCGTATAGGTGCGCTCAAAGTGAAGGCGCACGACCTCCTTGTCCGGCAAGCCGGAATAATCGCAGATCGCCGCAAGGTCGATGGCGTGCTCGCCGCCATAGGTCGTCGGCACCTCGATGGTTTTGCCGAGAAGATCGAGCTCCGCCGTCCTTTGCCAGAGGTCGAGAAGCTCGTCCTGCAGATGCCCGGCATCTTCGGGCGTGCTGCGCAGCACGATCAGCAGGTTGGTCATGCCGGGTATGAGTTCCAGCACCTCGGGGCGATCTTTCAGCGCGCGCGTCAGCGCCCAGATGCGCCGCTGGGCGGGAAGGTCCAGCTCGCCGGGCGCTTCGATCAGAAAGGTCCTGTTGCCGATCATCGAGATTTTCGGCAGGCCCAGATGGGCTGGGGTGAGGTGGGGCGTTTTCAGCGGGAGGTTGCTCATCGACGTCACCATCATGTTTCGGTCTTGAGAAGGGTGGAGCCATAGCCGACAAGCACACCAGTTTCCGCCACGATTTCGCTGACGGTGCCGGCTTTTTCGGCGATGACCGGAACAAGCACGGGTCCAGCCGCGATGAATGCGACGATCTCGCCTTTCGCTACGGATTGTCTTGCCTGAACCGCCCGGTCTGGGCGCTGCGGATGGGCGGCTGTGAAGATGCCGGCCATCGGTGCACGGGCAAGAATATCCCCCGCCTTTACCGGCACTTTGGCAGCTTCAATCGGCCGCTCTCCGGCAGGGGCCTGACCGCCTGCTATGGCAACGATCTTCAATGACCCATCGGGGGTCTCTATCTCGATGGTGGAGACGTTGTTGCGCTCGAGGTGAGCGGCAAGATCGGCAATCGTGCCGGGCTCGCTGTAGCGGGATATGGAAACAGGCTGTCGCTTCACTTTGCACTCCGCGCTGCAAGCCAATGTTCTAGGTAATGAATATCCGTGCCGCCTTCGGAGAAGGCCGGGTCCTGCAATATTTCCCGATGCAGCGGCAGGTTGGTGGAAACACCTTCGATGCGCATTTCGCCAAGCGCGCGGCGCATGCGCAGGATCGCCTGTTCGCGCGTCGGCGCGTGGACGATGAGCTTGGCGATCAGCGAATCGTAATGGGCGGAAACCCTGTAACCCGCCGTCACGTGTGTATCGACCCGCACGCCGGGGCCGCCCGGCAGGTGAAGGGCCGTTATCAAACCGGGGCAGGGAATGAAACTATAGGGGTCTTCGGCATTGATGCGGCATTCGATCGAATGGCCTTCGCAGACAATGTCCTCCTGCGAAATCTCGAGCGGATGGCCGAGGGCGACGAGAAGCTGCTGGCGCACCAGATCCACGCCCGAGGTCATTTCCGTGACCGGATGTTCCACCTGCAGGCGGGTATTCATCTCGATGAAATAAAATTCGCCATTCTCGTAAAGAAACTCGAAGGTGCCGACACCGCGATAACCGATCTGGCGGCAGGCTTCGACGCAGCGATTGCCGACGAAAGCCGCGACATTGGGCGGGATGCCGATGGCCGGACCTTCTTCGACGACCTTTTGGTGCCGGCGCTGCATGGAACAGTCGCGCAGCCCCACCCAGACGCCGCTACCCTGACCATCGCAGAGAACCTGAATTTCGACATGGCGCGGATGTTCGAGGAATTTCTCGATATAGAGTTCCGGCGTTCCGAAGGCCCGGCTTGCCTCCTCACGCGTGACGAGCACGGCGTCCTGAAGGGCGGAAGCCTCTCGAACGACGCGCATGCCGCGCCCACCGCCGCCGCCGGCCGCCTTGACGATGACGGGATAACCGATTTCTGCGGCGATTTTCGCGACTTCCACGGCGTCATCCGGCAGGGCGGAATCGGGGCCGGGAACGCAGGGCACGCCGGCCGCCATCATCGCCCGCTTCGCCGCGATTTTGTCGCCCATTGTGCGGATGGCGTCGGCGCGTGGGCCGATAAAGACCGCCCCTGCCGCTTCCACGGCTTCCGAAAAAGACGCTCTTTCGGACAGAAAACCATAACCGGGGTGAACCGCGCCAGCACCGGTCAGCTCCATCGCAAGCAGTATGGCCGGCGCGTTGAGATAGCTCTGGGCGGGGGATGCCGGGCCGATGCAAATGGCGGTGTCGGCCGCCTTCAGATAGTCGGCATCCTTATCGGCTTGGGAGTAGATCATGACGGTCTTCAGGCCGAGTTCACGGCAGGCGCGCTGCACCCGCAAGGCAATCTCGCCGCGATTGGCGATCAGGACGCTGTCGAATATTCTTGGCTCAGCCACCTTTGAGAGTGTCGCATCCATCATTCGAACTCCAGCACTGGCTGTCCGAGTTCGACGTCTTCGCCGTCATTGGCGATAAATCTGGCGATCCTGCCGCTTCGTTCGGCCCTCACGGTGTTGAACACTTTCATCGCCTCGATGATGAAGAGTTCCTGTCCTTGCCTGACCTCATCGCCGATCTCGGCGAAAGGTGCCGCACCCGGGCTGGGGGCGCGATGGAAAAGACCGAATGACGGTGCTGCGACGATGCCGGATGACGCCGGCGCGGCTGCGGCGGATGCCGGCGCCTGTTCTTCGGCGCGGGGTGTCTCGGATGCCGTTTCGGCTACCGCAACGGGCCGGGGCTGAGATGATGGCGCCCGCAGTGAAACGGCATTGTTTTCGCGGATGATCCGGACCGTGGTTCCCTCCTGGCTCACGGTCAATTCGGATACTCGCGAAGAGCCGACGAACTCGATCAGTTTCTTGATCTTTTCCAGATCCATATTGGTTTCCAACGTCTTTTTTGTCCCCACGGCGGCAGGTGGGCGGAGCGAAATCCGTACCCTGTCCATCAGCAATAGCTACCATGGGGGCGGGATTGATGGGGTCAGACGAAGTTCCTATGGACACTGCTTTGCGGTTTGATATCCCGCCTTTGCGTGGTGAAACGGTTCAAAGACGTCCGAAGGAAACGAACCATGGATTCCCGCAAAGGCATTCTCCTCAAAATCTCCGCAGCGCTCGCTCTGGTGCTGATGGGCGCCTGCATCAGCGGCCTCCGGGGCGAGATACCCATCGGGCAGGTGGTCTTCTTCAGGTCGGCTGTGGCCATGCTGCCGCTCTGTCTGTGGATGGCGGCGCAGGGCGGTTTTCGAAGGCAGGTGGCAACCAGCCATATTGGCGGCCATCTGGTGCGAAGTTTTTCCGGCACCGGCGGCATGGTCTTCAGCTATCTGGCGCTCGCCTATATTCCGCTGGCTGACGCGACGGCCATCAGCTACGCGACACCGCTCTTCACCGTCATTCTGGCGGTGCTGCTTCTCAAGGAAGTCGTCAGGATTTATCGCTGGACAGCGGTGGTCGTCGGGCTCTGCGGCATCGTGCTGATCTTGTCGCCGCATTTTTCCTTCGATGTTTCGGATGTCGCTTCCGGTTCCGGCGTCGCCATGCTCGGCGGCCTGTTCGGTCTGGCGGCGGCTTTTTTCTCCGCCATATCGATGATCCAGATCCGGCATTTGACGCAGACGGAAAATACCGGGGCGATCATCTTCTATTTCACCCTGCTTACCACCGTCATCGGTCTTGCCAGCATCGGTATGGGCTGGACAATGCCGACCGCGTGGCAATGGACCCTGCTGATCGGCACCGGTCTCATTGGCGGAACCGCGCAGATACTGGTGACGCTCAGCCTGCGTTATGCCGAGGCTTCGCTGCTGGCGCCGTTCGATTACACCACGATGATCTGGGCGTTGTTGATCGGTTACACCTTCATGGATCAGGTTCCGGCCCTGACGACCATTCTCGGAGCCTCAATCGTGGTTGCCGCTGGCCTGTTCACGCTGTGGCGGGAAAGGCGGCTGCACAAAAAGCGGGTCACGGAACAGCTGACGCTGTCGGCGCCCTGACGGCCTGTTTCGCCAGCCGGTTTTCGCGCCACATGGCGAAAAGCCCGGCGGCGATGACCGTCAGCGCGCCTGCGATCGTTGCGCCCGTCGGCACTTCGGCCATGAAGAGATAGCCTAGCGCGATCGCCCATATCATCGTCGTATAGTCGAAGGGCGCCAGCAGCGAGGCCTGGGCATGGCGCAGGCTGAGCGTCATGGTGATCTGGCCGATGCCGCCGGCAAGGCCGCCGCCGGCGAGCAGCAGGAACTGGTGAAAATCCGGCATCTTCCATCCGAATCCGAGCGTGGCGAGGCCGGCCACCACACCCGTCAGCGTATAGATGAGCACGATGCGCGACGGCTTTTCGATACTGTTCAGATGGCGGACGGCGATGGAGGAAAAGGCCGCGCAAAGCGCACCGGTCAGCGCCAGTGCGGTTCCGATCATCGCGACCCTGTCGATTTGGGCCGGGCCTGAGGCGGCATCGAAGATCAGTTTCGGCGAGAGCGTGATGAAGACGCCGATGAAACCGGTGAGCACGGCGGACCAGCGGTATATCCGCACTTTTTCGCCTAGAAGCAGCGCCGCCAGCATGATGGTGAAAAGCGGTGTCGTGTAGCTCAGCACCGTCACATTCACCAGCGGCAGATAGGCGAGTGCCAGAAAGCCGAAGAACATGCCGCCAAGCCCGGCCGAACTGCCCGCGAGCAGGCGGCCGATATTCCTCGCGGCCGGCACGCTTATCTGCTCCGAGGAGGCGATGAACCAGAGACAGAGGGGAATGAGGGCAAAAAATCCCCGGCAGAAGACGACTTCGCCGACGGGTATCGCCCCGTCCAGGCCCTTCACGCAGGCGGACATGACTGTAAAAGCCAGCATGGCCGTCAGCTTGAGCAAAATTCCGGTTTTAGGATTCATCCCGCTCCCCATCGCAGCCAGGACCGTGTCATGGGGAAGACATTGAGAAAAGCCTTAGCCGGCTGTCATAAGAATCTTGTCTTACCCCATCACTCCCTTGAAGAGCGACAGGACCACCGCACGGCGCTTTTCCCCTAGGCCACCGCGGTGATTTGGTGTCATGATCGCATTTCTAACCGGCGGGAGGTTTAAGCGGGCATGTTGGATTTGCGCAGGCTGCGATATCTGGTCGCGATCGCCGATTGCGGCTCCATGTCGGCGGCGGCGCGGCAATTGGGGATAGCTCAGCCGGCGCTTAGTCACCACATCACGGAACTGGAACGGCTGGTGGGTTTTCCCGTGCTGCACCGGCTGGCGCGCGGCGTAAAGGCGACGGAAAAGGGTGAAGTCCTGCTTTCCCATGCGCGGGAGATTACCGAGAAGGTGCGGCAGGCGGAAGCGGAAATCCGGGCCATGGCCTATCTGGACGAGCGGGTGATCCGGCTGAGCCTCATTCCCTCCTGGGCCACAGCCTTTGCGCCGAGCATCATCAGCGAGGTTGCCGCTTCGATGCCCAAGGTATCGCTGCGGCTGATAGAGGCGCGCAATGACGAATCCCTGCGGCTCATCCGTCTCGGCAAGGTGGATATGGCCGTTGCGCTGGTGGGAGCGGAGGACAAGGCCGACGATCTTATCGTCAAGGAGAGCCTGTTTGCCGTTTCTTCAAGGCCTATCGGCCGGTCAATCCCGCTTGAGGCTGCGGCAGGGCTTAACCTGATCCTGCCGCCGAAGGACAATCCGCTGCGTATATCGATCGACGAGGCCGCTGCCCGTGCCGGTATTACACTGAATGTCACCATGGAGATCGACGGGCAGGATACGATCAAACGCGCCGTCAGCGCCGGTATTGGCGCGACGATCCTGTCATGGAATTCGGTGCAGCAGGAGCAGGAGGCCGGTCAGCTTCAGGCCGCTCATATTACCGAGCCCGTCATTTATCGCTCCATCCATCTGCTGAAGGGCAGGGAAGTGGATGAGCGAACGTTCAGGCTGTTCCGCGACCTGTTGCGGGCGGTTGCAAGACGCGAGCCGGCATCCAACCCATAAACAATATGTATGGGTAAATTGAAAACTCGGTATTTGTATTGTTGATGGCTTCTTCCTAGCCTCCCCGTTGAAAGCGTATCGGGGAGGAAAAGATATGCGTTTGAAAACATCTCTGTTTGGCATGCTGGCAGCGGCGGGAATGCTGGCTGCGGGAGGGGCGGCGGCGGAATATCCGGAGCGGCCGGTGACGCTCGTCATCGGTTATCCGGCCGGCGGCGGCACCGATATCCAGTCGCGGGCGCTGGTGCCCTATCTTGAAAAATATCTCGGCACATCCGTCGTGGTGGAAAACCGCGAAGGTGCCGGCGGATTGATCGGCGCGACCTATATCGCCAATGCGAAACCTGACGGGTACACCATCGGGGCGCTGAATTTTCCGTCCATGTATTCGCCGATCGTGCAGGGCAATGCCAGCTACAAGGAAGACGCCTTCACGCCGCTCGCAAACCAGATCGGTGGCGATCTTGCGTTGACCGTCAACAAGGTGTCGCCGATCAAGACCGCCAAGGAATTCGTCGAGGCGGCCAAGGCGAACCCGGTCGTCGTCGGTGTGACGGGTATAGGCCATCCGAGCCAGATCACTGCCCTGCTGTTTGAGGATGCGGCGGGTGTGAAGCTCAATTTCGTGCCCTTCAATGGTGGCGGGCCGGCGCGGCTTGCCATGCTCGGCAACCACGTCACACTCGGTTTCATGAACCTCAACGAGGTCTTCGCCGACAACCGTTCCGGCGCACTTCGTGTGCTGGCGACTTCGGGCACCGAGCGCTCGCCGCTTTCACCTGACGTGCCGACATTCAAGGAGGCCGGCTACGATATTCAGTTCAGCCTGCTTGCCGGTTTCGGTGCGCCGAAAGGCCTGCCGGCGGAGGTGGAGGCAAAGTTGGTCGATGCCTTCCAGAAGGCGCTGAAGGACCCGGATTATCTTGCCGATGCCAAAAAGCGTGAGCTGACGACGCTGCCGCTGACGCAGGCCGAATTTGCCGAGGCGCTCAAGAAGGGCAACGCCAATCTGGCCGAGCTCTGGAAAAGCAAGCCCTGGACAAAATAAGCGGCCGTACCCGACCGCTTCTCTCACCCCAACCAAATGACGCCTGGGCCGGCCTGCGGCCCGGCTATGACCCACTGTTGAAAGGAACCCGGCCAATGGCCCATGTCATCCGCAATTTCCAGCGCCCTTCCAGAGCCGATATCGAGGCGATCAGCAAATTCAGCCCCGCCACCATTCACGAGGCGCAGGGCAAGCTCGGTGCTCTCGATTATCGCATTAAGCCGATCAAGCCCGGCCTGAAAATCTGCGGCCCGGCGATCACCGCGAAATGCCATATCGGCGACAATCTGATGATTTTCGAGGCCATCAATCTGGCAAAGCCCGGTGATGTGCTGGTCATCGATGGTGGCGACAATCCCAATCAGGGTGGCTTTGGCGATGTGTTGGCTGCCGCCTGCATCGGCAAGGGCATTGTCGGCTTCGTGGTCAGCGCCGCCGTGCGTGATGGCAAGGGTCTGCGCGAGATCGGCTTCCCGGTGTTTTCGCTCGGGCTTTGCATGAAGGGCACTTCCAAGGACACGCTCGGCACCATCAACCATCCGGTTGTGGTGGGCGGCGAACTGATCAGCCCCGGCGATATAATCTGCGGCGATGATGACGGCGTCGTCGTCGTTCGTGAGAACGATATCCCGAAACTCGTCAAGGCCTGCCAGGAGCGCGACGATCACGAGAACCACATGATGGAACTGCACCGTCAGGGCAAGATGGATATCGAGGATCGTTATGAAATGATGCGCTCGAAGGGATGTGTCTGGGCCGATTGAGCCAGCAATCCGGCATCTGAATACGCCGTGTCGGGAGGCGCGGCGTATTCCTCGACGAGGAGGGGAGATAATCATGGCCGAACACGGCTCGAAACTGACGGCGAATATTCTGTCCGGGGCTTTCTTTCTGGTGGCCGCTGCCGGGCTTTATTACGGCGCGCGGCCGCTGAGCATGGGCACCAATTTCCAGCCCGGACCCGGCTATATGCCGACGGTCATCGCGGCGTTGATGTTCGCGCTCGGCATCGCGCTGCTTTTGCAGGATTTGCTGGGAAAGACACCGTCCGAAGCCTGGGTGGCGCCGAAAATGCGTCCGTTTCTGGCGGTGGCCGGCATTGTCGGTTTTGCGCTGCTGATCGAGCCATTGGGCTTTATCGCCGCCGCCTTCGTGCTGATCGTGCTCGCCTGTATCGCCTATGGCAGGATCCGGCCGGTTGAGGTCCTGCTGCTCTCCGCTGTGCTCATCCTTGCCTGCATCCTCATTTTCGTTGTGGGCCTCGGACAGAGGATACCGTTGCTGCCATGACCGATCTTCTTTCGAATATCGTTCTCGGTTTTGGCGTGGCCGTCACGCCGGTAAACCTTTTCTACTGCCTGCTGGGTGTCACGCTCGGCACGATGATCGGCATCCTGCCGGGCATCGGCCCTTCCGCCACCGTCGCACTGCTTCTGCCCATCACCTATACGATGCCGGATACGGCGGCGCTGATCATGCTCGCGGGTATTTTCTATGGCGCGCAATATGGCGGTTCGACCACGGCGATCCTCGTCAACCTGCCGGGCGAATCCTCATCCGTCGTCACCTGCATCGATGGCTATGCTATGGCTCGCCAAGGCAGGGCGGGTGTGGCGCTGGCCACGGCGGCGCTCGGGTCGTTTTTTGCCGGCACGGTGGCGACTGTGCTGATCGTCGTTGTCGCAAAGCCGCTTTCGGCCGTGGCACTGGCCTTCGGTCCGGCCGATTATTTCAGTCTGGTGATCTTCGGGCTTTTGTTTGCCGTGTTCCTGTCGAGCGGATCGCCGGTCAAGGCGGTCGGCATGGTCGCCTTCGGTATCGCGCTCAGCCTCGTCGGCATCGATCCGACATCGGGCGAGCAGCGCTTCACCTTCGGCATGGCGGAGCTATTCGACGGTATCGATTTCGTGGTGCTGGCCATCGGGCTTCTCGGCGTCAGCGAAATTCTCTTCAACCTGCAGCAGGGCGTGGAGCGTGATGCGGGTGCGGCAAAGACTGGATCGCTGATGCCCACGAAAGAAGATTTCAAGCAGGCCTTTCCGGCCGTGCTGCGCGGCACCGCGCTCGGCTCTTTCCTTGGCGTGCTGCCCGGTGGCGGTGCGATCATGAGTTCCTTTGCCAGCTATGCTCTGGAGCGCAAGATCGCCAAGGACCCGTCCCGTTTCGGCAAGGGCGCAATCGAAGGGCTGGCGGGGCCGGAAAGCGCCAATAATGCCGGCGCGCAGACCTCCTTCATTCCGCTTCTGACACTCGGCATTCCCGCCAACGGGCTGATGGCGCTGATGGTCGGGGCGATGATGATCCAGGGCATTACGCCGGGACCGGAGGTCATGCAGTCGCGGCCCGACCTTTTCTGGGGGCTGATCGCCAGCATGTGGGTGGGCAATCTTTTGCTTCTGGTGCTGAACCTGCCGCTGATCGGCATCTGGGTCCGCCTTCTCGGCATTCCCTATCGCTTTTTGTGCCCCGCCATTCTGATGTTCTGCGCCATTGGCGCCTATGGCCTGTCCTACAGCGTCGTTGATGTTCTGTTTTGCGCGGTCTTCGGCATTGTCGGCTTCTTCCTGCGCAAGATCGGCTGCGAGCCGGCACCGCTGGTGCTGGGCTTCGTCCTCGGTCCGCTTCTGGAACAGAACATGCGCCTCGGGCTGCTGATCTCACAGGGCAATTTTTCGACATTCGTCACCCATCCGATCAGTGCCACCCTGCTCGCCTTGTCCGGCATGGTCGTCATCATGATGGCGATGCCGGCGATCATGCGCCGTCGCGAGGTGGTGTTTCAGGGTGACGACGACTGATAATCAATCGAGCCGGCACTGCTGGCCAAGCAAAGGTGAAACAATGCACATTCTGATAATTGGCGCCGCCGGAATGATCGGCCGCAAATTGACGCAACGTCTTGCTTCCGACGGAACGCTTGGCGGCGTGAAGATCAGCGCTATGACGCTGACGGATGTTTTCGATCCGGTTGCGCCAAAAGGTTTTGGCGGCACGGTGACCGTCGAGCGCAGCGATCTGTCGAATGCCGGCGTCGCCGAAAAGCTGATCGCAAAACGACCGGATGTGATCTTCAATCTCGCCGCCGTGGTTTCAGGTGAGGCGGAAGCCGATTTCGAAAAAGGCTATCGCATCAATCTCGATGGCGGACGTTCGCTGTTCGAAGCCATTCGTCTGGAACATCAGAAGGACGGATATCGTCCTCGTGTGGTCTTCTGCTCGTCGCTCGCCGTGTTCGGGTCGCCATTCCCCAGGGTAATCGGCGATGAGTTCCTGACCGCGCCGCTGACCAGCTACGGCACGCAAAAGGCGATCGTGGAACTGTTGCTTGCGGATTATAGCCGTCGTGGTTTCTTCGATGGCGTCAGCATCCGTCTGCCGACCATCTGCATCCGCCCCGGCAAGCCGAATGCGGCCGCCTCCGGCTTCTTCTCCAATATCCTGCGCGAGCCGCTGGTGGGCCAGGAAGCGGTGCTGCCCGTTGCCGATACCGTGCGCCACTGGTTCGCCAGCCCGCGCTCGGCCGTCGCCTTCCTGCTGCGCGCCGCGACCGTCGATCTTTCCGGGCTTGGCGTTCGTCGCAATCTCATCATGCCGGGGCTTTCGGCCACGGTGGCCGACGAGATCGAGGCCCTGCGCGCCTTTGCCGGGGAGAAGGCTGTGGCGCTTATCAAGCGCGTTCCCGACGAACGGATCATCCGGATCGTCGACGGCTGGGCGGAGGATTACGATCCGCAACTCGCTCTGTCGCTCGGCTTCAGGGCGGAAACATCCTTCGCCGAAATCATTCAGGCGCACGTGGAAGATGAGCTGGAGGGGGAAGCAGCATGACTGATGGAAAGATCGCGCTCGTCACGGGTGGGGGAACAGGCGTCGGCAAGGCAATTGCCAAAGCGCTTCTGGAAGATGGTTACAGTGTCGCGATAACTGGCCGGCGACGGGAGGTTCTTGATGCTGCCGTTGCCGAATGGCGCGAACATGGAGACCGTATTCTGGCCGTCGCGGCCGATATTTCCCTTCCGGTCGATGTCGAACGGCTGTTTGCGGAGGTCACCGGACGTTTCGGCCGCCTCGACCTTCTGGTCAACAATGCCGGCATGTCGGCACCGGCGGTCCATATCGAAGATGTACCGTTCGAAACCTGGAATGCCGTGGTGGGAGCCAATCTCACCGGCGCTTTCCTTTGCACGCAGGCGGCGTTCCGCCAGATGAAGGCGCAGTCGCCGCAGGGCGGGCGCATCATCAATAATGGCTCGATTTCGGCCACCACGCCACGTCCGCGTTCGGCGCCCTATACCGCGACCAAACACGCGATCACCGGCCTTACCAAGTCGGCCACGCTGGATGGCCGGGCATTCAACATTGCCTGCGGGCAGATCGATATCGGCAATGCCAGCACCGAGATGACGCGCGCCATGGCGACCGGCGTGCTGCAGGCGGATGGCAGCACCGCCATCGAACCGACCATCGATGCGAGCATCGTCGCCCGGGCTGTGGTGCATATGGCCTCGCTGCCGCTGGAAGCGAATGTGCTGACCATGACCGTGATGGCGAGCGGCATGCCTTTCGTCGGTCGCGGCTAAGGAGCGCGCATGAAGCCCGATCTTCTGCAAACCTATCCGCTTCAGCCACAGATAGAAGCCGAACTGCAAAAGCGCTTCCGGGTCCATCGCTGGCACGAAATATCCGACAAACAGGCATTTCTGCAGGCGGAGGCGGCGTCGATAAAGGCCGTTGTCACGGGCGGTCATATCGGCCTTGCTCCTGAACTCGCCGCCTGTCTGCCCGCTCTCGAAATTGTCGCCATCAACGGTGTCGGCTTTGACAAGGTCGATCTCGAGCAGGCCCGTGCGCGCGGCTTCAGGGTGACGAACACGCCGAATGTATTGACCGAGGACGTCGCCGATCTCGCCATCGGCCTTTCCATCATGCTGCTGCGCCAGCTTGTCAGCGCGGATCACCATGTCCGCTCGGGGGAGTGGAAAAAAGCCGAGATGCCGCTTGGCAACAAGGCTTCACGGCGGCGTTACGGTATTTACGGGCTTGGCCGCATAGGCCGCGCCATCGCGGCGCGGCTTGAGGCGTTCAATGCGGAGATTTCCTATTTCAGCCGGCGGCAACAGGAGGTGGTCTATGAGTATCATCCCACGGCCGTGTCGCTCGCAAGTGGCTGCGACGTCCTGATCGTCGCGGCGGCGGCAACGCCGGAGACGAAACACGCCATCAACCGCGAGGTACTGGAGGCACTCGGGCCGGACGGGGTTCTCGTCAATGTCGCCAGGGGGTCGCTTGTCGATGAAAAGGCGCTGGTCGATATTCTCATGGCGGGTGGGCTGAAAGGCGCGGCACTCGATGTCTTCGAGAACGAACCGCATGTTCCCGAGGCGTTGTTTGGCATGCGCAATGTGGTTCTCGCGCCGCATATCGGCGCTGCGACCCATGAGACGCGGCTGGAAATGGGCGCTCTGGTTCTTGCCAATCTGGATGCACATTTTGCTGGGAAAGATTTGCCGACACCGGTCGTCTAGGCGCTTCTGCCGGTTCGGGCGGTGGCAGGGGAGGCGTTCCGTTTCGCCGGCTGGACGGGCGCAGTACCGGAAGTGGCGTCCGTATTCACCATCCATACAAGTTGCTTATTACTCCAAAAAAAATCGGTCTTAGGCAAGCGGTGAAAGCTTCACTAATGTTTGCTCAACGATAGGGGACAGACATGCCATTCTCAGACTACAAGACCGCACTCGTGACCGGCGCATCCTCCGGAATTGGCGCCGCCGTTGTCGAGCGCCTTTGCCGCGAAGGGCTGGAGGTGCATGCGGTTGCCAGAAGCGCGGACGCTCTCAGCCAGCTGGCGAAGCGCACTGGCTGCTTTGCCCATGCCATTGACGTGACGGACCGGCCGGCGCTTGCGAAGCTCACCAGCGAAGTTGCGTTCGATGTCCTCGTGAACAATGCCGGCGTCGACCGCCCGAAGAAATTTCTGGAAGCGGATGAGAGCGATATCGATCTCCTGATCGACGTCAACCTGCGCGCCGTGCTGCATCTGTGCCGCATGGTGGTGCCGGGCATGGTGGCGCGTGATCGCGGCCACGTCATCAACATCTCCTCCATAGCCGGTAATTACAATTTCGGCGGCAATTCCACCTATCATGCCAGCAAGGCCGGCGTGGCGATGCTGTCAAACCAGCTGCGCATCGATGCTTTCGGCAAGCGCGTGCGGGTGACGGAAATCTGCCCCGGCCGCGTCGCAACCGATATTTTCAACCATGTGCATGGTAACGATCCGAGCATTCGCGAACGTTTCATCGATGGTTTCGAGCTGCCGCAGGCATCCGATATCGCCGATGCGATTGCCTTTGCCATCGCCGCACCCGTGTCCATGAATATCGGCCATATGGAAATTACCCCGACGCTTCAGGTCATGGGCGGGTTGCAGACGGCCAAGCCCCAGACGGTTGAAAATCGGCCGGCTGAAAATAAGGCGGCGGCGGGCGGAGCCGGAGGAAAAGTCGCGTGAGCGGTTTTGACCTCTGGGCAATCCTGAGCAATGCGGACTACGTCTCGATGCTTTTGCATGGCATCCAGATGACGTTCATCATCTATGCCGGCTCGTGGCTGCTGGCCATGTCGCTCGCCATCGTGCTGC
Source organism: Agrobacterium sp. OT33 (assembly GCF_017313365.1). Taxonomy (NCBI): domain Bacteria; kingdom Pseudomonadati; phylum Pseudomonadota; class Alphaproteobacteria; order Hyphomicrobiales; family Rhizobiaceae; genus Agrobacterium; species Agrobacterium sp. OT33. The sequence goes on along the minus strand of NZ_JAFLMZ010000006.1, from coordinate 252,211 downwards.
TTGCCATTCGCCTGTCACCCTTCCGCTTCGGTGATCCGCTGGTGGCGGCTTATGTTTCCTATCATCGCAACGTGCCGACACTCGTGCAGCTGATGCTGTGGTATTTCGGCGTTTTCACGCTGCTGCCAAGCGGATTGGCCAGCTGGCTTTCCAGTCACAATGCGGAATCGATCTTCGCCATTATCGGCCTCGGCCTCTGTCAGGCCGCCTATTTCAGTGAGGATCTGCGTTCCGGCGTTCGCTCCATCAATCCCGGCCAGATGGAGGCCGTACGTGCGCTCGGGCATAGCTATGTCTCGGCCATGCGTTTCGTCATCATGCCGCAGGGCGTTCGCAACGCGCTGCCGCCGTTGATCAACCACAGCACCTCGCTGTTCAAGAACAGCAGTCTCGGCGTTCTGATCGGGGCGCCTGAACTCACCCATGCGGTCAAGGAAGTCGAAAATCTCAGTTTCCGGACGTTTGAGGTCTATCTGGTCGCCACCGTGCTTTATCTGTTCTTCTCGCTGCTGATCATGGGTCTCGGAGCCTATATCTCCATGCGCGCCGATCCGCTCAGGAGGGCACGGGCATGATCCACGATATGATTGCAATCGTGCAGGATTACTGGCTGCTGCTCCTCATCGGCCAATATCCCAACGGGCCGCTGGGCGGCCTTGCCAACACGCTCATCCTGTCGGCGCTCAGCATCGCGCTCGCCTTTCCCGTCAGCATTCTGATGGCACTGGCGCGGCTGTCGAAATGGCGGGTCCTGCGCTGGCCGGTCACCGCGGTGGTGTATTTCACCCGCGGCGTGCCGCTGCTGATGCTCATCCTCTGGAGCTATTTTCTCGTTCCGCTCTGGACCGGGGCGGATGTGCCGAGCTTCGTGACGATGCTGGCGACGCTCGTCATCTATCAGGGCGCGTTCATGAGCGAAGTCGTCCGAGCCGGCATCGTATCGCTGGGCACGGGGCAGATGGATGCGGCACGGGCGCTCGGCCACGGATATTTCGGCGCGATGCGCTACATCATCCTGCCGCAGGCGCTCTACAACATGATCCCGAGCCTGATCTCGACCTTCGTGTCGACCATCAAGGATACGACCCTTGGCTACGTCATCAATGTGCCGGACCTGACCTTTGCGGCAAATCAGGTGAACAACCAGCTCCTGACCCAGCCCTTCCAGGTCTTCCTTATTCTGGCGTTGGTTTATTACATCATCTGCTGGTCGCTCACCCATGTCGCCAATCTTCTCGAGCGGCGTATCGCCCGCCGCCGGGCTGGCCCGCGTGGCAAGCTTGCCGCTGACACGGCCCCGGCCCCCGCCAATATCGTTACGGAGCAGCTATGACCGCGCCAGTTTCCGCCACTCAGGACTACACCATCACGCTTTCGCAGGTCTGCAAGAGCTATGGCGATTATCAGGTACTCAAGGACGTCAACGAAAATGTCACCCGTGGCGAAGTTGTCGTCATCTGCGGGCCGTCGGGCTCCGGCAAGTCCACCCTCATCCGCACGATCAACCGTCTGGAAGAGATCAGCAGCGGGTCGATCATGCTGGATGGCAGGAACATCCATGCCCAGATGCGCGCAAAGGAGCTGAATGCGCTGCGCAGCCGGGTAGGCTTCGTCTTCCAGAGCTTTAACCTCTTTCCGCATCTTTCGGTGGTGGAGAACGTCTCCATGTCGCCGATCCGGGTGAAGGGCGTTGCTCCGGCCGTCGCCCATGACAAGGCGCTGAAGCTTCTCGATCGCGTCGGCCTTGCCGACAAGGCCAGCTCTTACCCGGCCCAGCTCTCCGGCGGCCAGCAGCAGCGCGTTGCCATTGCACGGGCGCTTGCCATGGAGCCGCCGGTCATGCTGTTCGACGAGCCGACCTCCGCTCTCGACCCTGAGATGGTCGGTGAGGTGCTTGCCGTCATGAAGAGCCTCGCCGCCGAAGGCATGACCATGCTCTGCGTCACCCATGAAATGGGCTTTGCCCGTGAAGTGGCTGACCGCATCTGGTTCATCGATGCCGGGCGCATTCTCGAAACCGCGAAACCGGACGAGTTTTTCAAAAATCCGCAACATCCGCGTGCCCAACGGTTTCTTGCCGATCTGAGACACTAGGACCCAACCTCTATAATAACAGGGAGAACTGAAATGAACTGGAAGTGCATTACTCTTACTGCCGCAATCGCCACCTCGGCTGCGGTCCTGCCGGCCAAGGCCGACCAGCTCGACACGATCATCGCGAACAAGACGCTGCGTTGCGCCACTTTCGCCGACGTGCCGCCTTTCGCCTCACCGGACCCGAAGACACGTGAAATGGCCGGCTTCGACGTTGATCTGTGCGGCGCCATCGCCAAGGAACTCGGCGTCAAGGCCGAGATCAAGCCGGTGTCGGTCGAGGCGCGCGTTCCCGAAGTCAAGCTCGGCCGCGTTGATCTCTCAGTCGCCAACCTCGCTTATACCCAGAGCCGCGCCGAGCAGATCCAGTTCAGCGACCCATATTATCTGGCTAAGGAAATGCTGATCGTTCCGGTCGATGACCCCGGCACCAAGAAGTCCGATTTTGTCGGCCAGCGCATCGCGTCCAGCAAGGGCTCGACATCGGAACTCTCCGTCAAGCTCAACAAGTCCGAGCCGCTGACGTTCCAGGATACGGCGTCCGCCTATCTCGCCGTTCAGCAGGGTAAGGCGCGGGGCATCGTCGGCAACACCATGACGATGACCAAGTTCGTCAACGAATCCAAGACCAAGGGCAAGCAGATGCGCATGATCGAAGAGCCGATGCTCTTCCAGCCCATCGGCATCGGCATGGCCAAGGACAATCCGGCGCTGACCGCGAAGATCAACGAAATCCTGCGCAAGCTCGATGCGGATGGCGAAATCAATCGTATCTGGGACAAGTGGCTTGGCCCGGACACCGAATACAAGATGACGCGTACCGATAAGGTCGTGCCTCTGTCCGAACTGAAGTTCGATCCGATCCCCTGAGCCTCGGCTCAGCCTCGGCCAATTTCCAATTCTTCAACACTATCGGTTGGCGAGACGCTCTCGCCGACAGCTTCAACGTGGGAGGTTTTCATGATCCACATTAAAGATATCGCACAGCGCCCTACCCAAGCGGATGTCGACGCCCTTGCCAAATTCTCTCCCGCCACGATCCATGAGGCGCAGGGGCGCCGTGGCGCATTGTCTTCGCGGCTGAAGCCGGTCGATTATCGCATGAAGCTTTGCGGCCCGGCCTTCACGGTCAAATGTGCGCCGCGCGACAACATCATGCTGCAGCTTGCCATCAACTATGCCAAGCCGGGCGACATCATCGTCGTTTCCGCCGGCGAATATGAAGAAGCCGGTTCCTTCGGCGATGTGCTCGCCAATGCCTGCCTCGCAAAAGGCATTGGCGGTCTGGTGACCGATACCGGCGTGCGCGACACACTGCAGCTGCGGGACCTAGGCTTCCCGGTCTTCTCGCTCAGTGTCTGCATCAAGGGCACGGTCAAGGAGACCATTGCCGCGGTCAACGATCAGGTGATCGTCGGTGGTGAAATCATCAATCCGGGCGATATCATCGTCGGTGATGCCGACGGGCTGGTGGTCGTCAGGCGCGATGAAGCACAGGAAGCGGCCAAGCTTTCGCAGGCCCGCGAAGATGCCGAGGCCGGTTACATCGAAGCCTACAAGCAGGGCAAGTCGGTGATCGAGGTCAGCAAGCTTGAGCCGGTTCTGAAAGCCAAGGGCCTCGTGGTCGATATCTGAGACAAGTCGGACAATGGGCAACGGCGGCGACTGCCGCCGTGTGAGCCTTATGGGAGGAGAGACTATGAAAGCGGTTGTCATCCACGCGGCGAAGGATCTGCGGATCGAGGAACGGGAGACCGAGCAGCCCGGCCCGGGGCAGGTCGAGGTCGCCATCGAGGCGGGTGGTATCTGCGGCTCCGACCTGCATTATTACAATCACGGCGGTTTCGGCACCGTGCGCGTGCGGGAGCCGATGATCCTCGGCCACGAGGTGGCCGGCACCATCAAGGCTTTGGGAGAGGGTGTTTCCGGTCTCGCCGTCGGCGACCGCGTCGCCGTATCGCCGAGCCGGCCCTGCAACCATTGTGAATTTTGCCTGAAGGGCCAGCAGAACCAGTGCCTGAACATGCGCTTTTATGGCTCCGCCATGCCGATGCCGCATATTCAGGGCGCGTTTCGCCAGCGCCTCGTTGCCGAGGCGTATCAGTGCCACAAGGTACGGGATGGCATCTCCATCCATGAAGCGGCCATGGCCGAACCTTTCGCGGTAACGCTGCATGGCGTCAACCGCGCCGGCGCATTGACCGACAAGCGCGTTCTGGTCACCGGCTGCGGGCCGATCGGCGCGCTTGCCATCATCGCCGCCCGCGCCCATGGCGCCCGGGAAATCGTCGCGACCGATGTCATGAATGCGGTTTTGCAAAAGGCGCTCGCCATCGGCGCCGACCGTGTCATCAATGTCGCCAGCGACCCGGATGCGCTCTCCGCCTATTCGGCGAACAAGGGTTATTTCGACGTCCAGTTCGAGGCATCCGGAAATGAAAGAGCCGTCCGTTCGGGGCTTGAAGCGCTGAAACCGCGCTCCACCGTGGTTCAGCTCGGTCTTGGCGGTGATGTGTCCATTCCGCAGAACATGGTGGTGGCCAAGGAAATCGAGATGAAGGGCACCTTCCGGTTCCATGAGGAATTTGGACTTGCCGTCGATTTCATCAACCACCGCCGTGTTGATCTGAAGCTATTGCTGACCGGAACCTTTCCTTTGGAAGAGGCGGTCACAGCCTTCGAAACTGCGGGTGACAGAAGCAAATCCATGAAGGTCCAGCTTGCCTTCTGATTTTTCCCGGCGCGGTCAGCGCTGTGGATCACAAGCGCAACAGTCTGCGCTTGTGATCTTGTGTCCTGCTGGCGGTCAGTTGTTGAGATAGGTCTTGAGGAAGCTGCGCGTCCTCTCCTGTTGCGGCCGGACGAAGATTTCGGAGGGCGGGCCTTCCTCCACCACCAGCCCCTTGTCCATGAACAGCACGCGGTCGGCGACTTCCGCGGCAAAACGCATTTCATGGGTCACGATCAGCATGGTCATGTGCTCTCTCGCCAGTTGTTTCATGACCTGGTTGACCTCTTCCACCAGTTCCGGGTCGAGAGCGGAGGTGGCTTCATCGAACAGCATGACTTTCGGCCGCATGGCGAGCGCCCGGGCAATAGCAACCCGCTGTTTCTGGCCGCCGGAGAGCATGGAAGGATAGGCCGCCGCCCTGGCATCCAGCCCCACCTTGGCAAGCAGTGACATGGCAAGCTCCGTTGCCGCGCCTTTGGCCATGTTTTTGAGCGTGATCGGCCCCAGCGTGATGTTTTCCAGCACGCTGAGATGCGGGAACAGGTTGAAGTGCTGGAAGACCATGCCCATGTCCTGGCGCACGGCATTGATGTGGCGTTCGAAAGCCCGGCCCTTGAGCGGCTGGTTTACCTGCACGCCTTCGAGATAGATTTCTCCGGAATTGACCGTTTCCAGATGGTTGATGGAGCGCAAGAGCGTGCTCTTGCCGGAGCCGCTCGGCCCGATGATCGCAACGATCTGGCCCTTTGCGACGGAAAGATTGATATTCTTCAGAACTTCGAGCTCGCCATAGGACTTTGCGACATTGCGCACGTCGACAGTGGGCTGGATTGCGGGCTGGACCATCGGCCGGGAATTGCTCATCGGATAAACTCCATTTTTTTGTCTGCCCTGCGCAATGCGAATTCCAGCGCCACGTTGATCGTGTAATAGATCGCGGCAGCAACAAGATAGAATTCGAAGGGACGATAGGTTTCGCTGATCGCCTGCTGGGAGGCGAGAACCAGTTCCGAAACACCGAGAACCGAAACCACGGCGGTGTCCTTCAGCATGGCGATCATGTTGTTGCCGATCTGCGGCAGCGCGCGCACCACGGCCTGCGGCACGATGACGTAACGCAGCGTCTGCACCTTGCTGAAACCGATGCTGCGGGCGCCCTCCGTCTGGCCGTTATCGATGCCGAGGATGCAGATGCGGATGATATCGGCATTGTAGACGGCAAAATGCAGTCCGAGGCCGATGATGCCGGTCCATATTGCCGGTATGTTCACCCCGATCTGGGAAAGGCCGTAATAGATGAAATAGAGCTGCAGTAGCAGCGGCGTTCCCATCAGCACCCAGCTGACGAAACGCACGGGATATTGCGCGATACGCGGCGCATAAAGCGTGGCGAGCGCGATGAGCACGCCGCCGGCAAAGCTGATGACGGCGGCGCTTGCGGCGATGATGACCGTCCACAGCGCGCCGGTGAGGATCGCGGCGGCAAAGGGCGGAACAATGGTGAAATCCAGCATGGAATACCTCCTATTTCAGCGCAAAACGGGCATCGAGCGCGTCGATCAGGCGGGCAAGCAGATAGACCAGCACCATGTAGATCGCTGCCGAGACGGCGAAGATTTCAAAGGGACGATAGGTCGAGCCGATGAACCGCTGGGCGGTATAGGTCAGCTCCACGACGGAGATGGCGGAAACCAGCGATGAGCCCTTGAGCAGCATGATCGCGTTGACGCCGATGGATCGGATCATCAGCCGGCCGGCCTGTGGCAACACCACGAGCCGCATCGTCTGCCCACGGGCGAAACCGATCGAACGGGCCGCTTCCGTCTGTCCCTTGTCGACGGTGAGGATTGCGCCGCGCATGGCTTCGGCAAGATAGGCGCCGACATTGATGCCGAGGCCGATCGCGCCGGCGGTGAAAGGGTCGAGATCGATACCGATCTGCGGGCCGCCGAAATAGAGAATGAAAAGCTGCAGCAGGCAGGGCGTTCCGCGAAAGACGCTGACATAGGCGCCGCCGACGAAGCGCAGAAGCTTCGAGCGGGCAAGGCGCGCCGCTGTCGCCAGCGTGGCAAGGACGAGGCCGAGGGCCAGGGCAAGCGCGGTGATTTCAAGTGTGACGAGAGCGGCTTCCAGAAAAAACGGAAAAACCTGCGTCATTAAGGAGAAGCCCATTGTGCCTCCTCTCGAACTGAGAAAGGAAAGGGAAGGTCCACGGGCGGACCCTCCTTCCATGATTTATGTCGGGGCAGCTGTCAGCGAATGTCGCGACCGACCCATTTCATCGAAATCTTTTCGTAGGTGCCGTCGGCGCGCATGTCGTCCAGCGCCTTCTGTATGGCGTCCTTGAGTTCGCCGCTGTTCTTGCGCAGCGCAATGCCGATGCTGTCGCCATTTCCGGCGTCTGGAATGGCGATTTCGCGCACATTCTGACCGCTGCTTTTCGAGGCCACGAGAACGGGAATGGAATCTGCGGCGATGGCGTCGATGCGGCCGGCCTGGAGGTCGAGCAGTGCTTCCGACAGAGCCTTGTATGTCCGCACGGTCCAGCCGCTGCGCTGGCGTGCCCACTTGTCGCTGACTTCACCGAGGGTGACGCCGACGCTCTTGTCCTTCAGGTCGTCGAGCGATTTCGCCGGTGATGTTTCGGGAACGAAGACGGCCCTGCCACTATGGTAATAGGGGCCGGCGAAGGCGACGGCCTTTTCGCGTTCCGGCGTGATGGTCATGGACCCTACGACTGCATCGTATTTGCCGGAAATCAGGCCGGCGATAATGCCGTCCCACGCCGTCGTCACCACAACCGGTTTCACGCCAAGGCGCTTTGCCAGTTCATTACCGATATCGACATCGAAGCCGACAACTTCGTTCTTGTCGTTGACGAAGCTGAAGGGCGGAAAGCTGCCGCTCATGGCGAAGCTGAAAGTGCCGCGTTCCCTGACCTTGGCCAGATCGTCGGCGGAAGCCGGCAAGGCGGCTGCCAGAGCGGCGACGGCCAGCCCGGCAAAAGCTATTTTCTTGAGGATCGACATGGGGAAACTCCGTATAAAAAGCGTGCAGCTATCTGGCTGCGGACAGCGGAACGCGCTGCACGAAGGTGAAAAACAACGGTGACTGCCTGTTGAGGAAACGCCCTTTTGCCGTTGCGGATCATAGGGCGGCGCGGGGCTCCTTCCCGTGACAGGCGTCAGAACATGAGCAATGATTTCTTTGTTTTTGTCTTCATGAGGAAGGCCCTCCCAAGCCTTTGGATGACGAGAGATGCGCTGGTGGTCCAGTGTGAAGGGACCGATGCGGCATCGATGAAAATAGTCTAGCGAAATTGAACGGCTATAAAAAATGGCATTTCAGCGCATTTTCTGTCGGTATTTTGCGCGATTTGTATAGCGGAATTGTCGAAATTGACACTCGCTCAAAATTCCATTGCAAACCTCTGTTATCTTGGCGTCAGGTGAATGCCGGCAAGCGTGCAGCGCACCGAACCGCCGGCCTTCTCGATGGTCGGTATGTCGAGCGCCACCGGAACGGCGCTTTCGCGGATCGTGTCGATCTGCGCCTGAGTGAGCGAGGCGTAGGCAGTGGAGGAAAGGGCGAGGATGCGGCCGTCCCGTCCCTGCAATTCCAGCGCATTGCCGGCGAAATTGCGGATCTGGGCATTGGTGAGGGCGATGACCCGTCGCCCTGAGCGCTCAAGCCGGGCGACGATTTCAGCACGTCGGCCTTCATCGGTGATCATGTCGAGGCCGATCATTGCGTAATCCGTGCCGATGCACATCAGGACATTGGTGTGGTAGACCGGCACTCCCGCCTCGTCACGGGCATCGAATACCATCGGCTCGAAATTGAAATGGGTCGAGAAGCGCTCAAGCGCGATCGGATCGGTGCGGTCGGAGCGCACGGCATAGGCGACCCGGTCGATATGATCGAGTACCATGGCGCCTGTGCCTTCCAGAAAAAGACTGTCCGGTTCCAGGCCGGAGTAATCGATGATGTCCTGAACCCGATAGCGGCTCTTCAACATCTCGATGACATCCTGGCGACGCTCGCGCCTGCGGCTTTCGGCCTTCATGGGATAGATGGCGACATGGCCGCCGGCATGGGTGGAAAACCAGTTGTTGGGAAAGACGGAATCGGGTGTTTTCGTGCCTTCGTCTTCAAAGAGATGCACCGTCACGCCATGGCTTTCGAGTGTCTGCGCCGCACGGGTGATTTCCGCATGGGCGATGGCGCTGAAGTCCTCACCACTGTCGGGTGTTGCCTGAAAGCGATTGTCGGCGGCGGTCTCGGTATTGACCGTGAAATGGTGTGGCCGCACCATGACGACGGCGGCCGGAGCCTGAACGGAATAGGTTCTTTTCATCATCCCGCTCCTCAGGCCCGCGCACGTTGCAGCATGCCGAAGAGGTCACGTGGATCATCGGGATCGGCGATGATGTCGATGTCCTGATAGAAGCTTGAGCCTTCGAGTTTACCGCGCACGTAACGCAGGGCGGAAAAATCTTCTATGGCGAAACCAACGCTGTCGAACAGGGTGATCTGGCGTGTGTCCCGACGGCCTTCGGCCTCGCCGAGAACCACTTTCCAGAGCTCCGTTACCGGATAATCCGGGTCCATCTGCTGGATTTCGCCCTCGATGCGTGTCTGCGGCGGGTATTCGACGAAGGTGTCGGCGCGCAGCAGGATATCCCGGTGCAGCTCCGTCTTGCCGGGGCAGTCGCCGCCGATGGCGTTGATGTGCACGCCGGCGCCGATCATATTGTCGGTCAGAATGGTTGCATATTGCTTGTCGGCGGTGCAGGTGGTGATGATACCCGCCCCTTCGATTGCGGCCTGGGCCGATTTGCACGGGATCACCGTCAGGCCGCTTTCCTTCAGGTTGGCGGCCGTTTTTTCCGTTGCGCGGGGATCGATGTCGTAAAGGCGTACCTCCTCGATACCGAGCACGGCTTTCATTGCCAGCGCCTGAAATTCCGCCTGGGCTCCGTTGCCGATCATCGCCATGACTTTGACGCCCTTCGGCGCGAGATGCCGGGCGGCCATTGCCGAGGTGGCGGCGGTGCGCAGCGCCGTCAACAGGGTCATTTCCGTCAAAAGCACGGGGTAACCGGTGGACACAGCCGCGAGCAGGCCGAAGGCGGTGACCGTCTGAAGCCCTTCCGCCATGTTTTTCGGGTGGCCGTTCACATATTTGAAGCCGTAGATTTCCCCGTCGGATGTCGGCATAAGCTCGATGACGCCTTCGCGTGAATGCGAGGCGACACGTGGCGTCTTGTCGAAACATGGCCACCGGCGAAAATCCGCCTCGATGGCATCGGTGAGTTCAACGAGCATCTGCTCTATGCCGATGTGATGCACCAGCCGCATCATGTTCTCGACGCTGACGAAAGGGATAAGGGCTTTTGAAGACGGGGACAGGGGCATATGGGCAACTCCTCACTTGCGAGAGCGAAGATAGCTGCGGGGCCTGTTCAACTGAAATCGCAGAAGCTTGTTGTTTCTGAAGTCATTTTGAACAATATGTTCAGTCCAATTGTCAATTCGGTCAAATCTCCATGAGCATCGCAAAATACATACCGGATGAACTCGACCGGCAAATCATCGCTCACCTCAGGGTCGATGGCCGGGCGTCGCTTGCCAAACTTTCCGATGCGCTGGGTGTCGCGCGCGGCACGGTGCAGAACCGGCTGGACCGGCTGACGGAAACCGGCACGCTGCTCGGTTTTACCGTGCGGGTGCGCGAGGATTATGATGATCGTGCTGTCCACGCGGTGATGATGATCGAGGTCATGGGAAAATCGACCACGCAGGTCATCCGCAAGCTGCGTGGCATTGCCGAGATTTCCTCGCTCCATACCACCAATGGCAACTGGGATCTGGTGGCGAATATCCGCGCCGGCAGCCTCTCGGATTTCGACCGGGTGCTGCGGGAGGTCCGTATGATAGACGGCGTCTCGAACAGCGAAACCAGCCTCTTGCTGAGCAGCGTTTAGGGGCTGCTTTGCGAGACAAGACTGCCGCTCACATCATCTCTTCAGCCGTCTGATAAAGCGCTGTTCCAGAACCTCGCTTCCCCATTGGCTGCCGGGATGTTCTTCGACGCAGGCGAAACCATGCGTCTCGTAGAGATGCCGGGCGGCCGAAAGGCCGTTGAATGTCCATAGATGGGTTTCGGCAAAGGCGTTCTTATCGGCAAAGGCCAGGGCGGCTGCAAGCAGCCTGCGTCCGACACCGCCGCCACGCACGCTGTCATCCACGATGAACCAGCGTAGATGCGCGATGTCCGATCCCAGGTCTTCGCCATCGATGGCGACGGAGCCGACAATCTCGTCGCCGCGCATCGCGGTCCATATCGCATTTCGCGGTCTTTCGAGCCGGTTGCAAAAGGAGGCGAGGCCTTCGGCGACGACGGATTCGAAACGCTGGCCGAAGCCGGATGCTCGGGCGTAGTAGAGCGCATGCATCTGTGTTATGCGGGCGATGATGCCTGGCCGATATCCCGAGACGATATCGATGGCGGGCGCGGTGGCATCGCTTCGGTCTCCCAGCGCATCGGCATAAAGGCGAAGCCCGGCAAGGATGGTATTTGCATCCGCCGATGTCAGCTGTGTCAGGGCGCCGGATACCTGCCGGTTGGCGAAGGCGTGAATGGCTTCGACCCGCTTTTGTCCCCTGTCGGCAAGAAACAGCAGCTTGATACGGTTATCCTGCCCGTCCGTCTTCTCCAGAATATCTCCTGACAGAACGAGTTTGCGCAGCATGCGGCTGACACTGGATTTTTCAAGCCGCAGAATCTTTCCCAGATCACGCGCCGTAATTCCGGGGCATGTCTCGATCTCGATCAGGGCGTGAACGGCGGAAGGTGGCAGATCGGTGCCTGCGAAATCTCCGCCCATGAAGCCGAGTTCCCGGACAAGCCGGCGCGAGGTGAAGCGGATGTCATCTATGGGGAGAGGCTGTTCGGACATGGTGAATCCATATTGTTGCATAATGCAACCATAATCATACTCGACGCGACCTGCCAAGTTCGGTCTTCTTTAAAATGCTGGATTTCTCCAGGAAATCGGGCAAGCTCCCGTTCAGGATCGTTGGCACGGCTTGGGGGTAATGACCGCCATCGAGAAAAGATTATCCTCAAGCAGTCTGCGCGGAAGTTTTCGGACCATCGCGATATTTAATTACCCGGCTATGGAGCCGACATGCCCGATACACCTCGCTTCTTCCGTTATGCCATTCTCGCTGCGATGTTGCCCGTCGCCGTCCTCGGCATCGTGACGACGCCGAATGAGTATCGCGCCGTTGGCATCGACGCAGTTGATTGTGACGGGCCTATATCGGTTCTGATCCCTGCCGTACCGGCGCTTGCAGCCTATGCCATTATCGGCTGGCTGTTCCTGTCGGGTGCAAAGCGCCACCGTTCCCTGATCTCCGGCGGCATTTGTGTGGTGGTATCTCTGGTGCTTGTCTGGAACATCGGGCTGGCGCTTCAGGAGCACCGGCTCAACGCCGCGGAAATGGCCTGTGGTTCAAGCGGAAAACTCTGACCTTGCATTGAGACGCGGAACGCCGGCCTAGCCGTGAAACCGCAGATTTCGTCGCGTCAGCTGCTCGACAGTGGTACAGCCCATCAGCTTCATGCCGCGTTCGATTTCGATGCGCATCAGTTCGAGCGCCCTTTCGACGCCGGGCTGACCGGCAGCGGCGAGCGGGAAAAGATAATAGCGGCCGAGCCCGACTGCCTTGGCACCCAAAGACAGTGCTTTCAGAACATGGGTCCCGCGCTGTACGCCGCCATCCATCATCACGTCGATCCGGTCGCCGACGGCATCGACAATCTCTGCCAGCTGGTCGAAGGCGCTGCGGGAACCATCGAGCTGGCGACCGCCATGATTGGAGAGCACGATGCCGCTGCAGCCGATTTCGACAGCGCGCCGGGCGTCATCCACCGACATGATGCCTTTGAGGCAGAAGGGTCCGCCCCATTCGCGCACCATCTGCGCCACGTCGTCCCAGTTCATCGAGGGATCCAGCATCTCGGTGAAATAGCGGCTGATGGAGAGCGCGCCGCCATCCATTTTGATATGGCCGTCGAGTTGCGGCAGGCTGAAGCGCTCATGTGCCAGGTAATTGATGCCCCAGGCCGGTTTGACGGCGAATTGCGCGATGCCGGAAAGATTGAGCTTGAAGGGAATGGCAAAGCCGGTGCGCTTGTCGCGCTCGCGATTTCCGCCGGTGATACTGTCCACGGTCAGCATCATCGTCTCGACGCCGGCGCTCTTGGCGCGTGCCATCATATCGCGGTTGAGGCCACGATCCTTGTGGAAATAGAATTGATAGACCTGCGGGCCGCCGCTGATCCTGCGCGCTTCCTCAAGGCTTGTGGTGCCAAGCGAAGAGACGCCGAACATCGTGCCGAATTTTCCCGCCGCTGCCGCCACCGCCCGCTCGCCCTGATGGTGGAAGAGGCGCTGAAGCGCCGTTGGGGAGCAATAGACCGGCATGGAGAGTTTTTGCCCCATGACGGTCACTGACATGTCCACGTCGGACACGCCGCGCAGCACATCCGGAACGAGATCGCAATTTTCAAAGGCAGCCGTGTTCCGCCGATATGTCACTTCGTCGTCGGCAGCGCCGTCTATGTAGTTGAAGATCGGCCCGGGAAGACGCTGCTTGGCCATGCGGCGAAAATCATGAAAATTATAGCAGTCTTTGAGTTGCATCTGTCGCTCGACCGGTCCGGTTTGAAGGCTTCTAAAGAGTGTCGGAAACCTATACCGGCGATCAGGGCCGGGCAATCGTGCCGCCGACAATTTCCGCAGGTTCAAGGCGATGAATACCGCGGGGCTGGAACGGCAGGAACTGCTCCGCTCCGAGAAGTTTTGCGGCAAGCCAGAGGACCGACATCCACATTTCCGTGCCCTGCAGCCCGGCCGGATGCCCCTCGGCGAAGGCAAATCCCTTCCCCTTTTGCCATCGCCCCTCGTTTCGGCGCACAATTTCGCGGGCGATCTCTTTCGCCTCGTTTCGTCTGTGATCCGTCTGTTTCAGGCACAGAAGCAGAGGGTGGATCGTATCGAGCAGGTTGCAGGCGTTAAATTCGACGCCATGAAAACCGCCATAGGCGCGGTAATTGGCGATGACGGAGTCGATTGTCGCTTCTGGATAGGGCACGGGCACCCCGAACTGGGCGTAGGAGCCGCGTGTGAGACGGTAAAAGCCATTGACCGGTTGTAGCAGGCCCTGCGCGGCCGTCGGTTCACCCCAGAGACCGGTTGCCCTGTCCGCATTCATCGCAAGCCAGCCGAAGAGCATGGCAAGATTGTCGCCGGATGTGAAATAGCGCCTGTTGAAATAAAGCGCGGTGGCGAGGGCGTCGATGGTGGCGCCGCAATGCCATGCCCGGCTTTGCCATGGCAGTTCTTCCAGCAGACGGGTCAGTTCCCCGGCGCGCATGTGCTCGACAAAGGCAATTGGCTGTTTCGGCGCGGCCCCAAAACATTCCAGCGCATATCCGATGGCCAGAATATTGTAGAGAATGGAGGGGTTCCGCTCCGCCGGCGCATCGACAGCGGGCGCCTCGGCGTCGAAAAACAGCCCCGTTTGCGCATCCTGCATCGCCTGCAGGCCAGTCACGGTCTTTTCGGTGTCGAAGGCAGTTCCTTCCTGCCCGAAGGCTGCGGCGATTTCGATAGCGTCACACAGATGTCTGGTGCTTTCAACGACTTGCCCGGATGCATCGGCTGAATGATAGGCGCCCTCTTCCTCATAGGAACGAATGGCCGCCAGCCAGTCGCCGGCGATTTCCCCACCGAGCTTCCGTAGCAGTGGTTCTATTTCCGGGAGTTTTGACGCGGCCGCTTTTTCTCCGCGATATCGCAGAACCCGGGCGGGAACGCCGCCGGCAATGGCCATGGCGGGAATATCCTTCACCACGGTTGCGCCTGCCGCGATAATCGCTCCGCGTCCAATCTTCACGCCATCCAGCACCACCGCATTGGCGCCGATCCAGACATCCTCGTCGATCTCTATGCCAAGCGAAGTCAGCGGCTGGCGATAGATGGGGGTGTCGATATCGTCAAAACCGTGGTTGAAACCGACGATGCTGACATGGGAGGCGATGCGCACCCCATTGCCGATGGTCACCTTGCCGGAAAGGCAGGCATAGGGGTTGATCGAAACATTTTCGCCAAGCTCAATGTCGCCGCGCACGATCGCGTAACCGGCAATCCACGACTGTGCGCCCATCAGCAGCCTGTTCGTATGCACCTCTGCTCTGGCGGCAATATAAACGTCTTGTCCGAAAACGGCGTTGGCAGAGTGTTCAAGGCCACGCAAACGTGCCTGATGATCGGGGCTGTTTATATCCTCCGGCTTCCGCTCCCAGGTCAGGATGTTCAGCCGATCCTGCCTTCGGGAAACAGTCGGGGGTTCGTCCGTCGTCATGGTCAGCCCGCGCGGTTTTCATTGAGTGCAAAGGCCGGAACACGTCGTCCGTCACGCCTGAACATCTCTTCCAGCCCGGCGAGATCGGGAGCATCCGGCAGGGTTGCCAATGCGGCTTCGGCGGCCTTGCCGACGGGTAGCGCCATGGAGGCCGTTATCAGTAACGTTTCGCCGGACGGAACAGTCCCGCGCAATTGCGGAACGAGGGTTCTGGCGTGGATGAGATTGGTGTTGGCGATGGCCTGATGGCACAGTCCTTCGCGACGAATTCCGGCCGAAAGGTCGACAATGACGCTTGTGTCGCCTTGCCCGTAACACGCAGCGCGACCTTCCTCGGCCTGAGTTCGGTCGCGGTTGAAGTCGGCGCGTTCTATGGCGAAACCCCCTTCGGAAGTTTGCAGAGGTCGTGGGGTCCGGATGCGGTGCAGCCTCACATGCCAGGGGTTTTGTGGCACGAGCCAGGTCTCGATCTCCACATCCGCCCATGGCTGCCAACGGGAATAAAGGCAGTCTTTGGCAATCAACGCCTCCTCCATCGTCTCGCGGGTGCGCAAGTGCACGCCGTCGTCGGAAAGGCCGAGCATGCCGTCGAAACTTGCGGCGGCGAAATGCCGGTCATCCGCCTCGACATTGAAGGCATAACGGGTGGAGTAGACGAACTTCGAATATTTCTCCTGCGCGCCGCGCATCCTGTCATGCTGCTGCCCCGAGGATAGAACGACGATGTTGCCGGGCGTGTGAAAGGCCACCATGCCGGGCTCCGGCAACGAAACGGGTTCGGCGAATTCTTCCGCCTCGGTTTCCTGCGCAGTCCAGAAAGGATGGTCGGCGGGCAGCGCCAGCGGCAGGAAGAATTTGAGCGCCCAATAGGGAGAGCAGGGAGAATTGTAGCTCTCGCTCATCAGAAGGTTTGGATAGCCATATCCGACGGACAGGACGCCGTCGCGATCGGCGATCGGCCGCTTCGACCACCAGCGGATGTGGCGCATGTAATAGCCCTTGATTTCCGGCCATGGCAGCGCCTCCAGACCGGAAAAGGCGAGCGCGCCCCAGAAACCGCCGGCAGCAAAACGGTAGGTCTGGCTGCGCCCGAAGGCGAGCGAAGCTCCGTCAGGCCCGAACCAGTGGCGCATGTCACGGGCGAAAATGCGCGAGCGTTCGATGAGCCGCGCTTTTCGTGCGCCGTCACCTTTCGCCAGTACCGTGTAGATCAAACCGTAAAAATGCATGGCGAAAGGGATATAATGGTCGACACGTCGCACCGGTCCATCCCGATACCAGCCGTTGCCGATATCGAAAGCCTCTAGCTCATCGAGATAGGTTTGGGTTTTGGCGCGGTCGAATTCCACACCCACCCGTTCCAGCCCAAGATCGATCAGCACCCGGAAGAATTTCCAGTTATTGTCGACGAACTCCCGCTCGCGGGCGGCCAGAAGATAGGCGGCGACAGCCCGCCTGTCCGTTTCGGCTAGCGGCTCCCAGATATGTTCGGGAACCATGGCGAGCGCAAATCCTATGGCCGCCAGTTCGACCAGCCGCTGGTGCCGATCAGCCGTGTCACCCCAATATTCCGGGTGGGCCGGATTGGTGCCATTGGCCAGCCCGCGCCGGTAGAGATCCCAGTGCGGAAAATCATAACCGCCGGCGGCAAGCGGAACGATGCCCCATAATGGCCGGGCAAAACCTTCCAGTTCCGCCGCAGGAAAATCGAAAATCGCCCCCGTTGCTCCAAGCCGCACACGCGCGCCGCCGGGTGAAAAACAGGCCAGCAGCGGATTGAAGAGGTCGATCACCGCTTTTGCGAGATCGTCCCGGCTGCGAAGCGGATTGTGAAAGAGCGGATTGGCTGTGGCGCTGTCGTAAGGCACGATTATCAATTTCCGGTCGTGATCAGAGAAGGGGCCGCAGGCTCGCCGCCTGCGGCCCTGCGGCAACTATTTGATGGCCTTGACGCCGTCATTCATGTCCTTGATGCCGTCATCGATCGAGATATTGTCGGTCATCAGCGCGTCATGCACGCGGTTCAGAACGACTTCGATCTTGGCCGCATTCGGGTTGACCGCCATTTCCAGATAGGCCTTGCCCGCCTGCAATGCGTCCTTGCTGGCCTGATCCTGCGGGAAGCCCGGCAGCGCTGCGATCTTCTCGGCCACATCATCGGTTCTGAGCGCGGGGAAGGTGCCGGTGGAGGC
Source organism: Agrobacterium sp. OT33 (assembly GCF_017313365.1). Classification (NCBI taxonomy): domain Bacteria; kingdom Pseudomonadati; phylum Pseudomonadota; class Alphaproteobacteria; order Hyphomicrobiales; family Rhizobiaceae; genus Agrobacterium; species Agrobacterium sp. OT33. Next base: position 234,757 of record NZ_JAFLMZ010000006.1, on the reverse strand, counting down.
AACTATGGCCGCGCCCTCAGGGCCGGTGACGAAATGGATGAAATCCAGCGCCGCTTCCTTGTGGCCGGAATTGGCATTGACCGACAATCCGGCAATCTGCGCGGCCGTCGCGCCGGCTGCTACACCATCCGGATGGGGAAATTTCACGATGCCCCAATTGACGCTTTTCGACTCGCCGGATTTCACCTTGGCGATCTGGGTGCCGACAAACCATGTGCCCATGGGCAGCATGCCGATCGTTCCGTTGAAGAACAGAGCGGAATAATGGGTGTTCGACGTTTTCAGCGAGGCATAGGACGGTATCGCGCCGCTCTTTTGCAGGGCAAGCGCCCGCTCATACCAGGGTTTCAGGAATTCATAATTGCCGTCCACCAGCGTGTGCTTGCCATCCTGAATGCCGGGCAGCTGCACCGTCGAGCGCCAGGTGTGCAACAGCGCGCCATAGATGCGGTTGGCACCCATGCCACCCTTCAGCTTGCCGGCGATTTCATCGAACTGTGCCCAGGTCATGTCATTGCTGGGGTAGGGCACACCGGCCTTGTCGAAAATATCCTTGTTATAATAGACCACCCAGAAATCCGAGCGGAAAGGCAGGGCGTAGATCTTGCCGTCGATGGTCAGTTCCTCGATCAGGCCACCATAGGGTGCCGTCTCGATCTTCTGCTCCTTGATGAAGCCGCTGAGATCGGTGATGTTGCCGGCGCGCACCAGATTGGCGTAGCCGGGCACATCCTTGATGGTGACGACATCGATATCCTTCGAGCCGCCGGTCAGCTGCGTGGATATCATCTGCGTATAGTCCTGCGAGCCGAGGTCCACCACCTCGAACGTCACATTCGGGTGCTTCTGCTTGTAGGCCTCCATCAAGGGCTTGAAGTAGGCACCCTTGTCCAGATCCCAAAGGGCCCATTTCAAGGTGACGGGTGCATCGCCCGCAGCGAACGCCGTTCCTCCCATGCCCATGGCAATGCCGAGACCGGCGGTTGCGAGAGCGAATGCACGTCTGGTTGTCTTAAACTCCATAGCCCGTTTCTCCTTCCCTGACTGATGTCGTTTGATTTTCGGTATGCCTTAAGTGCTGCTCCCCGCCGGTTCGGGTATCGACACTCGCATCCGCGTAGCGGCGTTTCTTGCCGCGAAACACAGGGCGAACATGCCGAGCGAAAAATTGACGGTGGCCGGCATGAAGACGGACACCGGATAAAGCAGGATGTGCGCGATCCAGAGTGCCGTGACGAAACCGAGTGCCGCCAGCATGGGCAGTGGCCTGGTGATCGCAGAAAATGCCGCCTGCCGTAGCGTTTCCCGAAGCGGCAGGTCCTGTCTCGCCATGAGAACAATGGCGTAGGCGCACAGGAGGATGAGGAACAGCGTCACTGCCAGACTGACCGCAAAGGGCAGGCTGTAGACGAGCTGAAGCCGGGCCGCCCCGGCGTAGCTGACAGTCGCGTAAACACCGGCGCTCACCAGCAGCGCGCTTAAAACCACAAGCGTAGTGCCGCGCAGGGCGAATTTCCGCAAGGCTTCGAAGAAATCGCGCAGCAGATAGGTATTTTCATCGTCCGTGAAGGAAACGCAGACACGAGTCATGGCCAGCATCGCTGCCGGCATCGTCACCACCGGCAGGCTGGCGACGATGAAGAGGAGGTTGAGCTTCACCATCTCCCACCATTCGCGTTTGATGATGTCGAGGAACAGGGCAAGGCCGGTCAGCGGCGGGGCGTTCTTGTCGATCCCGGCACCTTCCCTCGTCCATAACCCTTCCAGCCATTGCATCGCGTTTGTCTCCATCGCCTCAATAAAGGATCGATTGTTCGGTGGCGGGATCGAAAAGCTGCGCATTCGTCAGATCGGCCACCAGTTCGACGGGATCACCGATCTTCGCCCTGAAACGCGGTGAGACGCGCGCAACAAGGTTTTTACCGCCGGAAACAAGGTTGAGATGCACTTCCGATCCCATCGGCTCCGCCAGTTCCACCGTCGCCCGGAAGGGTGCGACATTGGCGGCATCGATATCCGCCGGGGCGAATTCGTGGAAATTTTCCGGGCGGATGCCGAGGACGATGTTCTTTCCCTCGTAAGATCGCAGCCGCCCGGAATCGATATCAGCCGGCAGAGGCAGCGGATTGCCGTCGAACAGGGCGGTGAAGCGGTCGCCGTCACGGCGCAGCGTGACTGGCAGCATGTTCATCTGCGGTGCGCCGATGAAACCCGCGACGAACATGTTGATCGGCCGGTCGTAGAGATTTTGCGGCGTATCCACCTGCTGGATATGGCCGTCCTTCATCACCACGATGCGGTCCGCCATGGTCATGGCTTCCACCTGATCGTGGGTGACGTATATGAAGGTGGCGTCCAGCCGCTTGTGCAGCTTGGAGATTTCCGACCGCATCGTGCCGCGCAGCTTGGCATCCAGATTGGAAAGCGGCTCATCGAGCAGGAAGACTTCCGGGTTGCGCACCATGGCCCGGCCGAGCGCGACACGCTGGCGCTGACCGCCGGAGAGCGCCTTCGGCTTTCGGTTCAAGAGATGGGTGATGTCGAGAATTTTCGCCGCATCCTTGACCTTGGTGGCGATGAGATCGCGCGGCGCCTTTCGGAGTTCGAGACCGAAGGCCATGTTCTTGTAGACCGTCATGTGCGGATAAAGCGCATAGTTCTGGAACACCATGGCAATGTCGCGATCCTTGGAGGGCACGTCATTCATCACGTCCTCGCCGATGCGCAATTCGCCGCCGGAAATTTCTTCCAGACCGGCGATCATGCGCAGCGTCGTGGATTTGCCGCATCCGGAAGGGCCGACCAGAATGATGAATTCCTTGTCGGCAATATCCAGATCGATATCGTGAACGACCTTGAGCGCGCCGAAGGTCTTGTTAAGTTTTTTCAGGGAAATGCTAGCCATCTGTGCCTCGCGCTCACCAATAGGAAGACCAGTTGCGCGAAAGCCGGATCAGCGCTTCCAGATAATAATAATCGCCCCAGGAGACGCACTCATCGACACCTTCGCCCCGGCAGGTATTATGGGGTGTCTTCTTGGAATAGGTGCCGTGAAGAAGCTGCCCGTTGGAGATCGCGGGATCGCGAACCGAATAGACATCGGCGAGGCTTTTCACCATGCGCCTTGCCAGATCGCGATATTCCGCCGTCTTTTCCGGTGTCTCCAGCTCCGCCATTTCCAGAAGACCGCAGGCGACGATGGCTGCCGCCGAGCTGTCGCGCGGTTCGCCATCGCCATCCGCAAAAATCAGGTCCCAAAAGGGTACGAGATCATCGGGCAGGCGTTTGAGATAGAAGGCGAGAAGCCGCTCGAAGGTGTCGCGATAGGCGGGCAGGCGCTCGTATCGATAGGAAATGGCCATGCCGGCAATGCCCCAGGCCTGTCCGCGGGCCCAGTAGCTCTCATCGCTGTAACCCTGTTTCGTGACGCCGCGCACCGGCGCGCCGGTCTGCGGGTCCATGTAAAATGTATGATAGGTGGAATCGTCCGGCCGAACGGAATGGGCAAGCGTGGTGCGGGCATGGGCAAGCGCCACGGTGCGGTAGTCCTCCCGGCCCGTTTCGCGGCTCGCCCAATAAAGCAGCGGCAGGTTCAAAAGGCAGTCGATGATATAGCGATATTCGTTGGGATTATCCCTGCGGCCCCAGGCCTGGATGAATTGACCGACCGGCTGGAACCGCTCCATCAACTGGTCCGCCGCCATCAGCGCCGCGCGTCTTCCATCCTCATCGCCCACCAGTTTCCATGCGGCGATGCAGGAGGGCGAATAGAGGAAGCCCATATCGTGATGGTCGGTCTCGATGCGGTTCTCGATACGGTGCAGGAAACTCTGCACCTGAATTTGCGCCGCATGCTGAAAGGTCCTGTCGCCGGTATGTTCGAAGGCGAGCCATATCTGGCCCGGCCAGAAACCGGCAGTCCATTGGTCATTGGCGACTGCCGGGTAAAAGTTCTTCACGCTCGAATGGTTCTGCGCCGCGTAGGTGAACTCGGGCAGGTTGCGCCTGACCTGCGCGACGGCGGCGGCGAGTGCGGCATCGACTTCCTCTGTCGTGATCGGGGCTGGAACGGACGTGGTCAAATCGAGCATGAAATCAACCCTTGAGGCCGGTGGAGGCGACGCCTTCGACAAAGAAGCGCTGCAACGCCAGGAAAACGATGAGAACCGGAATGAGCGCCACCACCGAGGCGGCCATGATCAGCCCGTATTCCGCCGAATATTGCGAAATGAACATGCGCAGGCCGATCTGGATGGTCTTCAGCTCGGTCTTGGTGAGATAGATCATCGGACCCATGAAGTCGTTCCAGGTCGTGACGAAGGTGAAGATCGTCAAGGTGGAAAGCGCCGGTTTGGAGAGCGGCAGCATGATCTTTGCCCAGATCTGGTATTCGTTCATGCCGTCGATGCGCGCCGCCTCGCAAAGCTCGTTCGGGATCGACATGTAAAACTGCCGCATCAGGAAAACGCCGAAAGCAGTGAAGGCCTGCAGGAAAATCAGCGCAAGATGGGTGTTGTTCAGCCCGAATTCGCGCATCAGCAGGAATTGCGGCACCATATAGACCTGCCAGGGCATGGCGATGGTGGCGATATAGCCGAGAAACAGCGTGTTCTTGTAGGGAAAATGCAGCTTGGCGAAGGCGTAGGCAGCAAAGCTTGAGGTCAGCAATTGCAGCAATGTGACGATGATCGTCAGCTTCGACGTATTGTAGATGAACAGCGCCAGCGGGATCTTCGTCCAGATTTCCACATAGTTTTCCCAGCGCGGCTGAGAGGGTATCCACTCAATCGGGAACGCGAAGACGTCGCGGCTGAGTTTCAGCGATGCCGACAGCATCCATGCGAAGGGCAGAAGCATGACGATGGTGACGACGATCACCGTCAGATAGATGCCGATCGTGGCGGCGGGGATTTTGCGGCCCATGATGCGCATGGATCAGTCCTCCCGCTGCCGTTTGAACTGTACGATGGTGACGACAAGGACCAGGAAGAACAGGACGAGGGCGATCATGCTGGAATAGCCGAGATCCCAGGAAATGAAGGCCTCATTGTAGATGTGATAGACGAGAACCAGCGTCGAGGTGCCCGGGCCGCCCTGTGTGATCATGTAGACCTGATCGAAAACCTTGAAGGACTGGATCGTCAGCATGACGGTCACGAAAAACGTCGTCGGTGCAAGCTGCGGCAGGGTGACGTGGATGAATTTCTGCCAGGCATTGGCACCATCGAGCCCTGCTGCTTCATAAAGTTCCGAATTGATGCCCTGTAACCCGGCGAGATAGATGACCATGTAATAACCCATGCTCTTCCACACGCCGAAGAGGATGACCGTGACCATGGCCCAGTGCCGGTCCGCCGCCCATCCCGGCATATCGGCGGGATCAAGGCCGAGCGTATAGAGCAGCATGTTGACCGGACCCATTTCCGGATTGAAAATCATGTTCCAGACGACGGCCACGGCGACCAGTGACGCGACATAGGGAAAAAACATGGCCGTGCGGAAAAAATTGCGGCCGCGGATTTTCTGGTTGAGCAGGATCGCAAGCCCGAGCGCGCAGGCGAGCGTGGCCGGCACCGATGCGACGGTGTAGATGACCGTGTTCCAGAAGGCCGCGATGAAGGCCCTGTCTTCGAACAGCCGCCAGAAATTATCGAGACCGGCAAAACGCATCGCATTGGAGCCGTCCCAATGCATGAAGGCCAGTGCAAAGGCAAAGAGGATCGGCCCAAGCGTGAAAATCGCAAAGCCGAGAAAATTGGGCGCAATGAAGGAATAGGCAACGAGCGCATTTTCTATTCCGCGCCGCCGTTTGGAGACGATGCGGACTTTTTTCCTGCGATACGGAGTCGCCTGCTTGTCGGACATGGTCGCGGTTGCGATTGCCACAGCATATCTCCCATTGCCGCCGTTTCACCGCTTCATCGGTGCCGGCTGCCTGCATTTTCCATTGCGGCCCGGGTCTTCACCTTGCCGCCTCCCGCGCTCTGGATAACACAATATCGATATTGGTCAAACAACTTTACATAAAGTCAGACAAATTTTCTGGTTTTTCAAAAATACGTATGATAGGAGGCCCATATCGGATTGCGGAACGCGCGGGAGGTTTGAGGGCGTGTTTGTCGAAATGATGCGGCTCCTGCCTGATCGGTTCGCCGATTTCGGCGCGGAGCTGACGGCGGAAAAAATTCGGTCTTCAGCAACGGAAGCGGTTCGCGGCAGTCTCGTCGATGCGGCGGAGCAGGCTCTTGGCGAGCCCTGGTCCGTCATTCTGGCGGGCGATTACCGGGAATATGGCCGGAGCGGCAATCGTGATCGTTTCGAGGCGCTTTATTTCTCCCGCCGGCTGAAATTGAACGCGCTGGTTCTCGGTGAATGCGCCGAGGGGCAAGGTCGTTTTCTCGATGCCATCATCGATGGTCTCTGGCTGATATGTGAGGAAAGCGGCTGGCAATTGCCCGCGCATAATTCCCATATTCGCGGTGGGCCCCGCGCGTCGCTTCCCGACCCGCAGGATACGGTGATCGACCTGTTCGCCGCGGAAACGGGTGCCAATCTTGCTTTGTGCTTGCACCTGCTTGCGTCGGAACTGGAGCAAGCGGCCCCAACTCTTATATCGCGCGTCCGCACCGAGATCGAATGTCGGATTACGAAGCCCTATCTCGCCCGACATTTCTGGTGGATGGGGAGTGGTGATGAGCGGATGAACAACTGGACGGCCTGGATCACCCAGAATGTTCTGCTCTCCACCCTGCTTTTGCCCACCGACCAGCCGACGCGGCGTTGGGTCGTGGAAAAGGCGCTCCAGAGTCTCGATGCGTTTCAGAAGGACTATGCGGAAGACGGAGCCTGCGAAGAGGGTGTTCTTTATTACGGCCATGCAGCGCTGTGCCTGTTCGGGGCGATGAGCATTCTCGATACCGCCGCGCCCGGCTCCATGGCGTCGCTTTTCAAGGCGCCGAAACTGCGCAACATGGCGGAATTCATCCTCAACATGCATGTGGCGGGAGACAGTTTTTTCAACTTCGCCGATGCGCCGGCGAAGGTCGAAATATCAGGCGTTCGGGAATATCTCTTCGGCAAAGCCGTCTCTTCCCTGCCGCTTCAGGCTTTCGCCGCAGCTTGCTGGAACCGATCAACGGATAAGTTGATGCGCAGGGAGTGGAACCTCTGGTATCGCGTCCAGGCGGTTCTCGTCACGCCGGAATTGTCTGCACTTGCTGTTGCAGAACCGATGAAGACCGACATTGTCTATACCGGTATCGGGCTGGCAATTGCCCGTGACGGGGTGTTCGATCTTGCCGTGAAGGCGGGTAATAATGGCGAGAGCCATAACCACAACGATGTCGGCAGTTTCACGCTTTACAAGAATGGCAGGCCATTCATCATCGATGTGGGGGTGGAAACCTACAACGCGAAAACTTTCTCGCCGCGGCGCTATGACATCTGGACGATGCAGTCGGCCTTTCACAATCTGCCGACCTTCGGTGGCGTCATGCAGGGCGCCGGGGCAGAGTTTGCGACACGGGATTTCGTGGCGGAGTTTTCGGAAAAACAGGCGGAAATTGCTTTCGATATAGCGGGAGCTTATCCGCCCGAAGCGGGTATCGAGCATTACCGCCGCCGCATCCGGTTGCTGCGTGGCAGCCGCATCGAGATCACTGATGATTATCAGGGCGAGAGAAGCGCGGTTCTGTCACTGATGGTTGCCGAAAAGCCCGTCGTCACGCCGGGAAGCCTGATCTTTGCGGGTCTTGGCGAGGTGGCCTGCGAAGGGGCGGGAGAGCTTGCCATCGAGGCCATCCCCATCGACGACACCAGGCTTCGCCAGTCTTTGCCGCCGATGATCTATCGCATTCTTGTTCCCATCAAAGCCAAGCGCCTGTGCCTGACGATCAGCTAAGGAAATGCCGATGAAGCTTACACTCAAGGTCGTTAATGCGGCCGGTGCTATTCTGGCGGAGGCCGGGGCGGAGAACGAGGTGTTCCTCGTCTACCGCGCTGAATATTGCGAAGGCGACAGGCTCGTCGTCGAAGCTTCGCAGCCCGGTCATATCTGGCTCGGCCTTGATGCCGGCATGCCGCCCACGCTGGTTTTTTTGCAGACGGCCGAATTTGTCCTGCCTGTTCCTTTCGCAGCGAAGCGCAAATCCTATCCGCCGCAGGCTTTCAGCGGGAGCATTCACCGGATTGCGGCGCGTTGTGCGCTTGCCGGTGAGATCGGAGTTCGCAGGAACCTGGCCCTGAACCCTTTCGATGACCACGAAAACACCTCGCTGTTTCCGCATGTCCATGCGAGTACCGAAACGCGTGGGGAAGCCGCGTTTGCGGCCCGTAATGTCATTGATGGCGAAAAGGTCAGCGCCGGCCATGGTTTCTGGCCCTATACCAGCTGGGGCATCAACCGTGATCCCGAAGCTTCGTTGACGCTTGTTTTCGGTCGCGCGGTTCTGATCGACCAGCTGACATTTTATCTGAGGGCAGATTTTCCCCATGACGCCTGGTGGGAAGAGGCGAGCGTCACATTTTCCGACGGCGAAAGCATGCGCTTCCCACTGCAAAAAACCGGTGCCGCCCAGACGTTCTCGGTCGCGCCGCGCCGTGTGGAATGGATCCGCCTGCACGACCTGAAAAAAGCGGATGATCCCTCGCCGTTTCCCGCGCTGACGCAAATCGAGGTCTGGGGCGCGGATCTGCGGGAAGCATCATAGATTTCTGATTGCCTAGCTCCCTGGCCGCAGACCGCCACGCAGCTTTTTCGGAGATGCTCTAGCTGTGCGAAATGCCGCGAAGGTCGCGCATCATGTCGCGATAGCGGTTCTGGCTGCCGCGCAGATGCGCCTGCATAGCCAGTTTGGCATCCTGTTCATTCCTGTCCGATATGGCGATGACGATCGCCTCATGTTCCTTGTGGATCAATCGTCGATAGGCCGTCTGGTCGTTTTCCCGGGTTTCAGGCACCACGCGGGATTGCGGGATCACGGCCTGACCGTGCAGCTCGAGGAACTGCGTGAAGAGCGGATTGTTGGTTGCCGCCGCAATGGCCAGATGCAGTGCCAGATCGGCCTCGCGAATGGAGCGGTTTTCGTCGATGCATTTGAGAAGCCGGACGTGACAGTCGAAAATCGCCTCCTCCTGCGAGGGGGAACGGCGAAGGGCGGCCAGCCCCGCCGCCTCGATTTCAAGCGGCGTTCTGATTTCCAGAACCTCAAGATCGGACGACAGCCGGGCGCGATCGATGCCGGGGGTGGAGGACATCTCCTTTTCGCGCTTCAGCACGAAAATGCCGGCCCCCTGGCGAACCTCCACCAGCCCGTCGCAGCGTAGCGCCGTCACCGCCTCGCGCACGACCGTGCGGCTGACGCCGTGGGTTTCCGTCATTTCGATTTCGCTGGGCAAGCGGTCACCGGGTCCATATTGCCCGGAGGCAATCGCGTTTCTAAGGCTCAGGCTGACTTGACTGACCAGAGAACCGGAGGATTTGCTGCGCTGTTTTTGCTGTTCAGGCACGTCGGTCACCATGCATTAAAATCGAGGCAGGCGTGGAGCCTGTCAAATATGTATGATGAATTTTAGAAAAACTCAATGATCATACCAATTTTACCCAATTTCATGCGGAGGTCGCAGATGAGGGCATCAAAAATCTTCTCGAATTCGGCAGCAGAGTTTAGGCGGGGCCGGCCAACTGCTCCGTGGAAACCGCATATAGCGCCGTGCCGGTACTGAAAAAGCTCTCGATATTACCAATCGTCGTGTCCGCGATGTTCTTGAGAGCTTCCTGCGTGAAGAAGCCCTGATGGCCGGTGACCAGAACATTGGGGAAAGTCAGCAGTCGCGCGAAAACATCGTCGCGCAGCACCTCGTTGGAAAGGTCTTCGAAGAAGAGATCGGCCTCTTCTTCATAGACATCGATGCCGAGGGAACCGATCGTGCCGTCTTTCAGTCCGGTGATTGCGGCCTGCGTATCGATGATGGCGCCGCGGCTGGTATTGACGAGCATCACGCCCTTTTTCAGAAGCGGCAGCGTCTCCCTGCGAATGAGGTGACGGGTTTCCGGTGTGAGCGGGCACATCAGCGCGAGAATGTCCGATGTCCGAAACAGTTCCTCCCGCGTGACATAGGCCATGCCGAGCGCCTCGCAATCGGGGTTGGGGCGAAGATCGTGGCCGACAAAGCGGCAGCCGAAGCCGGCCGCAATGCGCGCGAAAATCGCCCCTATCTTGCCCGTGCCGACAATGCCGATTGTCTTGCCGTGAAGGTCGAAACCGAGCAGGCCATCAAGGGCGAAATTTCCTTCGCGGACGCGGTTATAGGCGCGGTGGATCTTGCGGTTGAGCGACAGGATGAGCGCCATGGTGTGTTCGGCAACCGCGTAAGGGGAGTAGGCCGGGACGCGGGCAATGGTCAGGCCCAGCTTTTCGGCGCTCGCGAGATCGACCTGATTGAAGCCGGCGCAGCGCAGGGCAACCAGCCTTACTCCCGTTTCCGCCAGTTTTTCGAGCACGGGTCGTGACAGGTCGTCGTTGACGAAAGCGCAGATGGCATCCGCTCCCTTCGCCAACGCCACTGTTTCAAGAGACAGGCGCGCTTCGCAATAATGTATCCGCATGCCGGGCCTGGCAGCACCGTCGAGGAACTGCCTGTCATAGGGCTTGGCGCTGTAAACCACGATCCGCATCTGCTTCTCCGGTATTCGAAAACGAAAGCTGCCGTCGCAGGGATTGTTTGTCCGGCAGGCCGTCTCAGCTGCGAAGGCCCGGCGCTTCCTGCCCGGTGCTTTCGACATATTCGGTATATCCGCCACCATATTGGTGGATCCCATCCGGTGTCAGTTCCAGCACCCGGTTTGAAAGGGCGGCCAGAAAATGGCGGTCGTGGGAAACGAACAGCATCGTGCCTTCATAATCCGACAGGGCCTTGATCAGCATTTCCTTGGTGTCGAGATCGAGATGGTTCGTCGGCTCGTCCAGCACGAGGAAATTCGGTGGATCGAACAGCATGGCCGCCATGACGAGGCGGGCCTTCTCACCGCCGGAAAGCACACGGCAACGTTTTTCCACGTCGTCGCCCGAGAAGCCGAAACAGCCGGCAAGGGCGCGTAGCGGTGCCTGGCCGGCCTTGGGGAAGCGCTCTTCCAGCCATTCCAGAATGGTGCTGTCGCCATCCAGAACATCCATGGCGTGCTGGGCAAAATAGCCGAGCTTGACACTGGCGCCGAGGGTGACATTGCCGGAATCCGGTTCCGCCGTGCCGGTTACCAGTTTCAGCAATGTCGATTTTCCGGCGCCGTTGACGCCCATGATGCACCAGCGCTCCTTGCGTCGCACCATGAAATCGAGTTCGCCATAGATGGTGCGGCTGCCATAGGCCTTGTTCACCTTCTTCAGCGCCACGACATCCTCGCCCGAGCGGGGAGCCGGCGCGAATTCGAAGGCCACGGTCTGGCGCCGCCGGGGCGGCTCGACGCGGTCGATCTTTTCGAGCTTCTTCACGCGGCTCTGCACCTGCGCGGCATGTGAGGCGCGCGCCTTGAAGCGCTCGATGAACTTGATTTCCTTGGCGAGCATGGCCTGTTGGCGTTCGAACTGCGCCTGCTGCTGCTTTTCATTCTGGGCGCGCTGCTGTTCGTAAAAGCCGTAGTCGCCGGAATAGGTCGTGAGGCTGCCGCCGTCGATCTCGATGATCTTGGTGACGATGCGGTTCATGAATTCGCGGTCGTGCGAGGTCATCAGCAGCGCGCCGTCATAGTTCTTCAGAAAATCCTCAAGCCAGATCAGGCTTTCGAGATCGAGATGGTTCGAGGGTTCGTCGAGCAGCATGACGTCCGGGCGCATCAACAGGATGCGGGCGAGCGCCACACGCATCTTCCAGCCGCCGGAAAGCTTGGAAACATCGCCGTCCATCATCTCCTGGCTGAAGCTCAACCCGTCCAGCACCTCACGGGCGCGGCCTTCCAGCGCATAGCCGTCCAGCTCTTCGTAACGCGCCTGCACTTCGCCGTAACGTTCGATGATGGCGTCCATTTCATTCATCCGGTCAGGATCGGACATGGCGGCTTCCAGCTGCCTAAGTTCCGCCGCCACTTCACTGACGGGGCCTGCGCCCTCCATGACTTCGGCTACGGCAGAGCGGCCGGACATTTCACCGACATCCTGGTCGAAATAACCGACCGTCATGCCCTTTTCGACGACCACCTGGCCCTCATCGGGCTGGTCTTCGCCTGTTATCATCCGGAACAGCGTGGTCTTGCCGGCGCCATTCGGGCCGACAAGGCCGATCTTCTCACCGCGGTTGAGTGCCGCGGAAGCTTCGATGTAGAGAATGCGGTGGCTGTTCGACTTGCTGATATTTTCAATGCGGATCATGACAGGGCCTGTGAATGGGAGCGCCCTCCTATGCCACGGGCAGCAGCCGCTGTCACCTGCCGCGCGTGGCCTGCCAGCCATGCAGAACTGGCGAAGATCGCCGCGGGGCATATGCGCCCCGCAGGCCGGATGGTTTCCGACTGTGCCAGCCGGATTTTTGTCAGTTGGTGAGCGTGGCTATGCTGCCGGCTGCCTTGCGGGCGATTTCGCCGAAGGCGGTAACGATCTGTTCCATGTTTTCGGGAGCGTAATAGTTGTCGGCGCTGGAAGCGCAATATTGCAGCAGCGACTTGCCCTTGTCCGGCGCCATGAAGGCGACGCTGAAAATCTTGATCCCGTCTTTCTTGGCAGTCTCGCAGGTGGTGCGTACCGACTGGTCGATGCTGGAATTCCAGGCGGCGCTGTTTCCCGTCATTTCGCCGTCGGTCATGAGGACGATATAGCGCTCGAAGGATTCACTCTCCTTTGACTCGTGCGCGTCCGCTTCGACGGTATTCGTCTTTTTGAGGGCGTTATATGCGGCAGTCAGGCTGCTGCGTGCGTCCGTGCCGCCTGTCGGAAATTCCGGTATCTGTTTGTCGACATAGCTGACGATGCTGCTTGTGCCCCAGGTAATCGACTGCGCAGGATAGGACTCGTGTGTATAGACGGACGCGCCTGTGCGAACGAGCTGGGAACCGCCGCTGGCGGTATAGGTCGGGTCGGCCTTGTTCAGCGTCGCGACGAGAAAGCCAACTGCGGTTTTCAGCGATGTGGCCTTGTTGACGTAACACGGGCTGGATGTGACCTGTGCTTCGCTTTTGCCCCAGTTGTTCGCGGTGTAGTTCGGGCAAGATTTTTTCGCGGTGTTGATCGTATCCGTCTTGAAGGACATCGATCCGGACCGGTCGAGCACCAGATACATCGAGATCGGCGCGCCCTTGTTGACCGTGCTTTTCGCGATGCCTGTGGCGGAAATATTGATGGTCTTGGTGCCAAAGAAGCCAATAAGGGGATTGAGCTGCAGCTGACGGTTAATCGTGGTCTCGATGATATAGGTCTTGCCGCGGGCATCTTCGGTTGTCGCGATACTGATCGGAGAGTTCTTTTCGAGCTCTTTCCTCTCTTCCTCGGTCAGGTTCTTCAGCTGTTGGCTGGCGATGAAAGCCTTGGCGATTTCCTTGATCTCTTCGTCGGTGGCATCACCTTTTTTCACGCGTGCCTCGGTCGCCGCAGCAAGCGCTGCGGAATCCGCCGTGTTCTGCAGATCAGCTTTCACCTGCATCACATTTGCGAATTCTATGCCGGCTCCGGCCACACCCAGCAGTATCGGCAGCAATATTGCCGTCATGATACCGAAATTGCCGCTCGTATCGGCAAGGAAACGGCGCTTGAGTTTTTGATCTGCGGAGGCGGTCATGGCGGGGCCCAACGATTAGAATATTCGATTGAGCGCAGGAAACCCGCAAAGGATGTAAAATCTGCTAACGCGAAGATTCAAATCTTACCAATCGTTCAAATTGGTGCAGAATTTGAAGTATTTTCAAGAATTAATTTGTTTGCGGGCTGAAATAATACAGGTTGCGTCATTGCTGGACGGGAATGACGTCGACGGCCTGTTTTATCTGCTGATTGCCATAGCTCTTCAGGACCCCGATCACCGGGGCGACGTCGGAATAATCGCGGCCGTAACCGACGACGATATGGTCGCTTCCGGCAACTATATCGTTGGTGGGATCGAGTTCCAGATAACCGGCCGCTTCACCGCACCAGATGCGGACCCAGGCGTGCATCGCATCCGCCCCTTCCAGCCGTTCCTTGCCCGGCGGAGGGATGGTGCGCAGGAAACCGCTGACATAACCGGCGGGAATGCCGAGACTGCGCAGCGCCATGATCATGATATGCGAAAAATCCTGGCACACGCCGCGTTTCAGCTGAAAGGCCTCCGATGGCGTCGTATCCACGGTTGTTGCCTCGCCATCATAGGTGAAGTCGCTGTGGATGCGTTTGCACATGGCCAGCGCGATCTCGCGGATGGTCATTCCGGGCGTCAGCAACTCCCGTGCATAGGCCGATATCGTCGCATCCATCCCTATTTTCGGGCTTGTGCCGATGAAGTGGTGTGGCGACTGGAAATCGATCGACCAGACATCGGCCATGTCCTGCGGCAGACGTGAAAGCTCGGGCGAAAAATCGGCAGTCAATGCCGGTGCTTCCACCATCACACGCGCCTGCATGCGGATATCCAGCTTTTCATGCGGCGCGCGCAAATGCACTGATGTGGCCGATTGGTGAAAGAAGTCCTCGAAGACAGCGCGTTCTTCCGGTACCGGCGAAACATCGATCGAACCGGCGACGAGCCGCTGCCGGCCGGGAATGGATAGCGGCAGTACACGAATGATGTGCCGCGCGCCATGGGCCGGCGTGTCGTAGGTGTAACCCATATGCAGGGAAAGATCGTAGAGCATAGGGTTATCCGAGATAGGTCCGGGCCAGAACATCGGAGAGATGTTCCATGTCGGTTTCGAGCTGCCGATAGATCGCGCCGTTCATGTTTTCCGGCGTCATGACGGCGAGCCCGGAATGCAGGCGCATCGTCTCGCGGTAAAATGGGGACATCTGGCCGTTGACGAAGGCATTCGGAAGCTGCTCCACCTCGGTACGGATTTCGTTCAGCTGAAACAGGATCGAGCGGGGATTGAGCGGATCGAGCGCCAGCAGATCGGTCACGGTCAGCCCGGCCGTGTTGACATTGTAGCGGCGGCGATGGGTCATGACACTGTCGCCGATTTCAAGCAGCATGTCATAGGAACCATCAGGCGCATCCGGGCCGGTCATATGGCCGAGAAGCCGCGTCATATGCAGGCCGCGTTCGAGATAACGGCCGATAGACATGAAACGCCAGCCGGTGAAGCGGTACATGTTTTCGTGCACGAGACCGGCAAAGCCGGCAAGCTTGCGCAGTAGGATCGTCATGGCATGGGTAGCGTCGTCGCCGGGAGCGACTTTTGCGTGGAAACGGCGGGCCGTCTTGGCGAGATCGTTCAGCGCCAGCCATCCATCAGGCGAAAAGCGGTCACGGATATTGCTGGCGGAATAAAGCGCGCTGTTGATGTTGGTGAGCAGGCTTTCCGGCACGGCATCGTTCATCTCCACATCAAGCGCTTCGAGATATCGCGTCACATGGGCGAGCAGCGGCTGGCGCGGGTCGGCTGACTCGGCATAACGTCCGTGCCAGGCGCGCAGGATGCGCAACGCGCCTTCCGAGCGTTCGATGTAGCGGCCGAGCCAGAAGAGATTGTCCGCCGCGCGGCTCGGCAGGCTGCCCGGCATGTTGCGGGTGAAACTTTCTTCCGCCGGCAGAAGCGTGGTGCGTTCCACCGGCTTGTCGCTGACGATCCAGACATCCGCCGCACTGCCGCCCGATTGCATGGCAATGGCGGAAACGTCATCGCCGCTGCCGATCCTTGCGAAGCCGCCCGGCATGATCTGCCAGCCATCCTGGGTGCGGGCGGCGAAAACGCGAAGGCTCATCGGACGCGGCACGAGCTTGTTGTCAATATAGGCCGGGGTCGTTGAAAGCTTCACGACTTCCTGACCCACCAGCTTATGGCCATCGGAGGCAAGCCAGTCGCTGATCGATTCCTTCGCCGTCTCGCGCAGTGAGGACCCGAGTACGGATTGGCCATTATCGTCGAAGAAGGGGAGCCGCGAATAGGCCGGGCCGATGACCATGCCCTCGATATTGCCGGCAACATGGCGGCGCTCGGCTTCCTGCCCGCACCACCAGGTGGCGATGGATGGCAGCTTCAGTTCCTCGCCCAGAAGGTGGCGGCAGATGCGGGGCATGAAGGCGAGCAGCGCCCGCGTTTCGAGAATGCCGCTGCCAAGCGCATTGACGATGGTGAGCGCTTCATTGCGCAGCGCCTGCACCATGCCCGGCGTGCCGATATGGGATTGCTGGTTCAGTTCCAGCGGGTCGGAATAAGAGGCGTCGAGACGCCGCCAGAGAACGCCGATGGGTTTCAGCCCGGCCACGGTCCTGACCATGACGCGGCCGTTGACGACGGTCAAATCCTCGCCCTCCAGCAGCATGAAGCCGAGATAACGGGCGATATAGGCGTGTTCGAAATAGGTCTCGTTGGCCGGGCCTGGCGTCAGCACGGCGATGCGGTCATCGGGATGCTTTCGGTGCGCCTGCAGCGTGTCGCGGAAAGCGCCGAAGAAAGAGGCGAGACGGTGGACGTGGGTTTCCGCATAGATATCTGAAAGCGCACGGGTGGTGGCCACCCGGTTTTCAAGCGCGAAACCCGCACCGGAAGGCGCCTGCGTCCTGTCTGCCAGCACCCACCAGTTTCCATCCGGCCCGCGGCCGATTTCGAACGAGCAGAAATGCAGATAATGGCCGCTTGCCGGTTTTATACCCACCATGGGCCGCAGATATTCCGGATTGGAGGCGATCAGGGCCGGCGGCACGAAGCCTTCCTTCACCAGACGGTTGTCGCCATAAAAATCGGCGACCATGGCTTCCAGAAGATTGGCGCGCTGCTTCAGTCCTTCGGAGAGAACCGCCCATTCCCTGTCGTCGATCAGCACCGGAATATGGGAGATCGGCCAGTTTCTTTCGCTGCTGCCCTTGCCGTAGTCGCGGTAGAACACGCCGGCATCGCGCAGATAGCGGTCGGTACGGGCAAAACGCTCGTGCAATTCCCGTTCCGACATGCGCGACAGGGCGTCGAGCAGGGTTTTCCAGACCGGTCTGACCTTGCCGTTGGTATCGAGCATTTCGTCGGCAACGCCCGGCAAAGGGGAATATTCAAGCCCGCGCGGTGGCGCGCCCGTTTCCGTCTTGCGTTCCGTTGCCGGGGCTTTGGACAATTTACACTCCGTAGGGCCGACGCAGATCGAGCGTCAGCGGAAATTCTGGTGACACGGTTTCCACCTGTAGCGGATATTGCCCTGCCGTATGTCCCCATGGTTCGAAACGGGCAAGGCGGCGTGCCTCGGCCTCATTGCCGTTGACGGGAAACGTCTCGTAATTGCGCCCGCCCGGATGAGCAACATGGTAGATGCATCCGCCGATCGATCGCCTCGACCATGTATCATAAATGTCAAAGGTCAAGGGTGAATTGACGGGCAGGACGGGATGCAGGCCGGAAGCGGGTTGCCATGCCTTGAAGCGCACGCCGGCGACCGCGACGCTGCGGTTTTCCGTCGGGGTCAGCGGAACGGCGCGGCCGTTGCAGGCCACCGCGTAGCGCGCGGGATTGGAGGTTTCCAGCCGCACCTGCAGGCGCTCAACGGAGCTGTCGACATAACGCACGGTTCCGCCGATGGCGCCCTGTTCGCCCATCACATGCCAGGGCTCCAGCGCCTGACGCAGTTCCAGCTTCGCACCCTCATATTCGACCTCACCGAAGAAGGGGAAACGGAATTCCTGCTGGGCGGTGAACCATTCGGGCTTCAGGTCGAGGCCGTTTTCCCTGAGATCGGCAAGTACGTCGAGGAAATCCGCCCAGATATAATGTGGCAGCATGAAACGGTCCGCGAGCGCGGTGCCCCAGCGCACGAATTTGCCGCCGGCCGGATTTTTCCAGAAACGGGCGATAAGCGCGCGCACCAGCAATTGCTGGGCGAGCGACATGCGCGCATTCGGCGGCATTTCGAAACCACGGAACTCCACGAGACCGAGGCGGCCGGTCGGTCCGTCAGGCGAAAACAGCTTGTCGATGCAGATTTCGGCGCGGTGGGTGTTGCCTGTCACATCGGTCAGCAGATTGCGGAACAGCCGATCGACCAGCCACGGCAAAGGCGGAACCCCTTCAGTGGGGGCGGGTACCTGCGAGAGCGCGATTTCCAGTTCGTAGAGGCTGTCGTGACGCGCTTCGTCGATACGGGGCGCCTGACTGGTCGGGCCGATGAACAGGCCTGAGAATAGGTAGGAAAGGGAAGGGTGCCGCTGCCAGTGCAGAACGAGGCTCTTCAGAAGATCGGGACGGCGCAGGAAAGGGCTGTCATTGGGGCTGGCGCCACCCACGACCACGTGGTTGCCGCCGCCGGTGCCGGTGTGGCGGCCATCGATCATGAATTTGTCGGCGCCAAGCCGCGCCTGCCGTGCCTCTTCATAGACCGCGGTGGTAATGTCGACGCAGTCCTTCCAGCCTGCGGCGGGATGGATATTGACCTCGATGACGCCGGGATCGGGCGCGACGCGGATGACATTGATGCGTTCGTCATGGGGCGGCGCATAACCCTCGATATGGACCGGCAGCCCGAGCTCGGCCGCTGCCGCTTCTGCTGCTGCGATCAGTTCGAGATAGTCTTCGATGCGTTCGACCGGGGGCATGAAGACGCAGAGCCGGCCGTCGCGCGGCTCGACGGAGAGCGCGGTGCGCACCGCGCCACCGATTTCGCCGAGCGTCTGTTCAACGCGCTCCTGCCCGGCTGTCTCGCTGGCATGGAAGGAGGCTTCGGGCATGGCGCGGCCCGATGGTGAGAAGACATCGGGGAGCGGACCGCGAGGGATCGACGGGTCCGCCTCGTGAATATAGGGATAGGCGGATGGCGGCACATAGGGCAGGGTACCGAGCGGCAGGCGGTAACCCACCGGGCTGTCACCCGGAACGAGGAATATTTTGCCGCGTCGCGTCTTCCATTTTTCGCTGATCCAGCGTTTGCCGGTGGCGCGCGCGTTCCATGCCTGAACGGGCAGGATGTAGCCGGTCGGGGTCGTCAAGCCGCGTTCGAAGACGCGGGCGATGCGGTTGCGCTCCTCCGGGTCTTTCAGCCTGGAATTGGACGGGTCGACATTGTCGGGCAGGCTGCCTTCCTTGATGATCCATTCGGCCGGATCTTCATAAGCGGGCAGCACCAGATCCGTATCTATGCCGAGTTGGGCCGCAATGCCGCCGAGCAGTTTCCGTGCATCGTCGGACGAGACGCTGGTATCGGCACCTTCCTCGGCGATAAGCGCCGGGTTCTGCCAGATCGGCAGGCTGTCCTTTCGCCAGTAGAGCGAGAAGGTCCAGCGCGGCAGGCTCTCGCCCGGATACCATTTACCCTGCCCGTAATGCAGAAAACCGCCGGGGGCAAAGCGTTCGCGCAGCCGGCGGATCAGGGCGTCGGCCTTTTCGCGTTTCGTGGGTCCGACGGCGCCGGTGTTCCATTCGTCGGATTCGAAATCGTCGATGGAAACGAATGTCGGTTCACCGCCCATGGTGAGCCGGACATCATGGGCATTGAGAACGTCATCGACCGCTTCGCCGAGCGCGTTGAGGTCTTCCCAGCTGTCATCGGAAAACGGCTTCGTAATCCGTGGGGTTTCGGCGACGCGCCGGACCTGCATGTCGAAGGCGAATTCCGTATTGGCGTGGCCGTAATAGCCGCCGGAAATCGGCGCGGCATTGCGATAATGCGGCGTTGCCGCCAGCGGAATATGGCTTTCGCCTGTCAGAAGTCCCGAAGTGGGGTCAAGCCCGATCCAGCCAGCGCCGGGCATATAGACCTCGGCCCAGGCGTGAAGATCGGTGAAATCCACCTCGGTACCGGACGGGCCGTCCAAGGCCTTGAGATCGGGCGTCAGCTGGATGAGGTATCCCGACACGAAGCGGGCGGCAAGGCCGAGATGCCTCAGAACCTGCACCAGCAGCCAGCTCGTATCACGGCAAGATCCCTTGCCGGAAGCGAGTGTTTCCTCCGGTGTCTGGACACCGGGCTCCATGCGGATGACGTAACCGATTTCCTGTTGCAGACGCGCGTTGAGGCCGACGACCATATCGACCGTCGGCTGACCCGGGGCCCGGTCGACCGTCGCCATGAAGGCGGCGAGCAGGGGTCCGGTCGGTTCCGGCTTCATATAGATGGACAGATCGTCGCGTAACTCCTGCGGATAATCGAAAGGCCACTTTGTCGCCTCTTCCTCCACGAAGAAATCGAACGGATTATAAACCGTCATATCGGCGACAAGATCGACTTCGATCTTGAACTCCGTCGCCGGCTCGGGAAAAACGAAACGGGCAAGATAATTGCCGTATGGATCCTGCTGCAGGTTCACGAAGTGATTGGATGGAGAAACCTTGAGCGAATGGCTGATGACGCGGGTTCTGGAATGCGAGGCTGGCTTTAATCTGATGATTTGTGGTCCAAGGCGGACCGGATTGTCATATTTATAATGCGTCAGATGATAGATGCTCGCTTTGATCGCCATTAATCTGCCTTGCCCGGTTTTTCCGGCTTATGCGGTTATCCGCCCCTCTGAAATTATTCGGATTTTGTGCAATGCAGGAAAAGAAAGCAAGGATCATTTCCGGGGGCAATTGCATTGTTGGTTGAAGCCGCGCCATTTGCCCGCACGAGGAATTGTACGGGCTTTTCAATTGTCGCCCCTCAGATATTGCCGGGATTGTGGACAAGGTGAAACGGCGTGTTATTGCTTGGCATCGAAAGGCGCGGGATCGCGACCCGCTTTCTTTGCCGACTGACGTTTCGGAATGGAATGAATGGCAACAACGGTGACCGACGATCAGCGCAAGAGCGCGGCTAACCTTTCGGGTTTCGACCTCGATTTTCCGGCGCAGCTGCGCATGATGGGGCGTGCCTTCTGGACGTCACCGGTGCGCAACCGGCTGATATTCCTGTCGATAGCACTGCTCACGGTGATATTGCTGACGGCTTACGGACAGATCAGGCTCAATGAATGGAACGCGCCGTTTTACAACGCGCTGGAACGGCGCGATCTCGACGCTTTTATTCATCAGCTTGAAGTCTTCGCCATCATCGCCGGGCTCTTGCTGCTCCTCAATGTCATCCAGACCTGGCTCAATCAGATGACGGCGCTGAACATGCGCGAGGGTCTTGCCAAGGATATGGTGGATCAATGGCTGAAACCCGGACGGGCCGCCCGCCTCGCCGGTTTCGGCACCATTGCGATCAACCCGGACCAGCGGCTGCATGACGATGTCCGCAATCTTGCCGAAAGCAGCACGGCGCTTTCCATTGGCCTCGTGAATGCGACGATCCTGCTCATCAGTTTCATCGGTGTCCTCTGGTCGCTCTCGGCCGGTTTTGCCATCACCATCAATGGCAGTCCGGTTGCGATTCCGGGATATATGGTCTGGGCGGCGATCCTTTATGCCGGCTCTGCCTCGTTGCTCAGCAACCTTGTCGGTTACCGGCTGGTGGGGCTGAACGCCGAGCGTTATTCCAAAGAGGCGGAACTGCGCTTTTCACTGATGCGTGCGAGTGAAAATCTCGCCGCCATTGCGCTTGCGCGCGGTGAAAAGAACGAGAGGCGGCGGATCGGCATCGATATCGATGCGGTGCTGGGGGTTATCCGGGGTCTGGCCATGGCGCTGACGCATCTGACATGGGTGTCTGCGGGTTATGGCTGGCTGGCCGTGGTGGCGCCCATCCTCATCGCAGCCCCGGTCTATTTTTCCGGCAACCTCACATTCGGTGGATTGATGATGGCGGTCGGCGCCTTCAATCAGGTCAATACGGCGCTGCGCTGGTACATCGACAATTTCGGACCGATCGCCAGCTGGAAGGCGACGTTGCAGCGTGTTTCGGTATTCCGCAACGCCCTGATCCAGATGGATAGCGTCGAGCAGCATGGCCAGGCGATCGATCTGCAACGGAGCGCGCAGAATGAGAGGATCCGTCTGCAGTCGGTCATCATTTGCCGGGATGCGGGCGGGCAGGATGTGGAGCGCGGGTTCAGGCTGCGTGAAGCCGAGCTTGAGATCGGCCCGGGCGACCGTCTCATGATCAATGGCGAACAGGGCGTGAACCGGCGGCTGTTATTTGCCGCCATGGCGGGTCTGTGGCCCTGGGGGCAGGGCCGGATAGAAATGCCGGATCAGTCCGATACGCTTTTCATCGCCCAGCATGGTTATCTGCCCACGGGCTCGCTGCGGGAAATTCTGGCTTATCCCCGCGCGCCGCAGCGGTTTGCGGAAGAAGATTATGTCGCCGCGCTTGGCGCATGCGGGCTTGGCGACATGGCCTCCCGTCTCGATGAAAATATCCGCTGGGACAAGAAACTGGATTCGGACGAGCAGGCAAGTATCAGGATCGCCAATGCCCTGTTGCTGAAACCGAAATTCGTCGTCATCGACGATCTGCTGGAAGGGTTGGAGAAACAGACGCAGGATACGCTGGCCGGGGTCCTGAACGGGATAGATGGTGCGGCAATCATCTATATCGGTCGGTCGGAGACTTTTCTTTCGGTTCTTTCTCCTGCCGTGGCGCATCTCGACCACGTCTCCCCGAAGGAGAATATCAACAGGCGCGATGTCACGCCCCAATAGTCGTCAGGCTGGTTTCCTCTTCCGCCTGACCACGGGTGCTAAAGCCGCAAATGCCACTTTTCCAGGTTAAGGCGCTGCTGTTTTGCGAGATTTATGGTGGTGTCCGCGCCTGCCTGTGAATTCAGGGCAACGGTTCCGGTCGCCACGCTGATGGCGATAACGCCTGCGACCACCAGCACGATGCGGTCGTAACGTTGCTGTATGGTGTTGTTTCCACTCCAGTCATAGGCCATTCGCACGCCCTCGCGTTTTTTGGAATCGTGCCCCATCATGGTTAACCGAAGCTTACGATTGCTTTGTGATTCCTTGCTGTTTTGGAGGGGCTGCCGCGACAAATCGGCTATTGGCTGAGGTGGCGCGGTTGTTTAAGTCCGACGGCGGGAGGTTTGTGAAAGGATTTTGAGACATGGACCAGCAACCGCCCGCCGATATGGAACTCACGCTCAGAACGCTTGCCATGCCTGCCGATGCCAATCCGGCCGGTGATATTTTCGGCGGCTGGGTCATGTCGCAGATGGACCTTGCCGCTTTCGTTCGCGCCAACGATGTGGCCGGCGGCCGCACCGTCACCGTGGCGGTCAATGAAATCGTCTTCAAGAAACCGGTCAAGATCGGCGACACATTGTGCGTCTACACCCGGATCGAAAAGGTTGGCCGTACCTCCGTCACGCTCAGGATCGAGGCCTGGACCCGCAGGCACTATCAGGATTCCCGTGAAAAGGTCACGGAAGCCGTCTTCATCATGGTCGCGGTGGACGATAATGGCGAGCCGCGCCCCGTTCGCAAGGAGGCGTGAGCGGGCTCCCGTTTCCGTTCAAGGCTACTGCGAAGCGCGTGATGAATGCCCGAAAGAACAACATGCGCTTCCGCTCCGGCACTTCGACCGCCAGCCGCCCATTACTTTAGAAATATCCAATTTATTTATCAATTTTTGCGATCAAGGTACGGAATAGGACGGGGATCAGGCTGTGACCATTCCAGGTGTTGTTATTGTCGGTGGCGCTCACGGCACGCTCGCCCTTGCCCGCAGCCTTGGCGCACTCAATATCCCCGTTTATTACCTCACTCATGATTCACCCCTGCCTGGCTGGTCGCGTTTCGTGCGGGAAACGATCCGCTGGGCCGGGCCTCACGATGCCGGGGCGTTGCCGTTCTTGCGGGAAATGGCCGCAAAACATCATCTGAAAGGCTGCCTGCTGGTGCCGTCGGGAGATGGCGAGGTTCAGCTCGTCTCGCAGCATCGGGAGCAGTTGTCCGCGCTCTACAAGATCATTTTGCCGGAGTGGACCGCGCTGCAATGGCTGTGTGAAAAACCGCTGCTCTATAAGCGTGCCGTGGAGCTTGGCGTCAGTATTCCCCGGACCTATGCGCTGACATCGATCGACGGTGTGGATACGCTGGATGTGCTGTTTCCCGTCATTCTCAAACCGAACATGGGTGGCGGCAATACCGTGATTTCCCGGGCCAAGGTCATTCGTGCCGATGACCGGCAGGCCTTGAAAACCGCTTTCCTGGATGCAAGCGCAGAGATCGGCGCGGCCAATGTCGTGGTGCAGGAACTCATTCCCGGCGGGGGAGAGAGCCAGTTTTCCTATGCGGCCCTCTGGCTGGACGGCGAGCCGGTTGCCGAGTTCACCGCCCGGCGCGCCCGGCAATATCCCGTCGATTTCGGCTATACCAGTACCTGTGTCGAGGTTGTCGACAACCAGCAGGCGATCGATGCGGCCCGGACAATATTAAAATCGGCTGGTCATAGCGGACTGGTGGAGGTGGAGTTCAAGTTCGATAGTAGGGATGGTGCGCTGAAACTTCTCGACGTCAATCCGCGTCCATGGTCGTGGTTCGGCCTGTGTTCGGCTGCGGGTATCGATCTCGGCGCATTGCTGTGGCGGACCGCCAATGACCTGCCGGTAAGCCAGCCCCGCAGTGTGCTGCAAGGTGTTTCGTGGTCCTATTTTGTCCGGGATGCGGTTGCGGCCTTCACATTGAGCCGGCGCGGCAAGGTGGATGTGGGGGACTACCTTGCCTCGCTCGGCAGAATCCGAAGCTGGGCCGCTTTTGCGCTGAACGATCCCCTTCCCGGCATGATCGACCTTCCGCTGACCGCGTGGAGGGTCGTCAAAAAGCGGGTTTTGCCCGGTCTGAAGTTACGGCAATCCGCGACGGCGTTCTTGCCGTCGCTGAAACGTCTCGCAAGGTATGGGGCCATACGGGCAGGGCTGGAGGTGAGCGCCCTGCCGGCGGTGCGCGCGGCATTTCCATCCCTTGCCGGGCGGGGAATGATCTTCACGCTTCACCATGTGCGGCCGGGGCGGGCGGTTTCGGTGTCCGCACCCAATGTACAATTGTCCGTCACGCCGCAATTTCTTGAAGAAGCGATACAGGCCGCACTCGAATGTGGCCTCGTTCCTGTCCATCTGCACGATTTGCCGACGCTGCTTGCCGACAATCGCGAAGGCCGGTCTTTTTGCGCCTTCACGCTAGATGACGGCTATCGCAACAATGCCGAATATGCCGCGCCGATTTTCCGCAAATATGCCGTTCCCTACACGATTTTCATCACGCCGGGTTTTGTCGAGCGGACGCGCAGCCTGTGGTGGGAAACCGCCGCCGCGCTGACACAGAAGGCCGCGTCGTTCGAATTCGATTTCGGGGCGGGGACTGAGCATGTGGAAGCCGCCACCTCCTCGCAGAAAGCGGAGGCATTCGCCCGCCTGGAAAACTTTGTGCAGTCCTTTGCCGAGGATGAGGCGGTGGAAAGGATCGATCGCGCAGCGAGGCAGCATGGTATCGATCCCGTTTCGATTGTGGACGAACTCGTTATGGATGCCGCCGAACTCAGGGCGCTGTCGCAGGACCCGCTGGTGCATTTCGGTGCGCACACAATGACGCATGTGAACATGCGTAAGATAGATGCTGCGCGCCTGGCCCACGAAATAGAGGAATCGACGCGCCGCGTGGAGGCTTACGTCGGCCGTCGGCCCCAATCCTTTTCTTATCCCTATGGCTGGACAAAGGCCGTGGCGGAGCGTGAGGCAACGGCGGTGCTTCAGGCCGGATTTTCCGTGGCAGTCACCACGCAGGCTGGAGTTCTAGGGCCCCATAGCCTTGAAAAGCCAACGCAATTGCCGCGTGTTTCGCTGAACGGACGCTTTCAGAAGAAGCGTTTTGTCAAAGCGCTTATTTCGGGACTGCCTTTCCGGCTGGTCTAAAGTTCGTCCGGTCTGAAACGGAATCGCCGGGCGTGCTCCAGCCTTTTGTTTTTTCGCACTTTCCGAGTGTAAAACCACCACGTACTTTTACTGGGAATGCTTTGATGACGGCTGCCGTTCGTCGTCTTCTTCATCGGTAGCCATGCGCGGGCGGGCGAGGTTTCCATTTTATCTTTAACTTTCGAATTCGGCTTTCATCCTGCGGGCTGTTTGCGTCGGACGGCCGACGCCATCATCCACGGGATCATTTTTGTTATTCACATCCATTTATCTATTGATTATAAATAAATTTATTGAGGTAAAACATTACAACTTTTTTGAAGGCTCTGTCCGTGCTGTTGATTTTTGCCGATGACCTGACCGGTGCGCTCGATGCGGCCGCTCCCTTTGCCGGGCGTGGCCTGGTGACGGAAGTCGCAATCGGGCTGGATGGCGTGCGCGCAGCGCTGGCGAATGGGCCTGCCGTTCTCGGCGTCAATCTTGGATGCCGCGATGGCGAAGCGGATGAAGCCTGCCGCCGCACGCGGGAACTGATGGGGCTGGTTCCGGTCGGTACATTCCTTTTTAAGAAGATCGATTCCCGGCTGAAGGGGCATATTGCAGCCGAGATGGACGCGATTTCCTATAGGCAGGCACTTGTCGCGCCCGCCATTCCCGATTTCGGGCGTGTGGTCACTGGGGGAGCCGTGTCCGGTTTCGGCGTCGAAACCGCCATTCCGGTTCATGGGAAGCTTGGCGGTCATGCCGGCCGTTGCACGATACCCGATACGCATACACAGGCGGATGTCAGAAAAGCTCTCATCGCGGCACAGGCGGAAGGAGTCGATCTTCTGGTCGGCGCGCGTGGGCTTGCCGAAGCGCTTGCGGAGACGATGACGGCGCAGGCTGTTGCTGAGGCGGCTGTTATTCCCCCCGGCAAGGGGCTTTTTGTCATCGGTTCTCGTGATCCGATTACGCTGGAGCAGATTGAGGTGCTGAAGAGTATTGCATCTGTTTCGATTGCAGAGGCGCCAAATGGTGTTGTGCCCCGCCACGCCGGGGATGGCTCCAACCTTATGCTCGTTCAGGCGACGGACGGGGCGGAAGAAGTGTCTCCGCTTGCGGTTTCACGCCATCTGGCGGAAGGCGTCGTGCCGCACTTGACGGATGGTGCGGCCCGGCTGCTCCTGTCGGGTGGGGCGACCGCGGAAGCCGTGTTGCGCGCCATGGGCGTTACGCGTCTGCGCCTTGCCGGTGAATGCCTGCCGGGTCTCGGCGTCGGCTGGTCCGGCGACCAATGTATCATTGCGAAGTCCGGCGGTTTTGGGCAAGCTGACACGTTGAAACGCATTGCGAAAATGATGCTTGGCGAAAATGGTGCTGGAGAGAACTGATCAGATGGGGCTGATGAAAGAAACGGCGCGCAAGGCACTTCCGGACATTATTTTCGAGAGAATGCACCGGGCGATCAAATCCGGCGCCTACAAACCGGATGAACGGTTGCCGACCGAGCATGAACTCGCCATGGAATTCGAAGTGTCGAGACCGGTCGTGCGCGAGGCGTTGCGGCGGTTGCGCGAGCAGGGGTTCATTTATTCCCGCAGGGGTTCCGGCAGCTATGTGCGGGCCTTCGGCCTGCGCGAGCCACTCGGCTTCGGGCAGCTGGAAAATGTCGCGGATCTGCTGAATTGTTACGAATTCCGGCTGACGCTGGAACCAGCTGCTGCTGCCGCCGCTGCATTGCGGCATGATGGCGAGAGGCTTGCGGCGATCAGGAAGGCGCTTGAGTTGATGCGGGATGCTACCAATCGCCAGTCCCACCGCGAGGATGCCGATTACCAGTTTCATCTCGCCATCGCCCGGGCGGCGAGGAACAGTTATTTCTCCACCGCGATGGAAGCTCTGAAAGATCATATCGCGATGGGCATGAAATTCCACGGTATGTCGGTCAAACGCGAGGCATCCGGTCTGACACGCGTTTTTGCCGAACATGAGGCGATTGCAAAGGCGATTGCGGATGGGGATGCGGAGGCGGCCCGGCAGCTGATGCTCCAGCACTTGACGGGGTCGCGCGATCGCCTTTTCGAGTCCTCGCACGCGGATTAAGGAGGATCTGGCCGGATGCGCGTGACCGCGCACCGGATGCCGTCGCTCAAAAGGCGCGGCGATAGATGCCAAGCACATCCTCAAGGCTCATATCGACCGGATTATTGTCCATCAGCCGGCGGATTGCATGCGCGTCCTCGGCATAACGGGGAAGATCGGTTTCGGTCGCTCCGTGTTTTGCCAGCGACATTTCGATGCCGAGCCCGGCGCAGAAATCCGTCGCCGCCTTGCGCAGGTCATCAGACGAAAGGTGTTCGCGAAGCCCGAGCGCATCCGCCACCTCCGCCGTTTTTGCCGAAACCGCGGGCTGGTTGAAAGCCAGAACATGCGGAAAGACGATGGCATTCGCCAGTCCGTGCGGCAGGTTGAGAAGCGTGCCGAGCGGATAAGCGATGGCATGGCCGGCGGCCGTATTGACCGGGCCGAGGCAGATGCCGCCATAATAGGAGGCGAGCATCATTCCCTCCCGGGCTTGTGTATCTCCGCCATCGCGAACGGCGCGCGCCAGATATTTGCCGACCAGCGCAAAGCCCATGCGGGCAAACCCGTCGATCATCGGGTGAGCCTTGCGGTTGGTGAAGGCTTCCACGCAATGGGCCATGGCATCCACCCCGGTCGCCGCCGTCACGGCTGATGGCACGGAATAGGTGAGTTCCGGATCGAGCACGGCGAAATCCGCGATCAGAAACGGGCTTTCGACCGCGATCTTGTTGCCCTTTACGGGGTCGGTGATGAGCGAGCGGATGCCGGCTTCCGAGCCGGTGCCGGCGGTGGTGGCGATCTGCACAAGTCGGGTATTGCGGCCAGCGACCCTGTTCGGTCCGGCCACATCCTCAAGCATCCGGTCTGAATTCCACAATGCGGCGACCAGCTTTGCCACATCCATCACCGAACCGCCACCAAGGCCGATGACGAGGTCGGGTTTGGCCGCGCGTGCTGCCGTCAGCGCTGCATCCAGTGTTGCGGTATCCGGCTCGCCGGGAATGGCATCGAAGACCGTGAATGGACCCTGCAATTGCAGACGGTCGACGAATTTCGCCGTCAGCGGCGTGGCGACCACCAGGGTCGAGGCGGTTTTTCCGGCGAAGGCGCCAACCTGCGCGATAGTGCCGGCGCCGACAGCAAGCCTGCGTGGCTGGTGGATGAGAATGGGAGCTGTGGACATGGGGTTTTATCCTTTCGCGCTCTTGCCCGCCACCAGCTTGCGCGCATAGGCGATGGCCTCATTCATGTTGCCGTGATTGGCGATGCCCTTGCCGGCAATGTCGAAGGCCGTGCCATGGTCGACGGAAGTGCGGTCTATCGGCAGATCGACCGAGACATTGACGGCGGTATCGAAGGCGACCAGCTTGATCGGGATATGGCCCTGATCGTGATATTGCGCGACAACGAGATCGAAAGCGCCCGAATAGGCCCGGTGAAATACGGTATCGGCGGAAATCGGTCCCTGCACCTCGATACCTTCTGCACGGGCGGCAGCAACCGCAGGCGCGATCTGATCGTCATCTTCGGTGCCGAACAGGCCGTTCTCACCGCAATGCGGATTGATGCCGGCAACCGCGATGCGCGGCTGCTCGTAACCGATGCGTTTCAGATGGGCGTTGCCGGCGCGAATGGTCGCCAGCACCCGTTCGGTCGTTGCCCGACGAATGGCATCCTGCAGCGACACATGGGTCGAGACATGAATGACCTTCAGCCGCTCGGAGGCGAGCAGCATATAGGCGGCCGAAGAGCCGGTGAGGCTGCGCAACATGCCGGTGTGGCCGTCATAATGGTGGCCGGCAAGGTTAAGCGCCTCCTTGTTGATCGGCGCGGTGACGATGCAGCCGATTTCGCCCGCCTCGGCATCGCGAACGGCCTTTTCGATGAAACGGAAAGCGGCGTCTCCGGCCACCGGCGACAGTGTGCCCCAGGCAAGTGGTGCGCCCTCAACAGGCAGATCGACGACATGGGGGACAAGGTCCATATCAACGCCGAGCGCATCCCGCGCCGCCTGAAGCGTTGCGAGGTTGCCGTAGATCCGCGTCGCGGCCCGGTCAGGCACGGACATCTCAGCCAGCGCCCTGACGGTGATCTCAGGGCCCACGCCGCAGGGATCTCCCATGGTTATACCAATGATGTTGCTCATCTTTTTCCCTCGTCCTTGACCACGGCCCAGCCGGGCGCCAGCCGGACATATTTGATTGCGCGGCGATGATAGGTGTAACTTGCGTGCAGCGTACCGTCCGGCGCTTCCAGAAGCCACGGATAGGACATTTCCAGATTGCGGCCATCGGTCGAATCGTTCGACAGGCAGGTGCCCGGCCCGTCTTCGATCAGGATGCGGGTGGGGAAGCTGCGCCCATCGTCATCGGAGAGGCAGATGGAAACCGGTGCGCGCGGCACGCCCCAGACAGGCACGCATCCGCCACTCGGATCGGCATCCGGCCTGCCGTCATCTTCTCCCAGTTCGTCATAGAGCGAGGCGCGCCGGTCGCTTGATTGCGCGGCGCTGACGGGGTTGCAGATCATCGCCAGTCTGCCGTCACCGAGCCTGATTGCGGCGATGGAGGAATTGTTGTTCGGCACGTCGGTTGGCTGCGGCTTCGACCATGAGCGGCCGCCATCGGTGCTTTCCGTGCGGTAGACGAAATCGGCCTGACGACGGCGGAAGAAGGCGGAGTAGCGTGCATCACCGCCGGAAACCGGACTCATATGCACGCAGCCGGTCGAATTTTCCAGCTCCTGCAATTGCCATGTCAGGCCATTGTCCCTGGATATGCCAAGTGCTGCGGTGTCGTGGCTGCCGTTCCATTTCTGGCCGGGGCGCTGGATGCAGCGGAAGATCGGCAACAGCCAGGCGCCATCATCACGAATGCGCAGCGGCGCGCGAATGAAGCAGCCCTTCGGAAGATCGAGAAAATGCCCCTCTTCGGAGACGAGCTTTTCCGGTGCCGTCGTATCACGGGTAACCCGTGCCATGCGAATGCGGCATTCGTCCTGATTGCCGGATGGCTGGGCGGTGTGAAACAGCCAAAGGGCACCATCCGGCGCGGTGAAAAGAACCGGGTTCTGTTCGGAATGGGCAGGGTCGTGGCTCAGGCGCTGTGGTGCGCCCCAGCTTGTCGCGCCGGGCATCAACACGGAAGCGAAGATCGAAATATCCGATTTTCCTTCCAGCGTGCCGCCGAACCACGCGCACAGCAAGGCGCCGTCATCAGCCAGGTGCAGAAAGCTTGCATGGTTCTGGATCATCGGCGACGGCAGCAGTGCTTCCTGCCGGTTTTCTGACGTGGTGCGGATGGCTCCGGTCATGGCATGAGCGATGTCATCAGGGGTCATCGTGGTCTCCTCTTGGTCTGATGAAAATGACATATTCGAAAAGTTGTCAAGTTTATTTCAATAGAAATTGGATCTTTGATCTTTTGATTATTTTACCTAATTATCTGTTTTAAAATGATAAAATTTGTTATGATGCCGCCAATAAAAAATGCTTACGAAAAATAAATTGACAAAAAATGTGATAGCGCCGATGCTCTGTTCACGGGTGGAGGAAACAATCATCCGCATGCCATGCTCCTCAATGCGGGAGACGGGGCTTTTCTTAAAACCCCTTGCGGCACGCCGCCATGTTGCTGAATTTCTGATCTGGGAGGAGAACGGAATGAAGAAGTCATTGATTGCGGGCGCCCTTGTTTTGGGTTCCCTCAGCGCTGCGGTTTCGCCGGCGTTTGCGGCATCGGGGCCGATCAAGATCGTGCTGGCGGAAGAGGCGGACCTGCTGGAGCCCTGCATGGCTACCCGCTCCAATATCGGCCGTATCATCATGGAAAATGTCAGTGAGACGCTGACCGAGCTTGATGTGCGCGGCAAGAACGGCGTTCAGCCACGCCTTGCCGAAAAATGGGAGCAGAACGCGGACGGCAGCTGGCGTTTCCACCTGCGTCACGGCGTGAAGTTTTCAGATGGTACGGGTTTTGACGCCAAGGATGTGAAGCACAGCTTTGAGCGCATCATGAGCGACAAGAATGCCTGCGAATCCCGCCGCTATTTTGGTGGTATGACGGTGACGCCTTCGGTTGTCGACGACTATACGATCGATTTCAAGACGGAGCCGGCCCAGCCCATCCTGCCGCTCCTGATGTCGCTGGTCACCATCGTTCCGGAAGAAACCAAGATGGAATTCATCCGCGAGCCGGTTGGTACCGGGCCCTACAAGCTGACCAACTGGACGCCCGGCCAGCAGATCGTTCTGACCGCGCGTGATGATTATTGGGGCGCGAAGCCGCAGGTGACGGAAGCGACCTATCTCTTCCGCGCCGATCCTTCGGTACGCGCCGCCATGGTGCAAACGGGGGAGGCCGATCTTTCGCCCTCCATTTCCCAGCTCGACGCGACAAATCCGAAGACCGATTTTTCCTATCTCGACAGTGAAACGGTCTATATGCGCCTTGATCACAACATCGCGCCGCTGAACGACGTGCGGGTACGCCGCGCACTCAACCTTGCCATCGACCGTCAGGCTTTCCTCGGCACGCTGGTTCCAGAGGGCGCGGTGCTGGCGACAGCGCTCGTTCCGCCGACCACGCTTGGCTGGAACCCTGACGTCAAGGTTTTCCCGTACGACCCCGAAGGCGCAAAGAAACTGCTCGAGGAAGCCAAGGCTGCCGGTGTGAAGGTGGATACGCCGATTACCATCATCGCGCGCACGGCAAACTTCCCGAATGTCACGGAGATCATGGAGGCCATTCAGCAGCAATTGCAGGATGTCGGCTTCAAGATCGATCTGAAGTTCGTGGAAGTGGCCGAGCACGAGAGCTATTATTCCAAGCCCTTCAAGGAAGGCCGCGGACCGCAGATCGTCGCTGCGATGCACGACAATTCAAAGGGTGATCCGTCTTTCACCATGTTCTTCAAATATGCCACCAAGGGCACGCAGTCCGGCTTCTCTGACCCCAAGGTGGATGATCTGATCGAACGTGCCTCCGCAGCCGTTGGTGACGAACGCGCCAAGCTCTGGTCCGAACTCATCGCCTACCTGCATGATGACGTGGTGGCGGATGTGCTGCTGTTCCACATGGTCGGTTTCTCCCGTGTTTCGGAACGGCTGGATTTCAAGCCCACCATCGCCACCAACTCGATGCTGCAGCTTTCGGAAATCGGCATCAAATAAGCCGGTGTCTTGATCTGCCAAAAAGCGGCGGCGGGGCGAGAGCTTCGCCGCCTGCGTTGAAAAACCGGAGTCAACCATGCTGAGCTTCATCCGAAAACGTTCCGTTGCGAGCCTGATCTCCCTGATCGGCCTCATCGTGATGGTTTTCTTCCTCTCCCGTCTGACGGGGGACCCGGCTGCGTTGTTTCTGCCGGTGGAAGCGTCGGAGGAGCTGAAACAGCAGTTTCGTGCGCTGCACGGGCTGAATGATCCACTGATGGTGCAGTTCCTGCGTTATGCAGGCGATGTGATGACCGGAGATCTGGGAGAATCGCTCAGAAAAGCCCGGCCGGCACTGGATGTGGTGCTGGAGGCTTTCAACTGGACGCTCTGGCTTGCGGTCATCACCATGTCGCTGGTCACAACGGCCGCCATCGTTGTCGGTTCGCTTGCGGCTTTCCGCTCCGGCGGTTTTTTCGACCGCATGGCCTCGACCGTTTCGTTGATCGGGGCTTCGGTTCCGGATTTCTGGCTGGCCATCGTGGCGATCGTCGTCTTTTCCGTCAATCTCGCCTGGTTGCCCACATCAGGTACGGGCTCGGTGCTGCACTGGATCTTGCCGATCTCGGTGCTGTTCGTGCGGCCCTTCGGTATCATCGTGCAGGTGGTGCGCGGCTCGATGATCGGTGCCTTGTCTTCCGCTTACGTCAAGACGGCGCGGGCCAAGGGTGTGAGATCTGGGCCGATCATCTTCATCCACGCCTTGCGCAACGCCATGCTGCCGGTCATCACCGTCATCGGCGATCAGGCCGCGAGCCTTCTCAATGGCGCAGTCATCGTTGAAACCATCTTCGGGTTTCCCGGTGTCGGCAAGCTGATGATCGATTCCATTCTTCAGCGGGATTTCAATGTCGTGCTGGCCGCCATTCTCGTGACCGCGCTCGCCATCTTCCTGATGAACCTTCTGATCGACATCGCCTATGCGCTGCTCGATCCGCGCATCCGGCACTGAGGAGGCCAGTTAGCCATGAGCCTTTCGAACGCCGATACCGAGATCATCAATGAACCGTCCTTCGCAACACGCATGCTGCGCATGCTGTGGGCGGATAAATTCGCGCTCTGCGCCGCGATCTTTCTCGTCGCCATCGTCGTGCTCGCTTTTGTCGGCCCGGCCTGGCTCGGCGATCTCGCGACGAAACAGAACCTGCGCGGGCGCAACCTTGCCCCGTTCGACTGGCAGCGCGAATGGTATTTCTGGCTGGGGGCGGATGCGCTCGGCCGCTCACTTCTCGCACGCATCGTCGCCGCCACGCAAAATACGCTGATGATCGCCGCCGGCGCCGTCCTCCTCTCCGCCATCACCGGCACGGTGCTTGGCCTGATCGCCGGTTTTTCCTCCAACCGTGTCGGCCAGATCATCATGCGGCTTGCCGATGTGATCATGTCCTTCCCGTCGCTGCTGATCGCGGTCATCGTGCTTTATCTGCTCGGTTCCTCCATCCTCAACCTGATGCTGGTACTCGCCATCACCCGCATCCCGGTTTACATCCGCACCACCCGGGCGGAAGTGCTGGAAGTGCGCGAACGCATGTTCGTGCAGGCGGCGCGCGTCATGGGCGCATCGGGCAAACGCATCCTGTTCCGCCACATCCTGCCTGTGGTGCTGCCAACGCTGACGACGCTTGCAACGCTCGATTTCGCCTATGTGATGCTGGCGGAAAGCGCGCTGTCCTTCCTCGGTATCGGCATTCAGCCGCCTGAAATCACCTGGGGCTTGATGATTTCGCAGGGACGGCAATATCTCACCAATGCCTGGTGGCTGTCTTTCTGGCCGGGGCTTGCCATCATTCTCACCACCCTCTCGCTCAACCTGCTGTCCAACTGGCTGCGCATCGCGCTTGATCCCGTGCAGCGCTGGCGGCTGGAAATGAAGGGCCGCAAGCATGGCTGACCATCTTCTCGACGTGCGCAACCTTTCCGTGGAGTTTCACACCGCAAGCGGTGTCGTCCATGCGGTGAAGGACGTTTCCTATCATATCGACCGTGGTGAAACGCTGGCGATCCTTGGCGAAAGCGGCTCGGGCAAGTCGGTGTCGTCCTCGGCCATCATGAACCTCATCGATATGCCGCCCGGCCGTATCAGCGGCGGCCGGATATTGCTCGACGGCAAAGACCTGCTGACCATGCCGGACGAGGCGCGCCGCGAGATCAACGGCCGCCGTATCGCCATGATCTTTCAGGACCCGCTCAGCCATCTCAATCCGGTCTATACCGTCGGCTGGCAGATCCGCGAGGCGATGACGACCCATGGCATGGGCAAGGCGGAAGCAGACGCGGAGGCAAGGCGGCTCATGGCCCGTGTCGGCATTCCCGATCCCGACCGGTCGCTTTCGAAATATCCGCATGAATTTTCGGGTGGTCAGCGCCAGCGTGTGATGATCGCCATGGCACTGGCGTTGCGGCCCGATCTTCTGATTGCCGATGAACCGACCACCGCGCTTGACGTGACGGTGCAGGCCGAGGTGCTTTCGCTGCTCAAGGAATTGCAGCGTGAAACCGGCATGGCCGTACTCATCATTACCCACGATCTCGGTGTCGTCGCCGAAATCGCCGACCGGGTGGTGGTGATGGAAAAAGGCGTGCTGGTGGAGGCTGGCACCGTGCGCGAAGTTTATCGCAATCCGCAGCATCCCTATACCCGCAAGCTCATCAATGCCGCGCCCGGGCGCGGCGACATGCACGAGCCGAAAGCGGCGGGCGAACCGCTGCTCAGTGTCCGTGACGTGCGCAAGCGTTATGGTGCATTCGAAGCGCTGAAGGGCGTTTCCTTTGACCTTATGCCCGGCGAAACCATCGCCGTCGTCGGCGAAAGCGGTTCCGGCAAGTCGACGCTGGCACGCATTCTGCTACGGCTCGACGAGCCGGATGCGGGCAGCGCCGTCTGGAAAGGACAGGATCTGTTCAGGCTGTCGCCAGCGGAACTGTTTGCTCTGAGGCGCGATCTGCAGATGGTGTTTCAGGATCCCACCCAGTCGCTCAATCCCCGCATGACCGTGTTCCAGCTGATCTCTGAAGCCTGGGTGATCCATCCGGACATATTGCCTAAGGCAAAATGGCGGGAGCGCGTCGCGGAGCTGCTACAGCAGGTCGGCCTTTCGCCGGAACATATGCGCCGTTATCCGCACCAGTTTTCCGGCGGCCAGCGCCAGAGGATCGCCATTGCCCGTGCGCTGGCGCTGGAGCCGAAGCTCATCATCTGTGATGAGGCGGTCTCGGCGCTCGATGTTTCGGTTCAGGCGCAGGTCATTACGCTTCTCGACAGGCTGCGCCGCGACATGGGCCTCTCCTTCATCTTCATTGCCCATGACCTGCCGGTGGTACGGGATTTTGCCGATCACGTCATGGTCATGCAGCGGGGAGAGGTGGTGGAGTTCGGCACGGTGCGACAGGTTTTCGAGGCGCCGCGCGAAGCCTATACCCGTGCGCTGCTCGCCGCCAGCCTCGATTCCGACCCCGACATGCAATCCCAGCGTCATCCGGCTGCCGCCGGTCACGCCATCGGAAATTCAAGCGGAGTTCTTTCATGAGCAAACAAGCCTTCGTCGCGCTCGTCACCTGTTTCAACGAGGACGAAACCATCAATTACGAGGCGACCCGCGCGCAGGTGCGCCGCCAGGTGGCTGCCGGCAACAACATCATGTGCGCCGGCACCAATGGTGATTTCACCGCCCTGACGCATGAGGAAAAAATCCGCCTGACCGAAGAGGTGGTGGACGAGGTGGCGGGCCGCGCCAGAGTCATCGTCAATGCCGGCATGCCCGCCACGTTCGAGACCATACAGCTTGCCAAAGCCTTCGACCGTATCGGCGTCGACGGCATTGCCGTCATCACGCCCTTCTTCATCGCCTGCACACAGGATGGCCTGATCCGCCATTTCTCGACGGTGGCCGATGCTGTCGAAACACCGGTCTATCTCTACGACATTCCCGCCCGCACCCAGAACCACATAGAACCGGAAACCGCGCGCAAACTTGCGACCCATGGCAACATCGCCGGCATCAAGGATTCCGGCGGTGCCCAGCAGACGCTCGAGGCCTATCTTCAGGTGGCAAGGGAGGTGCCCGGTTTCGAAGTCTATTCCGGCCCGGACCATCTCGTTCTCTGGTCGTTGCAGAATGGCGCCGCCGGCTGCATCTCCGGCCTCGGCAACGCCCTGCCGGATGTGCTCGCCGGCATTCTCAGCGCTTTTAATACCGGTAACACCGCTGAGGCCGAACGCCAGCAGGCGATCTACGCGGCCTTCCGTACCGATCTCTATGCGCTCGGTTTTGCGCCGGCCATGGTCAAGCGCTCGCTCTATCTGCAGGACCCCTCCGTCGGCGCCAGCCGCCAGCCGGCCCTTCTGCCGGATCCGGAACAGGACGGCCGCATCCTGGAAATCCTGCGGCGTTATCAGCGGCTGTGATGCCGGCGCCGAATGTGGGGCGCATGGAAAACACTGTGCGCGCCACGTCAAAAACAAGCGGTGAAAACAGCGAAACTCCACAGTGCTTCCCCGGCCTCCTCCATGACGAATAATTTGTGACACAAACACGAAATTCCCCTTGTCAGCCCGACCATTGATGTTTAAGAGGAGCGCGCAACGCAAGCGTTCGCGCATGCGGAGAGGTGGCAGAGTGGTCGAATGCACCGCACTCGAAATGCGGCATACCTGCAAGGGTATCGTGGGTTCGAATCCCACCCTCTCCGCCATAAATCACAGAAGCTATTGGAAACGCTCAAGACATTGAGTTTTAAGGGATTTGTAACCGTCGCTTTGGTACACAAAGGCGGTCCACATGGTCCTGAAAATGTCACGTCCCACGAAGCACCCCACCACAGGTATCTATCAATTCCGAAAGCGCGTTCCTGAGCATCTGGTTCCTCTTATAGGAAAGAGAGAGGAAAAGGTCAGCCTCGGCACACGCGATCCCCAAGAAGCCAAGATTGTGCATGCCCGGATACTCGCGGAAACCGAAGCACGATGGCGGCAGCTATCTGCCGGCCAAATTTCCCTTTCCCAGAAGCAAGCGGTCGCCATGTCCGGGGAAATCTATCGAGCGATGATTGCCGAAAATGAGGATGATCCAGGAGCACCTCACCTTCGAGAGGCATCGCTGATTGCAGATCATCTGCATCTTCGCCCGGAGAAAGTGAAGGTCTTCCAATTGACTAAGGATGACGCGCTTTTCGAGAGAGTCATGGAAACATACAAGGTTCGCCGCAATGACCGAGCGATCAATGACTATCTTAATCGTCACGGCTATCGTGTCGACGACCTGAGCATGACACTCCTCCGCAACGCCGTCGCCCATGCCGTCATGCAAGCAAAGGAACATCTGCTGAAGCTCTCAAACGGAGACTACCGTCCCGATCCTGATGCCGATCGTTTTCCCCAACTTGAACTCGCGCCAAAGAAGGCTCCAAAGGAAAACGGTCATGAGGATTCTGGAAAATACGGCCTGCTCCAGGTTTTCGAGGATTTCTTCGCCGAAAAACAACAGGCTGCGGCCACCTATAAGAAGTGGAGGGGGATTATCGCAAAAGTGGCGCTAGAGGTGCCAGATATTCGCGATTTGACCGCCGACTGGGTCGTTGACTGGAAAGACAGCCTCCTCAAAAAAGGTCTGAGCGCCGTTTCAATTAGAGACGGTCATTTGGCATGCCTTCGCGCAACATGCACATGGGCAAAAGGAAACAGGCGTATACAGATCAACCCGCTTGAGGGAATAACGGTCGCGGTACCACATAAGACGACAACGCGCCAGAAGTGGTTTACAATCGATGAAGCAATGACGATCTTGAAAGGATCGCTTGCTATGCCACCCGCAAGGTGTTCATCCGAGATGAAAGCAGCGTACCGGTGGGTTCCTTGGTTATGTGCTTACACAGGAGCACGGGTGGGCGAGATCGCGCAGCTACGCAAAGAAGATATCCAAGTTCACGACGGGCACTCCCTGATCTGGATCACGCCCGAGGCTGGATCGACAAAGAACCGGAATCCACGATTTGTCGCCATCCACTCGCACCTCGTTGACCAGGGATTCTTGGACTTTGTTAAGGCGAGACGGAAAGGCCCGTTGTTTTACGACCCTTCTCGACATCGTGGCGGCACAGAAGGTAACCCGCAGTACAACAAGGTCGGTGAGCGGCTGGCCGATTGGGTCAGGAAACTCGGCGTAAATGACGATAGGATAAGGCCAAACCACGCGTGGCGTCATTTTTTCAAGACTGAGGCCCGTGGCGTTTACATGGATGTTGGCGCACGTGACTACATGCAAGGCCATATCCCCGCGACCGAAGGGGAAGCATACGGCGGCTTCAAACCTCACGTATTGGCGCACGAAATAGCGAAGTTCCCGAGATTTGAGATTAAATAACCTGCATCGCCCGAGCGCTTGCGCGACGGCGATGAGACCCAGTCGCCCCGCGAGGGGCGTGAGGCCCTTCCCTGGGGGAGGGCCGCAGCACCGCCCTTGGGCGGGGTGGGGGATGGAAAGCGTCATGTAATTGTACGTGACGTCTGTAACAGCGTCGGCGCGATCCATCGGCGCTTGACCGATGCGCAGTATCGACCGACCATGAAAAAACCGCCATCAACGGGCTCGCAACCCTCCGGCGGTTTTCTCAAGGAATGTTCGATAATGATGAACGATCTTGAAATTGTTGTAAAGCCGCCGTTGACGGCTGAGTGACCGCCGGGCTGGGACATAACCCAGCCAAGCCGACGTCACCCCCGACCCTCAGACTCAAATTTGTTGACAAGCTCTTCGCTGACAAGGGCTTTACGTTCGATCCTTATGAAGACGATGCGCGTGTAGGTGCCGCCGTCTCGCAGCCCTCCCAGCTTGTTCAGGACATGATTGCTGCCTCGGTGGCGCGCGCCCGCGCCCGTATCGCCGAAGGCGATGAGCAAGCCGAAGGCGCGCAGGTAAGGCCCAAAAAGGGCCGCCTTGGGAGTGGAGGAGCTACGGTTCCGCATCGCGGGAACGGAGTTTCTACGCTCCCCCACCAGGTTGCCCAAGCCTCTCTCCCTGGATCATCCACGGTAAAACGATGGAGCCTATTATCCAAAATCCAACGGCTCTGCCGACCCGCAGAGGAAGGTGCTCGCGGTCCCGCCGTCGTCGGCTGCGGTATGCCCGGACACGACGCCACCAGCGTCAATATCCACCTCCGCACCACGACCGAGACGGGCGAGATACGCGCCGGCGTTTCCGGCATCTTCCGATGTGGCTCGCCGTGGCTCTGCCCCGTCTGTGCCACGAAGAAAGCTCACGACCGAGCCGAACGTGTTCAGGCTGCTGCCGATGCCACGTTCAAGCGCGGAGGTCGCGCGGCTCTCGTGGTCCTTACCGCATCCCACTCGCTCGACATGTCGCTTGCCGATATCAAGGGCCTCGTAGCGTCCGCCTCCAGCACCGCCCGCAAGGGCCGCGCCTGGACGAAGGCGGTCAGGGACTATGGTATTCTCGGCGTCGTCGTCGGTCAGGAAGTGACGTATAGCGTGGCGAACGGCTGGCACTATCATCAACACCTCTCCGTCATGGTGGACGGCCCCGACGGCGAGGGTGCCGAGTTCTACGAGTTTCCCGACGCCTACGAGCGTGCAGAAGCGGCTGGCGCTTGGATCGCCAGGGCCTACGCTGAGCAAGTCCGCGCCAGAGGTGGCAAGGTTTCGGATCGGCACGGCTGGCATGTCCGGGTTGCGCGGGACGCCGCCGACGCAAGCGATTATACAGCCAAGGGCAGCATGGCGTGGGAGATCGCTGGAGGCCAT
Organism: Agrobacterium sp. OT33; assembly: GCF_017313365.1. Classification (NCBI taxonomy): domain Bacteria; kingdom Pseudomonadati; phylum Pseudomonadota; class Alphaproteobacteria; order Hyphomicrobiales; family Rhizobiaceae; genus Agrobacterium; species Agrobacterium sp. OT33. Next base: position 193,862 of record NZ_JAFLMZ010000006.1, on the reverse strand, counting down.
AAGGACCAGACCAAGGCCGAGACGTCGCTGACACCGTGGGATATCGCCATAGCCGCGGCGGACGGCGACACCGCGATGTTCGCCCGCTGGCGGGAATACATGGAAACCATGCCCGGAACGCGCTCTTGCGTCGTCTCCGCCGCGCTCGCCAAAAAGCTCGACATTCCCTCGCTGGCCGGCGACGGCGAAGGTGGCGAGCAGGTGTTGCACGATACCGACGAAGTCGTCGGCCGTGTGGAAGCGCCCATGTGGCGCGTCTGGATGCGCCACGGTCTCGCAGCCACCTTCCTGTCACGCGTCGAGTTCGGCGGCGAGGAAGGATTTGACGCAGCCGTGGAAGCCACCGAGCGGGATGCCGCGCCGCTCGAATCCGAATATCAACGGCTCCGGGCAGAACGTTCCTTCGCCCGTCAGGCTGAGCGGCGCGAGGCGGATCGCGCCGACAGGGATACCGCATTCGCCAAGGCTTATGCGCTCGACCGTCTCCGACGTCTCGCCGATCGTCACGGTTCGAGGGGTCGCATCACCCGCGTGATTGCGGAAGCCGCCGCGGTGTTCCCCGCGGCCCGTCCGCTCGAACCGGTCGAACTCTACAAGGCGGTTGCCTGAACGGAATACCTCGCCGGGGGCAGTCGGTCCCGCGCCACCCGTTCCGGGTCGCCATGCTGGCGCTCCTGCGGCTACCCTTGCTTCCGGTCTCGGCATGCGCGAATTACCACGTCATCCCCGATATCGGGGAACGCTATGCTTGTCGCTCCAATGCGCTCATTCTCACATCACATACGGTTCCCGCATTTGAATGGCCCACGGGTCCATTTTGATGTCAAACGTGCTGTACGAGCGCGCATAGAGCCTCGTACAGCACGTTTGGCCGTTCAGATGGGTCAAGATGCCCCTGAATCCACTTCCCCACCCTCACCGCCGAGCCTGCCAGCGTTCTCGCTCTGTCAACGCAAAGGCGTCCTTCACTGCGTTGCGGCCCCTGCGGGGTGACTGCCGCTGCGAGCACCGGCCGTCTTGGAGGCATCGGGACGGGGAGCATCAGAAGACCGCGCTGCGCGCGGGTTCGACCTCGCCTCCGGCAGGATCGAACAGGGAGCACGGCTTTCATCTCAGAATCCCTAAAATCCTACCGATCCCGTTAACCGCTCCTCCGGCACAACTCAACCATGCCGCGTTATTCCCTGGGCTCGATTCTCACGCTGTGATAAAAAGAAAGGGTAGTGAAAACAGAGGTAAAAGGCGCTCCGATGCAGGTCAAAACAACAACCATTCCGGGCTTAACCTTCGCTATTCAGATCGAAGAGGTTAATCATCGCGATAGTCTCGGCGGCCTCATATGTTACCTTGCCTCGCTCTACCGGCTCGATCCCAAGACCTCCGCTCGCCACCTTGTCCGGCGTTCCCGCATCCCAGGCGCTGCCGACGACATGAAGCACGAATTTCAACGTGATGGCATTCAGGCTTTCCGACGCCTCGAACAAGCCACAGCCTGAAACACGAGAGGACACACAAATGCTCGCACTCCGCCTCCTCGGCTTCCCGATCGCCGTCGCAGCCTTTGCCATCCTCTACGTCATCGCCACCAAGGCCCCCGAGGCCGCCGAGGTGACGAACATCATCCTCTGGCTCCTGCTGCCGGTCACCCTGACCGCCAAGCTCGGCCACAAGCTTCTCAACCGTAAACAGGAGAATTGAAATGGACTTGTATTTCATGGGCTGGAAACCTGACGCCAACGTGTGCGGTGAAGCCGCCGGACTGGCGTGTGACGGTCGTGTACTCGATCTTGTTGTGACGTATTGCGACGATGGGACATTCTCTTGGGAGATTGTTGACGGCTGCGACTCAATCGCCTCCGACACCGCCGCCAGCGCCGACGAGGCTCGTCGCGCTGCCGAGGTCGCCGGCCGCCGCGCATTCATCCGTGCTGCCTGAAAATATCTCACGGCGTGATTTTTTATTTGCCGCCGATCTCACGCCGTGAGACCATAAACATAGATCGAAAACATGAGGTAACAGAATGGATTTCAACACTTGGAAAACCCTCGATCCCGTCGAGGACATCGCCCACAAGCTCGGTTTCGACGTCAGCCGGTGCGGCAGTTGGGACGACTATGGCAGCCGGTTCCGGGCGGCGAACGACAAGGACGTCGGCCATCTGGTCACAAGGGCCAAGGAAATCGCCGGCGTCCTTTCAACGGGCGAACTCTCTGTACTGGCCGCCATGCTTCACGCCGCCGACTTCTCGCGTCAGGCCGACGCGTTGACCGAAGGAACGGCCTGGAAGGGACTGGACAATACCCATGGCGACAACGCGACCGCCGTTGCCCTCGCCATCATGCGGCGGTGAGGAGACGATGGCGGACATCGCACTGGACCACAAGAAGCGTCAGGCAGCGTATGCGGCGAAGAACCGGCGGAAGGCGAAAGCCATCCGCCGCCCCGATGCCCGCACCATCGCAGACGCCTATCTGGCAGCCGTCGAAGGCGGCGGCCTGGAGCGGATGATGCGCGTCTACATCGGAAAGCTCGCGCCGGACTGCGACGTGGACGCCCGAACTCGGGACGCCGTGGAACTGGTGCGATCCGTCGCCACACTGGTTCTTCTCGACAAGGGCTATGACCTCGAACAGGTCAGGGACAAGCTGGCGTCCCTCTCCTCCAATGGAGCATGAGACATCTCGCGGAGGCCAACCGCACAGATGACGGTTTCGGGATGGGGTTTGCATCGTCGAAACTAGGAAAGGTGCTGTACGGCCTCGCCTGCGCGCCCGTAGTAGGCGCTTATCTCACTGCGAGACTCTGGGTAGGCCGTATTCCGCCCATTCGCATATGCGCTGGACGGTCACGGCGCGGCGGCGATCCCGTTCGCTCAAGAGCCGATCGAGGACGTTGCGGGCATAGGTCAGTTGTTCGTCAATGCGGGGGTCTTCGTCACGAAATCCGAGCAAGGTCGGGCTTTCTGGTGTGTAGCTGCTGAAGTCGAACTCATCCGGAGGCGATACCCGCCTACTGTTTTGGCGTGCGCGCGGTCTCCCTTCTAACGTCAATATCGCTCCCGTCAGGGAGTCAATAACGAACTCAAGTTCGCCGTCCGTGAACTCTCTGGCTTCCATCCGCTCACCTCGACTCGACATTGAAGGACAGAATGCCTGTAGCGGACTGCCCCGTTCCGGCATCAGTCACCCGCACGGCGAGCTCATGCTCACCCTGTACGGGAACCCCTGAGAACTGGCGAGCGGCAGCGTCGTAGGTCATCCAATCAGGTTTTGCTGTCGGCATGACCTCCACGGCCCCCGTCGACCTGGTGACGACGACGCCCACGGTCAACGGCTGGCCTGCCTTGAGGCGTTCGGTTGGCGAAGTGTCGGGACTGGTGAACTCCACGCGTAGCGCGTCGGCGGGTGGCTCCATGGCGTCGAGGATAGAACCGGCGTTAGCCGGTAGGGTCGCCAGAGCGAGGAAAAGGATAGTCAGGATCGTTTTCATGGAACCTCTCAGTAAACGACAACTTTGTGCCAAGTCGTGCGCGGCGGATCGACGTAATCAGAATTCCGCGACGGGCAGGCGTCTGTTTTTATGGCGACGTCATACGAACCCCTGCCGGGATTGCCGTAGAGGTTCCCCCCGTTCGGTCCCCCGCGCCGAAAAGTGAAGCCCGCCGGGTAATCGACGGACCAGCGGCCCGCGCAATCGGGGTGCATGTAGATGTAGATGGACATGGCAATGTCGACCTGCGGGACACCATAAGCCGCCCGTGCCGCAGCGGGAAACCGGAAGGTTTCGGCGCTGACGCTCCCCGTCGAGATTGCCGCTAGGATGACGGCAATTGCTACGCATCTCATCGCGCTACCCCTCTGCGAGACAGGGCTTCGAGCGCCAAAACAAGGAGAGCCGGCACGGCGCAGAACGCCGTCAAAGTTACGATCGATGCCGACAGATGCGCGAGTCCAGCGAGCCCGCTGATCGTCGCCAGACCAAGCCCGCCAGCCGTCCAGAGAAGTAGCTTTTTCATGACGTCAGCCCTTCCCGTGGAAATGGCGGACCAGTGCCCAGCACATACGCGAACGGAGATAGTCCGAAGCTTTGTGACCAACCCCGAGAAACAGCAACAGTGTCGCCAGGACCGATACGAAGAGCATGCTTTTCTCACCGATACCGACGCCGCCCTGGGCCATTTTCTGTGCGAACGCCTCAATGAGCGGCAGTCCCTCGACAAACAGGAACAACAGGGGGGCAAATAAGGCGAGCTCAATCGCGATAGTCCCCACACCCACCGCCAGCGTCAGTTTCCTTCGGTTGTTCATTTCGATTCCCCTCCCTTTTTCGAAAGCCCTGGAAGACCAGTCTTCGGCAATTGTCCGCGTGTGGCAACCGCGAACATTCCGCCGACAGCACCCGCCGCGAGGCTCGACTCGCCGGCCGTCCCCGGAAGCCCCAGCCACCTCAGGACGCCGTCAGGCAGCGCCCAGCTTTGGCCGAAGAGCTTGAAGCTCAGGTACCAGGTTAGGTAAAGCTGGATGATGGACATCACCAAGAACCCGATGAGGCCGACGATCGCTCCGCCGGTCTGTCCGAGGAACGCCGTGGCCCACATCGAATCCATTGTACGCAGCACGACATTGAACACCGGGTAGCTGCCGCAATACGCCAGGATGGCGAGCGACGGACGTAAGAAAATGTTGACGGTCATCAGCAGGCCCATGCGGACGCTTTCGCCGGCGAAGTCCTGTCCGTTATCCATTCGCATCCATTTCAGGCACCAGAGCGGCAGCGCGATCATGGCTTCCAGCAATGCCGCGACCAGGGCAATCCCGGAGACCATGATGAAGATGAACGGCAAGACGGGTATCAGGTAGGCCCTTACAGTACCTATGAAGAACAGCCCGCCGACGACCCAATTTCCCCAATCCAAGAGGTAGGACGCAGCACCGCCAGCGCCGAGAGCCGATGAAAACCAGTTCGAGGATGTCACCATGAGCGTTGCACCCGCCGCCAGCGCCGTCCACGCGATGGAGATCATAGCGTGTCCGGAAGAGATCATGTTCGACATGGCGTCACCGGACTTCGCCGATGGCGAAGCGCCCCACTCGGCCAGGCTACGGGAGATCGGTGCAAGGCGCTTCACGAGGAAGTTAGAGCTTTCATCCCCCGCCGCGGCAAAATCGTTGGCGGACAGGGACACTCTGTCGGCCTCTCCGGATACCTGGAGGCGAAGGACGGCGAAGGCCCGATCCAGCGCCAGCCCGAAATCCCCATCCGTCCGCGGTGCGACGTCTTCCAAGGTCTCGTTCGAAAGCGCCGTCGTCAACTCGCTGATCTGGCTCAGCGCGCGGAAGTACGTGCCCGCACTTAGAAAGCCTTCCAGCTTCGCGTTCTCGACCAACTTCGACCGCGACTCCTTTTCGACCGTCATCGCCTCCGTCTTGGCCGCTTCGGAAATCTTCGCGTCTAACGCTGCCCCACGGGCGCGGATATCCTGCACGATCGTCAGGGACAGGCCCTTGCTGCCAAGCGCCCGCGTCATGGCGTCGGCGGACGAGAGCCCCGAAGTCTCGGCGGCCAGCGTCGCGTAACGTTGAGCTTCGGTCCTGTAGGCGGAAATGATTTCCTTGACGGCCTCACGCCGTGCGTTCGAGAAGCCCTCCCGGTTGTCGGGGACCGTATACGAGAAATGCCCGCAGGTTGGCCCGTAACTCCATACGACCTTCTTCTCGTAACCAGGGATACCGAGGCCTGCAACGTCGCCGGCCGGTTCGGGCAACGGTGCTTGCCAGCCCCACAGGGAACCCGCTTGATTGTAGACGGCAGCGCATATTTCGTGTTGCAGGACCGCCATGGCGACCGTCGATCCCGAGGACGAAACCGGGCGGATTGTCGTCTCCCCCGAGGCCACGGTTTTGACGAAGACCCCCCATGACGCATCAGCCAGATTTATACCGCCGCGCGCAACGACGTCGCGCAGCAGGTAGTGCGCTGGCGAGTACCCCGTCGACGGCGTCGGAATCAGGAGTCCCAAACCGACGATCACCCTCAACGGCGTCCATATCTGATGCCAGCGGTCACCGAGCGTTTTCCCGGTATACGCTGACTGCACGAGCCCAGAAATGACACCGTAGCCGAGAATCACGGAACAGAACCCGAAGAGCGCCGACGTGAATACCTGCAACGTCTGCCCCCATGGTGACGTCGTGTCCGTCGGCAAGACCGCCTTGACAAGCTGCCAAGCTAGATTCGAGTCAGGAGGTTCCTGAAACAAACTTGCTATGTAGTCGATCATTTCGAGCCTCCTGGTTTGGGACCTGTCGGCCCCTCTGGACCGTCAGGCGTGGTATCGTTCTTCGCGTCGGCGTCGTCGCCGAGATCGAGGGCCTTCATCTCGGCCTCGGTCGGCACCACAGCGACGACCGATAGGACCAGCCGCGGCGACAGTTTCGGCTTCGCCGTAGTTCCTGCCGATCCGGCCTTGCCCGCGCTGCCCTTGTCGTCTCCGCCGTCGCTGGCCTTCGCGTCGGTATCGGTCGGCGCGGGCACGACTTCGAAATCCGCCACGCTCCTGGGTTCGTCCGCGCCGTCAAGGATCGTCTGGCCGATCCCCGCGAGTTCGGGGAGCGTGTGCCAGATCGCGGCCAACCATGGCCGGCGACACGGTTGCATGTCGCCGTCCCGCGGGAGTTCTGCATGCAACCGGATACGCTGTTCCAGCGACCGCCAGCCTGCCGCGTCCCCTGACGTCGCCAGCGTTTCGAGGTAGGCGAGAAGTGGTGGAGACTCCGCCTCTAAAAAGGTCTGCCGGTGGTGTGTCGGACGTCCTCGGTGTCGTAAGCACCACCGCACGATTTCCACCGCCGCCCCATGTGCCGGGTCGAGGTGGGACATTCCGATATCGCGTGTGACCGCACGGGCGTTCTGCCAAAAAATCTCTTCGCCGACGTCCTTCATGGCGTCATCCCTCCCGGTGCTGGTGTCGGTGCCGGCTCATCCAGCGCGGCGGCGAGTGCCTTGGATAAAGTCCGGATTTCCTGCTGCGCAGCGAGGAGACGTTGCCGCTGTTGGCGCAATGCGTAACTTGCATCGGAAGCCTTTCGCTCAAACTCACGACGTGAGTTTCGCTCTCTACCGGCGGCGGCTCTGGCCTTTTCCACGGCAGCCTTCGCGGCAATGATCTCGGCGGCATATTCCTGACGGACACTCTCACGTAGAGAGGACTCCCGCGCTCCGTCGAGGACAGCACGGACGGCCCCGCCGACGCCTTTCAGGCGATCCGCCGAAGCCTTCACCTTTGCGGCGTCCGCCTTGATCGCCGCCGCCTTACGTTTCGTGTTCTCGATGTAGGCGCGACCCTTCGCTTCTACGACGGCAGCCCGCTCTACGGCCTGCTTGAGTGCCGCCGCCTGCGCCTTCTCCTGATGCCATTGCGCACGCGTCAGGCGACGCTTCCCGGCACCGAGGCGGGTCAAGCCGGCAGGAACGGCAATCCGCTGGTGGTAATCGTCCAACCACGCCCGCAGGCCCCCGATGTATGCGCGGTTCGCCCGCTTATCGAGAGCCTTCTTGTTTTCGCCTGGAAGCATCCCGCCGTCGATAACAGTGTTCTTCGCGGCATAGCCGGGGTGCAACCGCCCAGCCCGCATCTCCGTATCGTCGGGAAGCAGATAGGCGTGTACGTGCGGGTGGCTTTCGTCAGTGTGCCGCACGACGGACACCAGCCGATCCCCGTACTGTTCCCGAAGCCAGTCGATCGAGGCCCGCTCCCATTTCTGGACGTCGCGGCGGACGTCGGCGCTGGCGCGGTATTCCTCCATCGTCGCGGGGTGGCTAAATACGACGGCTGCCAGGGTGTTCTGCGCCTTGCGGATCGCCTTAAACGTCGTCTTGCCGTTCTTGTCCGTCCGGGGCGTCTTGGCCGCCGCGGCCCGTTCGTCATGCAGCGTGCGCAGCACGTCCACGTCGAGGCCGTACACGACTTCCGGGGGCTTCGGGGATTGGACATGCACCGATGCCGAGGGAACCCGCGTGACCTCATCAAAGATGAAATCCGTGGTTCGCCCCGCCTTATCGGAACGGGCAAAAATTTCAATGCGGGCGAACTGGTAGGCCATTGGAGGGCGCTCGGAGAAATACCCAAAGCGTGCCTACCGGCGAAGATCAGGACAACAGAAAAGTGTACTATATAGACCGAATATAGCTTATCACTGCGTTCTAAGCATCGGCTCTACGCGAGGCTCAAAGGCCTCGATAGATGTCCTTTCGGTCCCCTATCGCAATAATCTCAATTGTGCCCGGAGACTGTCCATACCGAAAAATAATACGGTAATTTCCGACTCTCACCCTAAATGCATCTTTCAGTTCTACTACTTTAATCGCATCCTCGATTACTGTTTCCGCTTTCATAGCGTCAACCTTTTCCCGGATGTCCTTCTGTGCACTTTTAGTAATTCGGCGAAGAGACTTCACCGCAGAATTTCGGATCGTGATATCGAAGGCCATGGGTATCAAATCTCATTCCACGAGACTATTTCGTCGTCGTCATCAGTCTGAATGGCCTCGACGTCCAATTTGTCGTAGTAAGCTTCGATCGCATTCGCGGGGGTTTGCCCATGATCCCTCTGGACATAGGGCGCTAGTGAAGAGTTAATGACGTCGATAAATCGGACCCATATTTCGTCTACATAGCTTGTGACGTCTCTCGCGTGGTTAAGTTTTACGGACGCAATTCGACTGGGTGTTATCTTTCTGCCATAGCTGTATCGCCATTTCTCAAGTCTTATAGCCGAAGCTGCAAGAAGAAGCTCCGGGATGGACGAAAATCGTTCAGTCTTCGGTAGTAAAATCAAGCAATCAGAGTTTGGCGCGCATGGCTCTAAGTGTACGAACGCTTCACCAATGCTCCCAGTTCGAGCCACTGTTATGAATGGAGGCTTTATGACTTTCGGAAATTCGAGCCAGCCATAGCACCCATTGTATCGCTCAGTTGGCGATATTATGAGGGTGCTGCCTGGGGCTATGCCATCACGAGATTCGATTTCCCCGAAACCGTAAAGTATGTCGAAATGACTTCCGATTTCATCTGCGTTTCCTGATATCAAGGCGGAGTTGGCCAACTTAGCCTTCGAGACATGAACGCGATAATCAACTTGCTCAATTTCGCCTGAATGTATCGCATTCCGCTGTGCCAGTATTTCCGGAGCATAGCGTGTGTAGAAAGAGGCCAATCTCCGTAGCAGCGTATCCACTGCAATTTTGGATTCGTTATCCTCTGCGGGCTTACTTTCAATGTACGCTCCGGGTGACCATTCCATTTTTCCAGAGATTGCAACAGCGGTGCTGAAGCCTGGGCGCTCAGTCCCATTGATTATTGCGTCTAGCGCCAGAGGGATTTGATTCTTGGCCAAGGGCGTTTCGACACGAGTGCCTTTTTTCAGTTGATAGCCGTCTTCTTCAATACGTGCGAACATCGTCTTGCGGTTTTTGCCATGAGGAATGCCTTTTTCCATCACGACGAAACAAGTGGTTGCACTCGCGAAAGGCTGAAATAGCTCGTCGGGCAATTGGCAAACTGCGAGAAGAGTATTCTTACGTAGCAATCCCTCACGCCAACCCTCTTTCTCTTTTTTGACGAGGAGACTAAGCGGCATGATGGCAGCCATTTTACCCCGAGTACCTAAGCTATCGAGAGCCCTTTCTATAAAGGCCTCAGCGGGGGTATCGGTTTTGCGGTGTGGAAAAGGAGGATTTAAGAGGGCAACAGTTGTGGCATCTTGAGGGAAACTGACGGCTGTGAGACTATCGGCACGATAAACGCGCGTAGAGCCATCACCGCGAAGGATCATATTCGCTACGCATAACGCCGCAGTAACGGGCTCATCTTCATAGCCAATTAGATTCTTGCTCACGATGTCTACCATCTGTTGGCGTGACAGATGGTGCTCAGTTAAAATTCGATCCATACATGCGACAAGAAAACCTCCCGTTCCACAGGCAGGATCGATGATCACATCATTTTTGGTAACGCCACAGACGTCAGCCATAAGTCTGGCTATATGTCTTGGGGTGAAGTACTGACCTATGGTATTTCCGCCAGTATATCTGAAGAACGCCTCGTAAAGCTGCCCGAGGTAATCGTGCTCAGCTGTTAATACTGTAACGTTTAGGCGCTCGAGAATTTTTGCTATCCGGCGAGCCTTGAGGCGAAGCTTTTCATTTGCCTCATCAACACGAAGGCTACGTGCTAAGTCAGCTTTGCCGGCTTTAATAAACGCATCTCTGCAGGCCTCGTTTACGTCTCGGAGGATATACTGCGGCTCTCGGCGAATTTGCCCTTTCGAGTGCCAAAGCGCGAGCATTATCGCGGCTACAACGGCGGGCCGGAATTCGTCCTTAATTCTTGCCTCGCGCAAGAGGCGGTTGATTTCATCAGCTCTTGCGGCCAGCACTTCGATTGGAGGGACAGTTGGTCTAATTTCACTTGGGCCCGTGGGGTTTAGTACCCGCGCCGCGTCTGATGGATTAGGAATCCAAGATATAGGCGAGCCGTCATAGGTAACCGGTTCCCAGCCACGAACTTTTTTCTTGAATACACGGAGAACGAACTCGTCCTCTGAATTTCCCGATATAGCTATGGCGAGCGGAGTATCTCCTGCCGAAGAGAGTGCGTCAGCATATCCCTGTGCCTCTACTGTCGCCTGCTCTATCTGCTCAAAGCGCGGTTTTGCCTCGATTACAGCGATCGGAAGCGTGGTGGCCGGATCGATCAGGATAGCTTCAGGTATCCCGAAGGACTTTCCTGTTTTACTTGCAGAGGCTAACGCCTCTGACAGGTCGGGATAATTTTTGTATTCGTTTTGCAGAAGCAGGTTGCCGAGTGGAGGACGCCGCAGGTCCCAGCCCTGAGAAACGAGCAAATCGTTTAGAAGGTGCTCAGTTCTACGTTCTGAAACCCGCTTCAAAAGTGCTTTTGCCATCCAATCCTCAATTCAACGCATGCGAAATCTGCCCATCGTCAATGGGTCTTTGCGACTGTGATACAGACCGCACCTATCAATCGCAACATTTCTATGAATGTAAGCTTGCGGCAAAGTTGCGTCGCGTAGGCTAAGCGTCTAAAAGCGCGGTACACAGCATTGGTACACACTACATCAACTCGGCAGCTTAAAGACCCTCGTTTTCTGGGCTATTCAACGATTAGGCGGGAGTCCCACCCTCTCCGCCATTTACAAATGATTCCCATATCGTCTCAATTAGAAAGTCTTCGAGGAGGCGGCTGTCGGGGCGGCAATGCCCGCGTTTTTTTGCGCCGAGGCCTCCTGCTAAGCGAATGACGCATTTTCCTGCAATGCATCCACATTTGAAAGAATAGTAGCGGTTAGCGGCGGTGATTTCAGTAGATCCCGCGAGATGTCCGGATCAGGAATGGCTGCTGTGACCAAAGCGTTTAGTCGATCGAACCAGACACCTTCGTTCGAGGAAAATAAGCTATAAATGGCCTCGTTCTTTGTTTTGCAACCAAGATTTTTATAGTTCTCAGAGCAATATTTTGAAGCGGCACACATCAAATGCCAACGCAACTTAGAGTATCTGCCATCAAATTTCTTATTGGAAATAAGCATCTTTAGGCGATAGTGAGCAAAGCAAGCGGTGTAGTAGGTTTCTTCTGGTGATCCTGGCTTGAAGACGTCGTTTAACAGTTCGCCTGTCAATCGATTTGGATAACGGCTTGCCAAATCCGGACGCATCATTGTGATCGCAGCGTAGCACCTCGCCGTCTCTCGCACGTCAAATACCCTAACAGGCACAACATTTTCTGGTGCGTATTGCCCCTTTCTGCGCTCAAAATATAAGCGGTTCGTTTCAGAAGCACCTCGAGCGTTAAAATATTGCTCAAGTTTTCTCAGTACATCAAGGGTCGATATAAATTGCGCATCTTCGACTTTTGACTGTCTGTTTGTTGCTCTTACGATGTCATCGATTACAGAGGGTTCATCTGCTTCAATAAGCTTCACCATGAGGCTAACACTCGCATCGACCTTTTCATCTAGCGAGATCAAAACGTTAGAAGTCTGGCAGCCATTGACGATTTGAAAATCGCGTATGAAGATTTCTTGGCCTGCTGGTCGTACGCTGGACGCGACGATCGTTATTCCGTTATTCATCAAGCCAAACCGCGACTTTTTGTCTGCTTCATCAAGGGTACTGGCAATTTCAGAATTGACGTCTGCATCAACCCCAAGGAAGTCTCTAACATTCTCTTCGAAGAGTTTTTTTCTCGGTGTTCCGTCGGCGCTTTTTAAGACGGTGTCTATGAAGTTTCGGGCCTGAACTGTCGCAACATAGGCGTTGTTTATATTTGGTGCAGCAGGAAAGGGTGCGTATCCGATAGTTGGGAGCCGCGCTTCGACTGGTCCATCAGCAGAGAGCCAAAGATCGTGAATAAAGTCTCTGTGACCTTTGACGTATCGCGTGTCATGGGCATAGCCCAGCTTCTTTAGTGAGTTTTCTCCTATCGAAAATGCAGCATTTATCTCAGGAGCATCCGTATCCGGTGCCGCTGTCAAAAAATAGACGTGTAGATCAGGGAGGCCATTTTTTATTCGGCCTATGTTATCGAAGACAGTTTTGAACATCGATCGAAATTCTGCAAGATGCGGTGCATGTGGCTGTGCAGGTTCATCCGAGAGAAGATCCACGACGGCGGCTATAAAGGAGTCCACCTCCATCTTGCTCCAAGAGGTTGATGATTTTACCTGTGTAAACACAACCGACACAGAATACTCACGCCTTGAACCTTCAAATATCTCGCTTAATTCGTCGAGAGACATTACGGCACGGTCGTCAAGGTAAAGAAAAGCTCCGTCAATGCCCGGATCGGCGCCGTCGTAGACAAGGTCAGAAATTTCAACACTATCGCCAGTATATTTTGAAAAAATGCAATAATTTGCAAATGCTTCGAAATTCTTGCTGTCTGAGTATGGTGCACCGAAGTTCTGACAAAAGGTGTTGAAGTATGATTTTGTTACCAAATGCATAGTGCAGTTCCCTCATTCCGCGATGATTCAATCTAGATTTATGCAGCATATGATTTTATCGCGAGGGTTGTAAATATCGGGAGTGAGTAAAAATCTTAGCATCTTGTGGGGATCGCGTTTTCCGGAAGAAAGAATGGGCGTAGAAGGCTGTTTAGGGTTTGATATTAGAACTCACACTCAGCAAGAAACGCCCTGCTGGCCGCTAGATCATCCAGAATGCCGCCGGCATTGCGCGGGTCGCGCTCCTGTTCGATGGTGATATAGCCGCCATAGCCGAGTTCCGTCAAAAGGCTGCGGATGGCTGGATAGTCGATTGAGCCGCGACCGATGGGGCACATGACGCCTTTGGCGCAGGCGTCGAAGAAGCGGATGCGTTCTGCCATCACCTCTTCGAAAACCGTTGCGTCGATATCCTTGAAATGAATATAGTCGACACGGTCCCAATATTTGCGAAGCGTGGTGACGGGGTCCATGCCGGAATAGGCCATATGGCCGGTATCGAGGCAGAGGCCCGCCAGATCGGCGGGAATGTTCTCACCGATCTGTTGCAACTCATCGGCAAATTCGATGTAGCCGCCAGCATGGGGGTGGATGGTGGCGCGCACACCATATTTGTCGCGGGCGAGCGTTGCGATGGCGCGGATGTTTGCGACCATGCCGCTCCATGCGTCGCCATCGAGGCGCGGTGCGCGGTCGGAATGGCCGGCGGCATAGTCTCGCTCATCATGGCCCCAGTCCATCACCGTCAGGTAGGGGGCGGAAAAGTGTTGGCCGGTATGGGTTTCTGGTTTCGGCAGACGGGTGATCAGCGCGCAGATATCGTCGGTCTGGCGTAGCAGGTTGTCGCGGTTGTCAGGTGAGACCAGATCGTCGAAGATCGTGCCGGCAACGATCTTCAGGTCGCGCTCGTCCAGCGCCTGTGAAACGCGTTTGAGATCAAGCGGCAGATAGCCGTAGGGGCCAAGTTCCAGACCACCGAAACCGGCAGCCTTCGCCTCATCCAGCACCTTTTCCCAATGGGGCAGATGGGGGTTTTTGACGTCATCGACGCCCCAGCAGCAGGGGGCGGTGGTGATGGTGATCGGGTTGGTCATGGCATCCTCGTAGTGCGATCGGTGCCGGGCCGCATTCTGCGGCCCGGGAGCTCGTCTCAGCGGCTGATGGTCGCTTGCAGGGCGTCGATGGAGGACTGGATGCCTGCCTCGGTGGACATGGTGAAATCCTCCATTTCCAGGCTCACCCAGCCATTGTAGCCGGCCATGCGCACCACGGAGAAAAACTCTTTCCACCATTGCAGGTCGCGGCCGGCGCCGACAGCCACATAGTTCCAGCTGCGGTTGGCGACGTCAGTCACGTCTTTCAGCTCCAGGAGGCCGTTCACATCCGCCAGCCCGCGTTCGATGCGGGTGTCCTTGCCATGGCAATGATGGATCGCGCTGCCAAGTGCGCGGGCAGAGGCGATGGGATCGGCACCCATCCACATCAGGTGCGAGGGATCGAGATTCATGCCCACCGCCGGGCCAACCTCGTTGCGCAGGCGGAACAGGGTTTCCGGGTTCCAGACGAGCATGGCCGAGAAATTCTCGAGCGCATATTTCTCGACGCCGGCTTCCTTGGCGAGCTTCACGAGCCCATGCCAGAGCGGGAAGGCGCGGTCTTCCCATTGATAACGGTCGCGCTCCGGCATCTCGTTCGGCCAGCTCTTGGTGTAGACGAGCCAGTTCGGCACCGTGTCGCCGGGCGCTGCCTCCGGCAGGCCGGACATTGTGACGATCTTCGTCACGCCAATTTCGCCTGCCAGTCGGACGGTGTCCTGCATTTCCTTCAGGTGGCGCCTGCCCATGTCGCCGGGATCGAGCGGATTGGCGGAGCAATTCAGCGCGGCGATTTCGAGGCCGCGGGCCTCGATTTCTTTCAGCCTGGACTTGAGCAGCCCCCTGTCCGCCAGAAGTTCGTCCGCGCGGAAATGTGGGCCGCTGGACCAGCCGCCGCCGGTCATCTCGATGCCCTCGACGCCGAGCGCGACGCATTTGTCGAGCATATCGGTGAAGGACAGGCTTGCCATGACATCAGTACAAATTGCGAGTTTCATCGTTTCATCTTTCGGAAGAGGCATGGGGACGCGCTTGAGGAAGAGGAGGATGGGAGAGTGGTCCGGCGCGCCCCCAAACTGGTTATGCGAAATCGACCCAGGCGGCGCCGGCATCGGCCGAGCGGACGCAGTTTTCCAGCCAGCGAACGCCTTCGGTGCCGGCCGTGATGCCGGGATAATGGTGGGTTTTCAGAAAAGCCCTGTCACCGCGATTTGCCGCGTCGATAGCCTGGGCGATCCAGAGATAGATGTTCGACCAGCTGTCACCGAGACCTTCGGTATGGAGCGCGCCCATGCGGTCGATGGCGAGGCTTTCCTGTTCCAGATAGGGCATGCCGTGATGCAGGATGCGGCCGGGTTCGCTCTGAACCTCGTAGATCAGCTGGTCGGGATGAGAATCTGACCATTCGAGCGAGGCTTTGGAGCCGACGAAGCGGTAACGCTGCGATCCCATATTACCGGCATTGACGGAGGAGACCCAGAGACGGCCGCGTGCGCCATTGTCGTAATGCATCAGAACGGTGGCGTGGTCCTCCAGCGGCGCGCGGGTGGGGATGAAAGCCTTGCGGTCGCAGAGCAGGCGTTTCACCTTCATATGCGGCAGCACGACTTCCGAGAGATAATATAGGTGCGTGCCGATATCGCCCAGCACGAAGGTCGGGCCGGCGGTGCGGGGATTGGTGCGCCATTTGACGGCCTCGCCCGCGTCCACATCGTCACCGGCGTTGAAGCCGTGGGTATATTGCAGGTCGACGATGCGGATGTCGCCCAGCATTCCCTTCTTGACCATGGCCGCCATCTGGTGGACGAGCGGGTGCCCGGTAAAACCATAGGTAACGCCGACGATCAGGCCCTTCTGTTCGGCCAGCCGCGCCACCTCGTCGCATTCCGCCACGGTGAAGAATAACGGTTTTTCGCAGATGACATGCAGCCCGGCCTCAAGGCAGGCTTTGGTGATTTCATAGTGGGTGAAATTGGGGGTGGCGATGGAGACGACGTCAACACCGTCTTCGCGTGCCGTTTCACCGGCAATCAGCGCCCTGTAATCCGCATAGCAGCGTTCCGCCGCAACGCCGAGATTGACGCCGAAGTCACGGCCTCTTTCGGCATCGAGGTCGAATGCGCCGGCGACGAGCTGGTAGTTGCCGTCGCGCAAGGCGCCGGTGCGGTGCTTGTAACCCACCTGTCCCGTGCGTCCGCCGCCCACCATGGCCCAGCGCAGCGGGCGTGAAATCAGTCTTTCTCCGTTGATCATGTCAGTCGTCTTTCCATTTGATGTTGCCAATGGCCGTGGCCGGAGGCTTGGTCCGCCTCAGCTTCAGCGCCGGTTTGCCGCGTTATTTCTTGAAATAGAGGTCGATATAGTCCTGCATCTTGCTGCGCATGAACCGGCTCGATTCATCGGCCCTGTCTTCCCAGGCGAAGACGCAGGAGGTCATGATTCCGTCGAAACCGATTTCGGAAAGTGTGCTGAAGAAGTCGTCCCACGGCACTTCGCCCTGGCCGATATTGAGATGCTGGTGCACCCGCGCCTGCGTGCCGGGCGGATTTAGAATGTAGCGCAGCCCGGAACTGGCCTTGTGGTTGAAGGTATCGCCCACATGCACATGGGCGAGCACATCCTTCGCCTCGCGCAGCATCGCCTTGGTGTCGTCACCGAAATAGAAGGTGTGCGGCGCGCAATAGAGGAATTTGACGTTCTTCGAATTGACGGTGCGGATGATGTCCAGCGCCGGCTGCAGCGTCTCACACCAGTCTTCCGGATGCGGCTCGACATTGAGGTTGATGCCTTCTCGTTCGAAGATCGGCACCAGTTCTTCCATCGAGCGCCACCAGGCATCCTCGCAGGCCTCGATCATCGAGCCGGTATGGCAGCAATAACATGAACCCTTGTCGGGATGCGGGCCGCGGCCGAATTCGGAGTTCATCGTGTCGACCTCCAGTTCGATGGCGATCTCGATGGCGCGTTTCCAGTGTTTCACCGCCGCCTGCCGTTCGGTCTCATCATTTGAGGCCCAGCGATACATCGGCAGCAGCGCAGCGATGCCGACATCGGCGTCTTTCAGCGCCTTCTTGAAGGACCTGATCCGCTCGGGAAAGACGCGCGGCGCCTTGAACCATTCGAGGAAATCGGCGCGGGGGCTGAGTTCGATCCAGTCGAAGCCAAGCTCCTTCACCTTGGCGGGCAGCTCATCGAGGCTGGTGAAACGGTGCATGTGGGGGTCGATGGCGATTTTCATCGGTCTTGATCCTTCTCTATGTCTTTGTTTTTACGCATTGTCCGGACGTAAAAGCGGAATCGTTTTTACTGGAAATGCTCTAACTGGATGGCGGCTGCGGCGGGTGGCCGTCATGGCTGGCCATGTAATTTTCCACCTCAGCCCCGAGATCGGCGAGCGCCTCACCGCCGGCCATCAGGTCGGTGATCTCCTCGCGGGATTTTTCGCCCTTGCGGAAATTGGCGGCGACCGCACCGCGGATGAGCACGGCGAAATGGTCGCCGACGGCGATGGCGTGGGTGACCTGATGGGTGATGAAGATCACCGCGATCCCCCGCTTGCGGGCTTCAAGGACGATGCGCAGGACATGGGACGCCTGTTTCACGCCCAGCGCCGCCGTCGGCTCATCGAGGATCAGAACGCGTGCGCCAAAATGCACCGCGCGGGCTATGGCGAGCGATTGCCGCTCGCCACCGGAGAGCCCGCCGATCAGGCGGTCACCATCATCGATGCGGGTGATGCCGAATTCCTGCACCGCCTTGACGGCGATTTCATTGGCCTTCTTGCGGTCGTAGATGCGGAAGGGCCAAAAGCCTTTCGTGGGTTCTGCACCAATGAAGAAGGAGCGGCCAATGCTCATCAACGGAAAGGTTCCGCCAAACTGGTGCACGGTGGAAATGCCCATGCGCTGCGCATCGCGCGGCCCGTCGAAATCGACCGGCTTGCCATCCATCAGCAACTCACCGGAACTGGGCTGATAAACCCCGGCCAGTGTCTTGATCAGTGTGGATTTTCCAGCGCCATTGTCGCCCAGCAGGCAGAGCACCTCGCCGGCGCGCACCTTTAGCGAGATATCGTGCAGAACATCGATCGGGCCGAAGGATTTGTTGACGTTTCTGAGTTCGAGAATGGGTGTGGTCATCGTCCAGCCTCACTTCTTCTTCGGCGAATAGGTGAGCGCCATGACGCGGAAGGTGTTGTTCATCAGCACCGCCAAGAGCAGCATGACGCCGATGATGAGGCTCGACCAGTTGCGGTCAAACGAAGTGAAATAGATGCCCTGGTTGACGATGGCGAAGGTGATGGTGCCGAGAAAAATGCCGATCACCGAACCGAAACCGCCCGTTAGCAGCACCCCGCCCACGACGACTGCGATGATGGAGTTGAAGATGAAGGTCATGCCGGCTGAAACCTGGGCGACATTGAAGAGGATTGCCTGACAGACCCCGACGAAGGAGGCGCTGACGGAGGAAAGGACGAACAGCGTGACCGTCAGCTTGTCTGTGGGAATGCCGGCATTGCGGGCACTCACGCGGTCGCCGCCCATGGCGAAGATCCAGTTTCCGAAGGGCGAATAATGGACGTAGAAGATATAGATCGCCGTCAGCAGCAGCCACCAGACGATGCTGACCTGAAAACTGCCGCCGATGAACTGCCCGAACAGGAATTTTGCGATCGGGCCGGATTGCGCCGGGCTCAGCGCCACGCTGGTCGTGCCGGTCAGCAGCACGGAAAAACCGAGGATCAGTCCCTGCACCGCAAACAGCGTGCCGAGCGTGACGATCAGTGACGGCACCACGGTCCGTATCACCAGAAAGCCGTTGATCAGCCCGACGAGCACCCCAAGGCCAAGCGCACCGATGATGCCGAGCCAGATCGGCATGCCGTAATAACCGGTGATGATGGCGACCGTCAGCGCGCCGGCCGGGATCATCGCGCCGATGGAAATGTCCAGCTCGCCGGAAATCATGAGAAGGCCGACGGGAATGGCGACGATGCCGAGATTGGCGGCGACATTCAGCCAGCTTGCGGCACCCGCCGGTTTCAGGAATTCGATGCTGCCGAATACAACGAAGAAGACAAGAACGAAAACAAGGCCGAGAAAGGCGCCTGATTCCGGGCGGCGCAAAAGGTCGCCCAAAGAGAGATTTTTCACGTCGTTACTCCACGATAGATTCCGGGTTTTGCGGCGATGTCCTGTCCGCTGTGTCCCGAGCCCGGCTATCGGGATCGGGACAGCGCATGGATCATTGCTCAGCGTGCACCCTTGGCGACGCCGGCAAGCGTGGCCTCGATGTTGGATTTGTCGACGATGTTGGGGCCGGTCAGCACCGGTGCGGTCGGCAGATCGGTTCCGAAATCGATGGCCGAGGCCAGAAGTGTTACCGCCAGCAGTGACTGCAGATAGGGCTGCTGGTCGATTGCAAAACCCTGTGTCCCGTCCTTGATGCGGTCGAGGCCGGACTGGTTGAGGTCGAAGGTGCCGAGCAGCGCCGTTTCGGTTTTGCCGGCCTGCATGACGCCGATGGCGGCCGAATCCGCATCACCGGCGGAAATGGTGAGAACGCCGTCGATCTTGCCGTCCTGAAGCAGCGTCGCCTTGATTGCTTCGGCCACGGCGGTGGCGTCGCCAAAGCTGGTGGCGGGCAGCGGCAGCTGCTTGCCGGTGCCGCCGGCCCTGGTGATGCCGTCCAGGACACCCTTGCATCGAGCTTCGAGATTGGCGGCGCCCGGAACGGTGTTGACACAGATGACGTTGTTTTTGCCCTGCTTGGCGAAATATTCGCCGCCGGCCACACCCGCCAGATATTCGTCGGAGCCGACATAGTTGATCGCGCCGAGTTCCTTGGCCTTTTCGTGCCCACCGGCATTCATGAGAATGACCTTGATGCCGGCATTGATGGCTTCGCGGATCGCCGGGTCCTCGCCTTCGGGCACCCAGTTCGGGATCACGAGACCATCGACCTTCTGGCTGATGGCGGTCTGGATCAGCTGCACCACATCGGGCGCAAAATTGTCGTAGGTTTGCAGGCGCAGATAATTGACCTTGCCGCCATTTGCCTCAACCACGAGGCGTGCGTCATCCAGACCTTTTTTGATGAGGTTCCAGAACGCATCGTCGTTCTTGCCGCCGACAACGGCAATATTGGCCGCAAACGCGCCGGATGCCATCACCAGCGATGCAGCACCCGCGATGAGAAATTTCTTGAAATATGCCATTGTTTCCTCCCTGCCCATTCTCCCGATGGGCCAAAATGACAGGATGATTTATATCTTTCATTTTCTTGAGAATGGAATTTATATTTCATTTAATGTTGCATTTCGTATCATTCCATGTCATTCATGAATGATACGATTGTGAGGTGTCATGAACCGCCCGACCATTACCGATCTCGCCAAGGCAGCCGGTGTCAGCATCTCCACGGTCAACCGGTTGCTGCACGGTTCGACCGCTGTGCGTCAGGATACGATCGACCAGATTCTCAAGGCTGCGGAAGAGATCGGTTTTTATGGTCTCGGCACCATCAAGGACCGGCGTCGTGAGGCCATGCCCCATTACAGGCTCGGGTTCCTGCTGCAGCAATCCCATCGTCCGCTCTACCGGTTGTGGGCGGAGGGGATCGTTACCGCCGCACGCCAGAGGCCGGACAGCGTCATCGAGCCGGATGTCGTGTTTGAGGACGACCTCTCACCGGAGGCCGTTTCCGCCAATCTCCTGAAAATGGGGCAATCCTGCGGCGCAATCGCGGTGGTGACGGCCGATCATCCGCTCGTCAGCCAGGCGATCGACGAGCTGCGGGGCAGGGGCGTTCCCGTGGTAACCTACGTATCCGATCTGTCGGCGGCGAGCCGCGCGGGGTTTGTTGGAACCGACAGCTGGAAACGCGGTCGGACTGCGGCATGGTTCCTCAGCCAGACGGTAAAGGGCGAGGGGGTGGTCGTGCCGCTGATCGGCAGCAACCGCTATCAGTGTCAGGATGTTTCGGATGCCAGCTTCCGCTCCTATATCCGCGAGAACACGCCTGAATTGCAGGTGGCGGAAACGCTGCTGACCTTCGAAGAGCCTGAAAATGCCTATGTCATCATCCGCGACATGATCGCTTCCGAACCCGGCCTCAAGGGGATTTATGTCAATGGTGGTGGTATATCCGGCGTTTTGCGGGCACTTCGGGAGCTGCCCATGGAAAAGCAGCGCGGCATAAAGATCGTCTGCAACGATATCGGCCCGGAAACGCGCAAGGGTCTGAATGAGGGGCTGATTACCGCCTCGCTGCCGCTTCCCCTCGACAGGATGCCGCAGCAATTGATCGACGTGATGTTACGGCGCGTCGAGAATGGCGACACATCATCCGTCGAACAGCGGATCGTTCCCTTTGAAATCCTGACGCCCGAAAGCATCTGGACCTAGGCCGATAGGATCACTGGAATTCAAGGCTCATCCGGGCAATATCGTCCCACAGGCTTTCGGCGAAACCGCGTAAAACAATGACTTCGAACACCTGCCCGTCGAGCCGGGTGAGATGCGCGGCGATATGGCCGATCAGCGTCGTCGCGGAGCGTCCCACCGGAAAAGCGGCGATGGAAAGATCGACCGCCGTTCCTTTTGCCAGCACCCGCTCGGCCATTCTGCCTTCGATGCGGATGCGTACACGTCCCTGGCTCTGGTCCACACCTGTTGCCTGTGGCTCAAGCGCCGCAAGAAACGCCTTCATCTCCGCGTGGGACAGCGGCTCTTCGCCGACGATGAACCATTGGCCGGGAGAGACCGCCCGCACATCGCCTTTTGCGAGGCTGCGCAGACGGACCTCCATATCCGCTGCGCCGGGCGCGGCCAGCACATGGATGATCGCGCCTTCCGGCAGGGGGGAGAGCTTGATGGCGGTGGAAGCGATCGCTGCCTTTTTGCCCAGCACCGGGCGGAGCGTCGGCCGGAAACCAGATTTGAAATCGGGCTTGAAATCAGACATGGAGCTTCTCGTTCTCAGGGTCGAAGAAAACCGGATGGCACAGGCGGGCGGCAGTGAATTCATTGCGCAGACCGTTCCAGACCACGACTTCCTCGCCATGCCGCGCGGGGCCATTCTTGACGAGGGCGAGGCCGATGGTGGAACCGAGATGGGGTGAAAACGCGCTTGAGGTCACATAACCCTGATCGTTTTCCAGCGTTGCCGCCGCATCCCTTTCGAGAATATGCGAACCGGTGCGGAAGGGCTGGTTTTTATCCAGCGGCACGACGCCGACGAGGCTCGGACGGTCGGCAGCGGAAAGCCCCTCGCGCTCCAGCATTCGCCGGCCGATGAAATCGGCCTTGGTGGCGGAGACCATTTTGCCGAAGCCGAGATCGGCGGGCACCACCGTGCCGTTTATTTCATTATGGGTGACATGGCCCTTTTCGATGCGCAGCACGCCAAGCGCCTCGACACCATAGGGCATGATGCTCTCCGGCTTTCCTGCTTCCATCAGCGCATCGGCAACGCTTTCACCGTAACCGGCCGGAACGGCAAGCTCGTAGGCCAGTTCGCCGGAGAAGGAAATCCTGAACAGGCGTCCGTGCAGTTCCCCGCCAAACAGCGAGACGTCTTTGGCCGCAAGAAACGGGAAAGCCTCGTCGGAAATATCCTCATCGACGATTCTTTGCAGAATTGTGCGCGCCTTTGGTCCGGCAATCGCCATCTGCGCCCATTGATCGGTGACGGAGGCAAGCCGCACGTCCAGATCCGGCCAGAGTGCCTGGGCGCAGAATTCCAGATGGTTCATGACACCCGCCGCATAGGCCGTGGTGGTGGTCATGAAGAAACGGTTCTCCTCCAGCCGGCTGGTGGTGCCGTCATCATAGATCATGCCATCTTCACGCAGCATCAGGCCATATCGCGCCTTGCCGACCGGCAGCTTGAGAAAGGCATTGCAATAGACCCGGTTGAGGAATTCGGCGGCGTCCTTGCCGCAAATCTCGATCTTGCCGAGCATCGATACATCGCAGAGGCCGGCATTCTTGCGAACGTTCAGAACCTCGCGATCGACACTTTCCCGCCAGCTGTCTTCACCTTTGCGGGGAAACCAGGAGGAGCGATACCATAGACCGGTTTCAACGAAGATCGCTCCATTTTTCTCGGCCCAGCCATGCAGCGGCGATTTGCGCACAGGCTGGAAATGCTGGCCATGATAAGCGCCGGTGAGCGCGCCAAAGGAGACGGGCGTATAAAAAGGCCGGAAGGTGGTGGTGCCGACTTCTGCCGGGGAAACGCCGCGCGCCTCGGAAAGCAGCCCGATGGCGTTGACGTTGGAAAGCTTGCCCTGATCGGTCGCCATGCCGTTCGTCGTATAACGCTTGGCCAGTTCCACATGGCCGTAACCTTCGCTGACGGCGAGACCGAGATCCTTGCGATGAACATCATTCTGGTAATCGACAAAGGCTTTGGCCCTGATGCCGGGGATCGACCAGAGCGGCTTTGCGGGCGGGGCGACGATATCGTTTTCCACGACGCCAAATGTTGGTGTGGTTGCTGCAAAACCGAGATCCTGCGCAAGCGCCGCACCCTTTCGCGCGCCGTCTTCAAGGCAGGCGGCGATGCCATTGATCGCGGATACCGCACCGGCAATTTCGAGCCCCTTGAGATTGGTGGGGGCAAGGAAGGCAGCATTGTCTTCCGACCAGACCGGTTTTCCGCCGCGATGGCAGGCGAGATGGATGATGGGGCTGAAACCGCCCGACATGGCGAGCGCATCGATATTCATGCTTTCCGTGCGGCCATTGGCATAAATTTCTATGGCGGAAAGTGCCTTGCCGCCCTTTGCATTCGAGACGACGCCACCCTTGATGACACGCGCCTTGCCTTCGTAGCCCGGATTACCCTGCTCGCGGCTGTCGATGATGGCGGCAAGAGTGACGCCCTGTGCTTCCAGGTCGCGGGCAAGGGCATAACCACTGTCATTGGTGGTGAAAATCGCCGTCGCCGTGCCGGGACTGATGGCATAACGGTTGAGATAGCTGCGCATGGCGCCGGCCATCATCACGCCGGGAATATCATTGCCACCGAAAACCAGTGGCCGCTCTTCCGCACCCGTGGCGAGCAGCGCTTGCTTGGCGACGATGCGCCACAGGCGCTCCACCGGCACGTGGGCTTCCGGGTTGGCCACATGTTTTTGCACACGCTCCAGCGCGCCAAAGACATTGCCATCGTACCAGCCGAAGGCCGTGGTCCGCGTCAGCATCGTCACATTCGGCAGGGTTTCGAGTTCGGCGACGCAGTGCGCCGCGAAATCCGCGGCGCTCTTGTCGCCGATGGTCGCGGTTTCGGAAAGGAGTCCGCCGCCCGCCACGGAATGTTCATCGACAACAATGACGCGCGCGCCGGCGCGCCCAGCGGCAAGGGCTGCGGCAAGCCCTGCCGCGCCGGAGCCAATCACCAGCAGGTCGCAATGCGCCCAGCATTTGTCATAGGCGTCCGGGTCTGCCGCGTAGCTCGCCTTGCCGAGGCCGGCCGCCTTGCGGATGAAGGGCTCGTAGATTTTTTCCCAGAAGGCGGCAGGCCACATGAAGGTCTTGTAATAGAAACCCGCACCGAGGAAGGGCGAAAGAAGGCCGGTCAATGCGCCGATATCGAAACCGAGAGAGGGCCAGCGGTTCTGGCTTTTTGCTTCAAGCCCGGCATAAAGCTCCTGCATGGTGGCGCGCGTGTTCGGCTCCGTGCGCCCGCCGCTGCCGATCGTCATCAGGGCGTTCGGCTCGGCGGCACCCGCCGTCAATAGGCCGCGCGGGCGGTGATATTTGAAACTGCGTCCGACGAGCTGCTGGCCATTGGCGAGCAGGGCGGAGGCGAGACTGTCGCCTGCAAAACCCTGCATCACCTTGCCATCGAAGGTGAAGGAAAGCGGCTGGGTGCGGTCAATCAGACCGCCGGTCTTCAGGCGGCTGGATGTCATGCGCTTGTCACTTCCTTCTCTCCGGCGGCATCCCGGCAAGCGGATATCTCATGGGTGACCGTATCGCGGGCGACGATCAGCCAGCGTCGGCAGCCGGAGGTGTGGTGCCAATATTCCTCATAGGCGCCGCGCGGATTGTCACGCAGATAGACATAATCGAACCATTCCTCAGCACCGGCATCCGCCGCCGGTCGCTGAAGGGCAGCGCCCTTGATGGTGAATTCTTGCCTGGGTCTTGGCCCGCAATGCGGGCAGGGCACGAGACTTGCCATTTCAGATGTCCTTGATCCGCCAGATAGCGGGATGCCGAAAAGTGTGAGCGGTTTTCGCCTGAAATCCCGCGACAGATTTAGTGAAGGTTGGGCTGTGCGCCCTGACCCTTTTCATCAATGAGATAACCGCGCCGGAAGCGGTCCAGCCGGAAGGCTGTTGCCGTTTCCTGCGGTGTGCTGCGCGCCAGAAGATGGGCGAAGCAGAAACCGGAAGCGGGCGTCGCCTTGAAGCCGCCGTAACACCAGCCGGCATTGAGATAGAGATTGTCGATCGGGGTTTGGTCGATGATTGGTGAACCATCCATCGACATATCCATGATGCCGCCCCAGGAGCGCAGGACCCGGACGCGGGAGAGCGCCGGTATCATCGCCTTGCCGGCTTCCGCCACATGTTCGACCGTCGCCAGATTGCCGCGCTGGGCATAGGAGTTGTAACCGTCTATGTCGCCGCCGAAGACGAGGCCGCCCTTGTCCGATTGCGAGACGTAAAAATGGCCCGCCCCGAAGGTGACGACGCCATCGATGAAGGGCTTCAGCCCTTCCGACACAAAAGCCTGCAGCACATGGCTTTCGATCGGCAGTTTCAACCCGGCCATGGCGGCCACCTGCGATGAATTGCCCGCTGCCGCCAGCGCCAGCTTGCCGCAGCCGATGAAGCCGCGGCTTGTCTCCACACCCACGACCATGCCATTTTCGCGGCGAATACCCGTCACCTCGCAGCCCTGAATGATATCGACGCCCCGGCTATCTGCACCGCGCGCATAACCCCAGGCAACGGCATCATGCCGCACCGTGCCGCCGCGCTTTTGCAGCAGGCCGCCCTGAACCGGAAAGCGGGCATTGTCGAAATCGAGAAACGGCAGCATCGCCTTGACCGAGGCGCGATCCAGCAATTCGGCATCGACGCCGTGCAGCCGCATGGCATTGCCGCGCCTTGTATAGGCATCGCGCTGCGCATCCGAATGGAAAAGGTTCAGCACGCCGCGCTGAGAAACCATGGCGTTGAAATTGAAATCCTGCTCCAGCCCTTCCCACAGCTTCATCGAAAGCTCGTAGAATGGGTTGTTGCCCGGCAGCAGGTAATTGGAGCGGATGATGGTGGTGTTGCGGCCAACATTGCCGGAGCCGATATAGTTTTTCTCCAGCACCGCGACATTGGTGATGCCGAAGTCCTTGGCAAGGTAATAGGCCGTCGCCAGCCCATGCCCGCCGCCGCCAACGATGATGACGTCATAATGCGGTTTCGGTGACACATCCCGCCATGCGGGCTTCCATGATTTGTTGCCAAGAAGGCCGTTCATGAAAATGGAAAAGGCGGAATAGCGCATCTGGCGTACCTCGAACGATATCACACAAGCTTACCGACACGGCTCGAAAGACGATTGCACAAAAGGGACATTATGAATTAAAAAAGAGACATGTCCGTCATCGAGCAAAAAAATACCCAGCATATCGGTTTTGTCCTCGTCCCGAATTTTGCGCTGATGTCCTACGCCTCGGCGGCGGAGCCGCTGCGGGCTGCCAATCTCATTGCCGGGACCGATCTTTATGAGGTCGTGCCTTTGTCCTTCGGCGGTGAAGCCGTCAGAAGCTCGTCGGGAATCCTCGTCGATTGCCAGTCACTCGCCATGGTGGGCGAGCGATGCCATACGATCTTCATCTGTGCCGGCGGTGGGCCGCAGGACTGGGCGGTGGGGGAAGGTTCTTTTGGCATGCTGCGGCGGCTGGCGCGCCAGGGCGTCAGGATTGGTGGCATTTCCAGCGGTGCTTACCTGCTGGCGGCGGCGGGCTTGCTGGATAATCGCGATTTCACGATCCACTGGGAGCACGCGCCGGTACTCCGGGAAGCCTTTGCCCATCTCACGCCCAGACAGGCCCGCTTCGTCATCGATGGGGACCGCATTACCTGTGCCGGCGGCGTTGCGCCTCTCGACATGATGCATGCGATGATTTCGCAGAGAATGGGCGCCCATTTCGCAAGGCGTGTCAGCGACTGGTATCTGCACACGGCGGTCGCCGAACCCGGCGCGCCGCAGCGTGGCTCCTCGGCGGAACGTCATGGCACCCACCATCCGGCCTTGCTGACCGTGCTGGAAAAAATGGAAACGACCATCGAAAGCCCGCTCGACCGGCAGACCATGGCGAAGCTGGCCGGAACCAGCGCGCGGCATCTCGACCGGCTTTTCGCGAGCCATCTGAAGTCGACATTTCTGGAGACCTACCGCGCCATTCGCCTTGACCACGCCCGGCGATTGCTGGAGCAAAGCCCACTTTCCATCGCGGAAGTGGCCTTCGCCACCGGTTTTTCCAGTGCAGGCCATTTTTCGGCATGCTTCAAGGCCCGCTTCGGGCAAACACCGAATGCCATGCGACAAAGATTTCCCCTGAATTAAAATAGTTTTCCTGTAAAGAAGGGAAAACACGAAAATGCCGGAGGAACCGATGGCCAAGGATACCACCAAGACCGAGCAGGCGCAGTTCCTGTCGCAGGACCCGCATGCCGTTCGCGAGCCGAGGGTCAACAATCTGGAAATGGCGATCGGCCATGAGGTGCGCGCCTATCGCAAGAAACTCGGCATTACGGTCACCGATCTTGCATCGGCCACAGGCGTTTCCGTGGGCATGCTTTCCAAGATCGAGAACGGCAATATCTCGCCATCTCTCACCACGCTGCAGACGCTTTCAAAGGCGCTGGGCGTGCCGATCACGGCGTTCTTTCGCGGTTTTGAGGAGCCGCGCAGTGCCACCTTCGTCAAAGCGGGGCAAGGGGTGAATATTGAACGCAGGGGCACCCGGGCCGGCCACCAATACAGCCTGCTCGGCCATATCGACAACAATACCAGCGGCGTCACCGTCGAGCCTTATCTCATCACGCTCACCAAGGATTCGGATGTGTTTCCGACCTTCCAGCATGAGGGAATGGAGTTTCTCTACATGCTGGAGGGCGAGGTGGTCTATCGCCACGGCGAGCAGCTTTTCACCATGCAGGCAGGCGATAGCCTGTTTTTCGACGCTGATGCGCCGCACGGGCCGGAGGAATTGGTAAAGCTCCCCGCCCGTTATCTGTCGATCATTTCCTATCCGCAAAGGCGCGTGACCAGTGATTGAGAATTTGCCTTAGAAGAAAAAAATATTCCTGATAGTTGACGAATTGGAATTCCATATGTTAGCCCTTCATTCAGAAACGAATGGAGGTGCCTGTCGATGTGCGGCATTGTTGGACTATTCCTGAAAGACAAAAGCCTTGAACCGCAGCTGGGTCAGCTGCTCTCGGACATGCTCGTCACCATGACCGATCGCGGCCCGGATTCGGCCGGGATTGCGATCTATGGCAGCGCTGCCAATGGCCGAGCGAAAGTAACGATTCAGTCGGCCGATCCCGCCGCCGATTTCTCCGGCCTCGCTGAAGCGCTGAAGGAAAATGGCGTTGAGGCCGTGGTCACGGTGAAGAGCACCCATGCTGTTCTCGATATTCCAGCCGAGAAGCTGGATGTTATTCGTCCGGTTCTTTTGGCCACCCGACCAAATGTGCGGGTCATGGGCTCGGGCGACAGTGTCGAAATCTACAAGGAAACCGGCCTGCCGAAAGATGTCGTCGCCCGTTTCGACGTGCGCTCCATGGCCGGCAGCCATGGCATCGGCCATACCCGCATGGCAACGGAATCGGCGGTGACGACGCTTGGCGCGCATCCCTTCTCCACCGGTGCCGACCAGTGCCTCGTGCATAATGGCTCGCTTTCCAACCACAATAATCTGCGCCGCGAACTGGTGCGCGAGGGCATGACGTTCGAGACCCAGAACGACTCGGAAGTCGCCGCCGCCTATCTCACGGCTGAGATGGCCAAGGGCAAGGATCTGGGCGAGGCGCTCGAGGGTGCGCTCGATGATCTCGATGGCTTCTTCACCTTCGTCGTCGGCACCAAATCCGGCTTTGGCGTGGTGCGTGATCCCATCGCCTGCAAGCCCGCTGTCATGGCCGAGACCGACCAATATGTCGCTTTCGGCTCGGAATATCGCGCGCTGGTCAATCTGCCCGGCATCGAAAATGCCCGCGTCTGGGAGCCGGAACCGGCGACCGTCTATTTCTGGGACCATGAAAAAGCCGCCTGAGATCCATCATCGGCGCCTGTTTTGAAAGTCATAATCCATGCCAGTTTTTGATCTCTCCCACACGCCATTGCGTGAACTCAACAGTGCTCTCCACGGCCTTTCCTCTGGAGCCAATGACACTGAATTCGAAGTGGTCAATCCGCGCGGCCACCATGCCGTAGCTGTCGGCATCGACAGTCCTGTGATCGTCGATGTACGCGGCTCGGTCGGTTATTATTGTGCGGGCATGAATGATGGCGGCACCGTCACCGTGCACGGTTCGGCCGGGCCGGGTGTTGCGGAAAACATGATGTCCGGCACCGTCGTCATCGAGGGTGACGCTTCGCAATATGCCGGAGCCACCGGTCGCGGCGGGCTTCTGGTCATCAGGGGCAACGCCGCCTCCCGCTGCGGCATTTCCATGAAGGGCATCGATATCGTCGTGAAGGGCAATATCGGCCATATGTCCGCCTTCATGGGCCAGTCCGGCCATCTCGTCGTCTGCGGCGATGCGGGGGATGCGCTGGGCGATTCCCTTTATGAGGCGAAGCTTTTTGTGCGCGGTTCGGTGAAGAGCCTGGGTGCCGATTGTATCGAAAAGGAGATGCGCCCGGAACATCTCGAAAAGCTTGCCGAACTCCTCGAAAAGGCCGGCGTCACCGATGTCAGCCCCGGTGAGTTCAAGCGCTACGGCTCGGCCCGCACGCTCTACAATTTCAACATCGACAACGCCGACGCGTATTGAGGCGAGGGATATTCCGATGAGCTATCACAACCCCTTCACCCCGCCGCGCAAATCCGCAACCTTCGATGATCACACGCTGGCGGAAATCCGCCGCGCGGCGGCGACCGGCATCTATGACATTCGCGGCGCCGGCACCAAGCGCAAGGTGCCGCATTTCGACGACCTGCTGTTTCTCGGCGCGTCGATCTCGCGTTATCCGCTCGAGGGTTACCGCGAGAAGTGCGATACGACCGTCACGCTCGGCACGCGTTTCGCCAAGAAGCCGATTACGCTGAAAACACCGATCACCATTGCCGGCATGAGCTTCGGCGCGCTTTCGGGCAATGCCAAGGAAGCGCTCGGCCGTGGCGCGACCATCGCCGGCACGTCCACCACGACGGGCGATGGCGGCATGACGGATGAGGAGCGCGGCCATAGCCAGACGCTGGTTTACCAGTATCTGCCCTCACGTTACGGCATGAACCCGAAAGACCTGCGCCGTGCGGATGCCATCGAGGTCGTGGTCGGCCAGGGCGCGAAGCCGGGCGGTGGCGGCATGTTGCTCGGCCAGAAGATTTCCGATCGTGTCGCCAACATGCGCAACCTGCCGAAGGGTATCGACCAGCGCTCCGCCTGCCGCCATCCCGATTGGACCGGCCCTGATGATCTCGAAATCAAGATCCTCGAACTGCGCGAAATCACCGACTGGGAAAAGCCGATCTACATCAAGGTCGGTGGTGCACGGCCCTATTACGACACGGCTTTGGCGGTGAAGGCCGGTGCCGATGTGGTGGTTCTTGACGGCATGCAGGGCGGTACGGCCGCCACGCAGGATGTGTTCATCGAAAATGTCGGCATGCCAACGCTTGCCTGCATTCGCCCCGCCGTGCAGGCGCTTCAGGATCTCGGCATGCACCGCAAGGTGCAACTCATCGTCTCCGGCGGCATTCGCTCAGGCGCTGATGTCGCCAAGGCGTTGGCGCTTGGTGCCGATGCGGTTGCGATTGGAACGGCGGCGCTGGTGGCGTTGGGTGACAATGATCCGCATTGGGAAGCGGAATATCAGAAACTCGGCACCACCGCCGGCGCTTATGATGACTGGCATGAGGGCAAAGACCCAGCTGGCATCACCACGCAGGACCCGGAATTGGCAGCACGCCTCGATCCCGTTGCCGCCGGCCGCCGCCTCGCCAATTATCTGAAGGTCATGACGCTCGAGGCGCAGACCATCGCGCGCGCCTGCGGCAAGAACCATCTCCACAATCTGGAGCCGGAAGATCTGGTGGCGCTGACCATGGAGGCTGCGGCAATGGCGCAGGTTCCGCTGGCGGGAACGAGCTGGTTCCCGGGGAAAGGCAGCTTTTAAGCCATAAAGAACGGACGGGCGCATTTGGGAGGATGTGCCCGTCTTTTTTCAATGAAGTGTCTGATACCAAAAAAAGGGGAATGACGTGACACTGGACCTCTCCAAATTTGCTGCCGAAAAGGGCATCAAATATTTCATGATCAGTTATACCGATCTCTTCGGCGGCCAGCGCGCCAAGCTGGTTCCCGCGGAAGCCATTGCCGATATGCAGAAGGGCGGGGCGGGTTTTGCCGGTTTCGCCACGTGGTTCGATCTGACGCCTGCTCATCCCGATCTTTTTGCCGTGCCCGATTCCTCGTCGGTCATCCAGCTTCCGTGGAAAAGGGATGTCGCCTGGGTCGCTGCCGATTGCGTCATGGAAGACCAGCCAGTGGAACAGGCGCCGCGGGTGGTTCTGAAAAAGCTCATCGCGGAAGCGGCAAGTGCGGGGCTGCGGGTCAAGACCGGCGTTGAGCCAGAATTTTTCCTTATTTCGCCTGACGGTGCGAAAATCTCCGACGAATACGATACGGCGGAAAAGCCGTGCTACGACCAGCAGGCGGTGATGCGCCGTTACGACGTGATCGCCGAGATTTGCGATTACATGCTGGAACTGGGCTGGAAGCCCTACCAGAATGACCATGAGGACGCGAATGGCCAGTTCGAGATGAACTGGGAATATGATGACGCGCTGCAGACCGCCGACAAACATTCCTTTTTCAAGTTCATGGTCAAATCCGTCGCCGAAAAGCACGGGCTGCGCGCCACCTTCATGCCGAAGCCTTTCAAGGGCCTGACCGGCAATGGCTGCCATGCCCATATTTCGGTCTGGGATCTCGACGGCAAGATCAATGCCTTTGCCGACAAAGCGATGCCGTTTGGGCTTTCCGCCAAGGGCAAGACCTTTCTCGGTGGCATCATGAAACATGCGTCGGCTCTTGCGGCGGTTACCAATCCGACGGTCAATTCCTACAAGCGCATCAACGCGCCGCGCACCATTTCGGGTGCTACCTGGGCGCCAAACACGGTGACATGGACCGGTAATAACCGCACGCATATGGTGCGCGTACCGGGGCCGGGGCGGTTTGAACTGCGCCTGCCGGATGGCGCTGTGAACCCCTATCTGCTGCAGGCCATCATCATCGCCGCCGGCCTCTCCGGCGTCCGTTCAAAGGCCGATCCCGGTCCGCATCACGACATCGACATGTATCGCGAGGGGCACAAGGTCACGGATGCCCCGAAGCTGCCGCTCAATCTTCTCGATGCGCTGCGCGAATATGAGAAGGATGCAGAACTGCAGCAGGCGCTGGGCGTTGAATTCTCGAAAGCTTATCTCAAGCTGAAGCAGGGTGAGTGGAACAGCTATTGCTCGCAGTTCACCGCCTGGGAGCATCAGACCACACTCGACGTTTGAACCCGGTTTCCCCGCCGCCCTTGCGGCTCTTCCCGCGCTCGTCAAACAGCGCGGGTTTTTCCCTTATTGATGACAGAGAGAACGCCAGATGACGAATTTCGTCCTGACCGTAACATGCAAGTCCACCCGTGGCATCGTCGCCGCCCTTTCAGGCTTTCTGGCTGACAAGGGCTGCAACATCATCGACAGTTCGCAGTTCGATGATCTGGGCACAGGTCGCTTCTTCATGCGTGTGGGTTTCATTTCGGAGGAGGGAGCAAAACGCGACGAGCTTATGACCGGGCTTGCACCGATCTCGGAAAAATTCGGCATGGAGGTGGCGCTGCACGACCAGTCCGAACGGATGAAGGTTCTTTTGATGGTGTCGCGCTTCGGCCATTGCCTCAACGATCTGCTGTATCGCTGGCGCATCGGCGCCCTGCCGATCGATATTGTCGGCGTGGTCTCCAACCACTTCGAATACCAGAAGGTCGTCGTCAACCACGACATTCCCTTCCACCACATTCCGGTGACGAAAGAAAACAAGCCGCAGGCCGAAGCCCGGATCATGGAGATCGTCGAAAGCACCGGAACGGAACTCATCGTGCTCGCCCGTTACATGCAGGTGCTTTCCGACAGGATGTGCGCGGCGATGTCGGGGAAGATCATCAATATCCACCACTCCTTCCTGCCATCCTTCAAGGGCGCCAACCCCTATAAACAGGCCTATCAGCGCGGTGTGAAGCTGATCGGCGCGACGGCGCATTATGTCACTGCGGATCTGGATGAAGGCCCGATCATCGAGCAGGATATCGTGCGCATCACCCACGCCCAGAGTGCGGAGGATTACGTGTCGCTTGGCCGCGATGTGGAAGCACAGGTGCTGGCCCGCGCCATTCACGCCCACATCCATCGGCGGGTATTCCTGAACGGCAGCCGAACCGTGGTGTTTCCGCCCGGTCCCGGCTCCTATGCCTCGGAAAGAATGGGATAAGGTTTCCCGGTGCCGCGGCAGGCTGTCCTGCTGCACGGTCTGCTGTTGCCATAAAGATGATGCGCGGCTAAATAAGTTGGTACGCCATAATATCAAGAGCCAGAACCTGCTTTGGCGTGCGGCGAGCCGAAGCGGAATGTGCCAAACGAGGTGATACCATGACCGGTGCTTTGCAGGGAACTGCCATTCGCGTTGAGCGTCCGACGAAGACGCTGAGGGAACTCGCGCTCGACAAGGTGCGGGATGCCATCGTGAATGGTTATTTCCGCCCGGGAGACCGTCTTGTGGAGCGTGATCTCTGCGCCCAGCTCGGCGTTTCCCGCACCATTGTGCGCGAGGTCCTGCGGCATCTGGAATCCGAGGGGCTGGTGGCGAATTTGCCCAATAAGGGCCCGATGGTCGCGCTGCTCGATTTGGATGAGGCCAAGCAGATTTACGAAATTCGCGGTGCGCTGGAGGGAATGGCGGCGCGCCTTTGCGCCGAACGCCGTGATCCCGCCATCGTCGAGGCGCTGGAGGTTTCGCTCAGGCACATCCGTGAAAGTTATCTCGCGAAGGATATGCCGGGCGTGCTGGCACATACCTCGTCCTTCTACCAGACCTTGTTCAGCAAGATCGACCGGCATGTCGCCTGGGGCGTCGTCAATCTGCTGACGGTTCGGATCAACCATCTGCGCTCCATGACCATCAAGACGAAAAGCCGCGACACTGACGGTCCGGCGCAGATGGAAAAGATCGTTGAGGCCATCCGAAAGGGAGACGGTGACGCTGCCTACAAAGCGGCGCTCGATCACGTCACAAGCGCCTGCGCCATCGCCGAAGCCGTTCTGACGGCGCAAAAAACCGCCGACTAACGGTTTTCGGTGCTCCGATTATCCCGCCCTTGTGGTTGCCCTGCCGGGAGCCGCAAGGTTGCGATTATTATGTTTATCTTTGTTTTTCAGTAATTTAGAAAAATCCTCGACCGCTTCTTGACAGGGCAAACCGTTTGGTGTGATGGTATGCCATAATAAATAATATAAAGAGCGGAGCTTAATATGAACTGGAATCCGATTTCCCGGAAATGCACAGCCGTGCGCGCCAAAACCTTCCTGGCCGGCGTTGCCATCACTCTTTTTGCCGGTGCTGCTGTTGCTCAGGACTGCACACCGAAAATATCCGACGATCATCTCATCAAGCCCGGTCATCTCGTCATGGCCACCAGCCCGACCCTGCCGCCCATGGCCTATGCCGATCAGCAGGGTGTCCTTAAAGGGCTGCGCATTGAGCTGGGTTATGAGATCGCCAAGCGTCTGTGCCTGAAGCCGGAATATATCAGCACCGAATATGCGACCATGGTGCCGGGCCTGCAGGGTGGCCGCTGGGACATGATCAATGCCGGCCTGTTCGTAACGGCAGAGCGACGCAAGATCCTGTTCATGATCCCCTATGAAAACCTCGCCATCAGCATTTCCACGGCGGTCGGCGCGTCCGATCCCATCACCAAGGTCGATGATCTCGCCGGCAAGGCCGTCAGCACCGATATTGGCGGTTATGCCGAGCGCAAGATCAAGGAACTGAACGAAGACTTCAAGAAGCGCGGTCTGGCGCCGATGACGATCAACCTCTTCGACAATTACGCGACGGTTTATCAGGCGTTGCGCGCCGGCCAGGTGCAGGCGGCGGTATCGATCGATCCGGTTGCCAAGCAATATCAGGATCGTGGCGAATTCACCCATGCGCTTTCCGGCATGTATCCCACACCCGGTTCGCTTTCCTTCGGTAACAAGGACGTCGCCGACGCCGTTTCTGCCGCTCTGAAGGAGATGAAGGCCGATGGCGCGCTCGAGAAGCTGATGGGCGGGTATGGCGTCAGCATTGCGCCGGGCGATCTCGCCGTTCTCGGCCCGGAAGGCTGAGTTCCATCCATCTGAACAGTCATCGCGGCGGGAAAGCTCTCGCCGCGACCGTTCCCGCATGAATTGGAGAAAGACGTGAAGGGTTGGAACTGGGAAGGTTTCTTCGAATATCTGACGAATTATTATCTGTTCGAGGGCGCGCTGGTGACGCTCGGCCTCACTGTTTTCGCCATGACGGCGGGTCTCGCGCTAGGCTTCGTTATTGCGGTGATGCGTATGTCGAAATACCGGTTCCTGTCCGGGCCGGCCTATTTCTACACCTGGATCTTTCGCGGCACCCCGCTTCTGGTGCAGCTCATCATCATCTATACCGGTCTGCCGCAGATCGGCATCAAGCTGACGGTTCTGCAATCAACGCTGATCGGCCTGTCGCTCTGTGAAGCGGCCTATCTGTCGGAAATCGTCCGGGCGGGCATTGCCGCGGTTCCAAAGGGCCAGATCAATGCGGCCCGCGCCATCGGCATGACCGAGGCGCAGGTGATGCGGTACATCGTTGCGCCGCAGGCTTTCCGCATCATCATTCCGCCGCTCGGCAATTCCGTCAACGGCGTGCTCAAGACGACGTCGATCGCTTCGATCATTTCCATGGAAGAGCTTCTGCGCCGCACGCAGGTGCTCATTCAGGAAAAGTTCCTGGTTCTCGAGCTTTTTATGGTCGCAGCCCTTTATTACCTCGCCATGACGACCGCCTGGGAACTGATCCAGCGCCGGATCGAAAAGCGGTTCGGCAAGGCCTATGGCCCCATGT
The DNA here is from genome assembly GCF_017313365.1 of Agrobacterium sp. OT33. Lineage (NCBI taxonomy): Bacteria > Pseudomonadati > Pseudomonadota > Alphaproteobacteria > Hyphomicrobiales > Rhizobiaceae > Agrobacterium > Agrobacterium sp. OT33. Next base: position 157,358 of record NZ_JAFLMZ010000006.1, on the reverse strand, counting down.
CGACTGACGTGCATTAAGGAGCGGTCCGATGTCGCAAGCAATCAGCATGATCGAACTACAATCCGTCAACAAATGGTATGGCCCTAATTTTCAGGTTCTGACCAATTGCAGCCTGAATGTCGCCAAGGGGGAAGTCGTCGTGATCTGCGGGCCTTCCGGTTCCGGAAAATCGACCCTGATCAAATGCGTCAATGCGCTGGAGACGATTGGCAACGGCGTCATCACGGTCAACGGTGTGGAGGTGACAGATCCTAAGACCGATATGCCGAAACTGCGCTCCAGAGTGGGCATGGTGTTTCAGCATTTCGAACTTTTCCCGCATATGACGATCCTTGAAAATCTCTGCATCGGGCAGGAGAAGGTTCTGGGCCGTTCGCCGGCGGAAGCGCTTGCCAAGGCCAATGCCCTTCTCGAACGGGTGGGGTTGACGGCGCATGCCAGGAAATATCCCGGGCAATTGTCGGGCGGTCAGCAACAGCGCGTCGCCATTGCCCGTGCGCTGGCGATGGACCCGGTCGCCATGCTCTTCGATGAGCCGACATCGGCGCTCGATCCGGAAATGATCAACGAGGTCCTCGACGTCATGGTCTCGCTCGCGCAGGAGGGCATGACGATGATGGTGGTGACGCATGAGATGGGTTTTGCCCGCAAGGTGGCGGACCGCATCGTCTTCATGGATGGCGGCGAAATCGTGGAAATCGGTGAGGGTGACAGTTTCTTCACCGATCCGAAGACGGAGCGTGCCCGCTCCTTCCTGTCGAAAATCCTGGCGCACTAGGCTCGTCTCGGCCGGAGCGGGATAACGATATTCCGCTTCAGGTCATCGGGCCTTCGGCCGTTCCGAACAATGCAGAATGAGATTGGCGGAGAACTGCAATGATAAACCGTGTCCTGATGCCCCGCGAAATGCTGATCGGCGGCGGCAGCCGTTTCCGATTGCCGGCCATGCTGAAATCGCTCGGGGTTAATCGTCCTCTGCTCGTCTGTGACCCCGTGATGCAGAAGCTCGGCCATGCCGATGCGCTTTTGCAGGCGCTTTCAGGCGAAAGCATAAATGGCGCCATTTTCTCCGAAGTCGTTGAGGACCCCACGGACATATCGATCGCTGCTTTGGTGAAGCGCATTTCCGATGGCAGTCATGACGGTCTTGTCGCCCTCGGTGGCGGCAGCGCCATGGATACCGCAAAGGCAGGCGCCATCGTCGCGACCAGCGGCGAAGAGTTGCGCACCCTGAAGGTGCCGCGGATCGTGGATTTCGCCGTCATGCCGGTGATTGCCATTCCCACGACGGCGGGAACCGGATCGGAAGTGACACGCGCTGCCGTCGTGACCGATACGGTGGCAAGCGAAAAAATGCTGATCCTTGGCACCGCCGCTTTACCTGTCGCCGCCATCATCGATTACGAGCTGACGCTGACCTGCCCCTACCGCGTCACCGTCGATACCGGCATCGATGCGCTGACCCATGCGCTGGAGGCGCTGGTCAACCGCAATGGCAATGCCCATTCCGAAGCGCTGGCGCTTTCCGCGCTGAAGCTGATCGGCGCAAATCTTGAAAAAGTGGCAGATAATCCTGATGACCGGGATGCGCGCGAAGCGATGATGCTGGGCGCAACCCATGCCGGGCTTGCCGTCTCCAACACATCGACTGCGCTGATCCATGGTCTCAGCCGGCCGGTCGGTGCTTTTTTCCATGTGCCGCATGGCATGTCGAATGCGATGGTGCTGCCACTGGTCACGCAGTTTTCGCTGAATTCCGCTTTGCCGCATTATGCCGCCGCCGCCCGTGCGCTGGGTTGTGCCAGCGCGGCGGATAGCGACCAGATTGCCGGTACGAAGCTGGTGGAGGCCTTCACCGGCCTGAACAGGCGGCTGAAGGTGCCGACCCCGCAAGAGTTCGGCATCGACAGGAGCCGCTATCTCGAACTGTTGCCGGAAATGGTGCGTCAGGGCCTTGCGTCCGGCACGCCCGCCAATAACCCCCGGGTGCCCACAATTGCCGAAATGACGCGTCTGTACGCGCTCGCCTATGACGGAAGCATCGCGGAATTTTAAGCCATAACATACTGTTAAAATTAAGGATTTTCGATTTTTCAAACGAAAACCATCTGGCTCTTGACAGCAATGTATTATGGCATACCATAAGACATCATATTTACGGAGAGAACGCCCATGTCCATCCAGATCCGCAAGACCCTGCTGCAGGTCGAAACGACGTTGATTGAGGGAGGCAAGGCTGCCGCTACGCCCTTGAAGCTGTTCAGCGCGATTGCGGTCGTGAAAAATCCCTGGGCGGGAAAAGGCTTCGTCGAAAACCTGAAGCCGGAAATCCATGCCGGTGCGCCCGTGCTGGGTGAATTGCTGACGAAGATGATCCTTGATGCCGTCGGCTCGGGCGAAGCTGTGGAGGCCTATGGCAAGGCGGCGGTCGTCGGGCTGGATGGCGAGATCGAACATGCGTCCGCGCTCATCCACACGCTGCGGTTCGGCAATCACTATCGCCAGGCGGTTGGCGCGAAATCTTACCTGGCCTTCTGTAACACCCGTGGTCCGGGCAATGCACCGATCATGATCCCGCTGATGGACAAGAATGATGAAGGCCGCCGTTCGCATTATCTGACCATTCAGACCGCCATTCCCGATGCCCCGGCCGCAGATGAGATCGTCGTGGCACTCGGTGCTTCGGTTGGCGGCCGGCCCCATCACCGTATTGGCGACCGTTACCAGGATCTGAAAGATCTCGGTCAGGATGTCGCCAACCCGGCCGGCGTTTGAGGGCGACGTCAATGCAGGAGGCCGCCACCACCTCAAGGGTCAATGTTGCAAAGGCAGGTGCTGCCGCGCTCCCTCGCAAGACGACCGAGGGCGGGGCGGCTTACTTCGAAGCCGGTGCGGGTGAGGATCTGATCCTCATCCACGGCGTCGGCATGCGGCTTGAAGCATGGGAGCCGCAGATCGAAGTTTTTTCCCGGACGCACCGTGTCATCGCGGTCGATATGCCGGGCCATGGCGGTAGCGCACGTTTGGCCGCGGGCAGCACGCTTACGGATTTTGTCGGCTGGTTCGGCCGTTTTCTTGACGATATGCGGATCGCACGCGCCAATGTTGCCGGCCATTCCATGGGCGCATTGATTTCCGGCGGGGCGGCAGCAACCTTCGGAGATCGCATTGCGCGCGTCGGTTACCTGAACGGCGTCTATCGCCGTGATCCGGTGGCAAAGGCAGCGGTGCTTGCCCGTGCGGCGGCAATCCGCACCGAGGGCGTGGACAAGGAAGGTCCGCTGCTGCGCTGGTTCGGCGACGACGCCAAGAGCCAGCATGCGCGGGAACTGACACGCGGTTGGCTGGAAATGGTCGACCCGGAAGGTTACGCAGTTGCCTACACGGCCTTTGCGGGCGGGGATGAGACCTATGCGGATCGCTGGCCTTCGGTCGCTTGCCCCGCGCTTTTCCTGACTGGTTCTGATGATCCGAATTCGACGCCGCTGATGGCCGAGCAGATGGCGGCAATCACGCCGCGCGGTTACGCTCGCATCGTCGAGGCGCACCGGCATATGGTCAATCTGACCGCACCTGAAACTGTCAATGCATTGATGGCCGAATGGCTGGCTATTGAGGAGGAGCCGCAATGACTGTTGCAACCCTTGACCCGCGCGCTTTGCGCGACGCATTCGGCGCTTTCGTGACGGGAGTAACGATCGTGACCACGCGGGACGACGCGGGAAAGCCGGTTGGCTTCACCGCAAATTCCTTCACTTCCGTTTCGCTCGATCCGCCGCTGCTGTTGATCTGCCTCGCACGCACCTCGCGCAATTTCGCGACGATGACCGGCGCGAAAAATTTCGCCGTCAACATTCTGTCGGAAAGCCAGAAGGACCTGTCCAACACCTTCGCCCGTCCGGTGGAGGATCGTTTCGCCGCAGCCGCCTGGTCGGATGCGCCGCAGGGATCGCCAGTCTTCGCTGATGTTGCGGCCTGGTTTGAGTGCTCCATGCAGGAGGTTATCGAGGCGGGTGACCACGTCATCCTGCTCGGTCGCGTTGGTGCGTTCGACAATAGCGGCTTGAACGGTCTGGGCTATGCGCGTGGCGGTTATTTCACGCCGATGCTGGCCGCCAAGGCGGTCTCGGCGGCAGCCGAGGGCGAAATTACGGTTGGCGCCGTGCTGGAGCGGCGCGGCGAGATTTACCTCGTTGGTGATGACGTGCTGTCGCTGCCCGGCTGCGTCGTCGCAGGCGGTGATCCCGTTGCGGCGCTGACGTCGCGCCTTGAGGAGTTGACGGGCCTCTCCGTCAGGACGGGCTTCCTCTACTCCGTTTATGAAAACAAGGCGGATGGACGCCAGCATATCGTCTACCACGCGCTTGCCGAGGGTGACGACGCGCCGGAACAGGGTCGTTTCCTGTTGCCGAGTGCGCTTGGCTCCACAAAATTCGATTCCGCCGCGACTGCGGATATCGTCAATCGTTTCGCGCTGGAAAGTTCCATCGGCAATTTCGGTGTCTATGTCGGCAACGAGACCGCCGGCAAGGTCCATCCCATTTCCATGAAGGGGGCAAACCCATGAAATTTTCGCTCTTCGTCCACATGGAGCGGCTGGACGCCTCGCAGGATCACAAGACGCTCTATGAGGAGTTCGTCACCCTTTGCGAGATTGCCGATCGCGGCGGCATGCATGCCATCTGGACCGGCGAACATCACGGCATGGATTTTACCATTGCCCCGAACCCCTTCGTAACGATTGCCGATCTCGCGCGTCGCACGAAGACGGCACGTCTCGGCACCGGCACGGTGATCGCGCCCTTCTGGCATCCGATCAAACTGGCGGGTGAAGCGGCGATGACGGATCTCATCTGCGATGGCCGCCTTGATATCGGCATTGCCCGCGGTGCCTATTCTTTCGAATATGAACGGCTGCTTCCGGGGCTCGACGCCTGGGGCGCCGGCCAGCGTATGCGTGAGTTGATCCCGGCCGTAAAAGGCGTCTGGGCGGGCGACTACGCTCATGATGGTGAATTCTACAAATTCCCCGCCACCACGTCGGCTCCCAAACCGCTGCAGCAGCCTTTCCCGCCGATCTGGGTGGCGGCGCGTGATCCGAATTCGCATGAATTCGCAGTTGCCAATGATTGCAACGTGCAGGTGACGCCGCTGTGGCAGGGCGATGACGAGGTGGAAACCCTGATGGGCCGCTTCAACGATGCCTGCGCCAAAAACCCGGAAAAACAGCGGCCGAAAATCATGCTGCTGCGCCACACTTACGTCGGTTCCGATAAAGCCGATATCGCGCAGGCGGCGCATGAGATGAGCGTTTATTACAATTACTTCTTCGCGTGGTTCAAAAACGAAAAGCCGGTTCATCAGGGCCTCATCGAGCGCATTGCGCCGGAGGATATTGCTGGAAACGCCATGCTTTCCGGCGATGTCATGCGCAAGAACAACGTCGTCGGCGATGCCGATGAAGTCATTACCCGGCTTAAAGCCTATGAGGCCATGGGTTACGACGAATATTCCTTCTGGATCGACACCGGCATGAGCTTCGAGCGGAAGAAAGCCTCACTGGAGCGTTTCCTTTCCGATGTCATGCCGGCTTTCAAGGAGTAAGTGATGCGCCGTTTTCAGTGCTATATCGACGGACGTTTCGAGGATGGCGAGGCGAGCTTTTCAAGCCTTGATCCGGCAACCGGCACGGCATGGGCCGAAATGCCGGAAAGCCGGCAGGCGGATATCGGCCGCGCGGTCGAGGCCGCGCACCGGGCGCTTTATGAGGATGCGGCTTGGTCAAAGCTGACGGCGACGCAGCGTGGCAAGCTGCTTTACCGGCTGGCCGATCTGGTTGCGGAAAATGCAAAGACGCTGGCCGAGCTCGAAACCCGCGATACCGGCAAGATCATCCGCGAAACCTCCGCCCAGATTGCCTATGTCGCGGATTATTACCGCTATTATGCCGGGCTCGCCGACAAGATCGAGGGCGCTTATCTGCCGATCGACAAGCCGGATATGGATGTCTGGCTGCGGCGCGAGCCGGTTGGCGTGGTAGCAGCCATTGTGCCGTGGAACAGCCAGCTGTTTCTCGCCGCCGTCAAGATCGGCCCGGCGCTTGCCGCCGGCTGCACGGTCGTTGTCAAGGCGTCGGAAGATGGGCCGGCGCCGCTGTTGGAATTTGCCCGGCTGGTGCATGAGGCCGGTTTTCCCGCCGGCGTCGTCAATGTCGTCACCGGTTTCGGCGCGTCCTGCGGCACTGCGCTTACCACGCACCCGAAGGTCGCCCATATCGCCTTTACCGGCGGGCCGGAAACGGCACGTCATATCGTGCGCAATTCGGCTGAAAACCTTGCCTCGACATCGCTGGAACTCGGCGGCAAATCGCCGATCCTTGTTTTCGCCGATGCCGATCTTGAGAGCGCCGCCAATGCGCAGGTGGCGGGCATTTTTGCCGCGACCGGCCAGAGCTGTGTCGCCGGCTCGCGCCTGATTATCGAAAGAAGCGTCAAGGACCGTTTCCTCCAGATTCTGGCGGCGAAGGCTGAGGCGATCCGCATCGGTTCACCGCTGGAAATGGCGACGGAAGTGGGGCCATTGGCGACGGAGCGTCAGCGCAAGCACATCGTCTCACTGGTTTCCGCTTCCGTGGATGCCGGTGCGAAAGTGGTTACCGGTGGTGAGCCTCTGGATGGTGACGGCTATTTCTATCGGCCGACCATTCTTGATTGCGATGGCATCCGTTCGCCGTCCATGGAAAAGGAATTTTTCGGTCCCGTTCTTTCGGCCGTTTCCTTTGAGACCGAGGCCGAAGCCATCGCGCTCGCCAATGATACCGTCTACGGCCTCGCCTCCGGCGTTTTCACGCAGAACCTGACACGCGCCCATCGGCTGATGAAGGCGATCCGTGCCGGCATCGTCTGGGTGAACACCTATCGCGCGGTCTCACCGATCGCGCCTTTCGGTGGCTTTGGCCTGTCGGGTGATGGACGTGAAGGCGGGCTTGCGGCGGCGCTTGATTACACGCGTACCAAGACCATATGGCTGCGTACCTCCGACGACCCGATCCCCGATCCTTTCGTGATGCGGTGAGCCGATGTTTTACGAGATTCGCACCTACAGGCTGAAGAACGGCGCCATCCCGGCCTATCTCAAGGTCGTGGAGGAAGAGGGTATCGAAATCCAGAAAAGCCACCTTGGCGAACTGGTGGGTTACTTCTTTTCCGAGATCGGCCCGATCAACGAAATTGTCCATATCTGGGCTTTTGTGAGCCTTGATGACCGGGAGGAGCGGCGCGCAAAGCTGATGTCCGATCCGCGCTGGTTATCGTTTCTGCCGAAAATTCGCGACCTGATCGAAGTCGCCGAAAACAAGATCATGAAGCCGGCGCGTTTTTCTCCGCTCGTGTGAAAGCCGCCGGCCGCGACGTGCATGCCAACGACAAGCTCTAAAACGGAGTAAGGGAACATGAGATCGAAACTGGTATTGACGACATGCGCAGCACTTTTCGCCCTTGGCGCATCTGCCGAGGCGAATGATCTGGTTTTTTCCAGCTGGGGAGGAACCACACAGGACGCCCAGAAGGCGGCCTGGGCCGATAAATTCATGGTATCGAGCGGCATCAATGTGGTGCAGGACGGCCCGACCGACTACGGCAAGCTGAAGGCCATGGTTGAGGCCAACGGCGTGACCTGGGATGTGGTCGATGTCGAAGGTGACTATGCCGCGCAGGCCGGACCGAAAGGCCTGCTGGAGAAACTCGACTTTTCCGTCATCGACAAGGCGAAGCTCGATCCGCGTTTCGTGACGGACTATTCCGTCGGCAGCTTTTATTACTCCTTCGTCATCGGCTGCAATGTCGATGCCGTGGCTGCCTGCCCCAAGAGCTGGGCGGACCTGTTCGATACGGCAAAGTTTCCCGGCAAGCGCACTTTCTACAAGTGGTCTGCTCCGGGCGTGATCGAAGCCGCCCTTCTTGCCGATGGTGTGACCGCCGACAAGCTCTATCCGCTCGATCTCGACCGTGCTTTCAAGAAGCTCGATACGATCAAATCCGATATCATCTGGTGGTCGGGTGGCGCGCAGTCGCAACAGCTGATCGCATCGGCGGAAGCGCCCTTCGGCAGCGTCTGGAACGGCCGCATGACGGCGCTTGAGAAGAGCGGCGTGAAGGTGGAGACCTCCTGGGAACAGAACATCACCGCAGCGGATTCCCTCGTCGTGCCCAAGGGAACGAAGAACAGGGACGCGGCGATGAAGTTCATCGCACTCGCCACCTCCGCGCAGGCGCAGGCGGATATGGCGACGGCGACGGGTTACGCCCCTGTTAATATCGAATCCGCCAAGCTGATGGATCCGGAAACGGCAAAAACCCTGCCGGACCAGCAGACCGCAAGCCAGGTCGATGCCGATATGAGCTACTGGGCACAGCACCGCGATGAAATCGGCGAACGTTGGTACGCCTGGCAGGCGAAATAAGATAACGGCGCGGGCAGTGAAGCGCCCGCGCGATTTTCCAAGTCCGGGGAGGTTTGGACATGGTCTCGCTAACCGATGAAACAGTCAGCACGAAGGCGAGGGCGCGAATGCCCTTCCGGCCCGGCAATTTTGCCGCCACCCTGCCGGCGCTGGTTCTGCTTGTCCTGTTCTTCGTCGTTCCGGTTCTGATCCTGCTGTCGCGCAGCATTACCGAGCCTGTCTTCGGCCTTGGCAACTATGCGGCACTGCTGGGCAGCTCCACCTATCTGAAGATATTCTTCAACACCTTCGTGGTGTCGGCGCTGGTAACGGCGGTGTCGCTGGTGATCGGCTTTCCCGTCGCCTGGGCGCTTGCCATCATGCCGGCGCGGCTTGCCTCCATCGTTTTCGCTATCCTGCTGCTCTCGATGTGGACCAATCTTCTGGCGCGCACCTATGCCTGGATGGTGCTGTTGCAGCGCACGGGTGTGGTGAACAAGACGCTGATGAGCCTCGGCATCATCGATCAGCCTCTGCCGCTGGTCAACAATCTCACCGGGGTTACCATCGGCATGACCTATATCATGCTGCCCTTCATCATCATTCCGCTCTACGGTGTCATCCGCAAGATCGACCCGGCCATTCTGCAGGCGGCGTCGCTGTGTGGGGCAACCCGTTTGCAGGCGTTGATCCGCATTCTCATTCCACTCGCCGCACCCGGCATGATCTCCGGCGCGCTGATGGTCTTCGTCATGTCGCTCGGTTATTTCGTCACCCCGGCGCTGCTCGGCGGCACGGCAAACATGATGCTGGCCGAACTCATCGCGCAATTCGTCCAGTCGCTCGTCAACTGGGGCATGGGCGGGGCCGCTGCACTGGTGCTTCTGGTGGTGACGCTCACTCTCTACGCCGTGCAGCTCAAATTCTTCGGCGCGGCCGGGGCAAGGGGGCGCTGACATGCTCTTGAATTATAACAGCCTCGGCCTCTGGAAATGGCTGCTGCTCCTCATCACCGTGCTGACCTCGGCATTTCTGATCCTCCCGATCATCTTTATCGCCGCTTTGTCCTTCGGTTCGTCACAATGGCTGATTTTTCCGCCGCCCGGCTGGACGCTGAAATGGTATGCGGATTTCTTCGCTGACCCGAGATGGCTGGATGCCGCCTGGACGAGCCTGCGCATCGCGCTGATGGTAACCGTGCTGTCCGTGCTCATCGGTCTTGTCGCCTCCTTCGGGCTGGTGCGCGGCCGTTTCATCGGGCGCGGCACTCTGCGGGCGCTGTTCATGACACCGATGATCCTGCCCGTCGTGGTGCTGGCGGTGGCGCTTTACGCCTTTTTCCTGAAGTTCGGTCTTGCAGGCACCACGACCGGTTTCGTCATCGCCCATCTCGTCGTGGCGCTGCCCTTCTCCATTCTGGCGCTGACCGGTGCGCTGGAAGGTTTCGACAAGTCGATCGAGGATGCGGCGGTGCTATGCGGTGCAAGCCCGTTACAGGCGAAAATCCGCATCACGCTTCCGGCCATCAGCCACGGCCTGTTTTCGGCGGCGATCTTTTCCTTCCTCACCTCCTGGGATGAGGTGGTGCTGGCGATCTTCATGGCAAGCCCGACATTGCAGACGCTGCCGGTGAAAATCTGGGCGACGTTGCGTCAGGATCTGACGCCTGTCATCGCCGCCGCCTCAACGCTTCTCATCGCGGTGACCATCATTCTCATGCTGCTTGTCGCAGCTGTGCGAAAAGGACTGAAAACATGACCAAACCGCTCCTGCAAATTCGCGGCATCCGCAAACAATATGGGCCGGTCGTCGCCGTTCAGGACGTCAATCTCGACGTGCAGCCGGGCGAGTTCATGACATTTCTCGGGCCGTCCGGCTCGGGCAAGAGCACGACGCTTTATATTCTCGCCGGCTTCGAGCAGCCGACCGCGGGGGACATCCTGTTGAACGGCGAGAGCCTGTTGTCCACCCCGTCGCACAAGCGCAATATCGGCATGGTCTTCCAGCGCTACACGCTGTTTCCGCATCTGTCGGTCGGGGAGAACATCGCCTTTCCGCTGAAGGTCCGCCGCAAGGGCAAGGCGGAAATCGATGCCAAGGTGAAGGAAATGCTGCGGCTTGTCCGCCTCGAGGGTTTCGAGGACAGGAAGCCCGCGGAGATGTCCGGTGGCCAGCAGCAGCGCGTGGCGCTGGCGCGCGCGCTTGCCTATGATCCGCCGGTACTTCTGATGGATGAGCCGCTGTCGGCACTCGACAAGAAGCTGCGCGAAGAAATCCAGTTCGAAATTCGCCGCATCCACCAGCAGACGGAAGTGACGATCCTTTATGTCACCCACGATCAGGAAGAGGCCTTGCGTCTTTCCGACCGGATCGCCGTGTTTTCGAAAGGGGTGATCGACCAGATCGGCACGGGGCCGGAGCTTTATGCCCATCCCACTACCCGCTTCGTGGCCGAATTCATCGGCGATAGCGATTTTATCGCCTGTGATCTCCTCGCCGCATCGGGTGGCAAGGCAACGGTTTCACTGGGCCGGGATATCGTCTTCGATCATATTCCGATGCATGGCGAGGCCGCGCCGGGCAAGAAAGCGGCGTTGATGCTGCGCCCCGAGCGCCTGCAGCTCAGCCGTAACCGGTCGGCCGCCGCAACCGGCTTTCAGGCCACCGTCAGCGACATCACCTTCCTCGGCAACAACGTTCACGTGGTTGCCCATACCGGCTCGGGTGAACCGCTCGCGGTCCGTCTGCCCTTCGGCCACGAAGCGATTTCCGGTCTTAGCCGTGGCGATCTCGTGCATCTCGCCTTCGATCCGGCGTCGGCTCAGGTTTTCTGTTGAGGGATTTGCCATGCATCTGAATGATCCCACACTTCTAGGTGAAAAAGTGCCCGTGGCTGGCCGATGGATCGGCTGCGATGGTCGCGAAACGGCGACGATCCGCAACCCCGCGACGGGGGAGATCGTCGGACAGGTTCCCGAACTCGGCGCAGCGGAAACGCAGGAGGCTATCGCTGCTGCCGTGATTGCCCAGCGGGCATGGGCGCGCCGCACCGCCGGTGAGCGTGCGACTATTCTCAAGACGTGGCACCGGCTCGTCATGGAAAACCGCGACGATCTCGGCGTGATCCTGACGTTGGAACAGGGAAAGCCGCTCACTGAGGCCAAAGGCGAAATCGCCTATGGCGCAAGCTTCATCGAATGGTTTGCCGAAGAGGCGCGCCGCATCAATGGCGAGACGATGCCCGGCCATCAGCCGGATAAGCGCATTCTGGTTCTGCGCCAGCCGGTCGGCGTGGTTGCGGCCATCACGCCGTGGAATTTTCCCAATGCCATGATTACCCGTAAAGTCGGCCCGGCGCTGGCCGCCGGCTGCGCGGTGGTGTTGAAGCCTGCGCCGCAGACGCCGTTTTCGGCCATAGCACTTGCCATTCTCGCCGAGCGTGCCGGCCTGCCGCTTGAACTTTTCAGCATCGTGACCGGTCCCGCTGCTGAAATAGGCGGCGTGCTGACGGCAAGCCCGGATATTCGCCTTCTGACCTTCACAGGCTCGACCCGGACGGGAGAACACCTTTACAGACAATGCGCGCCGACCATCAAGAAACTGGGGCTGGAGCTTGGCGGCAATGCGCCTTTCATCGTTTTCGACGATGCCGATCTCGATGCCGCCGTGGAAGGCGCTATCCTTGCGAAGTTCCGCAACAATGGCCAGACCTGCGTCTGCGCCAACCGTCTTTATGTGCAGGGCGGCGTGTATGACGCCTTCGCTGAAAAATTCGCACGCGCCGTCTTAAAGTTGAAAGTCGGCAACGGACTGGAGGAGGCAAGCGTTCTCGGTCCGCTTATCGATGGCAACGCCGTCGCCAAGGTGGAAGCGCATATTGCCGATGCGCTTTCGAAAGGCGCCGAGATCGCCACAGGGGGCAGAAGACACGCGCTGGGCGGCAATTTTTTCGAGCCGACGATCCTGCGCAATGTCGATGCCGGCATGCAGGTGGCGCGTGAGGAAACCTTCGGGCCGCTTGCCCCGCTTTTCCGTTTCGAGGATGAAGCGGATGTGATCGCGCAGGCCAACAATACCGATTTCGGCCTCGCCTCCTATTTTTATGCGCGTGATCTTTCCCGTGTCTTCCGGGTTGCCGAAGCGCTGGAATACGGCATGGTTGGCGTCAATACGGGGGCGATTTCCACGGCCGAAGCGCCATTCGGCGGGGTCAAGATGTCGGGGCTCGGGCGGGAAGGGTCTCGCCACGGTATCGAGGAATATACCGAACTCAAATATGTCTGCATTGGTGGCATCAGCTGAAAGCAGGATGCCGCCGGTTACGCCAGCAGCCCGCGCATGAGCAGGTCGAGATGAACCTTCAGAACGGCCTGCTTGTCCAGACTGCGCCGATCATCGAAAATCAGCCGGAACACCAATGTTCCGACCACGGGTGACATGACGACCTTGGCGAGTTCGGGCGGATTGGCCCTGAACCTTTTTTTCGCCACGCCCTCATTGAGGATCGCGTTGATGTGTCCCAGCACCGGCGCCATCAGAACGTCATGATGCTGATCGATGAGATCAGGAAACTTCGCGCCCTCCGCAACGACGAAGCGGAACAGTTCCCGCATCCGCCTGTCATCGACAAGGGTTTCGAACAGGAATTCGAGCAGCAGGCGAAGCTCCTCGACGGGATCGTCGGAGGTACGGGCATAGGCTTTGAAAGCCTCCTGAAACGGCCTGCCGACATGCTCGATCATCGCGGCAAACAGGGCTTCCTTGGTTTCGAAATAGACATAGACCGTCCCCTTCGTCACCCCGACCCGGTCGGCAATGTCCTCGACCCGCGTCGCCGTAAATCCCCTTTTGGTGAATTCCTCAAATGCGGCATCGAGAATTTGCAACGGACGTTGTATCTTCTGTTCTGCACGTGTCAGTTTTGTTTTTGTCATGACCCCGGCTCCTTACGTATTTTCGGCGCGTGCCCTTCTATCCGTCGTGAGCGGCGGACGTCATTGATGGCCTGCCTATCGCACCGGCACAAAAACCGGAATCGATTTTTGCAGGTGGTGCGTGGTTCAGTCTGTCAGCCCATTCCCGGTGTCTCCCACGAATGACCGGGACAAATCTACAACGGTCATCCGGGAGCCCGGCGTGATGCCCGGACGGTTCCCGGATCGGCGGCACAAGAATTTCATTGACTATTCAGTCAGTCAAATATTATAGGATTGGGCGAAGATCAAGAGGTCACCATGAAAACCATTCTTATCGCGCTGGCGGTTGGCGGTGTTTTTGCCCTGTCGTCCTGCAGCAATGAAGAGCCGCCGGCCGAAAAACCGTTGCGGACAGTTGATGTGGTCACGGCGGTGAAAAAGCCGGTTGATCGTGGCAGCGTCATCACCGGGGAAGTGAGGGCACGGGTCCAGACGGACCTGTCCTTCCGGGTCAGCGGCAAGATCACCGAGCGGCTGGTAGATGTAGGTGCGCGGGTGAAAACCGGACAATTGCTCGCCCGCATCGACCCCGAAGAGCAGAAGGCCGACATCGATGTCGCCGTGGCCAACCTGCAATCCGCCGAAGCGCAGCAGACGCAGGCGCAACTGACGTTCGACCGCCAGCAGAGCCTGTTCAAAACACAGGTCACTTCGCGTTCAGCGGTCGACAAGGCCCAGGAAACCCTGCTCACCACGCAGGGCGCGGTGAGATCGGCGCAGGCGCAGCTCGACACCGCACGTGACGCGCTGTCCTACACCGAACTCAGAGCCGATGCGGACGGTGTGATTACGGCGCGCAACGTCGAAGTCGGCCAGGTGGCGCAGGCCGCACAGCTCGTTTTCACGCTGGCACATGATGGGCCGCGCGATGCGGTTTTCGATGTCTATGAATCGCTGTTCCTCGAGCGCGATATCGACAATCTCGTCAATGTCAGCCTGCTGTCGGATCCGTCCCGCACGGTTGCGGCGCCGGTGCGGGAGATTTCCCCGACGATCGATCCGGACAATGGGACGATCCGGGTCAAGGTTGGCCTCAACGGCGATCTGACCATGCCACTCGGCGCGCCGGTCTCCGGCCATTTCCGCTTCAAACAGGTCGATGCCATCGAGCTTCCATGGTCGGCGATGGCCTCGCAGAACGGTCGTCCCGCAGTCTGGCTGGTTGATCCGCAGTCCTCGGAGGTCGCCATGCATCGGGTCGAGGTTGCCGATTATGAGACCGGCCAGTTCGTTGTCGCGGGGGGGCTCAACCCCGGCGATATCGTCGTCACCGGCGGGACCAAATTTCTCCGGACCGGTGAAAAGGTCGCCTATGAAAAGGGGCAGGCACAATAATGTTCAGGATCAACAGAAGCTTGTTTTTGCTCATTGCGGCAATCGCAGTCTCTTCCTGCCAGGAAAAGCAGGAAGCCGCCGCGGAGGCACCGCGCCCGGTGCTCTCCGTTGTGGTGGAGGAGAAGTCGGCGGATGCGCTGCGCCTCACCGGCACGGTGGAATCGCGCATCCAGACCGACCTTGGTTTTCGCGTTCTCGGCCGGATCATCGCCCGCAATGTCGACGTGGCCGATCTGGTCAAGAAAGGCGACGTGGTCGCGTCGATCGATCCGCTGGCGCTGGAACTTTCGGTGAAAAGCGCCCAGTCCGATCTTTCCAATGCTGAGGCGCAGCTCGCCAATGCGGTCACGACCGAACAGCGCCAGCGTGTGCTGGCCGAGGCCCGCAGCGGCACGGAAGCGGCACTGGAAGAGGCCGAGCAGGCCACGCGTACCGCCAATGCCTCTGTCGCCAAGGCCCGCGCCAATCTGGACAAGGCCGAGGAGCAGCTGGGTTATGCGCAGTTGCGTGCGGAATTTGATGGCGTGGTGACTGCCACATCAGGTGAAATCGGTCAGGTCGTTTCCGCCGGGCAGACGGTGGTGACCATCGCCCGGCCGGAAGTGCGCGACGTTGTGGTGGATGTTCCGCAATTTGCGGCGCAGCGGCTGGAAATCGGCTCGACCTTCGAGATTGCCCTGCAGCTCGATCCGAAAATCCGCACCACCGGTGTGGTGCGCGAAATCGCCCCGGAAGCTGAAACGGCGACGCGAACGCGCCGCACGAAAATCAGCCTGCAGGATGCGCCGCCGGCATTCCGGCTGGGGTCCGTCGTCACGGCTCTGGCCCTTGCGGCATCCGAACCGCAGATCACGCTTCCCGCATCGGCCCTGCTGAAGACAGATAATGGATGGGGCGTCTGGATCGTCAATGCCGATGCGGCAACGGTGACCTACCGCCCGGTCACGATAGAGGGCGAGCCGGTCGAAGGCGGCAGCGTGCGTATCACCGGCGGCGTCAAGCCCGGCGAGCGTGTCGCCAGCGCCGGCGTTCACAAGCTTAAAGATGGGCAAGCCATCAGGATCGATCAGGAGGTCCGTCAGTGAAGAAGTTCAATCTTTCCGACTGGGCGCTCGAACACCGTTCGCTCGTCTGGTACTTCATGCTGGTCTTCGTTCTCGCCGGCGTTTTCTCCTATCTCAACCTCGGACGTGAGGAAGATCCGAATTTCACCATCAAGACGATGGTGATCAGTGCGCAGTGGCCCGGTGCTTCGGCGGAGGAAGTGGCCCGGCAGGTGACCGACAGGATCGAGAAGAAGCTCGAGGAACTCGACAATCTCGATCATCTGCGCAGCCAGACGGTGGCCGGCCGCACGACGATCTTCGTGGAACTGGTGCCAGAAACCAAGGCGCGCAACGTCGAACCCACCTGGGTGCGGGTGCGCAACATGATCGGCGATATCAAGGGCGATTTCCCCTCCGGCGTCGTCGGCCCCTTCTTCAACGACCGCTTCGGCGATGTCTATGGCAATATCTACGCCTTCACCAGCGACGGTCTCAGCCAGCGGCAATTGCGCGATCTGGTGGAGGATGCCCGTGCGAAGGTTCTGACCGTTGAGAATATCGGCAAGGTCGATGTCATCGGTGCGCAGGACGAGGCGATCTATCTGGAATTTTCCACGCGGCAGATCGCGGCACTCGGCATCGACCAGCAGTCGATCATCAAGACGCTGCAATCCCAGAATGCCGTCACGCAGTCCGGTTTCGTCAATGCTGGACCTGAACGCGTCGCGTTGCGTGTCAGCGGCCAGTTTACCTCGGAAGACAGCCTGAGGTCCATCAATCTGCGCGTCAACAACAGGTTCTTCCCGCTGACGGAAGTGGCGACGATCAGGCGCGGTTATGTCGATCCGCCATCCTCGCTGTTCCGTTTTAACGGCCAGCCGGCCATCGGCCTTGCAATTGGCATGAAAACGGGTGCGAACCTCCTGCATTTCGGCGAGGCGCTGGATGCGCAGATGAAGCGCGTGGTGGCGGACCTGCCTGTTGGCGTCGATGTGCACCGCGTGTCCGATCAGCCGGCCGTGGTCGATGAGGCCGTTTCCGGCTTCACCTCGGCCCTGTTCGAGGCGATCGCCATCGTTCTCGTCATCAGCTTCATCAGCCTTGGCCTCAGGGCCGGCATGGTGGTTGCCGTCTCCATTCCGCTCGTGCTGGCGATCACCTTCGTTTACATGGAATACAGCGGCATTTCGCTGCAACGTATTTCGCTCGGCGCTCTCATCATCGCGCTCGGCCTTCTCGTCGACGATGCGATGATCGCGGTCGAGATGATGGTCGCGCGGCTTGAGGTGGGAGACGATCTCAGAAAGGCGGCGACCTATGTTTATACCTCGACCGCCTTCCCGATGCTGACGGGTACGCTGGTCACGGTCGCCGGTTTCATTCCCGTCGGCCTCAACAACAGCGCGGCGGGTGAATTCACCTTCACGCTGTTCGTGGTGATTGCGGTTTCGCTGATCGTGTCGTGGATCGTCGCGGTCCTGTTCACGCCGCTGCTGGGCGTGACGATTTTGCCGAAAACGATGAAGTCCCACCACGAAAAGAAGGGCCGCTTCGCCTCCGCCTTTTCCTGGCTTCTTGGCCGGGCACTGCGCTGGCGCTGGGTGACGATCCTCCTTACCATCGCACTGTTCGGTCTTTCCGTCGGCGGCATGAGCCTCGTGCAGCAGCAGTTCTTCCCGTCATCCGACCGCGTGGAGCTGATTGTCGACTGGAATCTGCCGCAGAACAGCTCGATTGCTGAAACCAACCGGCAGATGGCGCAGTTCGAGCAGGAGATGCTGGCCAAGAATACGGATATCGATCACTGGACGACCTATGTCGGCGAAGGCGCGCCACGTTTCATCCTGTCCTTCGACGTGCAGACGCCTGACGTCACCTTCGGCCAGACGGTGATCGTCACCAAGGGGCTGGACGTGCGTGACAAGGTGCGCGCCGAACTGCAGGATTACCTGAACCGGACATTCCCCGGCACTGACGCCTTCGTGAAATTGCTCGATATCGGCCCGCCGGTCGGAAAACCGGTGCAATATCGCCTGAGCGGTCCGGACATCCAGAAGGTCCGCGAACTCGGACAGCAATTGTCGGGCATCGTCGGCGAACACCGGCTGCTGTCCAACATGGTCATGGACTGGAACGAGCCGACGCGTGTGGTCAAGGTCGATGTCCTGCAGGACAAGGCCCGCCAGCTTGGCGTCTCGTCGGAAGATATCGCCAATGCGATGAACAGCATTGTCGAGGGCTCGACCGTCACCCAGGTCAGGGACGATATCTATCTCGTCAATGTGGTGGCGCGGGCGCAGATGTCCGAGCGTGGCTCCATCGAGACGTTGCAGAACCTGCAATTGCCGGCGACGAACGGCAAGGCCGTACCTCTCTCGGCCATCGCCAATTTCCGCTACGAGCTGGAGCAGCCGACCATCTGGCGTCGTGACAGGATACCGACGATCACCGTCAAGGCCGCCATTATCGGCCCGACGCAGCCGGCGACGATCGTCGAGCAGCTGAAGCCGAAGATCGAGGCATTCCAGAAAACGCTTCCCGTCGGCTACAAGCTGGAGACGGGCGGTTCGGTGGAATCCAGCGCGGATTCGCAAGCGCCGATCATTGCCGTGGTGCCGCTGATGCTGTTTGCGATGGCGACGATCCTGATGATCCAGCTGCAAAGCTTCAGCCGGTTGTTCCTGGTCTTCGCCGTGGCGCCCACGGCCCTGATCGGCGTCGTGGTGGCGCTGCTCTTCTCCAATGCGCCCATGGGCTTCGTCGCCATTCTGGGTGTGCTGGCCCTGATCGGCATCCTGATCCGCAACTCGGTCATCCTTGTCGTGCAGATCGAGCATCTGAGGAGCGAAGGGGTTTCGGCATGGCACGCCGTCATCGAGGCGACCGAGCACCGCATGCGGCCGATCATGCTGACGGCGGCGGCGGCCACACTTGCCCTTATCCCCATCTCGCGGGAGATATTCTGGGGGCCGATGGCCTATGCGATGATGGGCGGTATCGTGATTGGCACGGCCCTTACGCTGCTTTTCCTGCCGGCACTTTATGTCGCGTGGTTCCGTATTCCGCGTGAGGATGACGAGCCGAAAGGACAGGACGCAACGGCCTGATGTCGAAGCGGGGTGAGGGCGTGGCGTCCTCACTCCCATAAAAATGGCCGTCGTCGTTGTTCCGGCGGGCTGGATAATGTTAGGAAGGTCGGCTTAGCCGCGAGAGCGGCGGCCGTCCTTTCGTTTCTGGACGGCCGCATGGTCTGGCGTATCGAATCCGCATGTCGCGCCCTGTAATATCTTTCAGGATTTTGCGCCGATACTGCTGGTCATACTGGGGTGCAGGAGGGTTGAAAGATGGGCGGGTTGTCGGATTGGCTTGCGGAGGCGCAGCCGATCAATCGCAAGAATGCCGCAGAAGCGGTGTTTGAGGATATACGCTCCGCCATTACTTCCGGGCAGCTTGCGGTCGGCACCCGGCTGCCTTCCGAAGCCCATCTGGCGGCACGATATGGCGTCAGCAGGCCGATCATTCGCGAGGCGTTGCGATCACTCCAGACTTTGGGGCTGACACAGACCCGCACCGGAAGCGGCACCTATGTGATGACGCCGACGCCGCCTTCCGAACTGAATTACGGCGCTTATTCCGCCCGAGATCTTATCGAGGCGCGGCCCTTCATCGAGGTGCCGGCGGCCGGGTGGGCGGCGCTCAGGCGCACCGATGCGCAACTGGAGATATTGCTGCACCTCTGTGACCGGATGGAAGCCGAAGAGAGGCCGCATCCCTGGGTGCTGCTGGACGGGCAGTTCCACTGCGCCATCGCGGAGGCTTCGGCCAATGGCCTGTTTGCCAAGGTGGTCGCCGATGCCCGCGAGGCTGTGTCCCAGCAATCCGAGATGGTCAATCTGATGGCGGGCCGCCGCGTTGCGTCGAATTACGAGCACCGCCGGATCGTCGAAGCGATCCGGCGGGGTTCGGCACCCGAGGCGCGCGAGGCGATGGAGCTTCACCTTGGGCAGGTGAAGCAGGTGGTGACAACGATCATTGGAGAAGATCGGGCTCGTCAACCGTAAGCGCCGGCAGGTTGGCGAGATGCCGCGGGCTGAGCGCCTGCTGCAATTGCGCATCCGTCAGATATCCGCGTTCCAGAACCACCTGCGGCACGGTGCGGCCGCTGGCAAGCGCCTCCTTGGCCACTTCCGTCGCCGCATAATAACCGATCAGCGGGTTGAGCGCCGTGGCGAGGCCGATCGATTCCTCCACACGCTGTGCCATGATCGCCGGATTGGCCACGATGCCGTCAACGCAGCGTTCCGCCAGTGTGCGGCAGGCGGCGCTGAGCTGGCTGATGCTCTGGGAAAGGGCACGCACGATGATCGGTTCAAAGGCGTTCAGCTGCAGCTGCCCGGCCTCGGCGGCCATGGTGATGGTGATATCGTTGCCGATGACCGCATAGGCGACCTGATTGACGACTTCGGGAATGACCGGGTTGATCTTGCCCGGCATGATGCTGGAACCTGCCTGAACCGACGGCAGAGTGATTTCGCCGATACCGGCGCGCGGACCGGAGGAGAGCAGGCGAAGATCGTTGCAGGTTTTCGACAGCTTGACGGCCACGCGCTTCAGCACGCCGGAGAGGTGCACGAATGCGCCGGGGTCCTGCGTCGCTTCAATAAGGTCTGCCGCCGTCACCAGCGGCCGGCCTGTCAGCGCTGCCAGATGCTGGCAGGCGAGCGCCGCATAACCACGCGGCGCATTAAGGCCGGTGCCGATGGCGGTGGCGCCGAGATTGATCTCGTGCAGCAGGGCCGCGGATTCGATCAGGCGGGCCTGGTCTTCACCGAGCATCACCACGAAGGTGCGGAATTCCTGGCCGAGCGTCATCGGCACGGCGTCCTGCAATTGCGTGCGCCCGATCTTGATGAAACCGGCAAATTCCTGCGCCTTGCGGTCGAAAGCGTCCTTCAGCACGCCCATGGAAGCCGCCAGATCGTCGATTGATTCAATCAGACCGACATTGACCGCCGTCGGATAGGCGTCGTTGGTCGACTGGCTGAGATTGACGTGGTCGTTGGGGTGAAGACGGGCATAATCGCCTTTTTCGTGGCCAAGCAGTTCGAGCGCACGGTTGGCAATGACCTCATTGGCATTCATGTTGGTGGAGGTGCCGGCTCCGCCCTGGATTTCATCCACCACGAATTGCTCGTGCAGCGCGCCGGCGCGGATTTCGCGGCAGGCTTCGGCAATGGCTTCCATTCGTTCGGTGTCCAGCAGGCCTAATTCGTGATTTGCGCGCGCCGCCGCCTCCTTCACATAGGCCAGTCCCCGGACGAGATAGGGGTTATGGCCGATCGCCACGCCGGTGATCTGAAAGTTCTCCACCGCGCGTGCCGTGTGCACGCCCCAATAGACATCAGCCGGAATTTCCTTCGTCCCGAGCAAATCCTGCTCCCTGCGCGTCACGCTCACTTTTTCCTCCACTGGCTTCAAGCGTTGCTATATCTGTAAAGCTGTCTTACAGATTTTTTGACCTTAGTCCTTGGTGGAGAGAAGGTCAATAATCATCACATCCCCTTGACGAGCGGCATTATCTGCCATTATGAGGGTCGAAAATCTGTCATGCAGCTTTACAGCGTGCATGAGCATGCTGGCCATATTTCCAGCACGGACTGTGCCAGTTTCATTTTGATTTCCGGCTTATCGCCGACTGCAAAGCACTTTATCGGGAGGATAAATATCCATGCATTCTGGGAAAACGGCATCCGCCGAACGTGAGGTCTTCGTCGAAGAAGAGCTCGGTTACCACAAGGCCCTCAAGCCGCGTCAGATTCAGATGATCGCCATTGGCGGCGCCATCGGCACCGGCCTGTTCCTTGGCGCCGGCGGCCGGCTGGCGCAGGCGGGTCCGGCGCTGGTCTTCGTTTATGCGCTGTGCGGCTTCTTCGCGTTTCTGGTCCTGCGCGCGCTTGGCGAGCTTATCATGCACCGTCCGAGCTCCGGTTCCTTCGTGTCCTATGCCCGTGAGTTCTACGGCGAGAAAATGGCCTTTGCCGCCGGCTGGATGTATTGGCTGAACTGGGCGATGACGTCGGTGGCGGATGTGACCGCCGTTGCGCTCTACATGAATTTCTTCAAGCAATATGTTCCGTGGCTGGCGGGCATCGACCAATGGGTCTTCGCCATGACGGCGCTTCTGGTCGTGCTGGCGATGAACATGCTGTCGGTGAAGGTCTTTGGCGAGCTTGAATTCTGGTTCAGCCTGATCAAGGTTCTGGCACTTGCCATTTTCCTCGTCGTCGGCGTTTATTTCGTCATCTTCGGCACGCCCATCGAGGGCCATGTCACCGGCTTCAGCCTCATTACCGATAATGGCGGCTTTTTCCCGAACGGCATTCTGCCGGCCTTCGTCATCATTCAGGGTGTCGTCTTCGCTTATGCCTCAATCGAGCTGATCGGCACGGCGGCGGGCGAAACCGAAGACCCGCGCAAGGTCATGCCACGCGCCATCCGCGCCGTGGTTCTGCGCCTCGTGGTGTTTTACGTCGGCTCGGTGCTGCTGTTCACGCTGCTTCTGCCCTATACCGCCTACAAGGCCGGTGAGAGCCCCTTCGTCACCTTCTTCGGTTCCATTGGCGTAGAGGGTGCTGACGTGATCATGAACCTCGTCGTTCTGACCGCCGTGCTGTCCTCGCTTAATGCCGGCCTTTATTCCACCGGCCGCATCCTGCATTCCATGGCGGTTTCCGGCTCGGCTCCGGCGGCGCTGGCAAAGATGAACAAGGCGGGCGTGCCCTATGGCGGCATTGCGGTCACCGCCGTCGTCACCGTTCTGGGCGTGGCCTTGAACGCCGTCGTGCCCGCTTCCGCCTTCGAGATCGCCCTCAACCTTTCGGCGCTTGGTATCATCTGCGCATGGGCCGTCATCGTGCTCTGCCAGCTGAAGCTTTGGCAGCTTTCGCAGCGCGGTGAGCTGGCGCGTCCGGATTTCCGCATGTTCGGCGCGCCCTATACCGGTATCCTCACGCTCATCTTCCTGTTCGGCGTGCTGGTGCTGATGGCGTTTGATTATCCTGTCGGTTCCTGGACCATCGCTTCGCTGCTGATCATCATCCCGGCGCTGGTCATCGGCTGGTATCTGCTGCGTGACCGCATCTATCGTCTGGCCGCCGAGCGGGCGGGCGCGGGAGCATCGCATTGAGCGGGGAGGGGAATGCTCCACTGGTGGCGGTCATCGCCACCGGTGGCACCATCGCCAGCCGGCGCGGCGCCGATGGCGCCAGCACACCCAGCCTTTCCGGCGAGGACCTGCTGGCGCTGGTTCCGCAGGTCAGCGCCCGGCTGAAGCCGGTCGATCTGATGGCCAAGGATTCGTCCAGCCTGACCTTGGCCGACATGCAGCGCATCAGCGATGCGGTAGGCGTGGAACTCAATGACGCCGCGGTGGCGGGCGTCGTTGTTCTGCACGGAACCGACGCGATGGAAGAATCCTCGCTGCTCGTCAATCTGCAGCACGCGCTCACCAAGCCGGTGGTCTTCACCGGTGCTCAATTCACCGCAGACCACAAGGATGCAGACGGCCCCGCCAATCTGGCGCAGGCCATAGAAACCGCGCTCGATCCGCAGAACGTCGCAAAGGGCGTGCTTCTTTCTTTCGGCGGTCGCTGTCTGTCGGCCTGGGGGCTTTACAAGCTGAGCGCGGACGCGGCGGACGCCTTTCGCTCGGCGCGACCACTGGTTCAGGCCTCAGCGCCGAGCCTTGTCGCTCCCGTCGCCGACATCAGGGTTGATATCGTCGCCATCCATCCCGGCTGTGACGCGACCCACATCGATGCCAGCCTGCAGGCGGGCGCGAAAGGTATCGTTCTTGCGGCGCTTGGTTCCGGCAACGCCAATCCGCATATTGCCGAGGCGGTGAAACGCTGCGCCAAGCGCGGCGTCCCCGTCGTCGTTTCCAGCCGTGTGCCGGAAGGCCGTCTCGTTGCAAGTTATGGCGGCGGCGGCGGCGGACATGACCTTGTCGCGGCCGGCGCCGTGCATTCCTCCACGCTTCGCCCGGGGCAGGCCCGCATTCTGCTGGCGGCGTTGCTGGCAGATAACAGCTCGGCGGAAACCATCGTTTCCGCTTTCGGCGAGCCGCTCTCGCACTAAGAGACGGTGACGATGCCCGCGTCTGCGGGCATCGAAATTCCTATAGGATTCCTATTTTATTCCCTCTGCGGCCGTCTCGAACCTTTATGCGGTTCGGGTGCATTCTTCTGTTCGGGAAGGGATGGTGTTCCCTTCCTGAGCCAGAAAGAATGAAAAGCGACGTCCCACATGGCGGCGCTTTTCTTCCTGTCCGGCTCCTCGTGGAAAAAAGGAGTCCCATCATGATGGACCTTGTTCTGATCGGCGCAGCGACGGTGTTTTTCGCTCTCTGCTTTGCCTATACGCGCGCCTGTGACCGGCTTTAGACGGAGGCTGCGATGATATTCGACTATGTCCTCAGCGGTGCCGCCACCGTCTTTATCGCCGCCTATCTCACCTATGCTCTCATTCGCCCCGAACGCTTCTGATCGGGAAGCGGCGGCTATTGAAAGTCCAATACAATGACCCTCAATGGATGGTTTCAGATTCTGCTGTTTTGCGGGATCATTTTTGCGCTGGTGAAGCCGCTCGGCTTCTATATGGCGCGTGTCTTTAGTGGTGAACGCACCCTGCTTTCGCCGGTTCTTGTACCCGTCGAGCGCGGTCTTTATGCCCTTGCAGGAACAAGCGAGCGCGAGGAACAGCACTGGACGACCTATGCGTTCTCCATGCTGCTCTTCAACCTCCTCGGTTTTGTCCTGCTTTACGCGCTGATGCGTTTTCAGGCCGTGCTGCCTTATAATCCTCAGGCGATGCCGGCCGTCGGGCCGGAACTGTCGTTCAACACGGCGGTCAGCTTTGTCACCAATACCAACTGGCAGAATTATGGCGGCGAAAGCACCATGTCTTATCTGACCCAGATGGCTGGTTTGACCGTCCAGAATTTTGTTTCCGGCGCCACGGGCATGGCAATTGCCATCGGCCTCATCCGCGCCTTTTCGCGCGCTTCGGGCAAGGCCATCGGCAATTTCTGGGTGGATATGATCCGTGCGACACTCTACGTGCTTTTGCCCCTCTGCATCGTACTGACCCTTGTCTATGTGTGGCTCGGCGTGCCGCAGACGCTCGGTGCCTATGTCACGGCACAAACGCTCGAAGGTGCGCAGCAGACGATTGCGGTCGGCCCGGTGGCATCGCAGCTGGCGATCAAGATGCTCGGCACCAATGGCGGCGGTTTCTTCAACGCCAATTCCGCGCATCCGTTTGAAAACCCCGATGCCTTTTCCAACATGATCCAGATGGTTTCGATCTTTGCGATCGGTGCGGCCTTCACCAATGTCTTCGGGCGCATGGTGGGCAACCAGCGCCAGGGCTGGGCGATCCTTTCGGCCATGGGCGTTCTGTTCATCGCCGGCGTCGCCGTCACCTATTGGGCGGAAGCGGCCGGAAATCCGCTGATGCACGGCTTTGGTCTTGCGGGCGGCAATATGGAAGGCAAGGAGGTCCGCTTCGGTGTGGCGCTTTCGTCGCTGTTTGCGGTCATCACCACAGCCGCGTCCTGCGGCGCGGTCAACGCCATGCATGGCAGTTTCACGGCGCTTGGCGGTCTCGTCCCACTCATCAACATGCAGTTGGGTGAAGTGATCGTCGGCGGTGTCGGCGCGGGTTTCTACGGTATTCTGCTGTTCATCATCATCGCCATCTTCGTGGCGGGTCTGATGGTTGGCCGCACGCCGGAATATCTCGGCAAGAAGATCGAGGCCAAGGAAATGAAGATGGCGATTCTGGCCATTCTCTGCCTGCCGTTCGCCATGCTGGCTTTCACCGCCACGGCCACGGTCCTGCCATCGGCGGTGGCGTCGATCGGCACGGCGGGACCGCACGGTTTCTCCGAAATCCTCTATGCCTATACTTCGGCAGCCGCCAATAACGGCTCGGCTTTCGGCGGTCTCACCGGCAATACCGTCTGGTACAACATCACCCTTGGTTTCGGCATGCTGATGGGGCGTTTTCTGGTGATCATTCCGGCACTGGCCATTGCCGGTTCGCTGGTCACCAAGAAGACCGTTCCGGCATCGGCCGGCACCTTCCCGACCGATGGTCCGCTGTTTGTCGGCCTGCTTGTCGGCACTATCCTGATTGTCGGTGGCCTCACCTTCCTGCCGGCGCTGGCGCTTGGCCCGGTTGCGGAACACCTGGTGATGGCAGCGGGCCAGGTCTTTTGAGGTGGCACGATGACCAATGAAACCCCTCGATACCGACGCAACCTTCCTGTCCGCACTGGCGCTCCCGTCAAAAGGAGCGCCGGTCCCGGCGGCTGGTGCGCGTCCAATCTCATTCTTGCGATGATGGCGGCCCTGTTCGCCGCCGTCGTCGCTCTCGAAGTTCTCACGGGCTGATCGACCCTTATCGGTCGCCCTGTTTCAAACGCTGGAGCCTCTTCATGAGCCAGTCCAAACAAGCGAGCATCCTCGATTCTCGCATTCTCGTGCCGGCCATTGTCGCCGCATTCAAAAAGCTCAATCCGCGCACGCTTGCCCGCAACCCGGTCATGTTCGTCGTGGCGACGGTCTCGGTGCTGACGACCGTGCTGTTCATCCGCGATCTGATCATCGGCAGCGGTAATCTCGGCTTTTCCTTCCAGATCAACCTCTGGCTCTGGTTCACCGTGCTGTTTGCCAATTTCGCCGAAGCCGTTGCCGAAGGGCGCGGCAAGGCGCAGGCGGATTCGCTGCGCCGGACCCGCACCGAAACCCAGGCGAAACTGCTGACCGGCGATGACCGCAGCCAGTACAAGATGGTAGCGGGCACCAGCCTGAAGGTGAATGATATCGTGCTGGTGGAAGCCGGCGATATCATCCCCTCGGATGGCGAAGTCGTCGAAGGTGTGGCCTCCGTCAACGAGGCGGCAATTACTGGCGAATCCGCCCCTGTTATCCGCGAATCCGGCGGCGACCGCTCGGCTGTCACCGGCGGCACGCAGGTTTTGTCGGACTGGATAAGGGTGCGCATCACCGCTGCTGCCGGCTCCACCTTCCTCGACCGGATGATTTCGCTGGTTGAAGGTGCCGAGCGCCAGAAGACGCCGAACGAGATCGCGCTCAACATCCTGCTTGCGGGCATGACACTGATCTTCGTTCTGGCCACCGCGACGATTCCAAGTTTCGCCACCTACGCCGGCGGCTCCATCCCGATCATCGTGCTGGTGGCGCTGTTTGTGACGCTCATCCCGACAACCATCGGCGCTCTTCTGTCCGCCATCGGCATTGCCGGCATGGACAGGCTGGTGCGCTTCAACGTGCTTGCCATGTCCGGCCGCGCCGTCGAAGCGGCAGGTGACGTCGATACGCTGCTGCTGGACAAGACCGGTACGATTACGCTCGGCAACCGGCAGGCGACCGAGTTTCGGCCTATCGCCGGCGTTTCCGAGCAGGAACTTGCCGATGCCGCACAGCTCGCCTCGCTTGCCGATGAGACGCCGGAAGGCCGCTCCATCGTCGTTCTCGCCAAGGAAAAATACGGCATCCGTGCGCGCGACATGCAGAAGCTGCATGCCACCTTCGTGCCCTTCACCGCCCAGACCCGCATGAGCGGCGTCGATTTTGAGGGCGCCTCCATTCGCAAGGGTGCGGTCGATGCCGTGCTGTCTTATGTCGATGGCGGCGTTGCGCAACAGGGCAATGCGGCGTTGGCCGTCAAAACCGAAACCGATGCCACGCGTGGAATCCGTGCCATCGCGGAAGAGATCGCCAAGGCTGGCGGCACGCCGCTTGCCGTGGTGCGGGACGGAAAACTGCTCGGCGTCGTGCAGCTGAAGGATATCGTCAAGGGCGGCATTCGCGAGCGTTTCGCCGAGCTTCGCCGCATGGGCATCCGCACCGTCATGATCACCGGCGACAATCCGATGACGGCGGCTGCCATTGCGGCGGAAGCAGGCGTCGATGATTTCCTTGCCCAGGCGACACCGGAAAATAAGCTGGAGCTGATCCGCGAGGAGCAGGCCAAGGGCAAGCTCGTCGCCATGTGCGGTGACGGCACCAACGACGCCCCGGCGCTGGCGCAGGCCGATGTCGGCGTCGCCATGAATACCGGCACGGTGGCGGCGCGCGAGGCGGGCAATATGGTCGATCTCGACAGCGACCCGACCAAGCTCATCGAGATCGTCGAAATCGGCAAACAATTGCTGATGACGCGCGGCGCACTGACGACATTCTCCATTGCCAACGATATCGCCAAATATTTCGCCATCATCCCGGCGATGTTCGTGGTGCTCTATCCGCAGCTTGGCGTCCTGAACGTCATGGGGCTTTCGACGCCGCAGAGCGCGATCCTTTCCGCCATCATCTTCAACGCGCTGATCATCATCGCGCTCATCCCGCTGTCGCTGAAAGGCGTCAAATATCGCCCGATCGGCGCCGGTGCGCTGCTGTCGCGCAATCTGGTCATTTATGGCCTCGGCGGCATCATCGTTCCCTTTATCGGCATCAAGGCCATCGACCTCGCCATTACGGCGCTCGGTCTTGCCTGAGGAGTAAAGACAATGTTTAGACAGTTTCGTCCCGCACTGGTGCTGATCCTTGCCACCACCGCCATCACTGGCCTTGCCTATCCGCTGGGCATGACGGGCCTTGCGCAGGCGCTCTTCCCCTTTCAGGCCAATGGCAGCCTGATCGAGAAAAACGGCAGCGTGGTGGGTTCACAATTGATCGGACAGGCCTTTACCGGTGAGAAATATTTCCACGGCAGGCCGTCGGCCGCTGGTGACGGGTATAATGCTGCCTCCTCTTCCGGCTCCAATCTTGGCCCGACCAGCGCCAAGCTGATCGACCGGGTGAAACAGGATTATGAGACGGCGAAAGCCGAGAACCCGGCAGCCGAGGTGCCGGCCGATCTGGTGACTGCATCGGGCAGCGGTCTCGACCCGCATGTTTCGCCTGAGGCCGCCTATTTTCAGGTTGCGCGCGTCGCAAAGGCAAGAGGCATGGATGAAACCGCGTTGCGTGCCATCGTCGAGCGTCATGTCGAGGGACCGGAACTGGGCTTTATGGGGGAACCCGTCGTAAATGTACTGGCGCTCAACATGGCTCTTGACGCAGCCGGCTCATGAACTGAAATGGCTATGGCTTCTTCGGAAGCCATAGCTTCGACCACTGGTGGGTTATATGCCTGACGATATCAGTAATATGCCGAGCCGACCGTCGCCCGATGCGCTGCTGGAGAATGCCCGGCGCGAGGCGCGGGGCCGGTTGAAGATTTTTTTAGGCGCAGCCCCCGGCGTCGGCAAGACCTATGAAATGCTGATGTCCGGCCGTGCGAAGCTTGCGGATGGCGTCGACACCATCATCGGCGTCGTGGAAACCCATGGCCGCCGCGAAACCGAGGCGCTGGTCGAAGGGCTGGAGGTGGTCGCCCGCAAGCGCATCGATTATCGCGGTCAGATGCTGGATGAGATGGATCTCGATGCCATTCTTGCCCGCCGCCCCGCTCTGGTGCTGGTCGATGAGCTTGCCCATACCAATGCCGCCGGCAGCCGCCACCCCAAGCGCTATATGGATGTCCAGGAAATCCTCGCGCAGGGCATTGATGTCTATACGACGCTGAACATCCAGCATGTCGAAAGCCTGAATGATGTGGTGGCGCAGATCACCCGCATTCGCGTCCGCGAAACCGTGCCTGACAGCATCATCGACAGGGCCGACGATGTCGAAATCATCGACATCACCCCCGATGATCTGCTGAAACGCCTGCAGGATGGCAAGGTCTACATGCCCCGCACCGCGCGGCGCGCCATCGAGAATTATTTCTCGCGCGGCAACCTGACGGCGTTGCGTGAACTGGCACTGCGACGCACGGCGCAACGGGTGGATGAGCAATTGCTCAACCACATGCAGTCGCATGCCATTTCCGGACCATGGGCCGCTGGAGACCGGGTTCTGGTCTGTCTCGACCACGGCGGCAACGGCCCGGGTTTGGTGCGTTATGCCCGAAGGCAGGCAGACCGGCTGCGCGCGCCATGGACGGCGCTGCATCTCGATACGCCGCGTTCGCAGCAATTATCGGAGGCGGAGAAGGACCGGCTGGCCGGCACCATGCGGCTTGCCGAGAAGCTGGGCGGCGAGACGGTAACCCTGCCGGCACTTGATCTGACACGCGAGATCATTGCCTATGCAAACGCCAATAATTTCACTCACATTATCATCGGTCGTCCGAAAAAGAACTGGTGGCAGCGCCTGTTCCAGCGCTCGCTCACCCATGAACTGATCGACCATGCGGGCGATATCAGCGTCCACGTCATTTCCGGCGACAAGACGGGGGAAAAGCCGGCGCCGACGATAAAGCAGGCATCTCCGCGCCTTGGCAATCGGATCAAGGCCTATCTCAGTAGTACGCTGCTGGTGGCGGTGGCTATCGTTGTCGGCATCGGGCTGGACCAGATGCTCGACGTCCGGAACCTGGCACTGGTCTTCCTGATGGCGGTTCTGGCCGCCGCGGTGCGCGGCGGGCTGGGGCCGGCACTTTATGCCTCGCTACTTGGCGCCTTCGCCTTCAATTTCTTCTTTCTGGAGCCGCGTTACACGCTGACGGTAAGCGCGCCGGACAGCGTCGTGGCGCTGCTGTTTTATTTCGGGGTGGCTTTGGTTGCCTCCAATCTGGCCGTCGCGGTGCAGCGGCAGGCGGCATCGGCGCGGGCGAGGGCGCGAACGACCGAGGACCTCTATCTGTTTTCGAAAAAACTGGCCGGCACGGGCACGCTGGATGATGTGTTGTGGGCAACCGCTTACCAGATGGCGTCGATGCTGAAGGTGCGCGTGGTTCTGCTTTTGCCGGAGAACAATACGATAACCGTCAAGGCAGGTTATCCGCCGGATGATACGCTGGCGGATGCCGATATCGCTGCCGCGCAATGGGCATGGGAGCATAACAAGCCCACGGGCCGCGGTGCGGATACGCTGCCGGGTGCCAAGCGCCTTTATCTGCCATTGCGCACCGGCAGCGGTGCCATCGGCGTGGTGGGGCTGGATGACGACCGGGTCGGCCCGCTTTTGACGCCCGAACAGCAGCGGCTCTTCGATGCGCTGGCCGATCAGGCGGCCCTTGCCGTTGAACGTATCCAGCTTGTCTCGGATGTTGATCGGGCAAGGCTTGCGGCGGAAACCGACCGGCTGCGCACCGCGCTCCTTACCTCCATTTCCCATGATCTGAAAACGCCGCTTGCGGCCATTCTGGGTTCGGCCGGAACGCTTAAGGATTTTGCCGAGGATATCCCGCCCGATGCGCGCGCCGAGCTGCTGTCGACAATCGTTGAGGAATCCGAACGGCTGAACCGCTTTATTTCCAATCTTCTCGATATGACGAGGATCGGCTCGGGCGCGATGGAGCCGAATTACGGGTTGCATTTTCTGGGGGACATGGTCGGTACGGCGCTGTCTCGTGCGGCGAAAATCGTCGTCCGGCACGAGATCGTTCTGGATATTCCCTCCGATCTGCCGATGCTGAAGGTCGATCCGGTACTGTTCGAGCAGGTTCTGTTCAATCTCATCGATAATGCCGCCAAATACGCTCCAGAACAGACGGCCATCGAGATCAGAGGATGGCGGCAGGGCAGACATGTCTTTCTGTCCGTCATCGACGAGGGGCCGGGCATTCCCCCGGACGATACGGAGCGGGTGTTCGACAGCTTCTACCGGGTGCGCAAGGCGGACCATGTGCAGGCCGGAACGGGGCTTGGCCTGTCCATCTGCAAGGGTTTCATCGAGGCCATGGGCGGGTCGATCCGCGCGGAGAACAGGCCGGGTCGCAGCGGCGCGCAATTTACCATAGGTCTGCCCGTTCCCGCTGATACGCCGGTGCTGGATCATGATTAAGGCGCTATTGCCGGCAACAGGTGATGATGCGCCGCGCCATGCCGTTGAAGGAGATCGGGAATGACCAATGCCGCCGTCCGCATTCTGATCGTCGACGATGAACCGCCGATCCGCAAGCTTTTGCGGGTGGGGCTGTCGACGCAGGGATATGCGGTGAGCGAGGCCATGAATGCCAAGGTGGCGATGGAGCTTGTCGAGCAGGACAAGCCCGATCTCGTCGTTCTCGATCTGGGCCTGCCTGACATGTCGGGGCATGATCTGCTGGCGAAATGGCGCGGCGAAGGACTGGCGTTGCCGGTGATCATTCTCTCCAGCCGCACGGATGAGGCGGGTATCGTCAAGGCACTGGAACTGGGGGCGGATGATTACATCAGCAAGCCCTTCGGCATGAACGAACTTGTCGCCCGCATCCGCGTCGCCCTGCGCCACCGCCTGCAGAGCCAGGGGGAAAGACCGGTATTTCAGACCGGCGATCTTTCGGTCGATCTCGTCCGGCGCATCGTCAAGGTGGAGGACCGGGAGGTGAAACTCTCGCCCAAGGAGTATGATATTCTGCGGGTTCTGGTGCAGCATGCGGGCAAGGTGCTGACGCACCGATTTTTACTTGAGCATGCGTGGGATGAGTTGACCGACGTGCAATATTTGCGGGTTTACGTGCGCCAGCTCCGCCAGAAGATCGAAAAAATCCCGGACCAGCCGCGTTATATCCTGACGGAAACCGGTGTCGGCTACCGGCTTCAGGAGGTTTGAGGGCGCCGTTATGGAGCGCCCTCAAATGTTGTGTCAGACAGAGGCGCAGATCGACAGGAATTCATCCACGTCGGCCTCGGTCGTCGCAAAGCTGGTGACCATACGGATCAGCACTTCGTCCTTGCCGACCTTTTCCGGCATGTCGCGCGGCTCCAGCCAGTCATAGAACTTCGCACCCTTGGCCGTTGCGGCTTCGGCGGCTGCTTTCGGCAGAATGGCGAACACTTCGTTGGCCTGTGTCGGCCAGGCGAGGCGGGCGCTATTGAGCGAGCCGAAGCCGGCGCGCAGCCGGTTGGCCATGGCATTGGCGTGGCCGGCGAGACCAAGCCACAGGTCGTCCTGCAGATAGGCCTCGAACTGCGCGGCGATGAAACGCGATTTCGAAAAGAGCTGGGCCGTGCGCTTGCGCAGGAAGGAGAAGTCGCGGGCGAGCGAGGGATCGAAGAAGACGATGGCTTCCGCGCACCAGCAGCCGTTTTTTGTGCCGCCGAAAGACAGGACGTCGACGCCGCGTTTCCAGGTCATTTCAGCGGGCGTGGTGCCAAGTGCGGCAAGCGCATTGGCAAAACGCGCGCCATCCATATGCAGTGGCAGGCCGTTGTCCTTGGCGATCCTGGCGATGGCGTCGATTTCATCGAGCGTATAGACCGTGCCGGCCTCGGTTGCCTGCGTCATGGTGATGGCGGCGGCGCGGCCATGGTGAACGGCATCCTGCGGATAACGCGCAATACGCTCGATCAGATTTTCCGGCAGCATCTTGCCGTTTGGACCTTCGACGGCGACCATGCGCATGCCGCTGAAGAAGTCAGGCGCGCCGCATTCATCCTCGATCACATGCGCTTCGGAATGACAGAAGGTCAGGCCGCCGGCGCGGGCGATGCTGGCCAGCGAAAGCGAATTGGCCGCCGTGCCGGTGGCGACGAAAAACACCGCAACCTCGCGCTCGAATATCTCGTTGAAACGTTTTTCGATGGAGAGATCGAGTTCGCTGGTGCCGTAAGCGGCGGCAAAGCGGGTGGATTCCCGTGAAAGCCGCTCATTGACGGCCGGATGGGCGCCAGCCCAATTGTCTGAAGCAAAAAACATCTCTGAAGGCTTTCCGATAGCTGAGGTTCTGTGTTGGGCTGCGTGAATTGGTGGTCGCAAAAGTTCTAGGACCTAACCTCGCGATTGGCAAATCCGGTAATGAAAGCAATGGCTCTACCTGTTTTGCGACAAGAAAGTTTCGCGCAATAGGTCAGTATCGAAACTTCGCTGCCATCAACCTCTTTACTAATTGGATTCGCACCCTTGCCAATTCCGCCCATTTCTGCCAAAATCCTCAGGAATTGAGACAGCTTTGCTGTCCTAAATTTGATCCAGCCGGCCTGAGTGCGGATTTTGCGGGAAGCGAAAATTCGTGTCGAGCCGGATCTTCGCATGAAACCGTGCAAGTAATTTTGCAGGAGGGACAAAAATGACGAACAAGCCGCAGGCGGAAATCGCCGCCGCAACCCTGACCACAGACTGTCCCACCGCGGCTGCGGCCGCACCCGTTTCTGCGAAGGCGCGTTTCGCGGGCGGTTTGCCGGAAAGGCAGGGTCTTTACGATCCGGCCAATGAACATGATGCCTGCGGCGTCGGCTTCGTTGCCCATATGAAGGGTCAGAAGTCGCACCAGATCGTCAAGGACGGCCTGTTCATCCTCGAAAACCTCACGCATCGTGGCGCCGTTGGCGCCGATCCGCTGATGGGCGATGGTGCCGGCATTCTCGTGCAGATTCCCGACCGTTTCTTCCGCGAGGAAATGGCGGCGCAGGGCGTGACGCTGCCGAAGGCCGGCGAATATGCTGTCGGCCACATTTTCATGCCGCGCGATCCGGCCCGCATCGAGCACTACAAGAAGGTCATCGTCGACGTGATCGGTGAAGAGGGACAGCAGTTTCTCGGTTTCCGCGACGTGCCCGTCGACAATGCCTCGCTCTCCAAGGCGCCGGACATTGCAGCGACCGAACCGCACCATGTTCAAGTCTTCATCGGCGCCGGCCGCGAGGCTGCGACCAATCCCGATTTCGAGCGCAAGCTGTTCCTGATCCGCAAGGTGCTCTCCAACCGTATCTATGATGAGGGTGGCGGCAAGGAAACGCAGGATTTCTACCCCGTTTCGCTGTCGTCCTCGACCATCGTCTACAAGGGCATGTTCCTCGCCTATCAGGTGGGCGCCTATTACAAGGACTTGTCGGATCCGCGTTTCGAATCCGCTGTCGCCCTCGTGCACCAGCGCTTCTCGACCAACACCTTCCCGTCCTGGAAGCTGGCACATCCCTACCGAATGGTCGCCCATAACGGCGAAATCAACACGCTGCGCGGCAACGTCAACTGGATGGCGGCGCGTCAGGCGTCGGTGTCCTCAGTGCTGTTCGGCGACGACATTTCCAAGCTCTGGCCGATTTCCTATGAAGGCCAGTCGGATACCGCATGCTTCGACAACGCGCTCGAATTCCTCGTGCGCGGCGGTTATTCCATGGCCCATGCCGTGATGATGCTGATCCCGGAAGCCTGGGCCGGCAACCAGTCCATGTCCGCCGAGCGCAAGGCCTTCTACGAATATCACGCAGCGCTGATGGAGCCGTGGGACGGCCCGGCCGCCGTCGCCTTCACCGATGGCAAGCAGATCGGTGCGACGCTCGACCGCAACGGCCTGCGCCCGGCGCGTTATCTCGTCACCGATGACGACCGCATCATCATGGCGTCGGAAGCCGGCACGTTGCCGGTGCCGGAAGAGCGCATCGTCAAGAAGTGGCGCCTGCAGCCCGGCAAGATGCTGCTGATCGATATGGAAAAGGGCTCCATCGTTTCCGACGAGGAAGTGAAGCACGAGCTTGCCGCCAAGCACCCTTACCGCACCTGGCTCGACCGCACGCAGCTTATCCTTGAAGAGCTGAAGCCGGTGGAACCGCGTGCGCTGCGCCGCGACGTGTCGCTGCTCGACCGCCAGCAGGCCTTCGGCTACACCAGCGAAGATACGAAGCTGCTGATGTCGCCGATGGCGACGACCGGTCAGGAAGCCATCGGCTCCATGGGCACCGATACGCCGATTTCGGCCATGTCGGACAAGTCGAAGCTGCTCTACACCTATTTCAAGCAGAACTTCGCGCAGGTGACGAACCCGCCGATCGACCCGATCCGCGAAGAACTTGTCATGAGCCTCGTGTCCTTCATCGGTCCGCGTCCGAACATTCTCGATCACGAGGGTGCTGCCCGCGCCAAGCGTCTGGAAGTGCGCCAGCCGATCCTGACCAATGGCGATCTGGAAAAGATCCGCTCCATCGGCCACACGGAAGACCGTTTCGACACCAAGACGCTCGACTTTACCTATGATGTGGAGCGCGGCGCCGAAGGCATGCCCGAGATGCTTGAGCGCCTGTGCGAGCGTGCGGAATCGGCCGTCCGCGGCGGTTACAACATCATCGTTCTCTCCGACCGCCAGCTCGGCCCGGACCGCATTGCGATCCCCGCCCTTCTGGCGACGGCTGCCGTGCATCACCACCTGATCCGCAAGGGTCTGCGCACGTCCGTCGGTCTCGTGGTGGAAACCGGCGAGCCGCGCGAAATCCACCATTTCTGCCTGCTGGCCGGTTATGGTGCCGAGGCGATCAATCCCTATCTCGCCTTCGATACGCTGCTCGACATGCACAAGCACGGCGCCTTCCCGAAGGAAGTGTCCGACGACGAAGTCGTCTATCGCTACATCAAGGCGGTTGGTAAGGGCATCCTCAAGGTCATGTCCAAGATGGGCATTTCCACCTACCAGTCCTATTGCGGCGCCCAGATTTTCGACGCCATCGGCCTTTCCTCGGAGTTCGTCGAGAAGTATTTCTTCGGCACCGCCACCTCCATCGAAGGTGTCGGTCTGACGGAGATTGCCGAAGAAACCGTAACCCGCCACACGGCTGCCTTCGGCAAGGACCCGATCCTTGCCAACACGCTCGATATCGGCGGCGAATATGCCTATCGCATGCGCGGCGAAAGCCACGCCTGGACGCCGGATGCTGTTGCTTCGTTGCAGCACGCCGTGCGCGGCAACAGCCAGGACCGTTACCGCGAATTCGCCGGCATGGTGAATGAGACGGCGCTGCGCATGAACACCATTCGCGGGCTGTTCAAGGTCAAGTCGGCGGAAGCGCTCGGCCGCAAGCCGGTTTCCATCGATGAAGTCGAGCCGGCAGCCGAAATCGTCAAACGCTTCTCGACAGGTGCCATGTCCTTCGGCTCGATCAGCCGTGAGGCGCACACCACGCTTGCAATCGCCATGAACCGTATCGGCGGCAAGTCCAACACGGGTGAGGGCGGCGAAGAATCCGACCGTTACATGCCGCTTCTGAACGGCAAGCCGAACCCCGAGCGCTCCGCCATCAAGCAGATCGCTTCCGGACGCTTCGGTGTGACGACGGAATATCTCGTCAATGCCGACATGCTGCAGATCAAGGTGGCGCAGGGTGCAAAGCCCGGCGAAGGCGGCCAGCTGCCCGGCCACAAGGTGGATGCGACGGTTGCCAAAACCCGTCACTCCACGCCGGGCGTCGGCCTCATCTCGCCGCCGCCGCATCACGATATCTATTCCATCGAAGATCTGGCGCAGCTGATCTACGATCTGAAGAACGTCAACCCGGAAGCCGATGTTTCGGTGAAGCTGGTGTCGGAAGTCGGCGTCGGCACGGTTGCTGCCGGTGTTGCCAAGGCGCGCGCCGACCATATCACCGTTTCCGGTTTTGATGGCGGCACCGGCGCTTCGCCGCTCACCTCGCTGAAGCACGCTGGTTCCCCATGGGAAATCGGCCTTGCCGAAACCCAGCAGACCCTGGTGCTGAACGGCCTTCGCTCGCGCGTCGCTTTGCAGGTGGATGGCGGCCTGAAGACCGGCCGCGATGTCATCATCGGCGCGCTGCTCGGTGCGGATGAATTCGGCTTTGCCACCGCGCCGCTGATTGCGGCGGGCTGCATCATGATGCGCAAGTGCCATCTCAATACCTGCCCGGTGGGTGTTGCCACGCAGGACCCGGTTCTGCGCAAGCGCTTCAAGGGCACGCCGGAACATGTCATCAACTATTTCTTCTTCGTGGCCGAAGAAGTGCGCGAAATCCTTGCCTCGCTTGGCGTCACCAAGCTGGACGAGATCATCGGCGCTTCTGAGTTGCTCGAAAAGGATGAGATGCTGGCGCACTGGAAGGCCAAGGGGCTGGATTTCAGCCGCATCTTCCACAAGGTCGAGGCACCCAAGGAAGCGACCTTCTGGACCGAGCGCCAGAAGCATCCGATCGACGACATTCTCGACCGCAAGCTGATTGAGAAGTCCCTGCCGTCGCTCGAAAACCGCGAGCCCGTGGTCTTCGAAGTGCCGATCAAGAACGTCGACCGTTCCACTGGCGCCATGCTGTCGGGTGCGCTTGCCAAGCGCTGGGGTCACAAGGGCCTGAAGGACGATAC
This sequence comes from Agrobacterium sp. OT33, assembly GCF_017313365.1. Taxonomy (NCBI): domain Bacteria; kingdom Pseudomonadati; phylum Pseudomonadota; class Alphaproteobacteria; order Hyphomicrobiales; family Rhizobiaceae; genus Agrobacterium; species Agrobacterium sp. OT33. The sequence goes on along the minus strand of NZ_JAFLMZ010000006.1, from coordinate 119,425 downwards.
GATCCACGTCACCCTCAAGGGCACGGCGGGCCAGTCCTTCGGCGCATTCCTCGCCCGTGGCATCACCTTCGATCTGGTGGGTGACGGCAACGACTATGTCGGCAAGGGCCTTTCGGGTGGCCGCATCATCGTGCGCCCGCCGGAAAACACCCGTATCGTGGCGGAAAACTCGATCATCGTCGGTAATACCGTGCTTTACGGCGCAATCACCGGCGAGTGTTATTTCCGTGGCGTGGCTGGCGAGCGTTTCGCGGTGCGCAACTCCGGCGCGGTCGCGGTTGTCGAAGGTGTCGGCGACCACGGTTGCGAATATATGACCGGCGGCATCGTCGTTGTTCTGGGTGAAACGGGCCGCAACTTCGCAGCCGGCATGTCCGGCGGCGTGGCTTATGTTCTCGACGAAAAGGGCGATTTCGCCACCCGTTGCAACATGGCCATGGTCGAGCTGGAGCCGGTTCCGGAAGAGGACGACATGCTGGAGAAGCTGCACCATCACGGCGGCGACCTCATGCACAAGGGACGCGTGGACGTTTCCGAGGACATGACGCGCCACGACGAGGAGCGCCTCTACCAGTTGATCTCCAACCACTTCCATTACACGAACTCGTCGCGTGCCAAGGATATACTCGACCGCTGGAGCGAGTTCCGTCCGAAGTTCCGCAAGGTCATGCCGGTGGAATACCGCCGTGCGCTTGAGGAAATGGAGCGCATGCGCATGGGCGTGGCGGCGGAGTAATCCGCCGCGTGAGGACACTACACCAACTGGTCTCGCTGATGATCGCGGTCGCCGTTCCCACGGCGATCTATTGGACGAGCGGCGAGACCGGATTTGAGTTCATCGTATTGGGGGCGGCTTTTGGTTTCGCCACCTGGTACTGGGGCCCGACAGGCGCTCCGCTTTGATGTGAGGACATAAACGTGGGCAAGGTTACAGGTTTTCTGGAGATCGACCGGCAGGTGGGCAAGTATCAGCCCGCATCGGATCGTATCCGCCATTTCCGCGAATTCACCATTCCGATGTCGGATGCCGAAGTGCAGAAGCAGGCGGCGCGTTGCATGGATTGCGGCATTCCCTACTGTCATGGCCCGACCGGCTGTCCCGTGCACAACCAGATCCCCGACTGGAACGATCTGGTCTATAACAACAATTGGGAGGAGGCGATCCGCAATCTGCACTCCACCAACAACTTCCCGGAATTTACCGGTCGCGTCTGTCCCGCGCCCTGCGAGGAAGCGTGCACGCTGAACCTCGAAGATACGCCTGTTGCCATCAAGACCGTGGAACAGGCGATTGCCGACAAGGCTTATGAATTGGGCTTCATCGTGCCGAAGCCGGCGACGATCCATACCGGCAGACGAGTCGCGATTATCGGTTCCGGCCCTTCGGGCATGGCGGCGGCGCAGCAGCTTGGCCGCGCCGGCCACGAGGTTCATGTCTATGAGCGCGAATCCAAGCCCGGCGGCCTGTTGCGTTACGGTATCCCCGACTTCAAGATGGAGAAGAACTTCATCGATCGCCGTGTCGAACAGATCAAGGGCGAAGGCGTCACCTTCCATTGCGGCGTCAATGTCGGCGTCGATGTGACGGTGGAGGCGCTTCTCGCCGACCACGATGCCGTGCTTTATTGCGGTGGTTCGGAAACCCCGCGCCCGGCCGGTATCGGCGGCGGCGATCTGCATGGCGTTTACGATGCCATGCCCTATCTCGTGCAGCAGAACCGCCGCGTCGGTCGCGAAAACATCGACAGCGTCGGCTGGCCGGCCGATCCGATTCTTGCCGGCGGCAAGCATGTCGTCGTGGTCGGCGGCGGCGATACCGCATCCGACTGCGTCGGTACAGCCTTCCGTCAGGGTGCGGTGAAAGTCACACAGCTCGACATCCGCCCGATGCCGCCGGAAAAGGAAGACAAGCTGGCGGTCTGGCCCTTCTGGGCAACCAAGATGCGCACCTCGTCCTCGCAGGCCGAAGGCGCCATCCGCGAGTTTCAGGTGGCGACGCTCGAATTCGTTGGCGAAGACGGCGTGTTGACCGGCGTAAAGTGCTGCCAGGTGGATGACCGCCGCAAGCCGATTGCCGGCACGGAATTCATCATCAAGGCGGATCTCGCCTTCATCGCCATCGGCTTCTCCGGCCCCTTCACGGACAGCGTGCTGAAGGAAATGGACGGAAAGCTGACGCTCAACACCGACCGCCGCGGCTCCACCAACGTGATCGCCAACGAAACGGACTACAAAACCTCGGTCGACAAGCTGTGGGCGGCGGGTGACGTGCGCCGTGGCCAGTCGCTGGTGGTCTGGGCCATCCGCGAAGGCCGTCAGGCTGCGCGGGCAATCGACGAGGCACTGATGGGCGCGACCGTATTGCCGCGCTGACGCTGGTTGAGGCGGCGCAAGCCACACGAACCGGAACAAAGGGCCTGTTGTGCGGACACAACAGGCCCTTTGTCTGACTGGACGACCAGAAATGCGATTGAGGGTGTTGCATTCATGGGGACGGGCGAAATATCGCGCCCGCGAATTGCAACGGCATTGCGGCTTTCCCGAAAAGCAGTTTTGCCGGCAGGCGACAGATGCTCAGCAATAGGGAAGGCTGATGCGGAAACAGGCGCCGCCGGTAGAGGAATCACTGATGGCGATCTCGCCCTTATGGTAGCGAATGATTTCCTGAACGAGATTGAGACCAAGCCCGGTGCCACGGTCCTTCGGTCTCAGCCGGTGGAACGCGTCGAACACCAGTTCCCTGTCTTCTTCGGGAATTCCGTTGCCTTCATCGGATATGTCGATCACCCGGTTCGCGGCGACTTTTACAGTGATCGTTCCGCGATTACCGCCATGTTCGATGGCATTCTGCACGATATTCATAAGGGCACGCTGCAGCGAGGCGTCGTCCGCAAGGGCGAGAATAGGTTCCTCTTCCGGCTCGAAAGAGAGATTATATCCCTGAGAGATGGCAAGCGGCGCCATATCCGCCACAACCGACCTGCACAGGCCGACGAGATCAAGCGGAACGAGGGGGGCCTTCTGCCCGCCGAGGCGCTGCAGATCGAGCAATTGTTCCGCCAGCACCGCGATGCGGCTGGCATCGGCCAATATCCTGTTTCGTGACGGGCCTTCCAGCAGCGTTTCAACGCGGGTCTGGAGGATGGCGACGGGAGTTCGCAATTCATGGGCGGCGTCGAGAATGAAGCGCTTGTGCCGCTCGTAACCATCGTCGAGCCGTTTCAGCGCGCCGTTGACGGCGTGCACCAGCGGCTGCACTTCTCTTGGAATATCGCCATCCGGCAACCGGTATCCGCGCTTGTCGATATCGATCGTTTCCGCCGTGCGGGCGATGGCGGACAGGGGGAGGAATTCCCTGCGGATGATCCAGGGAATGGTGATGATCGTGACGAGAGACATGATGAAGAGGATCGGCATGATCAGGATGTTGGAAAACAGCAATACCGGAAATGTCATGCTGAAGGGCCCGCCCTTGCCGATCATGGCGAATTCGCCTACCGGCCCGGAAACACGGCGGACGATGGCGATGCGCACGACGGCAAGATAGGAATAGGACAATGCCGCATCGCGTATGTCGGAGAGCCTGACGTCGCTGAGTTGCTGATCCATGTTGCTGAAGGCTTCCGGTACCTGGCCGCCCTGTATGATTTCCCCCGCTTCGCTGACGGCAACGAACCAGAAATCGGGCGTGGTGTTGCGCAACTCGGCGTACTCATTCGTTTCCTTCAGGACCAGCCGGCCATTTTCGTCCCGCACGAGCGCGTTGGCGGTGATCTGGGCTGCCTGCGGGCTGAGCAGCGCGCTGCCTGCGCCACCGCTCGACAGGTAGGCGACAAAGGCGGCGCTGACGATGAAAAGGCTGCCGATCTGGAAGAGCAGCAGCTGAATGGTCAGGCGGCGCTTGAGCGATTTTCTCTTCGCCGGCTTCATGCTGCCGCCCTCAGGAGATAACCGACGCCCCGGATGCCGTGAACTTCGACACCCGCATCCGCTGCCGCCAGTTTGCGGCGCAGACGGGAAATATGGGAATCGAGTGCGTTGGACTGGATTTCGTCATCGAAATTATAGACGGCTTCCTCAAGCAGCGAGCGCAGCACCGTTCTGCCCTGCCGCCGCAGGAGCGCCTCGAGGATAAGCAGTTCGCGTCTCGTCAGGGCAAGAAATTCGCCGGCGATGCGGACCTCACGGGTTTCGAAGCAAAATTCCAGCTTGCCCAGTTTCGCCGTCATCGTCACGGCACTGGCCGGTCGTCGCATCAGGGCGCGGATACGAGCGAGTAGTTCCTCCACGGCGAAGGGCTTGGCCAGATAGTCGTCAGCGCCGAGGTTCAGTCCCTTTACCCGGTCGGCAAGCGCACCCTGCGCCGTCAAAACGATGACGGGCGGGGTGACGGGCAGGAGACGCAGATCCTCAATAAGCTGGATACCGTCGCCATCGGGCAATTGCCGGTCCAGCACCACTAGGTCGTGAACGCCATCCATGATGGCATGGCGGGCAAGGTCGAGCGTGCCGACATTATCCACAATGATATCGAACCGGTGGAGCGCGGCGGACAGGGCTGCTGCCATTTCGCGTTCATCTTCAACAAGCAGCAGGCGCATGAATTGGTCTCGGCAGGGTCCTGGCGCACCTCCCCGGAGCGGGAGCGCGTGAAATGAAATGACGGCTTCGTTGAAGTGACGAAGAAATATCGCCATACGGAAACGCGGTTAAAGACCGCATTCCTGCAGAGCTTCACTCATCCTGCCATTTTCGGATTGCCTAAACATTACGCCTCTCCCGTCTGCAACGCAGGCAAGAAGCGACTATTGCTGAGCCTGCGCGGTATCTGGGACGATGCGATAGTCGTCGATACGGCCCGCCGGCGCATCGGCCATTTCGCCGCGCTTCGTCAGTCGCTCGCGCGGCGATTCAACCACCGAGACGCGTGTAGGCCCGGCAGTCAAAGGGGCGTCACCCAGCAGCTTGTCGCCGCCATCGAGATTGGGATCGGTCAGGCTGATTGGCTGCGTGCGAACCTGCCCGGCGTCGATGCCGAGTGCCGGCAGCGAGGTGAGCGCCGGCAGGTTGCTGCCGTCCAGTTTCACGAGATCCGGGCCTGCGCTATCCAGATGTCTGCGCACGAATTTCTCGACGTAAAAAGCGAGCTTGCGTTTGCCGGCCTGCGTCATGCCGATGCCGTCCGCCTCACGCAGGCGGGCCTGCTGGCCGTTCATGTCATAACCGGTGATGACGAATTTCCCGCCTTCATCGACGAAACCGTCCCACACATCCACGAATTCACCGCCATATTTTTCGACATGGCTGCGATAAAGCCGGTTGAAGCCGACGAGATCGGCCGTGAGAGAGGGGGACTGGAAGGCGGGCAGACCAACCCAGAGCAGCGGCACTTTCGGACGGCCCGCAAGGGTCAGAAGTTCGTCGATCCGCCGTTCATATTCCTTGAACCAGACGTCAGTGCCGAATTTTTCCCTGACATCGCCGATCTGCATCTGCTGGCGGTCGTTCGATCCCATCATGATGACGATGGTGGCCGGATTGGTCTCGGTTATGAATTGCGGCAGATTGGCGAACCAGTCGTAATAATCCGTGCGGACGAGGCCGGAAGAACCGTTCGCACGTACATCAACGGCGATTGCCGGCGAACTGGCGAAGGCATTGACCAGCTCCTCCCCCATGCCGCCGGCGAGGAAATCACCGATAACGAGAACGCGTCTTGCATTTTCAAGCTTGGCGGCGGGTTCCGGTTTTGCGGTTCGCATCTGTACGACCGACGGGGCTTTTCGGGCGGGTTGCGGGCGTGTGACGGATCTTTCGCGCGGCGCGGCCGGAAAATCCCGCCGGTTGCGGGGCTGGTATTCGCGGCCGGAGGCGCCATCGCGGCCCACCGGCTTGCCAAACAGCATCTCAAACAGCGTGCGACGCTGTTCCTGGGCAAAGGTCTCGGATGGAATGAGAGGCACGCAGAGGGCAGCGGAAAGAATGACGGCGCTGACGCGCCAGCCTGCTTTAACACGCTTCACCTGAGGCTTCGTACTCATGACATCGACCTTTCCGGGTGGCTCGGCGGCATTGGTGGAAGCCGCCGAATTTGCCGGCATATTATCAATTGCGCAGGGCTCTGAGCAATCGCTGCGACGGCTGGCCGTCATTTTCCATGCCCATGCGGGACTGGATGGCGCTGATGGCGGCTTTCGAACCGGAGCCGAAATTGCCGTCGATCTCGCCGTCGTAATAACCGAGTTCCTTCATGCGGGTCTGGAGTTCGAATTTTTCACGAATGTCCAGCGTGCCGTCCGGGCGCGGCCATTTCTGCTGCATGCCACCATAACCGGCGATCTCATCCGCAAGCAGGCCGACGGCCAAGGCATAGCTGTCGGATGCGTTGTATTTCTTGATGGTGAAGAAGTTCTTCATCATCAGGAAGCCGGGACCGTTTGCCCCGCCCTGCATTTTCAGCATGGCGCGGTCGGAACCGCGGGTGAAGTTCTTACCGTTCGGACGGGTGAAGCCGAGCTTTGCCCATTCCGAAATGGTCTTCGTCTGGCCTTCATAGCGGGCGCCGCCACGCGGCACGGCGGTTTCATAACCCCAGGTCCGGCCGGGTTCCCAGCCGTTCTTGGAAAGAAGATTGGCAGCGGTCGCCAGCGCGTCGGGAACCGAGTGCCAGATGTCGCGCTTGCCGTTGCCATCCGCATCCACCGCGTAAAGCAGGTAGCTTGTCGGAATGAATTGGGTGTGACCCATCGCCCCGGCCCAGGAGCCCGTCAGCTGCTTCGGCGTCACATCGCCCGCCTGGAGAATCTTGAGCGCGGCGATCAGCTGCGTGCGTGCGAATTTGGCGCGCTTGGGATCGGAATAGGCGAGCGTGGCCAGAGCCTGCGGAATATTGTGCAGCCGCTCCGGCTTTTCGAGAACCGCGCCGTAATTGGATTCCATCGACCAGATCGCGAGAATGATGTGTTTGTCGACATTGAAGTTGCGCTCGATCCAGTTGAGGGTTGTCGCATGCTTCATCTTCATCTCACGGCCGATCCGTACCGTGTAAGGGTTGACGCGGGAATCGAGATAATCCCAGATCTGCGTGGTGAATTCCGGCTGGAAGGTCGCCTTGCGCAGCGCGTCCGGGTCCGGTTCGCTGACGCCGGCGAAGGCCTTCTGGTAGGTCGCCTTGCTAATGCCTTCTTTCGCGGCTGTTGCGTAGAACTGGTTGATCCACTGTCTGAATCCGGCATCGGCATGGGCCGAAACGGGTGTCAGCGAGATCACCAGACCTGCAACCATCATGCAGCCGAATTTGCGGACATCTGAAAGGATCATCTTTGTCATCGTCAGTCTTTCGTTCTCTCGAATGTCATTTCGATTGCGAAAACGCATCGGGCGTCATCATGGATAACAAAAGAACGTCAACAAATTCTTTACCATTAATAGATGGTAGCGTCACCCTTTACAAAACGTTGTTATTTTTGAAATAACAACAGCGTGCGGGGATTGTGATCAAGTTTTATCTCTCAGGAGGGATATGTGGTAGAACAGAAGAAAATTCGGAAGGCCGTATTTCCGGTCGCGGGCCTCGGCACCCGTTTCCTGCCCGCAACCAAGGCGGTTCCGAAAGAAATGCTCACCGTCGTCGACAAGCCGGTCATTCAGTACGTCGTCGATGAGGCGGCGGAAGCAGGCATTGAGCATTTTGTATTTGTCACTGGCCGCGGCAAGGCGGTGATCGAAGATTATTTTGATATTCAATTTGAACTCGAACAGATGCTGCGTGAGCGCAACAAGAATGCCGAGCTGACATTGCTGGCCGGCCTTCTGCCCAAGGCGGGTACGGCAAGCTTCACGCGCCAGCAGGTGCCGCTCGGTCTTGGCCATGCGGTCTGGTGCGCGCGCGATATCGTCGGCGATGAACCTTTCGCCGTGCTTTTGCCCGACATGATCATGCATTCGCAGAAAAGCTGCCTGAAGGGCATGGTCGAACTCTACGACCAGACCGCCGGCAATGTCATCGCGGTGCAGGAGTGCGCTCCCGACCAGACACATAAATACGGTATCGTCGGTGTTGGCGATGCGGTCGGCGAAGGTTTCAAGATCACCGAAATGGTCGAAAAGCCGGCCAAGGGGACGGCGCCGTCGAATTTCTATATCAACGGCCGTTACATCCTTCAGCCCGAGATTTTCGATATTCTTGAAAATCAGGAACGCGGTGCCGGCAACGAAATCCAGCTGACGGATGGCATGCTGACGCTTGCCAAGTCGCAGGAATTCTCCGGCTATCATTTCCGTGGCCAGACCTTCGATTGCGGTGCCAAGGATGGCTTCATCCTCGCAAACGTCGCCTTCGCCCTTGAACGCGCCGATATCCGTCCGGCGATCGAAGAGCCGATCAAGACCCTGATCGACGGGTTGAAGTAATCGATACCAACAGCCAAAGAAATCCCGGCCTTCGCGCCGGGATTTTTGTTTGGCGATTATCGTTTGAGGACAAGTCCTGCGCCGACGCGGAATTCGCTGCTGTCATAGACCGGTGTCCACTGGTAGCTGACGTCCGCAGTCAGGTCGAGATAGCGGTTCAGTCCCCAGGTCAGTCCGGCGCCGGCCGTATATTCCACGGCGTTTTCCATGTCGGAGGAGGGGAATGTGCGATGCACGATCTGCCCTGTCAGTCGCGCCACCAGATTGCTGCGCAATTCGTGGGTCAGGCCGGCATCCAGCCGATAGGAGATCCAGCCGCCCTGCGGGCCGCCGGCAAAATCCTCAATCGTCGTGCGCAGGCCGAGATTGACATTCGTGCCGCGCTGGGGCGACCAGTTGAGTTCGCCATCCAGCGTCAGGGCGTCGATGGCGGCGAGACGGTCGTCATCATATTGTTTGCGCAGATAACCGATGGCGGCCTCGCCGCGAGTCTTCTCGCCCAGGTCGACTTCCGTCCCGATCTTGGCGCCATAGGAGTTGGAAGAACGGGCGTAACCCGAATTGTCGAGACGCCTGTCATATTTGGTTGTGCCAGCATTCAGCTCCAGGAAGGGAATGAGTGCCGGCGACAGTTCGTAGCCGATGCGTCCGCGCAGGTTCGCGCTGTTCTGGTCGCGGTCGCTAAGGCTGATCGGCCTTCCATCGAGACCTTTCGCATCCGTATAGACTGTGCGCGACAGATCGAGCGCCGCCAGCCCGCGAAGCCTGCCGAAATCCCGCTCTATCGACGCACCGGTGGTGAAGCGATGTTCACCGCCCTGCACGGCAGCGCCAGTCAGGGCATTCGGGTCCGTTGTGTCTTCACGGCTGAATTCGTAGCCGGCCCTGAGGTTGGCCCTTGTCTCTTCACCGAGATCAAGACGCAGATCTGCCTCTATCCGCGCCCGTGGCTCTTCGCCATCCTTGTCGCCGCCGAAATTTCTTTCCCAGGCACCATCGCCGGTCACCGTCAGCGCGTGACGGGACCAGTCGCTTGTGAGCGTGCCGCGTATGCCCGTCGTCAGATAGTTGCGTCTTGAGGGACCGCCGGTATTCGTCTGTTTTTCCGTATTGATCGTCTGGCTGATCGAAGGCCGCAGCAGGAAGGTGCCGAGCCGGATGCCGGGGGTCTGGCCGGGTTCGGTGGCTATTCGGGGATTTTCGCCGCCATCCACCGTCGGTTCATAGGGGTTCTCCGCGTCGGCATAGGCTTGACCCGCTTCGTCCTGCTGCTCGTAAATCGGGTCGCCGGGATTGTTCGAAGGACGCCAGAGTTGCGGCGCGGGCGCAGGTGTCGCCTGCGCTGTGCCTGTGCTCGCGTCTGCGCCGGTGCCCGTCGCCGCGGGGGCCGCAACGGTTCCGTCTCCGGCAGTCGTGGCGCCAGGCAATAACGGTGCAGCGGTGGTCGCCGTCTGCGCAAAAGCGCTTCCCGTGGCAGGGCAAAGAAGCGTGCAGGCAAGCAACAGGGTTGCTGCTTTCCGCGACGTCGGCAGACGTGTGGCGGCGCCCTTCACATTCATTCCTCTTCACCCGGCGAATTTGGCCGATGCCGGATCGAAGCTCGCCGGATCATTTCTCTCCGGCCTCAAGAATGGGAGGCCGATGAAATGACGTAGGAGAATCTGGGACCAGACAGACGACGCACGTTTTAACATCGCTTTAACAATAGGTTTTTTATGGTTAACAGTTGATAAAGATCACCGGAGTTTCAGCACTTCGGCAGGCGCGGGAAAATCGGCGTATCTTGCAGTCACTTGCCGGGTTCGCATGTCTTTCAGCCGGATGACCGGGGAGAACATGCCGCAATGCAAAATATTTCTAATATGATAAGATTTAAACGTTTCAATTTGGCACGGAATCGCCCTATGATTTAAAGGAATTGGTTTTTCTATTGCTTGGCAAATCCTGTTGATTTTTATTTTGTGTGACAGCGTCGTTTCATGAATCCCGTTTTGAATATCAAGCAGGTCGGTTTTTATTGCTGGGATATTACCAACGACCGATTCTATCTGGATGAGGTCTGCGCTGAGCTTTTTGGTATTCCGCTAAAGCAGGCGATGCAGGGCATCAGCATTTTCAAGATGCTCGAAAAGGTGGACCTCGACCATCGAAACAATGTGATTGAAACCGCGTTGATCACCCTGAAGGCTGCCAGCTTCTACCATCAGGAATATGCCGTTCGCCGCGACGATGGTTCGGTGTCGTGGATAAGGACGGTCGGACGGTATCTGGTCGATGAAGAGAATATCCCCTTCAAGCGGCTGGGAACGATGGAGGAAATTTCTCCGCCGGACCTGCGGCACTAAAAAGCTGCGCTGTCTGGCTGCAGAGTGGACTTCTTCCGGATGAAAGAGTAACAGTCGGCCATGATTACGCGCGCCGTCAAACTGGTTGAAGACAATGCCATCGAATCCGCTGTGCGGACGATTTCGGTGGAGCGGGCTGGCCTTGCCGCCCTTGAGGATGCTTTGAGGAACGGACTTTCCGAGCCGTTTTGCAAGGCGATCGAAACCATCGGCCAGTCGAATGGCCGACTCATCATCACTGGCGTTGGAAAAAGCGGCCATATCGGTGCCAAGCTTGCTGCCACCTTCGCCTCCACGGGAACGCCTGCCTTTTTTGTGCATGCGGCCGAGGCAAATCACGGCGATCTGGGCATGATTGGCGGCGATGATGTGGTGCTGGCCATTTCAAAAGGCGGCGAAAGCGCGGAACTGCGCAGTATTATCAATTATTCGCGCCGTTTTTCCATTCCACTGATCGCACTGACCTGTTCGGAGACCTCATCGCTGGCGAAGGCCTCCGATATCGTGCTTCTGATTCCCAATGAACAGGAAGCCTGCCCGCTCGGCCTTGCACCCACGACCTCCACATTGATGCAGCTGGCGCTTGGCGATGCCCTGGCAGTCGCGCTCCTGGAGGCACGGAATTTCACCGCCGGCGATTTCAGGGTGTTTCATCCCGGCGGCAAGCTGGGTGCCAGCCTTACGCTGGTCGGCGATATCATGCATATCGGCGACCGCGTACCTCTGGTCGCCAGGGGAACGGCCATGCCGGAAGCGGTCGGCGTTCTCGCTCGCAAACATTTCGGCTGCGTCGGCATTCTGGATGAGGATGGGCGTCTATGCGGCATCGTCACCGAGGGCGACATGGCGCGCAACCTATCGCGCAACCTCGCCGAATTGACGGTGGATGACATCATGACCTCCACGCCGAAGACGGTCAAAAAATCGGTTCTGGCGACCAGTGCGCTGGCTACTCTTGAAAAGTTCCACATTGGCGCGCTGATCGTGGTCGATGATGATAACCGACCGATCGGGCTGGTGCATTTCCACGATCTGTTGAGAATTGGCGTGGCCTGAGGCCGGTTCGTCCTGTTATCGGTCTATCGGTTCGATCGTCAGCGTGCGGCCGCGTGCCGAAGAAATCCTGACGCGGGTTCCGGCGGGAAGGTCCTCGCCATTCACCGGCCACCACGTATCGTCCAGTCTTATGCGGCCACGCCCCTCGACAATCGGCTCTTGCAGGGTCGCGGTGCGGCCGACCAGACTTGCCTCCCGCTGGTTGAGGAACGGTTCATCGGAGGCGTCCCTGTTCCTGCCGAAATATTTACGGCCGAGCAGGGCAAATGCGACCGAGAGCGCGGCAAACAGAACCAGCTGCAATTGCCAGACCCAATAGGCCGCATCCCATAAAAACAGCGAAAATGCCCCGATGACCAGCGCGGCAAGGCCGATCCAGATCAGGAAGACGCCCGGAGCGACGAGTTCGGCAGCCAGAAGCACGAAGCCGACAATCCACCAGCTCCATGGTCCCAGATCAGTGGCAAGCCGTTGCAGCATCGTTATTTCTCCGATGAAGAGCCGAAGGGATTGCCGGGAATGGTGACGTTGACCGTCTGACCGGAAGGTCGCGTGGGCGGCACAGAGCGGGACGGTGCGGGAGCGGACGGCGCATCGCCCCTGTCGCCGAACACTTCTTTCGCAATCGTGCCGATGCCGCCGAGCGAGCCTATCAGCGCCGAGGCCTCCATCGGCATCAGCACGATCTTGGAATTCTTGGCGGTACCGATTTCTGCCAGCGCCTCAGTATATTTCTGCGCGACGAAATAGTTGATGGCGTGGACGTTGCCGGCGGCAATGGCCTCGGACACCATCCGGGTCGCGTTGGCTTCGGCTTCGGCGAGGCGCTCGCGCGCCTCGGCATCCCGGAATGCCGCCTCGCGCTGGCCTTCCGCTTCGAGAATGGCGGATTGCTTTGCGCCTTCCGCGCGCAGAATCTGGGCGTTGCGGGCACCTTCTGCCTCAAGCACCTGCGCGCGTTTTTCTCGCTCGGCCTTCATCTGCCGCGCCATGGAATCGACGAGGTCCTTCGGCGGCGCGATATCCTTGATCTCGATACGGGTGACCTTGATGCCCCACGGCCCCACGGCCTCATCCACCACGCGCAGAAGGCGATCATTGATGGCATCGCGGTTCGACAGCAACTCGTCGAGATCCATGGAGCCCATCACTGAACGGATGTTGGTCATGGTAAGGTTTTCGATTGCCATTTCCAGATTGGCGATCTGGTAAGCGGCCTGTGCGGCGTTGAGCACCTGGTAGAAGGTGACGGCATCGGCGGAGACACTGGCGTTGTCACGGGTGATGACTTCCTGTGTCGGTATATGGAGCACCTGCTCCATCACATTCATTTTCGAGCCGATGCTTTCGAAAAACGGCACGATGAGGTTGAGGCCGGGCTCGAGCGTGCGGGTGTAACGCCCGAACCGTTCAACCGTGTAACGATGCCCCTGCGGCACGGTCTTGATGCCGGCAAACAGCACCAGAATAACCAGAACAACCGCCGCTATGACGACGATGTCGAAACCGCCCAATGCAATCATCACTTTCCCTCCAAGGATCGAAACTGTCGGGGATTTACCCTAACAACCTTATGGCAAGATTACACCCAGCCTTGCAACTCCCGTCTTACAACCTTTTCGAGAACGGTCATTCCCTCGGCGCTGTCGTTCAGACACGGAATATGGGTGAATTTCTCGCCGCCATTGTGTAGGAAGATTTCCCCGGCTTCACCGGCAATTTCCTCCAGTGTCTCAAGACAATCCGATACGAAGCCGGGATTCATCACGGCGATGCGCTTGATGCCCTCCGAGGCCAGCTTTTCCACGGTCTTGTCGGTATAGGGCTGCAGCCATTCTTCCGGTCCGAAACGCGACTGGAAGGTGATCATGAAATTCTTCTCGTTCAGCCCCAGCGCCTGTCGCAGCAGACGGGCGGTTTTCTGACAATGACAATAATAGGGATCGCCCTTTTGGAAGTATGACTGAGGAATGCCGTGGAAAGAGGTGATCAGCATCTCCGGTTCCCAGTCCAGCGTCGCCAGATGGTTTTTGACGGAAGCGGCAAGCGCGTCGATATAGGCCGGGTCGTCGTGGTAGGGCGGTACGGTGCGCAACGCAGGCTGCCAGCGCAGCTTCATCAGATGTTCGAAAGCCTTGTCGTTCACGGTTGCCGTGGTCGATGCGGCATATTGCGGATAAAGTGGGAAAAGCAGGATTTTTTCGCAGCCCTGCTCCTTCAGCGCGTCGATTTTCGAGGCGATGGAGGGTTGGCCGTAGCGCATCGCCCAGTCGACGACGACATTGGGCAGATCCTTCAACGCTTCCGCCATCAGTTCGCCCTGGCTGCGCGTATAGGTGCGCAGATAGCTTTCATTGTGCTCGTGGTTCCAGATTTCCTCATAGGCCTTGCCGACCTTTTGCGGGCGCTTGTTGAGGACAATGCCGTACAGGATTGGATACCAGTAGAGACGCGACCACTCGATCACGCGCTTGTCGCTCAGAAACTCCGCCAGATAACGGCGCATCGGCCAGTAGTCCGTCCCATCCGGCGTGCCAAGGTTGACGAGCAGGACGCCAACCTTGCCAAATGTTATGCGGGGATGGTTTGCGGGGAGTGCGGATAGTTCTGTCGCCATGAATGACACCCTGAAACTCGGACTGGTTGCGCAGGAGCTTTCCCGTTTGAGATAAGGGGCGGAAAGGCTCCATCTTCTTTGTTTTCCGCATGTCGGGCGTAAACCGAAAGGCTTTTGCCAGAGATGCACGAGCTATACGCCCGTATCGTCGATTTGTTCACGTGTTCTAGACGAAATTTCTCAGGATTGAACCACCAGGGAAGGTGATTTCCCCGGTTCGCCGGCCGGGATGTCGTGCTTTGACAAAACACAATCTGTAATGGCCTGTTTTAACAGGAAAAATAAGAAGCCGGCCCCCTGTTCGAAGGCCGGCTCCCGGTCTGCGGCAAATTGCCCTGTCTCGTTAAAGCTTATTGGGCCGGAAGCTCCAGCTCCTTGCCGATCTCGATATGGTTCGGGTGCTTCAGCGTGTTGGCCTTGGCGATCCGGGTCCAGAGAGCGCCGTCACCATATTTTTCCGCCGCGATCTTCCACAGCGAGTCGCCCTTCTCGACGATATATTTGCTGGCGGCTGCGGCTGCCGCAGCAGGCGCAGTTGTTGCCGGTGCGGTCGCAGCCGGTGCCGGAGCCGCAGTGGTGGCCGGGGCTGGCGCTGTCGCAGCCGGGGCGGGTGCTGCCGGTGCGGGCTGTTTTGCTGGCGCGACGTAATCCGCAGGGGTTACGTCGGTAATGCGTCCATCGATATTGGGCTTATAGGGGCTGTTGGCGCTGATATAGGCTGCAACCGCATCTTCGAGGCTTGGGCCGAAATCATAGGGATTGACCGCCTTGGTTGCGAAGACCTTGTAGCCATCACCGCCCGAGCGCATGTAGTTGTTGGAGACGACGCCGTAGGTCTTGTCGGGATCGAGCGGCACGAAGCCGTCACCTTCCTTGACTTCGACGGAAACGACACGGCTGCCGGCCGGTTTGGAACGGTCGAACGAATATTTGAGACCGGCGACCTGGGCAAAACGTCCTGCCCCTTCCTCGATCTGGCCCGCGCCGTTTTCAAGGGCGGCCACCACATCCGAACCTTTCAGCTGGAACGTGGCGATGGAGTTCTGGAACGGCAGAACCGTCAGGACTTCGCCCATCGTCACCGTGCCGGCATCGATGGAGGCGCGCAGACCGCCGCCATTCTGGATGGCGATGGTGATGCCCTGATCCTTGACGCGGTCCAGCAGCGCGTCGGAAACGAGGTTGCCCATCGTGCATTCCTTGGCGCGGCATACTTCCCGCGATCCGTCGATGACGGTTTCCGAAGAGCCGATTTCCTTCTTCTTCATTTCCTCGAGCGGGCCGGCAAGTTCCGTCACACGCTTGGTGAAGCCCTCGTCCGGCGTGACGGAGGCATCGAGAAGCTTCGGCGCGCCTTCGGCGGATTTGACGACGCCATTGTCATCGAAGGTTACGGTGGTGTCGCCGAGATATTTCGAATAGGCATAGGCCGTCACGATCGGGACATCGATCCCCGACGGGTTCTTGACGAGTGTGGGATAGGGGCCGGCGGCCTTGGGGTCGGTGCTGGAAAGCAGGGTGTGGCTATGGCCACCCACGATGACGTCGATACCGTCCACCGCCTGCGCTATTTCCTGATCCCTGACATAACCGACATGCGAAAGCAGCACGATCTTGTTGACGCCCTGGTCCTGAATTTCTTTCACGGCACCTTTCAGATAGGTGACCTCGTCTTCGAAGCTGATCTTGTCGCCCGGCGACGAGGTTTCGTTGGTGTCGGTCGCAAGCACGGAAACCACGGCGACCTTCTGGCCACCCAGATCCTTGATGACATAACCCTTGTACTTATCCGCCAGAATGGAATCGGCTGCCGCCTTGGTGTTTCCGGAAATGATCGGGAACTTCAGCGCGTCGATGAATTTCAGCAGTTCTTCCGGGCCGTCATCGAATTCATGGTTGCCGATCGCCATGGCATCGAAGCCGATACCGTTCATGAACTCCGCAACCGGCCCGCTCTTGTACTGCGTGTAGAACAGGGAGCCCTGGAACTGGTCGCCGGCATCGAGAACGAGGAGGTTGGCATCGCTGCCCAGTTCGCCGCGGCGCGCGTCGATCGCGCTCTTCACGCGGGCGATGCCGCCGAAGCATTCGTTCTTTTCCGTTTCGGTGGCGGAGCAGGTCGAATCGAACTTGTTGATCGCCTCGATGCGTGAGTGCAGGTCGTTGATGTGAAGAATGTTAAGTTTGTAGTCGGCCAGAGCGACCCCGGCTGAAAGCGTTATTGCGGAAACGCTCAGCATGCCCAGTCCCAAAATTCTTTTCATCGTCCCTCTCTCCTGTCCAGATCACAATCCGGGCCTGTTGATCATCGTCAGCCCGCAGTTCCCACTCAATCTCTAGTCCGAAAGTATGTCAGTCTTTCAAAGCGCGATGTTTCCATTTAGCGGCTATCGCCGCAAGCGAAATTATGACAGGTCCGCAACAAAGAAAAACGCACGCCTGAGGCGTGCGTTTCATAAGGTCATTCCATTGAAAAGACGGGGTTATCAGCCCTGGCGTGTCAGCGAGAACTGGCTGTTCGTGTCCGTCGTGCAGTTCAATTGTGACGGGGACACGAGGGCGCAGTTGACGCGCGACTGCGTATTGCGCACGAGCGATGTCATGTTGATTTCGTAGAGCGTCGGCGAAATCGTGACATAGGTGCCGGAGGCCAGGAGCGTGTTGGTGTCCGTCGAACGGGTGGAGAAGGAGCCGTTCTGGAAGGTCGACACGATGCCGTTGCGGTCGATCCAGCGGCCATCAACGGCCGGGCCGCGGGAAAGCGAAGGCGCCATCGAGGTCTGCTGCGAGGGACCCGGTGCGACGCATGAAGACACCGCCACGGCGGCACAAAGCAAAGCAGCGCTTGTCTTGAAGTTCATGAGCCTGTTCTCCTGCGATTCGATGAAATCTTCTGTGTTTCGACCATGCCGTGAAGCGTTCCTTATTTCAAGGCAACGTTGTTCGCTCTCCCCGGTTCCTGACGCCGTGCAGGAAAGCGTCGGCGTGACAAATATGAGACTCCGATCCCTCAGCGCACCAATATGTTGCGGAACTGCCAGGGATCGGACGTATCGATATTGTCGGGAAACAGGCCGGGGCGGCCGTCGAGTGGCGTCCAGTCGGTGTAATGCCCCTCGACCGGGCCGAGATAGGGGCGCTGGACTTCGAGGCAGCGGCGGTAATCCATCTCGTCGGCTTCAACGATGCCGGCCTGTGGATTTTCGATCGCCCAGACCATTCCGGCCAACACGGCCGAACTGACCTGCAATCCGGTCGCATTCTGATTGGGGGCCAGCGAACGCGCTTCCTGCAGGCTCAGCCGCGAGCCATACCAATAGGCGTTTCTGTCGTGGCCATAAAGCAGAACGCCCAGCTCGTCGGCGCCGTCAACAAGCTCTTCTTCGCCAAGCACATGCTGGACAGGCTGCGGGGTGCCGCCATTGCCGAAAAGTTCATGCAGAGAAAGAATGGCGTCGTTGCAGGGGTGATAGGCATAATGACAGGTGGGGCGGTAGGTCACATCGCCACCGTCGTTGCGGACGGTGAAATAATCGGAAATCGAAATCGCCTCGTTATGGGTGACGAGGAATCCATATTGCGGCCCCTGTCCCGGACACCAGGTCCGCACGCGGGTGTTGGCGCCGGGCTGATCGAGATAGATCGCCGCCTTGTTTCCCTTCTTCTGCTTTTTCGCGTTTTTCGGCATCCAGTTTTCATGTGTGCCCCAGCCCAGTTCGGCGGGTTGAAAACCTTCGGCAATGAATCCCTCGACAGACCAGGTGTTCCAGAACGCGCCAAAAGGCTTCGGTTCCTTCGCCCTCTGTGTGTCGCGCTCGGCCACATGCACGCCCTTGACGCCAAGCTGTTTCATGAGCTTCGCCCAAGCTTCCCGGTCGTGGGGTTGCGGCTCCTCGATCTCAACGCCGAGATCACCGGCGAGATTGACCAGCGCCTGTTTCACGAACCAGGATACCATGCCCGGATTGGCGCCGCAGGTGGAAACCGCTGTCGTGCCGCCCGGCCTGCGCGCCTTTTCCTTCAGCATGGTCTCGCGCAGTGAATAATTGGTTCTGGATGCATTGTCGGCCTTTGCATCGAAATAGAAACCGGGCCATGGCTCGACCACGGTGTCGATATAAAGCATGCCATGCTTGCGGCAGATCCGCATGAGATCGACGGACGCGGCATCAACCGAGAGATTGACGCAGAAGCCCTGCCCCTGAACACCCTTGAGAAGCGGCTTGAGGACTTCCTTGTAATTTTCTTTGGTCAGATGCGTGCGGATATGGCGAATGTTCCTTTCGGCCAGAAACGCCGCGATGTCCTCGCGCGGATCGATGACGACGAGGCGGGTCCTGTCGAAGTTGAAATGACGTTCGATCAACGGAAGAGTGCCGCGCCCGATGGAGCCGAAGCCGATCATGATGATGGGGCCGTCAATATCGCCGTAAATCGGGTGGTTTGCGTCCGTCATTCGTCAATTTTCCTTTTTCAGCCAATAAGTAAGCTAGATCATAAAAGCGAGCGACAATAAAGGGCAGCTGGATGACGGACATATGACGGTGGCGGCCGCCGGACCGAAGCAAGCATCGTTTTCGCCCCTTCCGGCTCTTCGCATTTTAGATAGTGCGTTTATAATTGAACTCTTCTTTTCGTGTATGTGTCCAAGGCTGGGGGGCTTGGCCGGATAACGACAGGGTATTTTTCGCCATTACAGGAGAGTTGCCTGTTGTGAACAGTCTTATCGAGCGTGTCGCAGCGCTTCAGAGTGCTACCCCCGTTTTGATCGCCCTTTATGATTCCGAAGACCGGTTGCGGCATGCCAACCCATCGTTTCGGGAGAGCTTCCAGCTTGCCCCGCAGGAGTTTCCGACCTGGGCGGATATCATGCGGTTGAATCATCGCCTGCAAACGGGTGTTGTCGTCAGGAACAGGGATTTCGAGGGCTGGCTCCTGTCGGCCCAGTCCCGGCGCGGCAAGCTGCCCTATCGCGCCTTCGAGATGGACATGTATGACGGCCGCTGGTTCTGGATGACGGAGACGGTGCAGCAGGATGGCTGGATGCTGTGCGTCGCAAGTGACGTAACCGAGTTGCGTCAGGGCTACCGCACCCTGCGGCAGGACAGGGATCTGGCGGTGCGCGCCTCGCAGACCGACGAATTGACGGGAACGGCAAACCGCCGCTTCGTCTTCGCCAAGCTGGCGCTGCAGGTGGAACGGGTCGGAAAGGGGCTTGAAGCACCTTTTTGCCTCTGCACGCTCGATATCGATTTTTTCAAGCAGATCAACGATCGTTTCGGTCACAAATGCGGCGACGCGGTGCTGCGCGATTTCGTCGGCATTGCCCATTCCGTCATTCGGCGGGTGGATTGTTTCGGCAGGATCGGCGGTGAGGAATTCATGCTCGTCCTGCCGCGCAGCACGGTGGCCGAAGGCCGGGAAATCGTCGAGCGGTTGCTGCAGAAAGTCCGCCTTTCCCGCCCCCTCGCCGAATTTCCGGATTTCTCCTACAGCTGCTCGGCTGGCATGACGGCCTATCGGCTGGCGGAAAGCGCCGACGATGTTTTCATGCGGGCCGATCAGGCCCTTTATGCGGCCAAGGAAAAAGGCCGTGACCGGCTTCTGGCCGTAACGGTTTAAATCAGCTCCGCCGCAATCAGCCCATGCAGCGAATTGCCGACGAACAGCCGCCGCCCGGCGATGTCCCCAGGTTTCAGTGCCTGTCCGCGGGCCTTGCGTTCACGGATCAGGTCGGCGCGCAGCACTCCTGGCAGAATGCCGCTGTCGAGCGGTGGCGTCAGCAACTGCCCGTCCGGCATTTCGACAAAAATGCTGGTCGATGATCCCTCGCACAATTCGCCGCGTTCGTTGAGCAGGAGAACCTCATCCGCGTCTTCGGCTGAAAACTCGGCGCGGGCGGCCTCATAGGGCTCCCGGCGGGAGGATTTGTGGCGATAGAAAGTGTCGGCGGAATCGAGCGTGGTTTGTTTCGCAATGCGGACGCGCCAGACGGTGTCTTCCTGCAGGGGCCGGAACTCGGCCGTTTCGATATCGAGTTCGCCCTTGTAGTTCATCACCAGCTTCACGCAGAGCGGTTTTTCGCCGCCCACCTTCTTTTCCAGCGCCTGAACCGCATTGGCCGGGGCACGGAAACCGAGCGCGTCGGCCGACCGCAGCAATCGGCGAATGTGCTGGTCGATGCGCTGAAAGCCCGTTTGCGGCTCCCAGCGCAGGGTTTCCCTCAAGGTCAGATCGGCGGGTTTGCGTTTCATTGCCTGTGCTCGTCGCCTGTCATCATGGTCGGTTTCTGCGCCGGCATCATCAACCGGCAAAGCTTGTCCGAAATAGGATAGCCTTGCCGGCTGGCGAGGTTAAGCCTGTTTATTATCCAGCGCTTCAAGCTCGTCGATCAGTCCTTCGATCATCGAAAGCCCCTTGTCCCAGAAGGAGGGGTCGGTGGCATCAAGGCCGAAGGGCTTCAGAAGCTCGGAATGATGCTTGGTGCCGCCGGCCTTCAGAAGTTCGAAATATTTCTCCTGAAAGCCCGTCTCGGCCTTCTGGTAAACGGCGTAAAGCGAGTTCACCAGGCAATCGCCGAAGGCATAGGCATAAACGTAGAAGGGCGAATGGATGAAATGGGGGATGTATGTCCACCATGTCTCGTAGCCTTCGGAAATGCGGATCGCCGGGCCGAGGCTTTCGGCCTGCACGGAAAGCCACAATTCGCCGATCTGCTCGGAGGTCAGTTCCCCCTGCTTGCGGGCGGTGTGCAGCTTGCGCTCGAATTCGTAAAAGGCGATCTGGCGCACGACGGTATTGATCATGTCCTCGACCTTGCGGGCGAGCATGGCCTTGCGCTCCCTGACGTCCTTGGTGTCGTCGAGCAGCTTGCGGAAGGTCAGCATTTCACCGAAGACCGAGGCGGTTTCGGCAAGTGTCAGCGGCGTGGCGCACATCAATGCGCCCTGCTGGCCGGCCAGCACCTGATGCACGCCATGGCCAAGCTCATGGGCAAGCGTCATGACGTCGCGCGGTTTGCCGAGATAGTTGACGAGCACGTAAGGATGGGCCGAAGGCACGGTGGGATGGGCGAATGCGCCCGGCGCCTTGCCGGGACGGGCGGGGGCGTCGATCCATTCCTCATCGAAGAAACGGCGGGCGATATCGGCCATTTCGGGGGCGAAATTGCCATAGGCGGAAAGCACCGTATCCCTGGCCTCATCCCATGGGATGATCGTGTTCGTCGTGTCGGGAAGCGGCGCGTTGCGGTCCCAGTAATTCATCTGCTCCATGCCGAGCCATCTGGCCTTCATGGCGTAATAACGGTGGGAAAGACGCGGATAGGCCTTCTTTACGGCGGCGGCCAATGCATCGACCACCTCGCGCTCGACGCGGTTGGCCAGATGGCGGCTGTCGGCAATATCCTCGAACTTGCGCCAGCGGTCGGAAATATCCTTGTCCTTGGCAAGCGTGTTGGTGATGAGGGTGAAGACCCGTAGATTATCCTTGAAGGTGGCGCTCAGCGCTTCCGCCGCTTTCTTTCGGGTCTCTGGCTCCGGCTCCTGCAGCATGTTGAGCGTCACTTCCAGCGGAAGGCTCGCGCCGTCGATGTTGAAACGCAGATCGGCCATCGTTTCGTCGAACAGGCGGTTGAAAGCGGCAGCACTGGTCATCGATTTTTCGAGGAACAGCTGCTCCAGCTGGTCGTCCAGCTGATGCGGCTTGTCCTTGCGCAGATCCACGAGCCATGGCCGGTAGTGTCCTGCAGCGGCGTCGTTTTCCATGCAGGCGTCCATCGTCGCATCATCGATGCGGTTGAGTTCAAGCGTGAAGAACAGGAGATGCGCGGAGATATCCGTCAGCTTTGCCTGTGCATCTCCGTAGAGCTTGCCGTTCGCCGGGTTCGATGTATCGGAAAAATAGGTCAGTCCGGCAAAGGAACCGATACGACCGATAAGATCGTCCAGTGCCTCATATTCCTTCAGCGCCGCGCCAATGCCTTTTTCGCCCGTGGCTTTTGCCGCGGCCTCAAGCTTGCCCTTCCACTTGTTTTCGAAAGCCGCAGCCATGGCCGCCGCCTTCTCAAGATCACCCTTGTATTCCGGTGAATCGCCCGATGGATAGAGATCCGAGAGCTTCCAGCCCGGCAGATCGCCGAGCGCGGGGCCGGAGGTTTCGGCAAGGGAGAACAGGGGCTGCGGGGTGAGGCGATTGAGGGTCATCGAACGTGTCCTTCTGATTATGCTTGCGAAGCATATGGGGCCTTTGTTTCCCGTAGCAATGGATAAAATGCAAGCAAATCTCAAAACTGGATGTTCAAGTCTCCCGTGCCAGAGTGCGGTACAAGGGACCGCATGACGCAGGTCCATAAACCGGAAACCGGAGCCAAAAATGACCGCGCATGTTCTCGTGATAGACGACGATCCCGTCCAGCGCCGCCTGCTCAAAAATGCGGTGGAACGTTATGGGCATCTGGCCTTGCTTGCCGAAAACGGCAAGGCGGGGCTGGAATTGCTCAAGCAATATAGCGGCGAGATCAATGTCATCGTCCTCGACCTCATGATGCCGGAGATGGATGGCCTTACCTTCTTGAAGGCCGTCGGCGAACTTGGCACCGATGTTCCCGTCATCGTCCAGACCGGGCAGGGCGGCATCGATACCGTCGTGCAGGCCATGCGCGCCGGCGCTTTCGATTTTGTCGTCAAGCCGGTCTCGCCGGAAAGGATAGGCGCCGCCATTTCCAATGCCCTCAAACTCGACAGGAGAGAGGCAAAGGCCCGCACGGGCAGACGTGGACGGAGCAATGCAGTGAATTTTACCGATATCGTGTCCGCAAGCCCCGCAATGCTGAGGGTCATAGAACTGGCGCAGCGCGCCGCCCAGTCCAGCATTCCCGTGGTGCTGGAAGGCGAGTCCGGTGTTGGCAAGGAAATGGTCGCCCGGGCTATCCAGTCCGCTGGCGACAGGGCGAACAAACCGTTCATCACCGTCAATTGCGGCGCCATCCCGCATAATCTGGTGGAGAGCATCCTCTTCGGCCATGAAAAGGGCGCGTTTACGGGAGCTACGGAAAAACACATCGGCAAGTTCATGGAAGCGGATGGCGGTACGCTGTTCCTCGATGAAATCGGCGATCTGCCGCTGGATGTGCAGGTCAAGCTGCTGCGCGCGGTTCAGCAGGGTGAAATCGAAACCGTCGGCTCGGCACGGGTGCAGAAGGTCAATGTCCGGCTGATCTCCGCCACCAACAAGAACCTGATCGAAGAGGTGAAGGAAGGGCGCTTCCGCGAAGACCTTTATTACCGCCTCAACGTTTTCCCGATCACCATTCCGGCGCTGCGTCGCCGCAAGGAAGATATTCCGCATCTCGCAAGGGTTTTTGCCGAGCGTTTTTCCGCCGAGCAGAAACTGCCCAATCCGGTCGGTCTTGATGCCAGCGCGCTGGCGCTTCTGACGGCCTATGACTGGCCGGGCAATATTCGTCAGCTTGAAAACGCGGTCTTCCGTGCCGTTGTGCTGTCGCAGGGCGAGGAACTGGCGGATACCGATTTTCCGCAGATCGCGTTGCAGCTGCCGGAATTTGCGGCGATGGACGATGCGGGTGATTCCATCCGCTCTCCGTCCGGGTCGTCGCTGAAGCTGGCCGCCTATTCACCGCCGCCACCGCCTGCCGAAAGCCACGCCGCCGTGGAAGAGCCAACGGATGTTTCCACCACCATCTATCGGGGCGGAAACCTGATCTCGAGCATGGACGAAGCGGGCAATATTCGAAAGCTGGCCGAGATCGAGGAGGAGCTTATCCGCTTCGCACTGCGTTTTTATCGCGGGCAGATGAGTCAGGTTGCGAGGAAGCTCGGCATCGGCCGTTCGACGCTTTATCGAAAACTGAAGGATTACGGCATCGATCCCGACGATCCCCTTCGAGATGCCGCGTGACGTCGCAAATGGCGTATTCCCCGGCAGATCGTGAGATTCGTTAACTTCTGAGCAAGGATATCCGCTTACCGTCTATAAACCTCTTGTTAGTGGCTGATTCACTATGTAGAGGAAGGTTGCATGTGTGTGGCAATTTTGCCATCGTGTCACCGTATTTGACGTTCATTTGAGGCAATGTGACAGAAATTGTCTTCCAGGCGGGGATCGAATTGCCATATCTGCATCGGAATAACGCGCTTTCGGCAAAGATTGCGCGCGGCTTGATCAAGGATATATGCACGAAGCTGTCGGCACGCGCTGTCACCTTTGCCTGCCTGATGCTCGCCGCAATGCCTTTCGCAGGCATTTCGGCGACGGAAGCCGCCGCCGAAACACGCAGCCTCAAACTGTATTATATCCATACACGCGAGAAGGCGGTCATCACCTTCAAGCGCAATGGAAAATATGACCAGAAAGGTCTGCAGGAACTGAACCGGTTCCTGCGCGACTGGCGCCGCAATCAGCCGACACGCATGGACCCGCGCCTTTTCGATCTCGTCTGGGAAGTTTATCGTCGCAGCGGTGCGACTGATTATATCAACGTCGTTTCCGCCTTCCGTTCGCCGGAGACCAATGGTCTGCTGCGTTCGCGCACCAAGGGCGTCGCGGAAAAAAGCCAGCATATGCTTGGCAAGGCGATGGATTTTTACATACCCGGCGTGAAGCTTTCCCGCCTGCGCGAAATCGGCATGCAGATGCAGATCGGTGGTGTCGGCTTTTATCCCAGCTCCGGTTCTCCCTTCGTGCACATGGATGTTGGCGGCGTTCGTGCCTGGCCGCGCATGAGCCGTCAGGAACTGGTGCGTATCTTCCCGAACGGCAACACGCTGCATCTTCCTTCCGACGGCAAGCCGCTTCCGGGTTACGAGCAGGCTCTGGCCGATTACAAGAAGCGCGTCAGCTCCTCTTCCATTCAGGTTGCTTCCAGCGCCGGTGCCGGTCCTGCCTCCTCCGGTGGTGGCGGCAAGCGCAAGACATTGCTGCAGGCGCTGTTTGGCGGCGGAGGCGACGAGGATGAAGATCCCGATAGCATCGCAGCGCCGGCGCCGGCAGAACGCCCGGCCGTCGCCCGTCCGGCCGCTCCCGAGCCGGAACCAACAATTGCTGTTGCTTCAGCGCAATCTCTTCCCGGCGTGAACGATGCGCCGCTGCCGACGGCTCGTCCCGCTTTCGGCAACCAGCCGCCGGCCAATACCGGCCTTGCGACCGCACTTTATTCTCCTGCCCGCAATGCAGCGCAGGACGCGTTGCAGGCAGCGACGACGCCGACACCGGCTTCCGCTCCGGCCGAGCGCCAGCAATTTGCTGATCTGGCCGAGGTCTCCGTGCCGGTGCCGACGCTTCTCGGGCCGCGTGGCATGAGAGGGGATGCGGAAGGATCGATACTGACGGCTTCCGCCGATGGTGCGACACCGGCGGCGACAGGTGAACTTGCCTCCGTTCCGGTTCCCGCCAATCGGCCGGCCGTGGCGGAAGCCCTGCTCGCGGCTGCCAATGCCGATCCGGAAGGCGAAGACGATCTCGCCGAGGCCCAGCAGGATACGCTTTCTCCGACGGTGGTTGCGGCTCTTGAACAGAGTGGTCAGGCTGCGCGTTCGCAGGTCCAGTCCGCAGCGATGCCGACGGCCGCGCCGTTCCCGGCTGCCGTCAACCACAAGGTCACGGTTGCGCCTGCTCAAACCGCCAAGGCGGAGCCGCAGGAAGGTTTCGGTGATGCCTTCGATCTGAAGCCTGCCATCAATGGTGGTCTCACTGCCGGTCTGCCGACCAAGGGTGGACGACCGAGCAAGCAGGATGCGGCAGTTTCCCATCAGGCGATGGTCGGCGGTGGCCGTCTGACGCAGGACCTGATCTCGGATTGGGCGCTCAACCAGAACAAGGGTACGACCGGCCGCTCGGTAAAGGCGCCGCGTGTTGTCGCCAACCGTATGCTCAGCCACGACATGTCGGCTTCGGCGACCTCCGCAAGCTTCAAGCCCGGTGCGGCGGCAATCGAGTCCAGCCGCTTCAGTACACCTGTGAAGATGCACTGATCCCTGCCTTTGCTATGAGGCCGAATGGCCAATAAAAAACCCGCCGTTGCCGGCGGGTTTTTTATGCGTGGAGGTGGGCGCTTATCAGACGCCGCTCTGGCCGTCCGAGCCGATATAGGCGATACGCACCATATTGGTCGCGCCGGGCGTGCCGAGTGGTACACCGGCCGAGATGATGATGCGGTCGCCCGGCTTGCCGAAACCTTCGGAAACGACGATGCGACAAGCGCGGTTCACCATGTCGTCGAGGTCGCTGGCATCACCCGTGACAACGCAGTGCAGGCCCCAGACAACCGACAGGCGGCGCGCAGTCTGGATGATCGGCGACAGCGCGATGATCGGAACCTGCGGCCGTTCGCGCGCGGCGCGCAGACCGGTCGTGCCCGAGGACGTATAGGTGACGATTGCCGCAAGCTTCAGCGTTTCGGCGATCTGGCGGGCGGCAAGCGAAATGGCGTCGGCACCTGTCGGTTCAGGCTGGGCGCGCTGCGCATAGATGATATTGGAATAATAGGGGTCCTGCTCCACCGTGCTGGCAATGGATGCCATGGTGGAAACCGCTTCCACCGGGTAGTCGCCGGAGGCGGATTCAGCAGAGAGCATGATGGCGTCAGCGCCTTCGAAGACGGCGGTGGCGACGTCGGAGACTTCGGCGCGGGTCGGCACGGGAGCGGTGATCATCGATTCCAGCATCTGCGTGGCGACCACGACCGGCTTGCCAGCGCGGCGGCAGGCGCGCGTCAGCTGCTTCTGGATGCCCGGAACGGCTTCAAGCGGCATTTCGACGCCGAGATCGCCGCGGGCGACCATCAGCGCGTCGGAAAGTTCGATGATTTCCTCGATGCGCTCGACAGCCTGTGGCTTTTCGATCTTGGACATCAGGCCGACGCGGCCGCGCGCGATCTTGCGTACTTCGGCAAGGTCTTCAGGACGCTGGACGAAGGAAAGCGCGACCCAGTCCACCTCGTTGGTGGCGAGAACGGCGTCGAGGTCGACGCGGTCCTTGTCGGTCAAAACGCCGACGCCAAGCAGCGTATCGGGCAGGCTGATGCCCTTGCGGTCGGAAATGCGGGTGCCGGAAATGACGGTGGTGACGATGCTCTTGCCGTCGCTCTTTTCGGCGCGCAGGTGCAGCTTGCCATCGTCGATCAGCAGGCGGTGGCCGGGTTTTACCGCCTCGAGGATTTCAGGATGCGGCAGGAAAACGCGGGTGTTGTCGCCGGGCGTGTCGTTGTTATCAAGCGTGA
Organism: Agrobacterium sp. OT33; assembly: GCF_017313365.1. Taxonomy (NCBI): domain Bacteria; kingdom Pseudomonadati; phylum Pseudomonadota; class Alphaproteobacteria; order Hyphomicrobiales; family Rhizobiaceae; genus Agrobacterium; species Agrobacterium sp. OT33. Next base: position 91,758 of record NZ_JAFLMZ010000006.1, on the reverse strand, counting down.
AGGTCTGGCCCGGAACGAGCTCGACCTTGCCTTCGGCGAATTTTCCGACGCGCAGCTTGGGACCCTGCAGGTCGGCCAGAATGCCGATGGGGCGGCCGTTGCGGCTCTCGACCGAGCGGATGCGCTGAATGAGCGTCCGCATCACGTCGTGGCTCGCATGGCTCATATTGATCCGGAAAAGATCCGCGCCGGCGAGATGCAGCTTCTCGATCATCGCCTCTTCGGAAGAGGCGGGGCCGAGAGTTGCAAGAATTTTGACTTTGCGGTTACGCTTCATCAGTTTTGATTTCCCTGTGTGCCTGGCGTATCGGAAAGCTGGACCATCCAGCTGCCCTGTCTGCCCGTGTCATATTCCTTGAAACCCATTCTCTGGAAGCTGCGGGCATAACAATCATCCACGCCGGCGATCTTGAACTCGTTTTCCGCCACACACATGTTGACGTCACCGGTCCAGCGGCCGCCATGGGCGGCGTCCTCGGCATAAAGATAATAATAACGCGACTGCAGCTCACCCTCGATCAGCGTAGCGCATGTCGAGGAGGGGACCTGCCACCAGCCTTCGCTGACCCAGCCCTCCTGTGCCCGGTAGCCGATTGCGACCCCCACGAGATTCTGCGTGCTGTTGCAGACGCGAAAATCCGCACGCGCGGGCTCCGCGATCATGAACGGGGTCAAAAACAATGCCGCTGCGGAAAAAAGACGGGCAAGATGCCGAAAATGGCGAGGAAGAGCGAGAGATGACTGAGTCACGGCTTCCATCCGGATTCCATGGTTATAATGAACACACTTCTTGGCGTGGCCGCCCAAGAAAGTCAACGCGATTTTAATCGATTATATTGTTCGTGGGATCATGAGTGCGGTAAGGTAGATGGCTGTTCTTTCGCCGAAACTTGCGCCCGGCCTCAAGCCATGCCATCAAGCTTTTCTCCTCAATCCTGCCCCAGAAAATCATCGATGAACGACTTCATACCCTATGAAATCATAGAAGGCGAATATGACAAAGGCATGGTTCTTCTGGCCGACCATGCGATGAACCTTCTGCCGGCACACTACGGCAAACTTGGCCTTCCGCAAACCGCTTTTCATCGCCATATCGCATTTGATATCGGCATAGAAGGGCTGACGCGGTCGCTTGCCGCCCGTCTCGGCGTGCCGGCGGTGCTTGGACGGTTTTCGCGGCTGTTGATCGATCCGAATCGCGGCGAGGACGATCCGACCCTCATCATGAAGATTTCGGACGGGGCGATCATCCCCGGCAATCACCCGATTTCGGACGAGGAATGGCAAAGGCGCATCGAGATTTTTCACCGGCCCTACCACGATGCCGTGGACCGCGTGCTGACCGGTGTTGCTGAAGCTTCGGAAGAAGCGCCGCTGGTTCTGTCGCTGCATTCCTACACGCCGTTCTGGAAAGAAACGCCGCGGCCCTGGCATGCGGCGGTTCTCTGGGACACGGATAATCGTGCTGTCGATCCGCTTCTGGCGCATCTGCGCGCCACGGGCGACATTCTCGTTGGCGACAACGAACCCTATGACGGGGCGCTCAAGGGCGACACCATGTACCGTCACTGCATGATGAAGGGCATACCGCATGCGCTTCTTGAAGTTCGGCAGGATCTGATCGCGAATGAAGAGGGGATCGCTGAATGGTCGGACCGGCTCGCTCCCATTTTCGCCGCAATGAACGACGATCCCGTCTTGCATGAATATCAGCTGTTCGCCTCCCGCACCGGCCCCTATTGAGCCTGGAGTTTTGCCATGACGAATGAGAACGATAATCGGCAGGTCGAATTCGAGGCGGCGACATTTCGCCGTCTCGTGAAGCACCTTCGTGAACGCCACGACGTGCAGAACATCGACCTGATGAATCTCGCCGGCTTTTGCCGCAACTGCCTTTCCAACTGGTACCGGGAAGCGGCCGAGGAGGCCGGCGTTCCGCTCAGCAAGGATGAATCCCGGGAAATCGTCTATGGCATGCCCTATGACGACTGGAAGGAAAAGTATCAGGCGGAAGCGAGCGACGCCCAGAAAGCCGCCTTTGAGCAGAACCGGCCAAGTGAATAACCCCTGATCGACGGAAACGACTTGACGTGAGGCCCGGCAATGGGCAGTTCACAGGCCTGAATTTGTGCCGCCCGGCTGGCGGCGACCGGCGGGAGCTTCCAGCCGGATGGAGTGAACAAGGCTCAGATGAGCCGCCAATGAAGGATGATATGATGGACGAAACCAGCACCACAGAAACCGTTGCCGCCGCCGAGCTGCGTCAGTTCATCGAGCGCGTCGAGCGTCTCGAGGAAGAAAAGGCCGCCATCCAGGGCGATATCAAGGATGTCATGGGTGAGGCGAAGGGCCGTGGTTACGATACCAAGGCGATCCGCACCATCATCCGTTTGCGCAAGAAGGATGCCAATGAGCGCATCGAGGAAGAAACCATCCTTCAGACCTATATGGCCGCACTCGGCATGGAATGATCGGCTGACGATCCCCTAATGACAAATCGCCGCTTTTGCGGCGATTTTTGTTTGATCCCTGCAAAAATCAGCCGCGCGTGCCTGCCAGCTTCTCGGAAAGGTCGATGGCCTGTTTGCGGGCGTCCTTGTCGGCCGGGTAGAGCGCCAGATAACGCTCCCATGCCTTCAGCGCCAGCTCGTCGCGACCGGAAGCCTCGAGGATATTGGCAAGGCTGGCGAGCGCCGGGAAATAGCGCGGCTCCTTCTCCAGCGTCAGATTGATGTCCGCCATTGCCTTGCGGGTGTCGCCATCGGAAAAATGCACCATGGCGCGGCGATAAGGTGCCTGCACATAGTCCGGATCGAGCAGAATGACCTGATCGAGAAAATCATAAGCCGCGGCATTGCGTTTCTCGTCTGCGGCTTCGCCGGCCCATTGCATCAGGAGATTGATCGTTGCGCTGCCGGAATCGTTCCATTCGGAGGCGATCTGGTTGGCGATGCTGCGCGCCTTGACCGCGTTCCGTTCTTTCTTCAGCGATGTGAAGAGGGTGTCGACGGTTTTTGCCGGGGAAGACGTCGATTCGGTCGCAGCAGGAGGCTGCCCGTCCGCAGCATGACCAATAGCGGTCATTCCCGGAAGCGGGAGGCCTGAAAACAGGAAAGCCTGAGCGACGATGATAGCCGTGCAAAAACGATTTGGGCGCATGGGTTAAAGATTAACCCTCCTGCGCCCAATATCAAATGCAAAGTTTTGCTCTGTCAACAAAGTGATCCGCGACCTGGATCGCGAACCGCAGTCGCAGTCAATCAGCCCTGACGAGCCTTGAAGCGCGGGTTCTGCTTGTTGATGATGTAGACGCGGCCCTTGCGGCGAACCAGGCGGTTATCGCGATGACGGGCCTTAAGCGCTTTAAGCGAATTCTTGATCTTCATTTTACTGGTCCGCAGTTTTGCACGGTTTCTGCCGTGCTTATTCAAACAATCAAAAGCGCGCAACGGGGCGCGCTCTTTTCGGTTGGCAGGCAGATACCCGTTTGAGCCCTGCCTGTCAACACTTGCCGGTGTCTTTGCCTTAAAAGACTGAGGCTTTTCCTGTGTGAAGAAGCTCTGTCACATGGCCCATCTTGCGGCCCGGCCGCGCTTCGGTCTTGCCGTAGAGATGCACGAGACAGTCTTTTTTCGAAAGCCACGCCGGCACATCGTTGATGTCATCGCCGATGAGGTTGGTCATGATGCAATCGGAGTGGCGCTCCGTGCCGCCGGGAGCAAGGCCGGATACGGCGCGAATATGCTGCTCGAATTGCGAGATAACGCAGGCGGCCTCTGTCCAGTGGCCGGTATTGTGGACACGCGGCGCCATTTCATTGGCCACCAGCGAGCCGTCAGGCAGGACGAAGAATTCGATGCCGATGACGCCGACATAATTGAGCGCTGCCAGAAGCTTTTCCGCTGACTGAACGGCAACCGCCTTTGCCGCGTCGGAAAGAGCGGCCGGAACGGTCGATGTGTGCAGAATGCCGTTCCGATGGACATTTTCCGCCGGATCGTAGCAGGTGACGGCGCCGTCCCGGAAGCGGGCGGCGATGATCGAAATTTCCCGCTCGAAGGCGACGAAGCTTTCGAGAATGAGCGGCACGCCACCCAGGGCGCCGAAGGCGCCGGCGAGGTCTTCGCCGCCCCGGAACAGGCGCTGGCCCTTGCCGTCATAGCCCATGCGGCGTGTTTTCAGCACACCCTTGCCGCCAAAGGCGGCCAGGGCCGATTCCAGCTCTTCCTGGCTGTCCACGGCGCGAAAATCGGCGGTGGGAATGCCACAGCCATTAAGGAAGCGCTTTTCGGTCAGTCGGTCCTGCGAGGCACTGAGCGCCTGTGGCGGCGGATAGACGGGAACGGAAGCGGCGAGCGCCTCGGCTGCTGCGACAGGTACGTTCTCGAACTCGTAGGTGACGACGTCACAAAGGCGGGCAAGCTCCGCAAGAGCGCGTTCATCGTCATAATCCGCGACGATCTGGTTGTTGCAAACCTGCGCGGCAGGACAATCGGCCTGCGGTTCCAGCACGATGGTGCGGTGGTTGAGGCGGGCTGCGGCCATCGCCAGCATACGGCCAAGCTGACCACCGCCGATGATGCCGATGGTCAGGTCATTCATCTTCGTCATCACTGGGCGCTGTCCATCGGATATTCGGCGACGGCTGCCGACTGGCGCGCGCGCCATGCATCCAGCCGGTCGGCCAGATCGTCATCGCCAAGCGCCAGAACCGCGGCCGCCAGCAGGGCGGCATTGATCGCGCCGGCCTTGCCGATGGCGAGCGTGCCGACGGGAATGCCGGCGGGCATCTGCACGATGGAATAAAGGCTGTCCTGGCCGGACATCGTCTTGGACTGTACCGGAACACCGAAGACCGGCAGCGGCGTCATGGCGGCAGTCATGCCCGGCAGATGGGCGGCGCCGCCGGCACCGGCGATGATGACCTTGAAACCTTCGTCCTTCGCGCCATTGGCGAAATCATAAAGCCTGTCGGGCGTGCGGTGGGCGGAGATGATACGGGCTTCGTATTCCACATCAAGCGCATCCAGCGTATCGGCGGCGTTCTTCATGGTTTCCCAATCGGACTGGCTGCCCATGATGATGGCGACGGGGGGTGTTTCTGCTGTCACTTGGCTTCTCCGGCTCAGGCGATGATATCGGGAATGACCTGGTCTTCGAGCTGGGTCATCTTGTCCTTGACGGCCAGCTTCTTCTTTTTCATGCGCTGTATTCTCAAGGCATCGCAGCTGGTCTGGATCATCGCATTGATCGCAGCGTCGTAGTCCTCATGCTCCTGACGCAGCCGCGCCAGCGTGAGCCTGATGTCCGCCTGGTCCTGATCGGGCATCTTGTCATCCCCATTTTATGCCAGCCGGATGGCCTCCGGCGCGTATGTCATCTTTCACGAGCCTCTATCATCAAATCGCGGTAACGGGAAGTTATCCCTTGCGACCAAATTGCCCACTTATCGCCTTCATTTCGCCTTCGACAATATCACCAATCCATGTCACATTGTCGTCGCAAACCTGAAACTCCAGCGATGGAGAGCTGGAGGTAGGTTTAAAAAAGGAAGGACGTGCCGCATGACCATTCAGGCTCATATTGCATCGCTCGAAAAGAAACACGGCGCTCTGGAGGAGGAGCTCGAAAGTATTCTTGCTTCCCCGTCTTCGGACGATACGGCGATTGCCGACCTTAAACGTCGTAAACTGCGCCTGAAGGATGAGTTGCAGAGGCTTAGGGCCTCCACGAGGCATTGAACAATGCCAGGCCGCGGCCTTCGATGAGATGAAGGACTGATGGCTGGATTTCTTTCGGCCCTGGCAGCACCCGCAGTGCAGCCGGGGCTTTTTAATGGCCGCGAAAGGCTAGAATGGCAGCCCGTCCCACAGCAGTTTCAGCGCGGCGACAAACGCCATGGCATACATGAGCGGATAAAACACGGCCGGCTTCAGATATTTCACCACCCTTGCGCCCGCAAGCGTCGCCAGCATCGCCACGGGCAACAGGCTGGCCGATGTCTTGAGGTTGGTGGCGTCGAGCGCGCCCAGCGCAAAATAAGGGATGAGCTTGATTGCGTTCATGATGGCGAAGAAGCGCACGCTCATGCCGGTATAGGTTTTGGGATCGAGTTTCAGCGGCAGGACGTAGATCTGGAAGGGCGGGCCGCCCGCATGGGCCACGAAGCTCGCGTAACCCGACAGGCTGGACCAGAGTGTTGCGGCCACCGGTCGCTGCGGTCTGGCCGGGATTTCCTGCCCTTTCCGGCTTTTGAAGCTCTCGTGGAAATAGCGCAGCACGAACAGGATCGTTACCGAGGCGACGACCAGACGCATGGCGTCCGCGGAGATGAGGCTGGAAGTTGCCCAGCCCAGCGCAATGCCGGCAATTGCGCCCGGCAGCATGATGAGCAGCGTTTGCCGATGATTGTGGTGCCGCCACGCCCAGAGTGCCACAAGATCCATGACGATCAGGATCGGCAGGAAGATCGCGGCGGCCTGAACCGGCGAGACTGCGAGCGCCATCAGCGGCACGCCCATCAATGCCAGCGCACCGCCCAGCCCGCCCTTTGAGAGGCCGACGAGCACGACTGCGGGAATGGCGACGAGGAAAAAATGAAAATCGGTCAGCATGGATGGATGGTTGATCCTTTCGCCGGTCCGGTTTATCGGATTTATCATATCAAAACGAGTGCAGATCGCGCCGGAAGTGTCTTCTGCCTGAAATGGACGAACCGATGACCACAGTTGAAGACCGTTGCCGCCTTGTCCTGATTGTTCCGCAATCGGACGATGCGCAAAAGCAGGCGGCAGATTTGGAAGGCGCGCTGCGGGGCGGCGATGTGGCTTCGGTCATCATTCCGCAATATGGGCTGGATGACGCCGCTTTCCAGAAACGCGCCGAACTGATCGTGCCGATCGTGCAGAAAGCGGGTGCGGCCGCCCTTATCGCCGGCGACAGCCGCGTCGCGGGTCGCGTGAAGGCGGACGGCTTGCATGTGGCCGGCAATGCCGAGGCGCTTGCCGAGGCCGTTGAAAAATTCACGCCCAAAATGATCGTCGGCGGCGGCAATGCGGATGATCGGCACAAGGCTCTGGAGCAGGGTGAGAGCAATCCGGATTACGTCTTTTTCGGAAAGCTCGAAGGTGACATCAAGCCGGAGGCGCACCCCAAGAACCTGGCGCTCGGCGAATGGTGGGCGTCGATGATCGAAATTCCGGCCATCGTCATGGGTGGCACGGATGTTTCCTCGGTGGTTGCCGTGGCGGAAACCGGTGTGGAGTTCGTGGCGATGCGCAGCGGCGTTTTTGACAATGCCGGTGGCGCTGCCCAGGCTGTTTCCGAAATCAACGCCCTGCTTGACGAAAAAGCGCCACGGTTTGACGGTTGATACAGGCGATGATCATGCGCTCGGTTCACCTCCGCCTTTCCGTTTCACTGCTGGCGCTTGCTTTCGGCGCGCAGGCGGGTGTCGCTTTTGCCCAATCCGGGCCGCAGAGCGAAAGCAATGCGCTTTCCCGGCAGCTGGAAAATGAGGCTCAGCCAACCCGTCAGGGCAGGGTGCAATCCGAAGAGCAGAAGGATTTGCAGCCCTCCGCGGGTGTGAATGTCTATCAGCGCATGGGGGCGGATCTGCCGGCTCTGCCGCCTGAAAAGGAATTCAAGGGTAGGGTGGACGAAGCCTATGGGCATTTTCAGCGTGGCGAATATGTGCAGGCGCTCGACAAGGCTCTGAACCGCGCGCAGAACGGTGATGCGTCTGCCCAGACACTGGTGGCGGAAATGATGTCGCGTGGCCTCGGCATCGCCCGCGATGAAAAGACCGCGGCCTTCTGGTACCAGCAGGCGGCGCAGGGCGGCGATCCCGTCGCCATGTTCAAATTCGCGCTGATCCTGATGGAAGGCAAATTCGTCACGCGTGACAAGGTCAAGGCCGACGATTTCATGCGGCGCGCGGCGGAAGCCGGAAATGCTTCCGCCCAGTTCAACTGGGGGCAGATTCTGGTGTCGGAAAATCCCGGTGCCAAGGGACTCCTGATGGCTTTGCCGTTTTACGAGAAATCCGCCGAGCAGGGCATTGCCGATGCGCAATATGCGGTATCGCAGATCTACTGGTCGGTGAAGGACGTTCCCGCCGAAAAGAAGGCCAAGGCGCGCGACTGGCTGACGCGGGCCGCCAAGGCCGGTTACGATACCGCGCAGGTCGATCTCGGCATCTGGCTGGTCAACGGTTTCGGCGGCGAGCGCAATCTGGATGAGGGTTTCCGCTGGCTTTATGGGGCCGCCCAGCGCGGCAACGTCGTGGCGCAGAACAAGGTGGCGCATCTCTACATTCAGGCGCTCGGCACCCGGCCCGATCCGGTGGAGGCAGCCAAATGGTACGTGCTGTCCCGCCGTGCCGGGTTGAAGGATCCGGGGCTTGAGGACTTTTATCTGGGGATCACCGATGAGCAGCAGAAAAAGGCGATCGATGCTGCAAATCGTTTCCGCCCGATGTGAGGTTGCCGCCTTTCCTTTGCCGCCCACATCCCCATTCGGGCTTTTTGCCTTGAATTTCCGCGCGTTTTGTGGTCTTGAACCGCAAACTTTCAATTCAAGAAAATAATGACGTGCCTGCCCGATGCGCTTTCGGGCGGTTCGCAAGCTTTCCAGGAAACAACATCGATGGCCCGTTCAGCCCTTCTCAATGTCATGGTTCAGGCCGCCATCAAGGCGGGTAAGTCTTTGTCGCGTGACTTCGGTGAAGTGCAGAACCTTCAGGTTTCGGTCAAGGGACCGAGCGATTTCGTCTCGCAGGCGGACCTGAAAGCCGAAAAAATCGTGCGCGATGAGCTGATGAAGGCCCGCCCGACCTACGATTTCTTGGGTGAGGAAGGCGGCGAGGAAAAGGGCAGCGATGGCGCGCATCGCTGGATCGTCGATCCGCTTGATGGCACCACCAACTTCCTGCACGGCATTCCGCATTTCGCGGTTTCCATCGCGCTGGAGCGGAACGGTGAGGTTGTCGCCGGCGTGATCTTCAATCCGGCCACCGACGAACTCTACACCGCCGAGCGCGGCGGCGGCGCTTTCCTCAACGATCGCCGCATCCGCGTTGCGGCGCGCAAGGTTCTGACCGATTGCGTCATCGGCTGCGGCGTGCCGCATCTCGGCCGAGGCAATCACGGCAAATTCCTGGTCGAGCTTCGCCACGTCATGGGCGAAGCCGCAGGCATCCGCCGTATGGGTGCAGCTTCTCTCGATCTGGCTTATGTCGCCGCAGGCCGTCTCGACGGTTTCTGGGAAGCCGATCTTTCGCCCTGGGATATGGCGGCCGGTCTGGTGCTGATTCGTGAAGCCGGCGGCTTTGCCTCGGACATCAAGGGCGGCTCGGATATTTTCGGCAGCGGCACCGTTGCCGCCGGCAATGAATATATCCACAAGGCGCTTGTCGAGGTCGCCAACCGTCCGGTGCCGGGCCGCTGACGGGTTTTCGGCAGAAAACCTGCCGTTTTCAGCAAGTTTTAGTCGCCCGGCGAATGTTCGCCGGGCGTTTTTGTTTTTCGTCGCCGGGTACCTGTCCGTTTTCGTGAAATGCCTGTGACGAAAGCCCGGCTTTTCGCTTCAAATCGTCGCAATTTTCAAATAGCTTCCGCTTGATACGTGACCAGAGGGAATGCGAACGTTATGGCGGATTCGGAGCTGCTCGATCTTGGCGTCGAGAAACCGGTGACCACGCGGCAATACAGCCACAAGCTGTCCAGCCCCACACCGTTTCTCTGGACGATGGTTCTGTTTCTGATCCTCGTCGGCTTTCTGGCGGCGATTCTCTATCGGCAGGCGCATACCGCCTTCATGACCAATCCGGGCCTGAATGGTTTCATTCTCGGCGTGCTCGCCATTGGCATCATTCTGGTCTTTACCCAGACCATGAGCCTGCGCTCCGAGGTTCGCTGGTTCAATGCCTTCCGTGCCGCCGGCAGCGTTGAAAAGGTCGGTCGGGCGCCAAAGCTGCTCGCCCCGATGAGCACGCTGATCGGCAAGCGGGGGGAGGTTAGGCTTTCCACTGTCACTCAAAGAACCATCCTCGATTCCATCGCGACCCGCCTCGATGAATCACGCGATACGTCGCGTTACCTCGTCGGCCTTCTGGTCTTTCTCGGTCTGCTTGGCACCTTCTGGGGTCTGATCGGCACCATCGGCGCCATCAGCAACGTCATCCAGTCGCTTGATCCGAGCGCCGGCGACAGCAACGATATTCTAGGCTCGCTCAAGGCCGGCCTCACCGCGCCGCTCGCCGGCATGGGAACGGCCTTTTCCTCGTCGCTTCTTGGTCTGTCGGGGTCACTGATTCTCGGCTTTCTCGATCTTCAGGCCGGTCGCGCGCAGAACCGCTTTTATACCCAGCTCGAAAACTGGTTGTCGTCGGTAACGGATACGACAACGGACGGGCCGCGGGAATTCAAGGCGGAACCCGGCGCTGTGGTCAGCACCGAACGCTCGCTTGCGGCCATGACCAGCCTTGCCGAAGGCATTCAGGGCCTCGTCAAGAACATGCGCAGCGAACAGCAGATGTTGCGAGACTGGATCGAGGCGCAGCAGGAGGAATCGAAATCGCTCCGCCGCACGCTTGACCGGCTGTCGGCGCGGATTGACAGCGACACGAAATCTTCCGGGCGCACCCGGCACGATAACGGGAGCGAATAGCCATGGCGCTGGCGCGCAACCGCCGCCGCGACAGGGGCGTGGATTATTGGCCGGGTTTTGTCGATGCGCTGTCGACGCTGCTGATGGCCATCATGTTTTTGCTGACGGTCTTCGTGCTGGCACAGTTCGTTCTGTCGCGGGAAATCACCGGCAAGGACGAGGTGCTGACGCGCCTCAACAGCCAGATTGCCGAATTGACCGAGCTTCTGGCCATGGAAAAGGGCAACAAGCAGGATATAGAGGACGCGCTGGCAAGCCTGCAATCGACGCTTGCCGCATCCGAGAACGAGCGTTCCCGCCTGCAGGCGCTGCTCGATGCGGGATCGGGCAGCAATGCGAGCGCCAATGCGCGGATCGGCAGTCTGAGCGGCGAGCTGGACGAGCAGCGGCAGGCCAATTCCCGCGCTTCTGCGCAGATCGAATTGCTCAACCAGCAGATCGCGGCACTGAGGGCGCAGATCGCATCGGTGGAGGCCGCCCTGCAGGCTTCGGAAGCCAAGGACGCCTCGTCCCAGGTCAAGATTGCCGATCTTGGCCGCCGGCTCAATGTCGCGCTGGCGCAGAGGGTGCAGGAACTGAACCGTTATCGTTCGGATTTCTTCGGTCGCCTGCGCGAAATCCTCTCGGATCGTGAAAACATCCGCATCGTCGGCGACCGTTTCGTCTTCCAGTCGGAGGTGCTGTTTCCTTCCGGTGGCAGCGATCTCAATCCGGAAGGCCAGGCGGAAATGGCAAAGCTGGCGGCCGCCCTCATCGATCTCGCCAAGGAAATCCCGGCGGAGATCAACTGGGTCCTGCGCGTGGATGGCCATACGGATAATGTCCAGCTTTCCGGTTCCGGCCGCTACCGCGACAATTGGGAACTTTCCTCTGCCCGTGCCACATCCGTCGTGAAATTCCTGGTCTCCAGGGGCGTACCGGCAAACCGGCTGGTTGCCGCCGGTTTCGGCGAGTATCAGCCGATTGCCGAAGGCGATACGCCGGAAGCACGGCAGCAGAATCGCCGTATCGAACTCAAGCTCACCGAGCGCTGATATTGCCAGCCACATCATGGCGGTTGCCTTCTGACGGAAGTAAATTTACGTTCGCGTAAAGGTAATTCCGTCATATCTGGGAGGGGCTGATGGAGCGCTATGATGTGATTGTCGTTGGCGCGGGGCTTGCCGGGCTGGTGGCGGCGACTGAAGTCGCCGAGCGAGGTCTCAGCGTCTGTGTCATTGATCAGGAGGGAGAACAGAATCTTGGCGGGCAGGCCTTCTGGTCGCTGGGAGGGCTGTTTTTCGTCGACAGTCCAGAGCAGCGCCGGATGCGGGTGCGCGATAGTCTCGATCTTGCAAGGCAGGACTGGTTCGGGTCAGCCGGTTTCGACCGTCCTGAAGATCATTGGCCTCGCCGGTGGGCGGAAGCCTATCTGAACTTCGCCGCCGGCGAGAAACGCGAATGGCTGCACCGCATGGGCATGCGCTGGTTTCCCGTGGTTGGCTGGGCCGAACGCGGCGGCGGCCTCGCCCATGGTCACGGCAATTCCGTTCCACGGTTTCATGTCACATGGGGCACAGGCCCCGGCGTGTTGGCACCTTTCGTCAGGAAAGCGCAGGGCATGGCGGCAGGCGGTCGACTCACCTTTCGCTTCCGCCATCGCGTCGACCGGCTGGAAATGGCGGATGGCCGGGTGACGGGGATATCCGGCGTTGTCCTCACAACCGATCCGGTGCCGCGCGGACAAAAAAGCAGCCAGGATGTGGAGGGTGATTTCAGCCTTTCCGCCTCTGCGGTCATTGTCAGTTCCGGCGGCATCGGTGGCAATCAGGAACTGGTGCGGTGCAACTGGCCGGTGGAACGGCTGGGCCGGCCGCCGGAAGATATGGTTTGTGGTGTGCCCGCGCATGTGGATGGCCGCATGATCGGTATCACCGAGGCAGCGGGCGGCGGCGTCATCAACCGTGACCGCATGTGGCACTATACCGAGGGTGTGAAGAACCACGACCCGATCTGGCCCGACCACGGTATCCGTATTCTGCCCGGTCCTTCATCCTTCTGGTGCGACGCCGACGGAAACCGTCTGGCTGCCCCCGCCATGCCCGGCTTCGATACGCTCGGTACGCTGAAGATGCTGGGTGAGCGCGGCAGCGGTCACAGCTGGTTCATTCTGACCAAGGCGATCATCAAAAAGGAATTTGCGCTTTCCGGCTCCGAGCAAAATCCGGATCTGACGGGCAAGGATGTACGGCTGCTGCTCAAACGGCTGGGCAAGGAACCGCCGGGACCGGTGCGGGCTTTCATGGAGCGCGGTGAGGATTTCGCCGTTCGCGATACGCTGGACGAACTTGTGGCAGCGATGAATGCCATCAGCGGCGACGACCGGCTGGATATCGGTCATATCCGCCAACAGATCGAAGCGCGTGACCGGGAAATCGGGAATGGTTTCAGCAAGGATGCGCAGGTAACGGCAATTCATGGCGCGCGCCGTTATCTCGGTGACAGGCTGATGCGGACGGCAAAACCGCACCGCCTGCTTGATCCGGCAATGGGACCCCTGATTGCCGTGCGGCTGCATGTGCTGACGCGCAAGACGCTGGGAGGCCTGCATACCGACCTTGAGGCGCGGGTGCTGGACACCGCGGGTCAACCGGTGCCGGGCCTTTACGCCGCCGGTGAGGTGGCGGGTTTCGGCGGTGGCGGCATGCATGGTTACAACGCGCTTGAGGGCACGTTCCTTGGCGGTTGCCTGTTTTCGGGCCGTGTCGCCGGACGCAGCGTGCTGACGTAAGTCAGGCCTGGGCGCGCAACTCGTCAGTACCGGTCTGGAATTGCAGCCGGGCGAGCCTCGCATAAAGGCCATTCTGGCGAATGAGACTTTGATGCGTGCCTTCCTCGATGATGCGGCCTTCATCCATCACCAGAATACGGTCGGCCTTCAGCACGGTGGCAAGGCGATGGGCAATGACGATGGTGGTGCGGGTATCCATCAGCTCGTCGAGGGCTTTCTGCACCAGCGTTTCGCTTTCCGCGTCAAGCGCCGAAGTCGCTTCGTCGAGAAGCAGGATAGGCGCATTGCGAAGGATCGCGCGGGCAATGGCGATGCGCTGGCGCTGGCCTCCGGAAAGGGTCACGCCGCGCTCACCCACCTGCGTATCGTAACCATCGGTGAGACGTGCGATGAAACTGTCTGCCTGCGCGGCGATGGCGGCGGCGCGCACCTCCTCGCGTGTCGCTTCCGGTCGGCCAAAGGCGATATTGTCATGGATGGAGGCGGCGAATATGGCCACATCCTGCGGAACGATCGACAGGCGCGCGCGCAGATCGGTGAGGCCAACGTCGCGGATATCCATGCCGTCGATGGTGATGCGGCCCTGCTGCGGATCGTAGAACCGCATCAGCAGCGAAAACACCGTGCTCTTGCCGGCGCCGGATGGGCCGACAATGGCGACGGTCTCGCCGGCCGCGACCCTGAACGATAGGTCGGAAACAATCGGCCGTTCCCTGGCGAGCGGATAGACAAAATCGACATTCTCGAATTCGGCCTCGCCGCGCGGCGGTTGCGGCATGGCTGCGGGTGCCGCGGGTTCCGCCACGGGTGAGCGCTCATTCAGCAGTTCGGAAAGCCGCTCGGCGGCACCGCCCGCCTGCGCCAGTTCACCCCAGACTTCCGAGAGCTGGCCGAGACCGCTTGCGGCGATGACCGAATAAAGCACGAACTGACCGAGCGTGCCCGCCGTCATACTGCCGGAGAGGACGTTTTGCGCGCCATACCACAGAATGCCAACGACGCTGCCGAAGACCAGGGCAATGGCGACGGCGGTGAGGATGGAGCGGGCGCCGATCGCCGCGCGCGCACCCTGATAGGCGGCTTCAACGGAAGCGCCGTAACGGGCATTCGCCAGCGCCTCGGCATTGAAGGATTGCACGGTGCGGCTTGCCGCGATCGTTTCCGAAGCATAGGCGGCGGAATGCGCCAGTGTATCCTGCGTGGTGCGGGAACGGGCGCGAACGGAACGTCCGAAAGCGATCAGAGGAAATACGATGAAAGGGATGGCAAGCAGGGCGAGGCCGGAGAGGCCGGGGCTGGTATAGATCATCATCGCCACCGCGCCACAACACATGATGATGTTGCGCAGCGCCACGGAGGCGGAAGACCCGAAGGCAGAACGAATCTGCACCGTATCGGCCGTCAGCCGTGATGCCAGTTCACCGGAGCGGCTGGAATCGAAAAACTGCTGGGACAGCGTGGTGAGATGGGCAAAGACATCACGGCGCAGATCGGCCACGACCCTTTCACCGATCGTCATGACGTAATAATAACGCATGGCGCTGGCGAGTGCGAGGACGACGGCAATCGCCAGAAGCATCGCGAAATAGCTGTTGATCATGCCGCCATCAGGCGTCTGAAAACCGTGGTCGATGATGCGACGAACGGCAAGCGGCAGCGCCAGCGTCGTGGCGGAAGACAGGACAAGCGCGAAAAGGGCTGCCGCCATCAGGCCGCGATAACGCCTGAGATAGGGAAACAGACCGAGAAGCGGTTTCAGGCTTCTCTGCTTCGCCGCTTTTTGCTCCTGAATGTCTGCCACGTCCTCTGTGCTCCTCATTACGCGCCGTTTTCGGCCTTTTATGCGGGAATTTCCGGCTTGCGGTGAAATTCCCGCCGCTGTATCCATCTCCCTCTCACAAGGGGATGGCAGGCTCTTGTTATCTCGGCGACCTTCATGTATAGGCTCCGCATCGAATTGGGAAGCCATAGCCCATCTGGACTATGGCTTCATTTATTGAATTGGCTCAGTTGACGCAATTGCGGCAAATGGACCGCACGTCACTTAACCAGGAAGATTGTCATGAAGGCTGATATCCATCCCGATTATCACACGATCAAGGTGGTCATGACCGATGGCACCGAATACGAAACCCGCTCCACCTGGGGTTCGGAAGGCGCCGTCATGAACCTTGAAATCGACCCCAAGTCCCATCCGGCATGGACGGGCGGCAACCAGCAGCTTATGGACCGCGGTGGTCGCGTTTCCAAGTTCAACAAGCGTTTCGGCGGCCTCGGCCTCTGATCCACTTGCGGACGGATCGTTTAAAAAAGCCCGGTTTTGCCGGGCTTTTTTGTTGCGCCGTTTCAGCGGCGATATCCAGTGCGTATAGCGCATAAACAAAAAAGCAGGCCGAGAAGCCTGCTTTTCAAATTGTCCGGATAAGGTCGTCTTTTCTCAGTTGATCGAGAAAGCCGTGCGAAGCAGGTTGAGCTGCGCCTGCACGCTGTTTTCGTTGTCCGGCACCTTTGCGGCTTCGGACGGGCGATAGATTTCGCGGTCGAGCAGGGCGATGCGATTCTGGAGGCGCAGAGAGCGCTCGATCAGGTCGCGGAAGGATTCGGGCAGGTCGTTCCAGCCGGGCGCGTTGCGATCGACATTGAAGCTGTCGAGGCGCACCTTGTTCTTTTCACTCAGAACCTGATCGCGCGTCATCTCGCCATTGTTGACGGCGCGCTGCAGCAGCAGCCAGGAGGCCATCTGCATCAGGCGGGTGGTGAGGCGCATCGATTCCGCCGCGTAGAGGACGGAGGCCATGCGCGGCAGAACCTTCGAGGCAGCACGCCCCGCGCCGTCGAGATAGCTCGCCGTTTCCTCAACCAGGGTCATGCCTTCGGTATAGAGGGTCTTGAACTGGTTGGAAGCAGCTGCGCGCCCCGCAAAGCTTATGGTATTTAAAACCTGTTCCGACATTTCTTTAAATCCCTGCTCACGCACCACACTGTCAGGCAACGACGACCCGGATATTTTGTTCCGGCCTTTAGTGTTTTCAGGATGGTATCTTTACCTGAAATGCGCAAGGCAATTATTAAAGAAGGGTTAATACCCACAGTTTTACAGAATCCGGGGAGCGGCAAAAAAAGAGCCGCGAAAGCGGCTCTCAAGGTAAAACAGGGAGAAAAATCAGACCAATTCGCCGTATGGAGAAGATGCCTGAGGTCCAGAAGAACTGGACATGTATAGTAATCTCTCAGAAAGCTTAATTTTTGGTTAATGGTAAATGAAAGACTGCGCCAGAATCTTTATTTCAATGCCATCCGGGCCACCATCCTGCGGCACAGGATGCGCGACCTCCGTCTATTCTGAGGCGGGTATCAGGACCGGAAGAGATTCTCCGCCGCCAGCCGGCCGGCGGATTTGCGTTGCCTCTCTTCTTCAAGCCGGGTGATTTCCGCTTGCAGAAGATCGATACGGTTGCTCAGCTCATCCACCGAAAGGAGGCTGAGGTCGCTGCCGATTTCGTGCGCCACCGGCTTTTGCGGACGGTCATCGTCAAAGAGGCTCATATGCCTGCTCCTTTTTCCACATAGTCGCCATCGTCTTCGGAATATTGCGGCGCGCGCGGGTCAAGCGCAATACTTTCCGGCGTGACGAGCGGCGAAGGCGTTGTCGGCATCATGGTCGAGAAATTGTCCTTCTCGTCGGTCGACAGGGCGGCGCGCTGGCGGCTTCGGATGATGGCATAGGCGGTGATCAGGAGATGGGCCACCGCAGTTACCAGGAACAGGGCATAGGGGCCGGAATAGGTCATGACCGCGCCGCCGAGCGTCGGGCCGATGATGGTGCCAATGCCGTAGAGCAGCAGCAGGCCGCCGGAAACCTTGACGAAGTCTTCGGACGCGGCAAAGTCGTTGGCGTGTGCGACAGCGATGGGATAAAGCGCGTTGGCGGCGGCGCCGTAGACGGCAATCATCGGGATGAGCACATAGACGTCATGGGGTTGCACGGCCGCGACGGCGAGGCCTGCCACCGCGCCAAGCCCGGCCAGCCCCGCCAGCACGTAACGGCGGTCTATCCGGTCGGATAGCCGACCTGCCGGAAACTGTGCCAGCGCGCCAACGAAAATCGTGACGGAAACCATGATGGCGATCATGGTCGGATCGAGACCGGCCCGGGCGCCAAAGACGGCGCCAAGCGTACCATAAGCGCCATTGGCGATGCCGATCATCAGGATGCCGATGAAGGAGACCGGCGAATTGCGATAAAGGGCGGGCAGGTCCAGTTTGACCTTCTGTAGTGGCTGTGGACTGGCCGCCTTGGAAAGCGTGGCTGGCAGAATGGCGATGCAATAGATGATGCCGCAGATCATGAACAGCGAGGTATTGCTGACATCGCCCATCGGCACGATCATCTGCCCCGCCACGACGCCGAGCAGCGTGATGGCGATATAGAGCGAAAAGATCATGCCACGGCTTTCATTGGTGGCACGCTCGTTCAGCCAGCTTTCGATGATCATCGAGGTGCCTGCCGTGCAGAAGCCGGTGAGTGCGCGCAGGGCGATCCACCAGACATCATCGACAATCAGGCCGGTCATCAGCACTGTCAGGCACACCAGAGCGACAAACGAGCCGAAAGCCCGCACATGCCCCGCACGGCGCACGATGGCGGGCGCGACAAAACAGCCTATGACGAAGCCAGCTGCCCAGGAGGTGCCAAGGAAACCCAGGATTTCATTGGAATAACCTTCCGCCGAACCGCGCACGGGCAGGATGAGGCCCTGAAGGCCGTTGCCAAGGAAAAGAAACAGAGTGCTGGATAAAAGAGCGAATACGGGTAGAAGATTTCTGCTCATGAAGACACTCTCATGCGTTCGGACGGACAGTCGGACAGGCCATAGAACGGGATTACCCGAATGAGTTGCACTCTTCTGGTGAACGGTAAAAATGTCCAGCCTGTGACGATGCAGAAATAAAGAAAAGGCTCAATAAATGACAAAGGCGATTGGCCTTTTTTTACTGCTGGCGATGATGGTCCAGATCATCCGGCCCCTGGGCCTGCCGGGCCTCAAGAAAAGAGGCGATTGCTGGAAGATCGCGGTCGCCGCCTTTGTCATCTGGTCGGCGACGCTGCTCTTGCGACCCTAGAGCGGGACGGGTGGGGACCTGAGGTGAAAACCGCGTATTCCCACCGCAAAGAAAAAGCCGCCCCGTGGGGCGGCTTCTGTTTTGGTGGATATCCGTTGTGGAAACCTCAGGCGGCCTTTTCGAGTTCCTGCTTCCAGTTACCCTTGGCGGCAAGGCTGTTCATGGCGGCGCGGTGCGTGAAGGCGCGCTGGCCGGCAGCGACATTTTCCTGCTTGCCGCCCCATGCCCTGAGCGCGGTATCCTGAAGGGCGCGGCCGTAGGAATAGGTCAGAGACCAGGGCAGGTCGTAACCGGCATTCATGGCGGAGAGATGCGCGGTCGCCTCTTCGGAGGACTGGCCGCCGGAAAGGAAGGCGATGCCCGGAACGGCGGAGGGCACGGTGGCCTTCAGAACCTTGACGGTCTTTTCCGCCACTTCCTCGACCGAAGCCTTGCGGGCCTTCTTGCCGTCGATGATCATGTTCGGCTTGAGGATCATGCCTTCAAGGTTGACGCGCGCGTCGAACAGATCCGCGAAGACGGTCTGGAGGACCCATTGCGTGACTTCCGCGCAGCGGTCGATGTCATGCGTGCCCGGCTCGCCGTCCATCAGCACTTCAGGCTCCACGATCGGCACGATATCCGCCTGCTGGCAGAGAGCGGCGTAACGGGCGAGCGACTGGGAGTTAGCCTTGATCGAACCCCAGCTCGGACGCTGCTCACCGATGGTGATGACGCCACGCCACTTGGCGAAACGGGCACCGGCCTCATGGTACTTGCGCAGACGCTCGTAAAGACCGTCGAGGCCTTCGGTGATGAATTCATGCGGGTGGAAAGCCATCGGCTTGGCGCCAATATCCACCTTGATGCCCGGCAGGCTGCCGGCTGCCTTGATGATATCCACAAAAGGCGTGCCGTCGGCGGCCTTCTGGAACAGGGTTTCTTCATAGAGAATGACGCCGGAGATGTATTTCTTCATGGCGTCATCGGAGCGGAACAGCATCTCGCGATAGTCGCGACGGGCGGTCTCGGTGGATTCCAGATTGATGTTGTCGAAACGCTTCTTGATCGTTCCTGTGGATTCGTCGGCGGCGAGCAGGCCCTTGCCGTCGGCGACCATCTTGATTGCAATGTCTTCGAGACGTTCGGTCATTTGCTATTCTCCCAAGGCACAATAAATTTCCGATAACAGAAGTTCCAGGGCAGGGAAATGGCACGCTAACTCATTGAAACGATTGAAATGATTTCAATCGTTTGAAACTTTTCCTCAAGGTGCCGCTTACCAAAAAGCAAGGCCGGACAAGCATGGCTTGTCCGGCCTTCGCGTCAGGCAAGTGGGCCAAGTTTACTTGGCGGCGGCAAGGATGGCAACGCCCGGCAGCTCCTTGCCTTCCATCCACTCGAGGAAGGCGCCGCCTGCCGTCGAGACATAGGAGAAATCCTCAGAAACGCCGGCATGGTTGAGCGCTGCAACGGTGTCACCGCCGCCGGCGACAGAGACGAGCTTGCCCGCCTTGGTGCATTCGGCGGCATGTTTTGCCGCGGCGACGGTTGCCGCATCGAAGGGCTCGATTTCGAAGGCGCCGAGCGGACCGTTCCAGACCAGCGTTTCCGCGCGGGAAATCCAGGCCTTGATGCTTTCAACCGATTTCGGGCCGACATCGAGAACCATGGCATCGGTGGGAATGTCGTTGATGTCGACGATTTCATTGGCCGCGCCGGCCTTGAATTCGCGGGCGACGACGCCGTCTTCCGGCAGAACGATGGCGCAACCGGATGTCGCGGCCTCGATCATGATCTGCTTTGCGGTCTCGGCGAGATCATGCTCGCAGAGCGATTTTCCGACCTGCGCGCCGCGGGCGGCCAGGAAGGTGTTGGCCATGCCGCCGCCGATGACGAGGGCATCGACCTTCTTGACGAGGTTCATCAGGAGATCGATCTTGCTCGAAACCTTGGCGCCGCCGACGATGGCGACAACCGGACGGGCTGGCTGACCAAGGCCCTTTTCCAGCGCTTCAAGCTCGGCCTGCATGGTGCGGCCGGCATAGGCGGGCAGATGGCGTGCAAGGCCTTCGGTGGAGGCGTGGGCGCGGTGAGCGGCGGAGAAGGCGTCGTTTACATAGATGTCGCCATTGGCGGCCAGCGCCTCGACAAAAGCGGGATCGTTCTTTTCTTCACCCTTGTGGAAGCGGGTATTTTCGAGGAGCAGGATGTCGCCATCGTTCATTTTCGCCACCGCATCGGCTGCAGGCGCGCCAATGCAATCGGTCGCGAAGGAAACGGCGTGATCCAGCACTTCCTCGACGGTGGGTACGATCTGGGAAAGCGACATGTCGGCCACCGGCTCGCCCTTCGGCCGGCCGAAATGGGCAAGCAGAATGACTTTCGCACCCTTGCCGGACAGTTCCAGAATGGTCGGTGCAACCCGTTCGATACGGGTCGTGTCCGTTACTTTGCCATCCGCAACCGGCACGTTGAGATCAACGCGGACGAGAACGCGCTTTCCGGCAATGTCGTTAAGGTCGTCGATGGTCTTGAAGGCGGGCATAGGTCGATCCTGATTTGTTGCGAGTTCGGCACGGACCATACTATGCCTGATTGCCGACGCAAGCCGGTCAGCCCTCATTTTCTGTTGCCGCAGTTGCCGGGGCAGGGGCACTTTCTTCCATCTCGGCGGTGCGCGGCTGGCGTCTCTGCGCCAGATAGGCGCGCATGCGGTTGAGGATTTCCGCAAAGCTGATGAAGATAGGCAGGTGGGTGGCCGGTTCCACCGGTTCGAGTGAAATGCCGACACCGGTGATTGCCTCGTGTTCGTCCAGCGTGCGGACGATCAGCACGATGGAGCCGAGGCGCACGCGGTCGGCATAATCGGCCTTTCCGGCAAGGCGCGCCTCGATGAGTTCGGCAACGCTCATCGCCTGTTCGGCGGATGAAAGCAGGCCGGGACCATAGGCTGCGTCCAGTTCCTTCGCCGGACGGCCGGGCGAGATCGCGAAGGTGCCGAAGAAATCGGCGTCGTCATCGGCAACCGGCAGGGCGCTGGCGAACAGCCGGTCGATCAGGCGGGAATAACCGGGTGCGATGAAGAGGTAGACGAGATCGTTCTCCCGCAGCCGTCCCGCATATTGGTAGCGGATCGATTTGCCGTCGCGCACCACCAGCGAGGGCATGGCCCAGCGCGGAATACGCTCCCCCTGCATGATGGCGCTGCCCTTGGCGACCCGGTAGGAGATCAGCTCATGATTGGCGGTGCCGGGAAGGTCGACTTCCAGCTTGTCCACCTCGCCCATGCGTGGTGGCACGATGAGGCCGAGCCGTGTCGCCACCGGCTTGATGGTCCAGCCCTGCACCAGAAGCGACACGAGCACGATGATGAAGGCGGCGTTGAAATAGATCTGCGCGTCGTTGAGCCCGCCGAGAATGGGCATGATGGCAAGCAGGATCGAGACCGCGCCGCGCAGGCCCACCCAGGCGACGAAGGATGTTTCCTGCTGGGTATAGTTGAAGGGCATGAGGCTGAGCCAGACCGCGAGCGGGCGGGCAACGAAGATCAGGAAAAGCGCAAGCAGCACGGCCGGAATGGCGATCGCCGGGAATTGCGACGGTGTGGCAAGAAGGCCGAGCATCAGGAACATGATGATCTGGGCAAGCCATGTCAGGCCCTCATGGAAACGGCGAATGGTTTCCTTGGCGAAGATCCTGCGGTTGCCGGCAACGATGCCCGCCACATAGACCGCCAGGAAACCGCTGCCGCCAATTGTACCGGTGAAGGAGAAGACAAGCAGCGCCAGCGCCAGCACGAAGATCGGCGCAAGCCCGCGGTCGGCGGCGAAACGGTTGACGACGGTGGCGATCATGACGCCGCCGAGCAGGCCGAAAATCACCCCAAGGCCCATCTGTTCAATGAAAAGCAGCAGAAAGCCGCTGTCGATGCCGGCCAGCCCCTGACCCTTGGCGATGATTTCGACCAGGGCAATGGTGAGGAAGATCGCCATCGGATCGTTTGTGCCGGATTCGACTTCAAGCGTCGAACGCACCTGATCGCGGATATGGATGCCGCCGATGCGCAGCAGGAAGAACACGGCTGCCGCATCGGTGGAGGCGACAATGGCGCCGAGCAGCAGGCCCTCCAGCCAGGAAAGCCCGAGCAGCAGTGCGGCCGCGCCGGCGAAGAACACGGATGTGAGGATGACGCCGACCGTGGCGAGCGCCATGGCGGGGGCTGCGGAAAGCCGGAAGGATTGTATGGAGGTGCCGAAGCCGGAATCGAAAAGGATGACGGCAAGCACGAGCGAGCCGAGCATATAGGCGAGCGGGTTATTGGTGAATTCGATGCCCAGGCCATCCACGCCCGCCGCAAGCCCGATCATCAGGAAAAGCAACAGCAGCGGTGCCCCGAACCGGAAGGCGATGAGACTGGAAAAAGCAGCGACGAGAACCAGAACAGTTGCCACAAGCAACAGAAGATAAAATGATTCCACGTCCACCGCCTCATTCAAACCGTGTTGGCCGATGCAATGAATGCTCTGCGCGTCTGCAGCCAATGCGCCACGGGTTGCGGTCTGTCAGCGCTGCAATTGGTTGGCGTTGAAAGGCGACGCAAGGCGGGGTGTATCGAATGATACGGCAGGGCCGAAGTGCATTGCGCACGACCGTTATCCCTGTCCTCCTTGTCCGTTTCAAAATGGACCAGACGAAGGCAGGAAATGGGAATTTTCTCGGCGTGTTGCAGAAAATGGCGACGGCAGGGAAGGGGCTCTCAGTCCGCCAGCAGGGAGTGGCCAGGATGTTTTGCCTGGAGAGATTGATCCCAAGGTCTTGCACGTAACATAGCGACAATGCAGCTGCGTTAATTGTCGCTTCCGAATTGCTTTTCATCATTACCGGAGCGATCGGATGAAACGGGTTTCCATTTTTATATTATTGTCAGCGGGCGCGATTGTTGCGGGTTGTTCGAGCACGGAGCAGACCGCTGAAAACATGGCCGCGCAACGCGAACGCTGCCGCGTGTTCGGTTATTATGAAGGCTCGCGCGATTTCGCCGACTGCATGATGAAGCTCTCCATGCAGCAAAGCGAGCTCCGGCAACAGACGTTCGATACGATCTGGAGCAATGCCGGAAATTCCGGCCCCGTCATTATCAACAATAGAAAATGATGGATGCGTGGTCTCATTCCGCCGGTTGAGCGACGGCTTGCGTCGTCTCTCTGCCGGAGATGGTTTTCGATCTGGAGCGCCCCGCCTTGCTTCAGGATCGATGCCGGCGGGATCCCTCGCTCCCGCCGGCTTTTTTAGACAAAGAAAAACCGGCAGGATCGCGCCTGCCGGTCTCTTTATGGTCTGATACCTGCTTAGATGGTCTTCGCGAAGGCGACGGCCGTATCCGACATGCGGTTGGAGAAGCCCCACTCATTGTCGTACCAGGACAGGATGCGAACGAACTTGCCTTCCATGACCTTGGTCTGGTCGATCGCGAAGATCGAGGAGTGGCTGTCATGGTTGAAGTCGCGGGAAACCAGCGGCTCTTCGGTATAGCCGAGAATGCCCTTCAGCTTGCCGTTGGCGGCAGACTTGATCGCCTCGTTGATTTCCTCAACCGTCGTGTCGCGCTTGGCGATGAACTTGAAGTCGACGACCGAAACGTTCGGGGTCGGAACGCGGATGGACGTGCCGTCCAGCTTGCCCTTGAGGTGCGGCAGAACGAGGCCAACGGCCTTGGCGGCGCCGGTCGAGGTCGGGATCATGGAAAGGGCTGCGGCGCGGGCGCGGTACAGATCCTTGTGCATGGTGTCCAGCGTCGGCTGGTCGCCCGTGTAGGAGTGGATCGTGGTCATGAAGCCATGATCGATGCCAACGGCGTCATCGAGAACCTTCACGACGGGCACGAGGCAGTTGGTGGTGCAGGACGCGTTGGAAATGACCAGATGGTCCTTCGTCAGCTGGTCGTGGTTGACGCCGAAGACGACGGTCAGGTCTGCGCCGTCAGCCGGGGCGGACACGATAACGCGCTTTGCGCCTGCCGTCAGGTGGGCCGCTGCCTTGTCGCGGGCGGTGAAGATGCCGGTGCATTCGAGCGCGATGTCGACGCCGAGTTCCTTGTGCGGCAGCGTTGCCGGATCACGAACCGCGGTCACCTTGATCGGCTTGCCGCCACCGACGGTGATCGTGTCGCCTTCGACCTTAACATCGGCCGGGAACTTGCCGTGGATCGAATCGTAGCGCAGCAGGTGGGCATTGGTTTCAACCGGGCCAAGGTCGTTGATGGCAACGACTTCGATATCGGTGCGGCCGGATTCGACGATGGCGCGCAGAACATTGCGGCCGATGCGGCCGAAGCCATTAATGGCAACTTTTACAGTCATTTACAGTCTCCCGATCAAGATATGGGCTTGGTCTTTGCAGAAATGTGAGGGCTTGGGAACCCTCACGCAAGTTTTGCCTCGACTGCGGCGACGACGGCTTCCGCCGTGATGCCGAAGTGCTTGAAGAGATCCTTCGCCGGCGCAGACGCTCCAAAGGAGTGCATGCCGACGAAAGCACCGTCGGAGCCGATGAAATAATCCCAGCCCTGGCGGATGGCGGCTTCGATCGCGATCTTGACCGGAGCCTTGCCGATAATGGCGTTGCGATAGGTTTCCGGCTGTTCCTTGAAAAGCTCGAAGCAGGGAACGGAAACGACACGGACGGAAACGCCGTTGTCCTTCAACGTTGCGGCGGCCTTCAGCGCCACTTCGACTTCGGAACCGGAAGCGAAGATCGAAACCTTGGCGTCGCTGGCGGAAACGAGTTCGTAAGCGCCGTATGCGGACAGGTTCTTCTCTTCATATTCCTTGCGCGAGGGGGCAAGATTCTGGCGGGTCAGCGCCAGCGCCGAGGGACGGTGCTTCTGTTCCAGCGCCAGCTGCCAGCATTCCGCCGTTTCGGTTTCATCCGCCGGGCGGAAGACGAGCAGGTTCGGAATGGCGCGCAGGGCTGCGATCTGCTCCACCGGCTGGTGGGTCGGGCCGTCTTCGCCAACGCCGATGGAATCATGCGTCAGAACGTGGACGACACGGATGCCCATGAGCGCTGCAAGGCGGATCGACGGACGGCAATAGTCCGAGAAGATCAGGAAGCCGCCGGCATAGGGGATGAGACCGCCGTGGAGCGCGATGCCGTTCATCGCGGCAGCCATGCCGTGCTCGCGGATGCCGTAATGCAGGTAACGGCCGGAGAAATCCGTCGGGGTGATGGACTTCATCTGGCTGGTCTTGGTGTTGTTGGACGGCGTCAGGTCGGCCGAGCCGCCGATCATTTCCGGCAGGACGCCGTTGATGACTTCGAGCGAATCTTCCGAGGCCTTGCGGGTGGCCACAGTCGGGTTGTTTTCGATGATCTTCTTCTTGAAGGCATCGATGGAGCTGTCGAAGTTGCCGGGCAGGTCGCCGGCGAAGCGGCGCTTGAACTCGGCCTTCTTGCCGGCTTCAGCGGCTTCGAGGCGGGCTTCCCAGTCCTGGCGCGTCTTGGTGGAGCGCAGGCCGGCGAGACGCCATGCATCCAGTACGTCTTCCGGAACGACGAAAGCTTCGGCTTCCCAGTTGAGGTGCTTGCGCGCGGCGGCGATTTCTTCGGCGCCGAGCGGGTTGCCGTGAACCTTGTGGGTGCCCTGCTTGTTGGGCGCGCCGAAACCGATCACGGTCTTGCAGGCGATGAAGGTCGGGCGGTCGGATTTCTGCGCGGCTTCGATGGCGGCGGCAATCGCGTCCGGATCATGGCCATCGACGCGGATGGTGTTCCAGTGAACGGCCTGGAAGCGGGCGATCTGGTCGGTGCTGTCGGAAAGGCCGACTTCACCGTCGATGGTGATGTTGTTGTCATCCCAGAACAGGACGAGCTTGTTGAGCTTCAGGTGGCCGGCAAGCGCGATGGCTTCGTGGCTGATACCTTCCATGAGGCAGCCGTCGCCGCACAGCACATAGGTGAAATGGCTCTGCAGGTCGGAGCCGAATTCCTCTTCCAGCTTGCGTTCGGCGATCGCCATGCCGACGGCATTGGCGATGCCCTGGCCGAGCGGGCCGGTCGTCGTTTCGATGCCGGTCGCATGGCCGTATTCGGGGTGGCCGGCGGTCTTGGAACCGAACTGGCGGAAACGCTTGATCTCGTCGATCGTCATGTCCTCGTAGCCCGTCAGATAGAGCAGCGAGTAAAGAAGCATCGAGCCATGACCTGCCGACAGCACGAAGCGGTCGCGATCCGCCCAGAGCGGCGCTTTGGGATCGAATTTCAGGTAACGGGTGAAGAGAACGGTGGCGACATCAGCGGCGCCCATCGGCAGGCCGGGATGGCCTGAATTGGCCTTCTCCACTGCATCCATGGCAAGAAAGCGGATCGCATTGGCCATCCGGTTGTGTTTGTCGCGAGAAATCATGGCTTTTCCGTCTGTTTCCGGGTGAAAGGAGATAGTTTTACGCAACTATCCAAAAAGCGGGTTGATCCATAGCAGGTGAGGCAGGCAAGTCAATAAATCCACAGGCAATTGCGGTTCTCTCCGGGAGAAAAAATCGTTTAGAAAATCAGGTGCCACGGCAAAATACGTGCAATATATGTCGGCGCTTCTTCGTTCATCCACAGAGCAAAGCGCTTCAATGCACTGGTTTGATTGACGGGATGGTAAATCGGGTAATAACCTCGTGAATGTTGGAAAAGCCTGAAACCGGACGATTCGGCCGGTGGCGTGCGAGTTGGAAAAAACGATGTCGGCTGAGAAGACCGTACAATCTGCGCTGACGGAGCTGAATGCTGCCATCACAAATCTCGAAAATGCCATCGATATGCGTATCGAACGGCAAAGGGAGACAGGCGAGATCGATAACGAGGTCAAGCGGGTCCATGTTGACCGCGCCAGGCTGGCGCAGGAGCTTGACCAGGCCGAGTTTCGCGCCAACCGGCTTGAAGAAGTCAATCGCGAGGTTTCCCGCCGGCTGGTGACGGCGATGGAGACGATCCGCGCGGTGCTGGATCGATAGGAGCGGTTTCATGGCGCAAGTCACTGTTATGATCGATGGCAAGGCCTATCGCATGGCCTGCGAGGCGGGGCAGGAAGACCACCTGACCGATCTCGCCACACGTTTTGATCGTTATGTCGGCCATCTCAAGAGCCAGTTCGGTGAAATCGGCGATCTCAGGCTCACCGTCATGGCCGGCATCATGGTGATGGACGAGCTTTCAGAGATCAACCGCAAGCTCGAGAAGCTGGAGGGGGAGGTTTCATCCCTGTCCCGCAACCGCGACGGCATGGCGGAGCACAAGGCAAAATCGGACGAGATGGTGGCGCTTGCCATCGGTGATCTCGCCGATCGTCTGAACGGGATCACCGAGAAACTGCTGGCACGGCCGAAGCCCGCGGCGCATTGAGCGGCCGAAGAGTTCTGAGGCGGCAAAATTTCGCGCCGCACCCTCTGGCGGTTTTCCCTGATCCGTCCTATATCTTGGATGCGTTCTGCGCTTCCCGACAGGAACCACAATCCCTGGGGCCATACTCGATCCAAAGGGAGCTGTCCCTGGCCAGTCCCGTGGGGCTGGACACACGGTGCCCACCTACTTTTGTAGGCACCCAGGATCGTAAATCTCCATCGGTCGCCGTGGATCGCGCTTGAAGTTTCGGGTCAGTCCCCGGTTCTTCACCTGAATGTTTTATCGTCGACAGTTACTTTTCACTGCTGCCGGGCATGGCTTTTTTATATCGCTGTCATTGCAATGGCGGAACAATTGCCTATTATTCGGATTGGTATGTCTGTTATGCCCTTTCAAATAAAGGGCGCTGCGGCCAAAACCGCGACGTGCCGTTCAACAGCCCAAAGAGCTAAACTTGTTTACTGAAATTATGATCGTGGTCCTGCTCACCGTATTGAACGGTGTGCTTGCCATGTCCGAGCTTGCCGTTGTCTCCTCCAGACCGGCGAGGCTGAAGGTGCTTGCCGCGCAAGGCAGCAAAGGCGCCACCATGGCGCTTGGCCTTTCTGAAAATCCCGGACGTTTCCTTTCCACGGTGCAGATCGGCATCACGCTGGTCGGTGTCCTGTCCGGTGCGTTTTCCGGTGCCACGCTCGGCGCCCGGTTCACCGCATGGCTTCTGGAGCAGGGCGTTCCCGATCGTGCCGCCGATGCGATCGGTGTCGGTTCGGTGGTTGTCGCCATCACCTATCTGTCGCTGATCGTCGGCGAGCTGGTGCCCAAGCAGATCGCTCTGCGCGATCCTGAAAAGGTCGCCGCCCGGGTCGCGCCAACCATGGTGATGCTGTCGCGGGTCGGCGCGCCGCTGGTCTGGCTGCTCGACAGGTCGGGCAAGGTCGTTCTCGCCCTTCTTGGCCATAGCGGTGAGTCCAACGCGTCGGTGACCGACGATGAAATCCGCACGGTTCTGGCCGAGGCCCACAGCGCCGGCGTGATCGAGACCGAGGAATCGGCGATGATCACCGGCGTCATGCGCCTTGCAGACCGCAATGCGCGCGGCCTGATGACGCCGCGCCGTGACGTGGAAGTGGTCGATATCGAAGACAGCGCGGAAGAAATCCGCGAGCAGCTTCGCGGCACCCAGCGCTCCCGCCTGCCGGTGCGCAACGGCGCTTCCGATGAAATTCTCGGCGTGCTTTTCGCCAAGGACGCCTTCGACGCGCTGGCCTCCGGCAAGGAGCTCAACATCCGCGAGCTTCTGCGTGAGGTTCCGGTCGTATCCGACCTGACGAGCGCCGTGGATGTCATCCAGTCGCTGCGCCGCTCGACGGTGCACATGGTTCTTGTCTATGACGAGTATGGCCATTTTGAAGGCATCATCAGCTCCGGCGACGTTCTCGAAGCCATAACGGGTGCGTTCCAGGAAGAGGATGACGAAGAACCGGCCATGGTCGAGCGTGAGGACGGTTCGTTTCTTGTTGCGGGCTGGATGCCCGCCGATGAATTCGCCGACCGTATGGGCTTCCAGATCGACGAGGATGCCGAGTTCGAGACCGTGGCCGGTCTGGTTCTGGACGAGTTCCGCCGCCTGCCGGAGCTGGGCGAGCATGTGACCCGCAACGGCTGGCGTTTCGAAGTCATCGATCTCGACGGCCACCGCATCGACAAGGTGCTTGTGAGCCGGGCCGCCTGATGGCGGGCGACGTTGCCGAAAAAGCGCGGTTGCGCGGCGAAAGGCTCGCCGCGCGCGATGCGTTGATACCGGCTGAACGGCAGCAGAAGAGCCGGTCGATGGCGGTCCGTGGTGCTTCCGGCATTTCCTTTGCGCCGGGCGCGGTCATTTCCGGCTTCATGCCGATCCGTTCCGAGGCTGATATCCGTCCGCTGATGGAAATGTTGCGTGAACGGGGCGGGCGTCTCGCCCTTCCTGTTGTGCTGGACCGTGAAACCATTGTCTTCCGCAGCTTTGAGGCGGATACGCCCTTGGTGAAGACCGGTTTCGGCACGACCGGGCCGGGTGAGGATGCCGCTGTTCTCGATCCGGATATTCTGCTCGTGCCGCTTTCTGCTTTCGATGGGCGGGGCCAGCGCATCGGTTATGGTGCGGGCCACTATGACCGGGCCATTGCCAGATTGCACGCCAAGGGCCGGGAACCTGTTCTCATAGGTGTTGCCTTCGATTGTCAGGAAGTGCCATCCATACCGGCGGAGCCGCATGATGTGCCGCTTCACGCCATTCTGACGGAAAGCGGCCTGCGCTGGTTTTCCTCCCCGCTATCGACAGTCGATCCGGGGTAAAAGGCGCTTTAGCACTTTTTAAAAGACGGATTACCCATTAGAGGGAACGCAATCTAGAAACATGCGCAAGATCGGGGCGGTGAATGAGGCTTCTTTTTCTCGGAGATATGGTTGGCAAGACCGGACGCACGGCTGTCTGGGAGCAATTGCCGGGGCTGATTTCCGATCTGAAGCTGGACTTCGTTATCGTCAACGGTGAAAACGCCGCTGGCGGTTTTGGCATTACCGAGGATATCTATCTCGAGACCATCAATGCCGGTGCGGATGTGGTGACCACCGGCAACCATGTCTGGGATCAGAAGGAAGCGGTTTCCTTCTGCGAGCGCCACGACCAGTTCCTGCGGCCGGCCAATTATCCTGACGGCACGCCGGGCAAGGGTTCGGGCATTTTTTATGCCCGCAACGGCGCCCGCGTGCTTGTGGCCAACATCATGGGCCGCGTGTTCATGCATCCGGAACTCGACGATCCCTTCAAGTCGGCGGAGAGCATTCTTGCCGCCTGCCCGCTGAAGGAGCAGGCCGACGCGATCATTTTCGACTTCCATGCCGAGGCGACCAGCGAAAAACAGTGTTTCGGCCATTTTGTCGACGGTCGTGCGAGCTTTGTCGTCGGCACCCACACGCATGTCCCGACGGCCGACGCCCAGATATTGAACGGCGGAACAGCCTATATGTCGGATGCCGGCATGTGCGGCGATTATGACAGCTCGCTCGGCATGGAGAAGGAAGAGCCGATCAACCGCTTCATTTCCAAAATGCCGAAGGGGCGCTTCGAGGCGGCCAGCGGGCCTGCGACGATCTGCGGCGTCGGCGTCGAGATTTCCGATCGCACCGGACTTGCGGAAAAGATCGCGCCGCTGCGTATCGGCCCGCGGCTTGCGGAAACGCTTCCGTCCTTCTGGGCTTGAGCTTGCCGTCGCGCGGGTGCTCACAATGACGAGATTGTGAGCGCTTCCGCCGCTCTTGCAACTGGACGCCCGGCAAAACCTGTCCCATCCTCCGAGCCTTCGCAAGTTCAGGAGAGTGGCATGATGCTGCGCGTGCTAATGCTTGCAATAACGGGATTGCTCACCTGCGCGGGAGCGACCTTCGCCCAGACGGAAAGCCGCCCGCCCGTCAGCCAGTGCCAGGCGATTGCCCGCAACATTCCCGGCGTCATGTTCGCCAGTTTCAATCCACCCGGCGTTCAGCTTGCCCAGGCCACCTCTCGGGAAGAGGTGAAGATCAGCTTCATCGGCCATTCCACCTATCTCATCGAAAGCCCCGGCGGTGTGACGATCGCGACCGACTACAACGGTGTCTATCGTCCACCCGTCACACCGACTGTTGTGACGATGAACCGGGCGCATTCGACGCATTTCACCCTCAGCCCGGATCCGGCCATTCAATATGTTCTGCATGGCTGGAGCGACGTGCCGGGAGAAAAGGCCGATCACAAGGTTCTGGTGAACGATGTCTATATCCGCAATGTTGCGACCGATATCCGCAACCGCTGGGGCGACTACGAATCCTTTCAGGAAAATGGCAATTCCATTTTCATATTTGAAATTGCAGGCCTGTGTATCGGTCACCTCGGCCATCTGCATCACGAGCTGACGGATACGCATTATGCAGAAATAGGCCGGCTGGATGTACTGATGGTGCCGGTGGATGGTGGCCTGACCATGGGTGCCGACAGCATGAGCCGCGTGGTCAAGCGCCTGCGTTCCGCGCTGATCCTGCCGATGCATCGTACCGGGGCGCCGCTTGCGCAGTTCCTGACGATGTTCGGCGAGAGTTTCCAGATTGCCTATGCCGCCGACCCGGTTATCCGGGTTTCGATGAGAAACCTTCCCCGCCAGCCGCAGATACTGGTGCCGAAAGGCATGTAGCAGGCGGCGGGCGAGGAAGGCCGGGGGAGCCCGGTGAAACTCTGTCGATCAGGCGAAGGTGAGGTGCTGGCGAACGCCGACGTCAGGCGTCTTCTCGTCGGACATATTGGCCCTGGCGATTTCCCAGCCGAATTTCAGCGTGCTGTCGGTTGACGCCCATATGTCGGCATCGTCGACATGAAGGGCCAGCATCGTCAATTGCGGATCGGTCTTGCCGTGCTCGTACCAGGCGGCGGTGACGGAATTCCAGTATTCGTCAATCTTCGTCCTGTCGTCGCGCGCCTCCAGAATACCGGAGAGGCAGGCGTGATAGTCATGATCCTTGCCGACGAGGCAGAAATGCGCGCGTGAGCCGGATTTCAGCGATTTCACGAGATCGGTGTCTTTCCTGGAGAAAAACCAGATGGTGTTGGTCCTGGGGTCAGCGTGAGGCGCCATCGGCTGCATATGAGTGTGCAGGCCTTCGAGACCGAGCATTCCGGCATGGACCGAGTTGATCTCGTCCCAGAGCTGGCGGGCCGGGGCTTCTCTTGCTTCAGTCAGGCTGACCATATGTTCTCTCCTTCCGGTTTCACGTCGCGGGGGAGAGAAATCATGCCTTCTTCCACCGCGTTCATGATCAGAACGAGAAGCGGATAAATCAGTTCCTTTCATTGTTCGCGGAAGAGAAAGCGCCTGCGGGCTTGAACGATGGGCCTATCGCACTTATAAGGCCCGCAATCTCCAAATTACGACAATCAGGTTTTCCATGGCTGGTCATTCACAGTTCAAGAACATCATGCACCGCAAGGGCAAGCAGGACTCAGTACGGTCCAAAATGTTTTCCAAGCTTGCGCGTGAAATCACCGTTGCGGCTAAAACGGGCATGCCCGACCCGAACATGAACCCGCGCCTGCGTCTGGCGATCCAGAACGCCAAGGCCCAGTCCATGCCGAAGGACAATATCGAGCGTGCGATCAAGAAGGCTGCCGGTGCGGATGGCGAGAACTATGATGAAGTCCGCTACGAGGGTTACGGCCCGGGTGGCGTCGCCGTCATCGTCGAGGCCCTGACCGACAACCGCAACCGCACCGCCTCCAACGTGCGCTCCATCTTCACCAAGGCCGGTGGTGCGCTTGGCGAAACCGGCTCCGTTTCCTTCTCCTTCGACCGCGTCGGCGAAATCTCCTACAAGGCTGAAGTCGGCGATGCCGACAAGGTCATGGAAGCCGCCATCGAGGCCGGTGCCGACGATGTCGAATCTTCCGAAGATGGTCACACCATCATTTGCGGTTTCGAAGCGATGAACGAGGTTTCCAAGGCGCTGGAAGGCGTGCTGGGCGAAGCCGAAAGCGTCAAGGCCATCTGGAAGCCGCAGAACACGGTGCCGGTGGATGAGGAAAAGGCGCAGTCGCTGATGAAGCTCATCGACAATCTCGAAGACGATGACGACGTGCAGAACGTCTATTCCAACTTCGAAGTGTCCGAAGAAATTCTCGCCAAGCTTTCCGCCTGACGTTTCATGTTTCAGAAAAAGCCCCGGCAGCGATCCGCTCCGGGGCTTTTTTTGTCGAGAGCACTATCAATGGATATCTGGCACCCGGTTTCCCGTCCGGAATGTCTGAAAACGCTAAGCGGCCTTTTTGATGGAGGTCCGCACGTCGGCAAAAATTTCCACCGATCGCAGCCGCTTTTCGATGTCGTGGATCGGCATCGAGACGATCAGCTCGTCCGCCTGTGTTTCCGCCAGGAAACCGCCGAGATGGCGTTCGATCGTTTCGGGTGAACCGACGGCGGCGAAACGCAGGGTATGTTCCACCGAGAACCGCTCCATTTCGTTCCAGTAGCCGTCCATGCTGTGCACCGGCTTGGGGAACTGCGTGCGCACATTGCGGCGCAGGTTCACGAATTGCTGCTGCGACGAGGTGAAGAGATGTTGCGCCTCCTCGTCCGTATCGGCACCGACACCCATCACGCCCACCATCACATAGGGCTTGTCCAGCACCTCGGAGGGCTGGAAGCGCTCGCGATAGATATGGATCGCCTCCATCAGCATATCCGGGGCAAAATGTGAGGCGAAGGAGTAGGGCAGGCCAAGGGCTGCGGCGAGATGCGCGCTATAGGTGCTGGAGCCGAGCAGCCACAGTGGCACGTTGGAATTCATGCCCGGCACGGCGAGGATCGCCTGATCCTGCTGTGGCGGGCCGAGGTAACGCTGCAGTTCGATGATGTCCTGCGGGAAGTTTTCCGCACCGGCATCCAGATTGCGGCGCAGCGCCCGCGCTGTGCGCATGTCGGTTCCGGGCGCACGGCCAAGCCCGAGATCGACACGGCCGGGAAGGAGCGCGGCAAGCGTGCCGAACTGTTCGGCAATGACAAGGGGGGAGTGGTTGGGCAGCATGATGCCACCGGAACCGACGCGGATATGTTTCGTGGCCGCGCCCACATGGGCGATGACGAGTGATGTTGCGGCACTGGCAATGCCCGGCATGCCATGGTGTTCCGCCAGCCAGATGCGGTTATAGCCGTGTTCCTCTGCCTTGATCGCCATTCGGCGGGAATTTTCAAGCGCCTCGCTGACGCTCTCGCCTTCGCCGATCGGCGAAAGGTCGAGAATGGAAAAGGGGATCATCCGACGCTCCTGCGAAATTTAAATCTTTGCTGCGGATGTAAGGCGCGTGTCCCGATTTACCAGAGAAGTCGCGCAGAATTGAAGGATGGTTCAAAAAAATTGGGGCCTCCGAAGAGGCCCCGGTATTTTGCGGGCTGGACCGGTCTTAACCTGCCCGCCTGAATTGCCTGTTTTCGCGATATCCTGCGGCTTCGTTCTCCGAAGCCAATATGAACTGCCCGAGCCTGCCGTCCATTTCACCCGCCTCGGAGGCGAGATTGTGAATGGCGGCCGTCGTTTCCTCCACCATGGCGGCGTTCTGCTGGGTCATGGTGTCGAGGCTGGTGACGGTGCTGTTGATTTCCGAAAGCGTGTGCGCTTCCTCGCGGGTAGACTCCATGATCTCTTCGATACGCGTGCTGATGGTCTGCACGTGTGTGCCGATGCCGGTCAGCGAAGCGCCTGCCTTTTCCACCAGCGCCACGCCGGCGGAAACCTCGTCTGTGGAGCGCTTCAGAAGGCTGGTGATTTCCTTTGCGGCGGCGGCCGAACGCTGCGCCAGTTCGCGCACTTCCTGCGCCACGACGGCAAAACCCTTGCCTGCGTCGCCGGCACGCGCGGCCTCCACACCGGCGTTGAGTGCGAGAAGGTTGGTCTGGAAGGCGATTTCATCGATAACGCCGATGATCTGGTTGATCTGGCGCGATGAGGTCTGGATCGCCTCCATGGCGGCGATGGTCTGCTCCATCACGCGGCTCGAAGCCGTTGCCTCCGTGCTGGCGTCGCGGGCGATCCGCGTTGCCTGTTCGGCGCGTTCGATCTGGTCGCGGACGGCTTCCGTGATTGCCTTGATGGCGCTTGCCGTTTCGGTGATGGAGGCTGCCTGCCGCTCGGTGCGTTCCGCCAGCTGGTCTGCCCCCACCCGCATCTCCTCGGAGCCGCCACGAACGGCGGCCGAATTGCCGCCAATGGCCTCCATGGTCTCACTAAGCCGGGCAAGCGCGGTGTTGAAGTTGTGGCGCAGGCTTTCGAGATCATCGGGGAAAACGGTATCTATGCGATAGGCGAGATTGCCATTCGCCAGCCGATCGAGCCCCTCATCCAGCGACTGCACGACCATCTGCAGGGTGCCGGCCTCCGCCTCCCGTTCCGCAAGATGCGCACGCCGGGCGGTTTCGGCTTCTTCCCGGGCGCGCGATGCGGTTTCTTCCATCTCCCGCTGCAGGATGAGTTTTTCACGGAAACTGCCGAGCGCACGCGCCATGCGGCCAATTTCGTCCTTCCGATCCTGATTGCCGATTTCGGCATCGAGACGGCCGGCGGCTACCTCGCCGGTCAGTCCGGCAAGCTTTTCCAGCGGGGCGAAAAGACGGCGTGCGAAAAAGGCCGTCGTCGCGCACATGGCGGCGAGAACGCAAAGGCCGATCACGGCAAGCGTGCCGGCAATCGAGATGGAGCCGGCGTTCAACTCGCTGCGCAACATGCTTTCCACCGCGAGATATTTTTCACCGGCGAAAGAGAAGGGGCGGGCATAGGCATTGGCTTCGCCATCCGCGCGGTCGATCTTGGCGATGGTCATGCCCGCCGCGTTGAGAGCGTCGCCGTGGAAATCGTAGATGGCCGGGTCGAGGCTGACCAGCCTGTCGCCTTCAACGCCAAGAACCTTGCCATCGGCGGATATGATCGCGGATTGTTCCGAACTTCCGGCTACGACGCCTTTCGTCAGAATCTGGCTGAAAACGCCTTCCTTGACCTGGAAGAGGACGATGCCCTTGAACGCACCGAATTTGACGACCGGAACGCCGAAATAAATACCGGCTTCTTTCGTCGCCGCATCGATCCGCAGGCCGGAGAAACTGGTCTGCGCAACATCGTTGACTGCCTTTTCGGCGTTCGCCGCGCCTTGCGCGAAGGCCGTACCGAGGCCGCTTTCCGCGAAGGTGCCACCCTTGACGGTCTCCCCGAAAGCCTGTCCCTTCAGATAGGAATAATAGACCGTGCCAGCGGGATCGATGAAGAGAACGTCGCTGAACGGTGTTCCCTGAAGATAACCGGCTATATCCGTCTGGGTTTTTTCATGGGTGGAATAATAAAAGCCGCTCGGGCTTTCCGGTTTGATCAGTTTTTCCCTGTCGCCGAATGGGTTTTCCTTGACGAAGACGCGCTGCAGTTCCGCCTTCGCATCACCGGAATTCTTCTGCACGGTCGCCCAGCCGCTGCGCATGGAGACAACAGCCATCTGCAGGGATTCGATCTTGGCGATGGAATCCGCCTGCGTTTTCAGCTGCTCAAGACGCTCCTGGAGCATGTCGCCGCGAAAGACGAGAATGCTCTCCATGGATTTCGACGCCTGTTCCTCGAGAACGCCGCTGCTGCTTTGATAGCCGAGAAGCGTCAGAGCGCCGGTGGAGATCGCCATAAGTGCCAGGAAAATCACCAGCACCTTGGTGGATATGGAATGAAAACGGTTCAGCATGGCCGATGCAGCCCCCAATGCCGGATCAGTTCCCGCGCCATCACGGATGGCGCCATCGGACGGCTGATATGGCGAACATATTGTGCTGCGGATCATCATGTCCGCAGCTCCCCTTTTTTGATTTTGTGGAGAACAATGCGGTACGCGGTTTAAGCAGAGGTAAATGCTGCACTGCAAATTTGATCAATGTTGTCGTTTTGTTCACTTATCGCTGGCAGGGTCGCAGCCGGAAAGATAAGGTAACTCATGCAAAAGACGATTCGAATCATCGGCATCGATCCCGGGCTGCGGCGCACCGGCTGGGGTGTCATCGACACCCTCGGCAACAGCCTGCGGTTTGTCGCTTCCGGCACGGTGACGTCGGATGGCGATATGGATCTCGCCTCCCGGCTATGCCAGCTGCATGACGGGCTGGCGGACATCGTGCACAGCCATCAGCCCGATGAGGCGGCGGTGGAGCAGACCTTCGTGAACAAGGATGCTGTGGCGACGCTGAAACTCGGTCAGGCGCGCGGCATCGCCATGCTGGTGCCGGCACGCGCTGGCCTGCCGGTCTTCGAATATGCGCCGAATGCGGTCAAGAAGGCCGTCATAGGCGTCGGGCACGGCGAAAAGCAGCAAATTCACATGATGCTGAAAATCCTGATGCCGAAGGCCGAATTCAAGGGTAACGATGCGGCGGACGCGCTCGCCATCGCCATCTGCCACGCCCATAATCGCGGTGGTGACAGGATGCGGCGGCTGCTGGCGGCCGGTTGAATATAAGTCTTACTGAGCGGGCGGCATCATGATCGGAAAACTGAAGGGCAGCATCGAGGAAATCGGCGCGGATTACGTGCTGGTGGATGTGCACGGCGTTTGTTACGTCGCCTATTGTTCGGCGCGTACACTGTCGAAAATCGGCTCCGTCGGGGAGGCGGTGGTGCTGTTCATCGAAACCTATGTGCGTGAGGATCAGCTGAAACTGTTCGGCTTTCTCTCGGCACTGGAGCGGGAATGGTTCAATCTGCTGCAGAGCGTGCAGGGGGTGGGCTCGAAAGTGGCCTTGGCCGTCCTTTCCACGCTCTCGCCATCCGAACTCGCCAATGCCATTGCGCTACAGGACAAAACGATGATCTCACGCGCACCCGGGGTCGGGCCGAAGGTGGCCGTGCGTCTTGTGACCGAACTTCGCAACAAGGCACCCGCCTTTGCGGGAGAGGCTTCGGCGTCCATCGGGCTCAAGCAGGAGCTTGGCGAAGGCGTTGCTTCCGCACCGGTGGCAGATGCCGTCTCAGCGCTCACTAATCTCGGCTATTCGCGCGATCAGGCGGCCAATGCGGTTGCCGCCGCGCTGAAGAATGGCGGGGAGGGCGGCGATAGCGCCAAGCTGATCCGGCTGGGGCTAAAGGAGCTTTCGCGGTAAGAACGGCTTGTCAGGCGGACGTGGAGCCCATGCATATCCTGAATTTCGTGAAGCGCCTTGTTGCGATAGTCATGATATAGCGGCGGCGGTTACCTGATGAATTCGGCTATAACAATGGAATGCCCTGAATGAGCGATGCGGAAAGACTGATTACCCCGGAAAAGCGCGGTGAGGATATCGACACCACGCTGCGCCCGCAGTCGCTGGATGATTTTACCGGCCAGGCGGAGGCCCGCGCCAATCTCAAGGTGTTCATCGAGGCCGCCAAGAACCGTGGCGAGGCGCTGGATCACGTGCTGTTCGTCGGACCGCCCGGTCTCGGCAAGACGACGCTGGCGCAGATCATGGCCAAGGAGCTTGGCGTCAACTTCAAGTCCACCTCGGGGCCGGTCATTGCCAAGGCGGGTGATCTCGCAGCGCTTCTGACGAATCTGGAAGAACGCGATGTCCTCTTCATCGACGAAATCCACCGCCTCAACCCAGCAGTGGAAGAAATTCTCTACCCCGCCATGGAGGATTTCCAGCTCGACCTCATCATCGGCGAGGGGCCGGCGGCGCGCTCGGTGAAGATCGACCTTTCCAAATTCACCCTTGTTGCCGCCACGACCCGCCTCGGCCTGCTGACGACACCGCTGCGCGACCGTTTCGGCATTCCCGTCCGGTTGGCTTTCTATACCGTCGACGAGCTGGAACTGATCGTCCGGCGCGGGGCGCGGCTGATGGGACTGAACATGACCGATGAGGGGGCGCGTGAGGTGGCAAGGCGCGCTCGTGGCACGCCACGCATTGCCGGACGGTTATTGCGCCGCGTGCGCGATTTCGCCGAAGTGGCGCGGGCGGAAGCCGTCACGCGTGAGATTGCCGACGAGGCTTTGACGCGGCTTTTGGTCGACAATATGGGTCTCGACCAGCTGGATATGCGTTATCTCACCATGATCGCCGTCAATTTTGGCGGCGGCCCGGTCGGCATCGAAACCATCGCCGCGGGCCTGTCTGAGCCACGCGATGCCATCGAAGACATCATCGAGCCCTATATGATCCAGCAGGGTTTCATCCAGCGCACGCCGCGCGGGCGTATTTTGACCGCAACCGCCTGGAAACATCTCGGCATGCAGCCGCCGAAGGATCTCGAGGCCGCGCAGTTCCGGCTGACGCTGGAGGATGATTGAGCGCACAATCGCCGGCTCCACGATCAAGCGGAAAGCGAGCAAGGACGAGCCCGCTTTTCTGATCGAACAGGAAGATGGCACAAAGGTTCTGAAAAGCAGACCGGAGCTTGAGCGCGCTGATTGAACAACGCTGTCATCCGGTACTCAAGGAGGGATGCCGATGCCTTACGATCCACTGCGGGTTTTCCGCAAACTCGCACGTAACAACCGGCTGGCCAATTTTCGACTGCATCAGGCCTGTCTTCAGCTGTCACAGGAAGCGTTCGTTGCCCGTCGTGCCAGCTTTTTTCCTACCCTCAGGGCAACGCTGAACCACATCTATATCGTAGACCGTTTTTATATCGATGCCCTTTGGGGTGGAACGCTCGGTCTTGCTGCTTTCGTCGAAGAGGAACCCTTTCCCGCCATGCAGGCGCTGCAAGGCGCCCAGACGGAGCTTGACGAAACGTTGATCGCGTTTGTCGACGGCTTGGATGAAGACGGCCTCGCGGCCATCGTCAATATCCATCGCGGCACGCGCATCCAGCAGGATCGCTGCGACGATATCCTCTCCCATCTCTTCCAGCATCAGACGCATCATCGCGGGCAGGCGCATGCCATGCTGTCCGGCACGGCGATAAAGCCGCCACAACTGGATGAATTCATCGTGGGAGATGATGCAAAGGCGAGAAAAGAAGAGATGGATGCGTTAGGGTGGACGGAAGATGATTTGATGTTTCCAGCCCACAGGCCAGCATGATGACGCATGATAACAAAAGCCAGGACACCCGCATCC
This sequence comes from Agrobacterium sp. OT33, assembly GCF_017313365.1. Taxonomy (NCBI): domain Bacteria; kingdom Pseudomonadati; phylum Pseudomonadota; class Alphaproteobacteria; order Hyphomicrobiales; family Rhizobiaceae; genus Agrobacterium; species Agrobacterium sp. OT33. Next base: position 51,201 of record NZ_JAFLMZ010000006.1, on the reverse strand, counting down.
GCATGAAATTCAAGCCGAAGCGCATCTTCCAGATGCGCGTTGCGGGTCTGGCGTTTCGTGATGGCCATGTGCTGGTGCACCGGGCGTCGCATGAAAAATTCTGGACCTTTCCGGGCGGTCGCGCCGAAATGGGCGAACGCTCCGAGGAAACGCTGGCGCGTGAGATGGTGGAGGAGCTTGGCGTCGAGGCCAAGGTCGGGCGGCTGCTCTGGGCGGTCGAAAATTTCTTCCATTATGAAGGCAAGGACTGGCACGAACTCGGCTTTTATTACCTGATGGACCTGCCGGAGACGCTGGCCTTTCATCCGACCGACATCATTCACCGCGTTCAGGATGGCGACAACAAACTGGAATTCCGCTGGGTTGCGGCAACGCGTGAGGCGTTGACGGAACTGGATATTCCGCCCTATTTCATCGCCGACGAAATAGAACACCTGCCGCAGACCACAAGACACCTCGTCTGGCATGACGGCGATCTGGACGATAAATGACTTTTGCCCCCGAACGCCACATGATCCGGCTGGACCGCAAGCCGCAGCTTTTCAGCATGCGCGTGGCGGCGTTGATCTTCCAGAATGGCCATGTTCTCGTTCAGCGCGGCACAAAGGACAGTTACTGGGCCCTGCCGGGCGGAAGGGCGGAAATCGGCGAAAGCTCGGAGGAAACCATCATCCGCGAAATCGGCGAGGAGCTTGAGCGAGATTGTTCGGTCGAACGCCTTTTATGGTCCGCCGAGAATTTTTTTGCTTACGGCGATTATGCCGCGCATGAGCTGGCGTTTTATTATCTGGTGTCGCTTCATCAGCCGTTTCCCTTTCATGAAAGCGACATCGTTCACCGGGTGCTGGACGGTGTCGAGGTGGAGTTCCGCTGGTTGCGCGCGCAATCCTCCACTCTGCTGGAGCACGATCTCAGGCCTCGTTTTATTGCAGACCGCATTGAGGTGCTGCCGCCGCGCCATGAGCATCTCATCGTCCGCGAAGGTGGCATCGATGCGGACGCACTTACCAAGGAGACATTATGAGCGAGCTTGTGGTTCCGCTTTCCGGCGAACTCATCGAACATGGGCACCGCCTGACACAGCGCGTCTATTACGAGGACACGGATTTTTCCGGTCTCGTGTATCATGCGCGCTACCTGCATTTCCTTGAGCGCGGCCGTACCGATTACCTGCGTTGCCTCGGCTGCGAGCAGAGCGCGCTTTTGACCGCTGACGAGGAGGGCCTTGTCTTCGTCGTTCATCGCATGGAGATCGATTTCAAGACCCCGGCGCGGATGGATGATGTGCTGACAATCACCACTGTGACCGAAAAGGCCGGCGGCGCGAAAATGGTGCTCAACCAGGAAATCCGGCGTGGCGAAACACTGCTTGTCGCCGCCAAGGTCATCATCGCCGTCATCAATGCCAATGGCCGGCCAAGGCGTCTTCCGGAGACGGTGGCGGAAAAATTCCTGAAGTAAATGGCGGCCGGGTTCAGTAAATCCACCCGGCGTGCCCCGGCTGTAACACTCCTTTAACCATAATGGTGTCTTACTTTAGCAACTGGCATTTGTGCGGCGCACGCCTTCCTTTCACCAAATTTATTGGCAAGTAAGGCTTACTGGCAAGTATCGGGGTATGGCAAAGGGGTTAACGGCTGCGGCCGCATGACTTCGAGCGTTAACACGCGTTTGAATCGCCCGGTCCCGTACCGGGCGTTTGGATTCGGGGATTGGATATTTATGGAACAGGCAGGTTTGGCAGCGGCGACGCACGATGTAAGTCTCTGGGCACTGTTTATGCAGGCGGGCCTCATCGTGAAGCTCGTGATGATCGGACTTATCGCCGCCTCGGTCTGGACGTGGGCGATCGTCTTTGACAAATATGTGAGCTTCGGCAAGGCAAAGCGGCAGTTCGACCAGTTCGAACAGGTGTTCTGGTCGGGCCAGTCGCTCGAGGAGCTTTATCGCACGCTGGCGGAACGCCAGAATGGCGGTCTTGCGGCTATTTTCGTTTCCGCCATGCGGGAATGGAAAAAATCATTCGAGCGCGGCGCGCGTTCGCCCATCGGTCTGCAGATGCGCATCGACCGGGCAATGGACGTGACGATTGCGCGTGAAGGCGAACAATACGAGGCCCGCCTCGGTTCGCTCGCCACCATCGGTTCGGCCGGTCCCTTCATCGGCCTTTTCGGCACGGTTGTCGGTATCATGACCTCGTTCCAGGCGATTGCCGGTTCGAAGTCGACCAACCTCGCGGTCGTGGCGCCGGGTATCGCCGAAGCGCTTCTGGCAACGGCCATCGGCCTCGTCGCGGCTATTCCGGCGGTTATCGCCTACAACAAGTTCACGGCCGACGCGCACAAGCTTTCCGCCCGTATGGAAGGTTTCGCCGACGAGTTCTCCGCGATCCTATCGCGCCAGATCGATGAAAAACTTCAGACACGGCAGGCCGCCCAGTAAACGGCCCGGTATGCATGCTGTGCAGTAATTTGCCGCAAGGCAAAATGGAGTAAATGATATGGGTATGTCAGCAGGTGGCAGCGGCGGCGGTTCCGGTGGACGCCGGGGTGGGCGCGGCGGACGGCGCAGGGGCGGCGCGATCAGCGAGATCAACGTGACGCCGCTGGTCGACGTCATGCTTGTGCTGCTCATCATCTTCATGGTGGCCGCGCCGATGATGACGGTCGGCGTGCCGATCGATCTGCCGCAGACCTCCGCCAATGCGCTGAATTCGGACACGCAGCCGATCACGATTTCCGTCAATGCCAATGGCCAGATCCATTTGCAGGAAACCGAAATCCAGGCGGCTGAAGTGGCCGACAAGCTGCAGGCGATTGCCACGACTGGTTATAACGAGCGCATTTTCGTGCGTGCGGATTCCGTTGCCGCCTACGGCGTCGTTGCCGATGTGATGGCGCGCATCCAGGCGGCGGGCTTCAAGAATATCGGCCTTGTGACCCAGCAGAAACAGGACAATTGACGTAAAACGATGAAGGGCAGCCTTACCACATCCGCGATCGTGCACGCGTCGCTTCTGGCCTTTGCCCTTGTTTCCCTGGGCTCGCCGGAACCGCTCGACGTGTCGCAGGCCGAAGCCCTGCCTGTGGAACTGGTGCCGATCGAGGAATTGACCCAGATCCAGCAGGGCGACAAGAACGCTCCGAAGGCCGAAAAATCGGCTCCTGTTCCGACCACACGTCCCGATATCATCGAAAACGCCCAGAATATCGGTAATAACACGGCCGATATAGAAGCGCCGCCGACGCCGACGACAAAGCCCAATGACAATATCAGCGCCGCTGCCCCGCCAAAGCAGGAAAAGCCGCAGCCGGTCGTCGATACCAAGGCGAATGAAGTAAAGGAAATCGTCAAGGAAGAAACCTCGGCTCCCAAGCCGCAGGAAATGGCCGCCTTGCCGCAGACCAAGCCGGAAATCGCGCCGCAGCCGAAGACGGAACCGCCGCCGCAGGAAACCAAGGCGGAAGAACCGCCGCCGGCCACGCAAGAGCCGGCCGAAATCCCCGTGCCGCAGAACGTGCCGCGCCCGAACTCCCGCCCCGAGCCGCCGAAGCCGGAAGAGCCGAAGCAGGCAGAAACCAAGCCTGCAGAGCAGAAGCCCGCTGAAAAGCCGGCCGAGACCAAGCCCGATCAGGCAAAGTCCACCGACAAACCTTCTGACAAGAAGCCGGGTGAGAAGAAGCAGGAGACGGCGAAATCCGCTTCGTCCAAGGAAAGCGACTTCAACGCCGACGATATCGCCGCGCTTTTGAACAAGCAGGCGCCCTCCGGTGGCGGGGCGAAGCGGTCGACGCAGACGGCGTCGCTTGGCGGCAAGAAAACAACGGGCGGCTCTACGCTCAGCCAGACGGAGATGGATGCGCTGCGTGGCGCGATCCAGAAGAACTGGCAGATCATTCCCGGCATGGCGGATGCCTCGGACGTTCGCGTCCGGGTGACCATGAAGCTCGACCGTGATGGTTCCATCATCGGTCGGCCCGAGATCGAGGCCACGGGCGGTTCCGAAGGAACGCGCCGTGCTCTTTCCGGCGGAGCCTATCGCGCCATCATGCGTTCTGCTCCGTTCACGAACCTTCCTGCCGACAAATATGATGCATGGAACGAAGTCGTCGTGAACTTCGATCCCAGTGAATTGCTATGAATGCTGAAAGGCCTGGCAACATGAAGATATTTTCGCCGATCCGGCTGGTGCTCGCTGTCGCGGCCCTCATGTCGGTTTTCTCCGCACCGGCTTTTGCGCGGGTGGAAATCAACATCAACAAGGGCAATGTCGAGCCGCTGCCCATCGCCATCACCGACTTCATGTCGAGCGACGGCATCGGCGCGCAGGTTTCCGCGGTCATCGCCGCCGACCTGCAGCGTTCCGGTCTCTTCGCGCCGGTCAATAAAAGCGCCTTTATCGAAAAGATCAGCAATCCGGATCAGCAGCCGCGTTTCGAGGACTGGAAGGTCATCAACGCCCAGGCGCTCGTGACCGGTCGTGTGACGCGCGAAAGCGATGGCCGCCTGCGCGCCGAATTCCGCCTGTGGGATACGTTCGCCAACCAGCAGATGACCGGCCAGCAGTTCTTTACCCAGCCGGAAAACTGGCGCCGTGTCGCCCATATCATCGCCGATGCCATCTATGAGCGTATCACCGGTGAAAAGGGCTACTTCGACACCCGTGTCGTTTTCGTCTCCGAAAGCGGCCCGAAGACGGCCCGCAAGCGCCAGCTGTCGATCATGGACCAGGACGGTTTCAACGTCCGCAACCTCACCAATTCGAACGACATCGTTCTGACGCCGCGTTTCTCGCCGAACCGCCAGGAAGTGACCTACATGTCCTTCGAAGGCCAGCAGCCGCGCGTTTACCTGCTGCAGCTGGAAACCGGACAGCGCGAAGTGGTCGGCAATTTCCCCGGCATGACCTTCTCGCCGCGCTTCTCTCCGGATGGCCAGAAGGTCATCATGAGCTTGCAGCAGGATGGCAACGCCAATATCTACACGATGGACCTGCGCTCTCGCACCACGACGCGGCTGACGAACACGTCGGCCATCGATACGGCGCCGTCTTATTCGCCGGACGGGCAGCGTGTCGCCTTTGAAAGCGACCGCGGCGGCCGCCAGCAGATTTACGTCATGAATGCCGATGGCTCCGGCCAGCAGCGTGTTTCCTTCGGCGATGGTTCCTATTCCACGCCGGTCTGGTCGCCGCGCGGCGATCTGATCGCCTTCACCAAGCAATCGGGCGGCAAGTTCTCGATCGGCGTGATGAAGACCGACGGTTCGGGCGAACGCATCCTGACCAGTGGCTTCCACAATGAAGGCCCGACCTGGGCGCCGAATGGCCGGGTGCTGATGTTCTTCCGCCAGAACGCCGGTGCCGGCGGTCCGCAGCTCTATTCGATCGACCTGACGGGCTATAACGAACAGCTCATCAAGACGCCGACCTTCGCTTCGGATCCGGCATGGTCGCCGCTTCTGGACTGATATGACTGCCATGACGGCGCCGGTACGAACCGGCGCCGTCATGTTTTACGCATGCCATACGGGAAAGCGCCTCTTTCTTGCCGCAAAGTGTTGTGAGGGAGCAAAAAAGTGGGACATTTCCTTTCTGTTAACCATAAGCGTTTGCCGGCTATTAACTGCGATCCGTTAGTGTCTGGCAACGTTATTGAAATTCCAAGGAGAGACCGGCGATGAGCCGTACACATATTTCGGCACTCAGCCCCATGCAGAAACTGGCCCGTAACCCGGCTGTCATCGCCATGACGCTCGCGCTTGCCCTTGCAGGCTGCGCGAAGAAGAACATGCCGAACAACGCCGGTGAACTCGGCCTTGGTGGCGCGGGCTCCGCAACGCCGGGCTCCCAGCAGGACTTCACGGTAAACGTCGGCGACCGCATCTTCTTTGATACGGACTCGACCTCGATCCGCGCCGACGCCCAGCAGACCCTGCAGCGCCAGGCGCAATGGCTCGCCCGTTACCCGAACTACGCCATCACCGTTGAAGGCCATGCCGACGAGCGCGGCACGCGTGAATACAACCTGGCGCTCGGCGCCCGTCGTGCCGCTGCAACCCGCGACTTCCTGGCGTCCCAGGGCGTTCCGGCAAACCGCATGAAGACGATCTCCTACGGCAAGGAACGTCCGGTCGCCGTTTGCGACGACATTTCCTGCTGGTCGCAGAACCGCCGCGCCGTGACGGTTCTCGGTGGCGCGGGCATGTAATCGCCTGACGCATTTGTGAACGTGAATGAAAGGCGGTCTTCGGGCCGCCTTTTGTTTTTTTCATAGTTTGGCCGAAGTTAAGTTGCTTTTTCAGTTGATATGGAAAGAATCCGGCTTGCGTCATTCCGGCGCAAATCAGTTAAGGCAGGACGAATGAGATGAAGAAACTTGTCGTGGCGGGAATGCTGGGGCTTGCAGCCTGCACCGGCTTGAGCGGCATCGCCGTTTCGGGTCCGCTGTTCGGTGCGGGGGGTAGCTTCGGCACGATCAACTCTCAACAGGCCCCGGTCGTCCGGGTTCAGGCCAATGAAGCCTATCGGGTTCAGCAACTTGAAGAACAGATCCGGCAGCTCAATGGCCGTATCGAGGAAATGAGCTTCCAGCTTCTGCAGATGCAGGAAACGATCCGCAAGGCGCAGGAAGACAATGAATTCCGCTTCCAGGAACTGGAAAGCGGCAATGCCGGCGGCAAGGGCGCAAGCCCGACGACGCCGAAAAAGAAGGCGGAGGCCAGTCCGGCAAGTCCGGCCACGCCGCCGACCGACGACGTTGCAACCATCATCGAAACGCCACCCGAGGGTGGCGCTTCCGTTTCGCCGTCTGTTCCGTCCAATGCGCCGACAAGTGCTCCGGGAGAAACGACGCTCGGTTCCATCGAACTCGATTCCCGGGGAATGCCCGTTGGCGGCACTCTCAACCAGAACGCCAACAATTCGTCCGGCAGCCTTCCCGGTGTGACCACCGGTAACGGCACCCGCAAGACCGATCCGGTCAACACGGCGGCGCTGACCAGCGAAAGTGATATTTACCAGGCCGCTTATGGCCACGTCCTTTCCGGCGACTACAAGCTGGCGGAACAGGGTTTCCAGCAATATCTGCAGGGCTACCCCAAGGGCACCAAGGCAGCGGATGCGAGCTTCTGGCTGGGCGAGGCGCAATATTCGCAGGGCAAGTTCAACGAAGCCGCAAAAACCTTTCTGAACGGCCATCTGGCCTATGGCAAATCCCCCAAGGCTCCCGAAATGCTGATGAAGCTCGGCATGTCGCTTGCCGCTCTCGATAATACCGAAACCGCCTGCGCCACGCTGCGCGAGGTGCCGAAGCGTTATCCCAATGCTTCCAAGACCGTTTTGAACAAGGTTGCGAGTGAACAGAAGCGGCTGAGCTGCTGATCCCTTTCCTGCCATCGCGGCGGTGTTTCCATGCCGGTTGATGCCCGCATTCCAGACGAAATGACAGTTGCGCCGCTTCCGGCGGCAAGGTCCTTTGTCGCAACTCTCCGCAAACCTTCCCATATTCTCGTTGCAATTTCAGGCGGCAGCGATTCCACGGGCTTGTTGTTGGCACTGCATCAGGCAATTGCGGAGGCGGGCTGTGACCGACTGCGACTTTCCGCCGTCACCATCGACCACGCGCTGAGAGTGGAATCAGCCGCGGAGGCCCGCCAGGTCGCCGCGCTTTGCCTTGAACTCGGCGTTTCCCATGTTACGCGCCGGTGGGAGGGCGCCAAACCCGCTTCAGGTCTTTCCGAAGCCTCCCGCCTTGCCCGCTATCGTCTGATCGCCGAAGTTGCCGATGAGATCGGCGCCGACCTTGTGGTGACGGGGCACACGATCGGTGACCAGCGCGAAACCGTGGCGATGCGTGCCGCCCGGAACGCCGGAGGTGATAATCTCGGCCTTTCCGGCATGGCGGATGCGGTTCTATACGATGGCCGCCACTGGATCATGCGGCCGTTTCTTGCCTGTGAAAGACAGGCGATCCGCGATTACATACTGTCACGCTCGCAAAGCTGGGTGGACGATCCCAGCAATGAAAATACCGGGTACGAGCGCGTACGGGTAAGGCAGGCGCTTCCCGGTTCTGCTGCTTGTCTTGATGCGGAAGCTGCCGTCAAACGGCGGAAGCTCTCTGAAAAGACGGCCGATTTCCTGCGCGGGCATGTGCAGGTCTTCCATGCCGTGCTTGCCGGGATACCCGCGAATAGCGTGGCGCCTGATCGTTCCGAATTCAGGCATGGATTGGCGGCGCTCATCGCCACGCTGGGCGGACGGGCCTATTTTCCGGCTGCAAGCAGCATGGAACGGGTTCTGCGTTTTCTCAAAACCCGTGAAAACGGGCGGATGACGGTTGGCCGTGTTCTGCTCGACCGCCGATGCGACGGGCTTTATATTTTCCGTGAGCAGCGAAACCTGCCGGAGCTTCAGATTGAGGCGCATGGGCAGGGGCTTTGGGATGATCGCTTTCTTGTGAGAAACGGATCGGCGTTTCCAATCCTTGTCACGGCGGGCAGGGTAGACGATGCCCCGGGAGCGGAGGTGCTTTTTCCGTCCGCACCCGCCGGGGTGGCGAAACCGGCCATGGCTGGCCTGCCGCAAATCGCCGCAGCGGCCCCTTACGCAACATACCTGACAGAGGGCGTGAATATCAGGCCGAGGCTCGCACCATTCGATCTTTTTTTGCCGCGCTTCGACCTTGAGTTGGCAAATGCAATCGCTGTTTTGTGCGGGCGCGCCACATATCCACAGCCCCCGGTTTAAATCCGGCCTCTTTTTCGTGAATTGCCATGGAATAGTTTTTACACCAAAACGCATCAGATAACGCCCTTCGCCTTGGCAACGGCAGATGTCGTCCTTATGTTAGGGGCACGTAATAGCGGGCAGCAGACATGCCCGTGTGAGTTCGGGGAGTTCGATGAACCCAAATTTCAGAAATTTCGCCTTGTGGGCCGTGATCGCCCTCTTGCTGATCGCGTTGTTCAGCATGTTCCAGACGTCGCCGACGCAAACGGGTTCACGGGAAATTCCGTACTCCCAGTTTCTTCGCGATGTGGATTCCGGGCGAGTTCGCGACGTGACCGTCACCGGCAACCGGGTTCTCGGAACCTATACCGAAAACGGCACGGCCTTTCAGACCTATTCCCCCGTCATTGACGATAGCCTGATGGAGCGCTTGCAGAGCAAGAACGTGACCATCGTGGCGCGTCCCGAAAGCGACGGCTCCTCCGGTTTCCTGAGCTATCTCGGCACGCTTCTGCCGATGTTCCTCATCCTTGGCGTCTGGCTGTTCTTCATGCGGCAGATGCAGGGCGGCTCGCGTGGTGCGATGGGCTTTGGCAAGTCCAAGGCCAAGCTCCTGACGGAAGCCCATGGCCGCGTGACGTTTGACGATGTCGCCGGCGTGGACGAAGCCAAGCAGGACCTTGAGGAAATCGTTGAATTCCTGCGCGATCCGCAGAAATTCCAGCGCCTCGGCGGTAAAATTCCGCGTGGTGTGCTGCTCGTTGGCCCTCCGGGCACGGGTAAGACGCTGCTGGCGCGTTCCGTCGCTGGCGAAGCCAACGTGCCCTTCTTCACCATTTCCGGTTCGGATTTCGTGGAAATGTTCGTCGGCGTCGGCGCAAGCCGTGTGCGTGACATGTTCGAGCAGGCCAAGAAGAATGCGCCCTGCATCATCTTCATCGACGAAATCGATGCCGTCGGCCGCCATCGTGGCGCCGGTCTCGGCGGCGGTAACGACGAACGTGAACAGACGCTGAACCAGCTGCTGGTCGAAATGGACGGCTTCGAGGCGAATGAGGGCATCATCCTCATTGCCGCCACCAACCGTCCTGATGTTCTTGACCCCGCACTTCTGCGTCCCGGCCGCTTCGACCGTCAGGTCGTCGTGCCGAACCCTGACATCGTTGGCCGCGAGCGTATCCTCAAGGTGCATATCCGCAACGTGCCGCTGGCGCCCAACGTCGACCTCAAGGTTCTGGCCCGCGGCACTCCCGGTTTTTCGGGCGCCGATCTGATGAACCTCGTCAACGAAGCCGCCCTCATGGCCGCCCGCCGCAACAAGCGCGTGGTCACCATGCAGGAGTTCGAGGACGCCAAGGACAAGATCATGATGGGTGCGGAGCGCCGCTCCTCCGCCATGACCGAAGCCGAAAAGAAACTGACCGCCTATCACGAAGCCGGCCATGCCATCACCGCGCTGAAGGTTGCTGTGGCTGATCCGTTGCACAAGGCGACGATCATTCCGCGTGGCCGTGCGCTTGGCATGGTCATGCAGCTGCCGGAAGGCGACCGCTACTCCATGAGCTACAAGTGGATGGTGTCGCGTCTCGTGATCATGATGGGTGGACGCGTTGCCGAGGAACTGACCTTCGGCAAGGAGAACATCACCTCGGGCGCGTCTTCGGATATCGAGCAGGCCACCAAGCTTGCCCGTGCCATGGTCACGCAATGGGGCTTCTCCGATGCGCTCGGCCAGGTGTCCTATGGTGAAAACCAGCAGGAAGTCTTCCTTGGCCATTCCGTCTCGCAGTCGAAGAATGTCTCCGAGGCGACGGCCCAGACGATCGATACCGAAGTTCGCCGCCTGATCGATGAGGCTTATGCCGAGGCGCGCCGCATCCTGACGGAAAACCACGACGGTTTCGTTGCGATTGCCGAGGGCCTCCTTGAATACGAAACCCTGACGGGCGACGAGATCAAGGCTCTGCTGAAGGGCGAGAAGCCCGCCCGTGACCTGGGCGACGATTCTCCCGGCAGTCGCGGTTCGGCAGTGCCGAAGGCCGGCACCAAGAAGGATGGCCCGAGCGAAGCGAAGGGTGATGGCGAAGCCAAGGGCGACGGCGAGGCCGAAGGTGGCATGGAGCCGCAGCCGCACTGACCGTCAGCGCCGGGCGAGTGATTGTAAAAGGCCATCCGGTTCTCCGGATGGCCTTTTCAGTTTGGTAACAAGATATAAGCCATTTTTGCGGTAATTTACGTGCTGTTTATCGTGGTTTGTGGCATCTAGCCAAAAAACGCTTCCGGCTGTTTTCAGCTTTGCCGGAATGCCCAAGAGATTTGGAGTTCAAATGGCACGCCGTTATTTCGGTACCGATGGTATCCGTGGACAATCGAACGTCTTCCCGATGACACCAGACCTCGCAATGCGTGTGGGCATTGCGGTCGGGACGATTTTTCGCCGTGGTCACCATCGCCACCGCGTCGTAATCGGCAAGGATACGCGGCTTTCCGGCTATATGCTCGAAAACGCGCTGGTCGCCGGCTTCACCGCAGCCGGCCTCGATGTCTTCCTGCTCGGCCCCATTCCGACGCCGGCCGTCGCCATGCTGACCCGGTCGCTGCGCGCCGATATCGGCGTGATGATCTCGGCCTCGCACAACCCCTTTTCCGATAACGGCATCAAGCTTTTCGGACCGGACGGATACAAGCTTTCCGACGAGCTGGAACTGGAAATCGAGGATCTTCTCGACAAGGATATCTATGCGCAGCTTGCCAAGCCGAGCGAAATCGGCCGCGCCAAGCGCGTGGATGGCGACATCTATCGTTATATTGAATTCGTAAAACGCACCCTGCCGCGTGATGTGACGCTGAGCGGGCTGAGGATCGCCATCGACTGCGCCAATGGTGCCGCTTACAAGGTGGCGCCCGCTGCGCTCTGGGAACTGGGTGCGGAAGTTGTCACCATCGGGAATGAACCGAACGGCATCAATATCAATCTCGAATGTGGCTCCACCCACCCTGAAGCCCTGCAGAAGAAAGTGCATGAAGTGCGCGCCGATATCGGCATAGCGCTGGATGGTGATGCGGATCGCGTCATCATTGTCGACGAACGTGGCGAGATCGTCGATGGCGATCAACTGATGGCTGTCATTGCAGATAGCTGGGCGGCCGACAACACGCTGCGCGGCGGCGGCATTGTCGCGACCGTCATGTCCAATCTCGGGCTGGAGCGCTTCCTCGGTGACAAGGGCCTTACCCTTGCCCGCACCAAGGTCGGTGACCGTTATGTCGTCGAGCATATGCGCAACCATAATTTCAATGTCGGCGGTGAGCAGTCCGGCCATATCGTTCTGTCGGATTACGGTACCACAGGTGACGGTCTCGTCGCGGCCCTGCAGGTTCTCGCCAAGGTCAAGCGCTCCGGCCTCACGGTCAGCGAAGTGTGCCGCAAGTTCGAGCCGGTGCCGCAGCTTTTGAAGAACGTCCGCATCTCCGGCGGCAAGCCGCTGGAAAATCCGGTCGTGCAGCAGGCGATCGCGGATGCGGAAAGCGCATTGGCCAATAATGGCCGCCTCGTCATCCGTCCTTCCGGCACGGAGCCGCTGATCCGCGTCATGGCGGAGGGGGACGACAGCGCCAAGGTGGAGAAGATCGTCAACGATCTCGTCGGCGTTATCTCCAATGCCCGCTCGGCCGCGTGAGCAGCGCCAAATAGAATGGTCAAAAGCCGGCTTCCCAGCCGGCTTTTTCTTTGAGTATTTCCTAATAAATATAGTGAATGATCGTGGTTAATCGGGACTTAACCATTTTACGCCACTCTCCGTGACTGAACAGTTCACTGGCAGCTGCTGCAACGCATGTGCCTCTTCTGGAGTGGAAGTCATGAAAAACGCCCTGGCCGGATTTCTGGCCGTTCTGCTGACCGGCACAAGCGCCGTCGGCGCCGATCTTTATCAGGCCGAACCGGCGCCTGCCTATGTTGAGGCACCTGAAGTGCAGATCACCCAGGCAAGCGGCTGGTATCTTCGCGGCGACGTCGGTTATTCCTTCAACAAGCTGCGCGGCGCCCATTATTATCAGGGTGGGCCGGGTGGATATCTGCAGGATTTCGAAACTGCAAAGATCAAGGACAGCTACATCATCGGCGCCGGTGTCGGTTATCAGTTCAACAACTATTTCCGCAGTGACGTGACCTTCGACTACATGGGCAAGTCGGATTTCCGCGGCTCCACGGTGGGCGGCTGCGGCTCGGTCACCGGTCCCTGTGTCTCGACGGACCTTAGCTCGCTGCAAGCTTATACGCTGATGGCGAACGCCTATGTCGATCTCGGCACCTATGGCCGCGTTACGCCTTATGTCGGTGGCGGTATCGGCGGTTCCTACGTCAAGTGGGACAAGCTGCGCAATACCTCGTGCAGCACCAACGGTCTCGGCTGCGACCCGACCACGGAGCATGGCGGCAAGGGCAAATGGCGCTTCGCTTACGCCCTGATGGCCGGTGCGTCGATCGACGTTACCTGTAACCTGAAGGCCGATATCGGCTATCGTTTCCGCCACATCAACAAGGGCGACATGTTCGCCTATGAGAACGGCGGCGGTCCGGGTCGCGACAAGGGCCTTTATTCGCATGAAGTGCGTGTCGGCGGCCGTTATGTCTTCAACGGCTGCGATACGGCACAATACATGCCGCCTGCCGATATTCCGCTGCAGCCTGCCGTTTATAAATAAACGTCACGCCCCGCTGTTAGCTTCAGGCCGTCCGCATCCTTTGGGTGCGGGCGGTTTTGTTTTGCCGGTATCGGACACGGGGCATGACGCATATGGACCAAGATTCTTCTGCGTAGCGACATATTCCGCTTGACTGGGATCGGCGACAGGAATAGCAACGGCGTCAGGACACTCCACCCTAACGTGGAGCGCCTATCTGGAAGGGTAGTCAAATGACAGATATCGTGAAGCCGGACGTCCGTCCGGGCAATACGCATTTTTCCTCTGGTCCCTGCTCGAAGCGTCCCGGTTGGTCGCTGGAAGCTCTCTCCGATGCGCCGCTCGGTCGCTCGCATCGCGCCAAGGTTGGCAAAGCCAAGCTGAAGCAGGCCATCGATCTCACCCGTGAAATTCTTGCTGTTCCTGCTGATTATCGTATCGGCATCGTTCCCGCATCCGACACCGGCGCCGTTGAAATGGCGCTCTGGTCGCTGCTCGGTGAACGCGGCGTCGACATGCTCGCCTGGGAAAGCTTCGGCGCTGGCTGGGTCACCGACGTCGTCAAGCAGTTGAAGCTGAAGGACGTCCGCAAGTTCGAGGCTGATTACGGCCTGCTGCCGAACCTTGCCGAAGTCGATTTCGACCGTGACGTGGTCTTCACCTGGAACGGTACGACCTCTGGCGTTCGCGTTCCCAATGCCGATTTCATCCCTGCCGACCGCAAGGGCCTGACCATCTGCGACGCCACCTCGTCGGCCTTCGCACAGGATATGGACTTTACGAAACTCGACGTCGTCACCTTCTCCTGGCAGAAGGTTCTGGGCGGCGAGGGCGGCCATGGCGTCATCATTCTGTCGCCGCGCGCTGTCGAGCGTCTCTTGAGCTACGCGCCGGCATGGCCGCTGCCGAAAATCTTCCGCATGGTCTCCGGCGGCAAGCTGATCGAAGGCATTTTCACCGGCGAAACCATCAACACGCCGTCCATGCTCTGCGTTGAAGATTATATCGACGCGCTGCTGTGGGCGAAGAACCTCGGTGGCCTTAAGGCGCTGATCGGCCGTGCCGATGCCAATGCCAAGGTTATCTACGACTTCATCGAGAAGAACGACTGGATCGCCAACCTAGCCGTCAAGCCGGAAACCCGCTCCAACACCTCCGTCTGCCTGAAGATCGTCGATCCCGAAGTGCAGGCGCTGGATGCCGCCGCACAGGCCGATTTCGCCAAGGGCGTCGTCGCCCTGCTCGAAAAGGAAAATGTCGCCCTCGATATCGGCGCTTACCGTGACGCACCGTCCGGTCTGCGTATCTGGGCCGGCGCCACCATCGAGACGGCGGACATGGAAGCCGTCATGCCCTGGCTTGCCTGGGCCTACCAGACGCAGAAGGCAGCACTTTCCAAGGCTGCCGCCTGATTTTGATACCGGCCCTGCGCTGATGCAGGGCCGTATATTCCCCGCTTTCAAAACTGCACCGCTTTCAAGGAGCCCGTGAACCATGGCACCTCGCGTACTCGTATCCGACGAACTGTCGGAAACCGCCGTCCAGATCTTCCGCGATCGTGGCGTCGAAGTCGATTTCCAGCCGAAGCTCGGCAAGGACAAGGACAAGCTTGCCGAAATCATCGGCAATTACGATGGTCTTGCCATCCGTTCCGCCACCAAGGCGACCGAAAAGCTGATCGAGGCTGCGACCAACCTCAAGGTCATCGGCCGCGCTGGCATCGGCGTCGACAATGTCGATATTCCGGCCGCCTCGCGCCGCGGTATCATCGTCATGAACACGCCCTTCGGCAACTCCATCACGACAGCCGAACATGCGATTGCGCTGATGTTCGCCGTTGCGCGCCAGCTTCCGGCCGCCGACAGCTCCACGCAGGCCGGCAAGTGGGAAAAGTCGAAATTCATGGGTGTCGAGATCACCGGCAAGACGCTTGGCGTTATCGGCGCCGGCAATATCGGCTCCATCGTCTGCTCGCGTGCACTCGGCCTCAAGATGCATGTTCTGGCCTATGATCCCTTCCTGTCGCCCGAGCGTGCGCAGGAAATGGGCGTGACCAAGGTTGAACTGGACGAGTTGCTGGCGCAGGCGGATTTCATCACCCTGCACGTGCCGATGACTGACAAGACGCGCGGCATCCTCAATGCCGAAAACCTGGCCAAGACCAAGAAGGGCGTGCGTATCGTCAACTGCGCCCGCGGCGGTCTGGTGGATGAAGCGGCTCTTGCCGAAGCCATCAAGTCCGGCCATGTCGCCGGTGCCGGTTTTGACGTGTTCGAGGTCGAGCCTGCCACCGAAAGCCCGCTTTTCGGCCTGCCGAACGTCGTCTGCACACCGCATCTCGGTGCTTCGACCACGGAAGCACAGGAAAACGTCGCCCTTCAGGTTGCCGAGCAGATGTCGGACTACCTCGTCAAGGGTGCGGTTTCCAACGCCATCAACATGCCGTCGATCACGGCTGAGGAAGCACCGCGCCTGAAGCCGTTCATCCGTCTGGCGGATGTTCTCGGCTCCTTCGTCGGTCAGGTGCAGGAAAGCGCCACCAAGGAAATCGAAATCCTTTATGATGGCGCAACCGCCAGCATGAACACGAAGGCGTTGACCAGCGCCCTGCTGGCCGGCCTTATCCGCAGCCAGGTTGCGGATGTGAACATGGTTTCCGCCCCGGTCATGATCAAGGAAAAGGGCATCATCCTCTCCGAGGTCAAGCGCGACAAGACCGGCGTTTACGACGGCTACATCAAGCTGACGGTCAAGACGGAAAACCAGATCCGCTCGGTCGCCGGCACGGTGTTCTCGGATGGCAAGCCGCGCTTTATCCAGATCAAGAATATCAACATGGATGCCGATGTCGGATCGCACATGATCTACATCACCAATACCGACGTTCCCGGCATGATCGGCTTCATGGGCACCACGCTCGGGGAAGCGGGCGTCAACATCGCCAACTTCCAGCTTGGCCGTGAAAAGGAAGGCGGCGACGCCATCGCGCTTCTTTATGTGGATGGTCCGGTTTCCGAAAACGTGCTGGACAAGCTGCGCGCCAACCCGGCAATCCGCCAGGTCAAGCCGCTGACCTTCAACGTCGACTGATCTTATCGTTCCTCCCAAGGGGACAATAAGGCCCGGTGCAGGGGAGACCCTGCGCCGGGTTTTTTGGTTTTTCCAGCCACCGGTTTTACCGCAATGCCCGCCAGTCTCGCGTTTTGGTTGCATATCACAAAAAATTTAAGGCAGGTGCTCTAAAAATGATGATCATGAGTTGCTATATCGCCTGCTGACATGCCGCTCATGGGAGGGCGGCCAACAGGAGATAACGATGTTTGCTGCCTTTCGGCGCTTCAAGGGTTTGTTCGCAGTCGCCGCACTTGGTATCGCGGTGTCTTTCGTGGCGGTTGATATGGCAGAGGCACGCCGTGCGAGCGGTGGCTTCGGCAGCCGCGGCACGCGGACCTATTCCGCTCCGCCTTCGACCAGCACCGCACCCGGCCAGACCGCGCCGATCAACCGCAGCATGACGCCGAACACCAATCAGGCCGCGCCTGGCGCAGCCCAGCCGGCCCGTCCGGGCGCACAGGCGCCGCAGCAGAACCGCGGCCTGTTCGGCGGTATGATGGGTGGCTTGATGGGCGGCCTGTTGATGGGCGGTCTGTTCGGCATGCTCATGGGTGGCGGTTTTGGTGGTATGGCCGGTTTCTTCGGCATGCTGCTGCAGGTGGCGCTGATCGGCCTTCTGGTCATGCTCGCCATGCGTTTCTTCGCATCGCGCCGTCAGGGCCAGCCCGCTTATGGTGCGGCTGGCGGATCGCAGCGCACGGATCACTCCGGTTCGTCCTTTAATGGCGGCTCGCAGGCAGGCGCTTCCGCGTCTTCGTTCAAGATTCCGAAGATCGGCGCACTGGCGGGTGCTGCCGGTGGTGCGGCGGCGGCCACAGCCGCTGCGGCGAAGCCGGCTCCTCATGCCAATGCCATGTCGGAAGGTGATGAAATCGGTATCACCCAGGGTGACCTCGAAATCTTCCAGAAAATGCTGGAGGACGTGCAGGCTGCTTATGCCGCCGAGGATTATGGCACGTTGCGCAAGCTGACGACGCCGGAAGCCATGTCCTATCTGGCCGAGGAACTGAGCGACAACGCCACGAGCGGTGTGAAGAACGACGTGCGCGACGTGACGCTGCTGCAGGGCGATGTCGCGGAAGCCTGGCACGAAGAGGGGCAGGATTACGCAACGGTGGCAATGCGCTACTCCGCCATCGACGTGATGCGTGACCGTACCTCCGGCAAGGTGATCGAGGGTGACGAACAGCATCCGTCCGAAGCGGTGGAAATGTGGACCTTCGTGCGCCGCCCCGGCAATGACAACTGGCAGGTGGCCGCCATTCAGGCCGCGGCCTGAGACAACCGGACTGACCTTTATTGACGAAATAGCCCGGAGGTTTGATGACCTCCGGGCTTTCGTTTGTCAGCGCGGTTCGGTCATGGGTAAATGAAAGCGGATCAGCGGTGAAAAAAACGACTGATAAATCTAACGGGTGATATCTCTCGCCTCGAAAGATGATGATCCGTGCTTTGCCCTGCCATGCAGGGGTTTGCGCTCTTTTGCGGGAGGTATCCCGTCGGCGCATGGCTCGGATACTCCACCGAATTGCCTTTTTTCATTCATCCGACATTCAGTCCCGACGTCCTAACCACGGGGTATACACGTCAATGTGACTTTTCGCGCCGGTTCTAAACCGCTTTGGAAAGGGAACCTCAGGCGCAAAACAGCGTTGACAATCCAATCCCCGGCCCCTCCCAAGCCGGGCTGGGTGGCCGGGCAATGCAGGCCCTGCGAGAACGGAGAGCTATCGAGATGAAACGCTTTGACCTGATCGACGGGATGCGTGGTTACTTCCTCGTTTTCATGCTGATCAACCATCTGGTGTTTGCCGGCGGCTTCTGGCTGGTGGAGATCAATCACCGGCAGTTTGCCTTTGTCGAGGACGCGCAGGGCTTCGTGTTCCTGTCCGGCCTGCTGATCGGCATGGTCTATGCGCGCAAGATGATGAAATACGGCTATGATGCCGGCAAGCAGATGATCTGGAACCGGGCAATGGAGCTTTATCGCTATGCGATGGGTCTTGTCATCGCCGTGCTGTTCTTCCGCATGGTCATCCCGCATGCACCCTATATCTGGTACAACTGGCTGGGCATGACCTCGTTTGACGATCCCCTGCGTCTTGCCGCCATTGCGGCCTTCCTGTTCCAGCCGACTTTCATGGATATTCTGCCGCAATATATCGTCTACATGATCTTTGCGCCGGTGCTGGTGAAGCTCTGCCTGGATGGCAAGTGGGCCTATGTCATGGCCGGCTCCCTGCTGGTCTGGATGGCGGGCCAGCTTGGCCTGCAGCAGATCGTGACGGTCCCGCTCAACGAACTCGTCAAGGGTGCGGACGAGCAGGGTATCCGCGTCAGCTTCAACCTGCTCGGCTGGCAGCTGGTGTTCTATTCCGCGCTGGTGATGGGCGCGATGACGGCGCAGAACCGCATTCCGTGGAAGGCGATCTTCTCGCCTGAGCATACCTGGCTGCCGAAGGCGGCGCTCGTCATCTGCCTGTTCTTCATGCCGCTGCGCATCGCCACCGCCTGGGGCCTGATGCCGGAATTCATGATGGGCAAATTTTCCACCATGGAAATCCGCGCCGATTTCGGCCCGGTCTATCTCATCAACTTCCTCGCCGTCGGCGTTGGCCTGACATGGCTGGTGATAGCAGGGCCGAAGCACCACCGCCCGCTCGTGCGCTCCATTGCCGAAGGCGTCATCTGGGTGCTGTCGCTGAAGTTCCTGCAATTGCTCGGCCGCCATTCGCTGCAGGTCTATGTCTGGCACGTGGCGATCGTTTATGGCGTCTATTATCTGGATGGCCGCACGGCGGAGCTGTCGCAGCTCAATAAGACGCTGATTGCCTTCACCGCTATCGGATTGCTGGCCCTGCCAGCCCTGTGGCGGGAGCGCGACAGGTGGTTCGGCAGCAGCGGCCAGAAGACGGCCGGCGCCTGACGGCCGGTCCCAGCCCGAATCTGGTGGCTTTGCGGGGCGGTTTTCCGCCCCGTACTTGCGTGCGCGGCCATTCCTTTCTATATGCAGCCCTTAAATCCGCAGGATAGTGAGCCAGAACAGTCCGATTTTCGGCTGATGCCCGCGTTGCGGATGACCGACAGGCGGCGGGGCCTTTACCCCCGTTATGACTGACGATGGGAAAAAACGTGAATACGCTCGATTTTGACAAGAGGCCGGAAGATACCCGGATCGTTGTCGCCATGTCCGGTGGCGTCGATTCTTCCGTGGTGGCCGGTATCCTCAAGCGCGAGGGCTATGATGTCCTCGGCATTACGCTCCAGCTTTATGACCACGGCGCTGCCGTGCACCGCGCCGGCTCCTGTTGCGCGGGGCAGGATATCGACGATGCGCGCAGGGTCTGCGAAACGCTCGGTATTCCCCACTACGTGCTGGATTATGAAGCGCGGTTTCGTGAAACCGTCATCAATCCCTTTGCCGAAGCCTATGCGATGGGCGAAACGCCGATCCCCTGCGTGGCCTGCAACCAGACGGTAAAATTCGCCGATCTGCTTGCCACCGCGCAGGAACTGGGCGCCGATGCGCTGGCGACCGGCCATTACATCCGCTCGCGCCCCAATCCCGTTTCCGGCCAGCCGGGGCGGCGTGCGCTTTATCGGCCGATTGACAGCGACCGTGACCAGAGCTGGTTCCTGTTTGCAACCACGCAGGAGCAGATCGACTATCTGCGCTTTCCGCTTGGCGGCCTCTCCAAGGCCGAAACGCGGGCGCTGGCGGAAGATATGGGGCTTGTCGTGGCCAAAAAGGCCGACAGTCAGGACATCTGTTTCGTGCCGCAGGGCAAATATACCGATATCATCAACAAGCTGAAGCCGAATGCGGCTCTGGCGGGCGATATCGTGCATCTCGACGGGCGCGTGCTCGGCCGCCACGATGGCATCGTGCATTATACAATCGGCCAGCGCCGCGGTATTGGCGTTGCGACGGGCGAGCCGCTTTACGTGGTGCACCTCGATGCACGGGGGCGCCGGGTCATTGTCGGCCCGCGCGAGGCGCTGGAAACCCGCCGGGTCTATCTTCGTGACATGAACTGGCTGGGCGATGCCGAACTGGCGACTGACGCCGGCAAGGGCTTTGCCTGCTTTGCCAAGGTGCGCTCCACACGCCCACCGACGGAAGCGATGCTGCATGCCGACGAAAACGGCATCTATGTCGATCTGATGACCGGCGAGGCCGGTGTTGCCCCCGGCCAGGCCTGCGTGCTCTATTCCGCACCTGGTGCTGACGCCCGCGTCTGGGGCGGTGGCTTCATTGAACGTTCGGAACGTTCGGCGGAAGCGGAAGCTTCTCTCAAGGCGCTTCTGGAAAAGCCGGTCGCGGCCTGAACCACGCAGGTTTCGCCGCCGGATCATGGAGATTTCAGGTCCGTTCGGCCTGAAATCTCAAATGCGATCTCAATGAAAGAATGCGGGCGGGATTTCACACGAAAACCGCTCGCACGCCTTGTTATCCCCGCTCTCGTGGAAAGCGAATTTTTTGCGCATCTTGCGCTTGACACTTTGGGGAGCGGCACCTTATAAGCCGCACATCCTGATGGAGCGGCCAGTCACATGACTGTCACGTTTCCCCTGTGGCGGGGTAGCTCAGGTGGTTAGAGCAGCGGAATCATAATCCGCGTGTCGGGGGTTCAAGTCCCTCTCCCGCTACCATTTTCATCCAACATATCGAGAAAAACGGCGAGTGCCTGCCCGTGTCTTTGTGTGTCTGCGAAGGTACGCAAAAGCCTCTCGTGGCATCCCTGCGATTGGCGGTCGCCAAAAAAAGGGAAACCCGCTTACTGCCAAAATGCAGCCAGCGGGTCTCAACCTCTACCCCCTCCCACAAGGGCGGGTGAACAAAAGCACATTGATTGAATTATGGCAAGATCATGGCGAGCATATTGTTGCCGTGGACGGCTGCCTTCGCCAATTTAACGGCGAATAGCCGGGCCTGACGGGCTTTCCTGCGTTTCGGATGCCGCGCTGGCAGGAGGCGATGTTCCCAGAACAGCGCATTTCGGGCTGATTCGAACAGGTGTTTTCAGCCGCATTCGATTGAGACGTCGGTTTTGGTCGTGGGATGATGTACAGGAGACTGTGTTATTCTACACGGCGTTCGTTGCAAAAAAATGCCCGCTCAGGGCGGGCAATTCAGAGGGAACCGAGGTTGGGAGCCTCGCGTCTGAAACGGCCATTCATGATATAAGTTCCGCACGCGCGATAATTTCACGTCTGCTCTGCTGCAGGAGCGGTAGTGAGCGATGAAGTTTGCAAACGCGACACGATCCGCCATAAAAGGCGCGTGTCTTACTGGAAATCTGTTTCTGGAAAATTTGGAGCGGGCGAAGGGATTTGAACCCTCGACCCCAACCTTGGCAAGGTTGTGCTCTACCCCTGAGCTACACCCGCTCAAATCCACCGGTCCGGGGTAGTTCGCTGAACCGTGGTCCGCCGTGTTGCGGCGACGGGCGCTATATCGCTCAATCGATTTTGGAATGCAACAGGGAAATGACAAAAACGCGAAAATTTCTTTGAAAAATGCGACAAGCGGCGGAAATGATTGAGAGTTTTTCATCCTCCTGTTTTTTCGTGCGTTGCCAAGCGCCGGTTGCGCCCTTAATCAGGAATGTAGTGATATCGAAATCGGCAAAGGCGGGCGGCAGAATATGGCGGAGAATTCTCCCAAGACGGCAACGGATCTGTTCGGGTTTCTGGACGGGCTCGGCATTTCCCACACCACCAAACAGCATGAGCCGGTATTTACCGTCGCTGAATCCCAGTCGCTGCGCGATCTCATTCCCGGAGGTCACACGAAGAATCTTTTCGTGAAGGACAAAAAGGATCAATATTTCGTTCTGACTGTCGAGGAAAACGCGGTCGTTGATCTCAAGAGCGTTCACAAGACGATAGGTGCCGCAAGCCGCGTTTCTTTCGGCAGGCCGGAAAAAATGCTCGAATATCTGGGCGTGGTGCCGGGATCGGTGACGGTATTCGGTGCTATCAACGACACCGGCCGGCAGGTCACCTTCGTGCTTGATAGTGGCCTTCTGGAAAACGAACTGGTCAATGGCCATCCGCTTTCCAACGACCAGACCACGACGATCGCGTCGAAGGATCTTATTCGCTTTCTCGAGGCGACCGGACATGCGCCGCTTGTCTTGAAAGTCAGCGAGTGAGATACGATCTTTGCTTCAACCAAGACAATACGACAGAGATTACGGGAGACCGGCATGAGCGGCACGAACAATCCTTACGGCAGTTCCTATGGCGGACAGATGTCTGCGAGCGCGCAATATAGCGGGGATCTGAACGGTGCGGCCTCCGGTCACATCAAGGACACCACGACGGCTGCCTTCTCCAGGGATGTTCTCGAGGAATCGCGCCGCCAGCCGGTTCTGGTGGATTTCTGGGCGCCCTGGTGCGGTCCGTGCAAGCAGCTGACGCCGGTGCTGGAAAAGGTTGTCAATGAGGCGAATGGCCGTGTGAAGCTCGTGAAGCTGAACATCGACGATCACCCGTCCATTCCGGGCCAGCTCGGCATCCAGTCCATTCCCGCCATCGTCGCCTTTGCCGATGGCCGGCCGGTGGACGGTTTCATGGGCGCTGTGCCGGAAAGCCAGATCAAGCAGTTCATCGACAAGATTGCCGGGCCTGACGCGGGCGATCCGAAAGCCGAGATCGAGGCCATTCTGACCGAGGCGAAGCAGCTTCTGGCGGATGGCGATTTTAACGGCGCAGCACAGCTGTTCGGCGCCGTCATGCAGACCGATCCGGAAAATCCGGGGGCAATTGCCGGTATTGCCGAATGCATGATCGCTGCCGGTCAATATGAGCGGGCCAGCGAACTGCTCTCTTCCCTGCCTGCGGAACTGGGTGAAGATGCGGGTATTCAGCTCGTTTCGAAAAAGATCGCTCAATATGAGGAAGCCCGGAAGATCGGCGACCCGGTGGCGCTGGAAAGCGATCTGGCGCTCAATCCCGATCATCACGAGGCGCGGGTGAAGCTTGCCAAGGTGCTGAATGCACAGGGGCGGCGTGATGAGGCGGCGGACCATCTGCTCTACGTCATGCGCAAGGACCGGACCTTCGACGATGACGGCGCGCGCCGCCAGCTTCTGGAATTTTTCGAGGCCTGGGGCTTCAAGGATCCGGCAACCGTCGCTGGCCGCCGGAAGCTTTCGGCGATACTGTTTTCGTAATGCGGGCATATCCCGGCCATGGCGGTCGATCCGCCGGCCGGGCAGCAGTGAACAGGGGGCTTGATCCCATGCACGTCGGAAATGCGAGATATATGAAGAACGACGACCTGCCGGAAACCGTGCCGGTCTTTCCCCTGCCGGGCGCGCTGCTCCTGCCGGAGGGCCATCTTCCGCTCAATATTTTCGAGCCGCGATATCTTGCCATGATCGACACGGCGCTGGCGGGCCACCGGCTCATCGGCATGGTGCAGCCGGCCCTTCACGTCATAGAGGCAGGGCTTGAGGGCGGACCTCTGAGCGCGGTCGGATGTCTCGGCCGCATTACCTCCTTTTCCGAAACCGGCGATGGCCGCTACATCATCTCGCTCACCGGGGTATGTCGTTTCCGCCTGCTGGAAGAGGTGGAGGCCGGCAAGCCCTATCGCAACTTCCGTCATGCGCCTTTCATCGCCGATCTCTCCGGTGAATATGATGAAGAAGCGGTGGACCGGGAAAACCTGCTGCGGGTTTTCCGGGCGTTTCTGGATGCCAACCAGCTGGAGGCCGATTGGGAAAGTGTGGAAAGGGCGGGCAACCGTGTTCTCGTCAATTCGCTTTCCATGATGTCTCCCTTCGGGCCGGCGGAAAAACAGGCGCTCCTGGAAGCGCCTGATCTGAAGACGCGGGCCGAAACATTGATCGCCATCACCGAGATCGTCCTTGCCCAAGGATCGGGTGAGGGCGGCAACGTGCTGCAATAGGATCGCCGCCATGGACGACAGGATGAGCAATGTCGATCCGAAGCTGCTGGAGCTGCTGGTCTGTCCCCTGACGAAGGGGCGCCTTTCCTATGACCGCGCCCGCAATGAACTCGTCTCCGAGAGCGCAAGGCTTGCCTATCCGATCCGTGACGGCGTGCCGATCATGCTGATTTCCGAAGCGCGCAAAATAGAAGACTAATCTTCCCGTCCGCCCGCCCGTATCGATTGTCATGTTGTGAATTGACGAAGATGCGTTGACAACCATGCGTGGATTTGACCAGAGTCCCGCCCGACATGTCTGTTGCGGGGAGAATACTGATGTCGTTGCGCGCGCTCGTCCGGATTTCGCTGGTTGCGGTCACAACCGCCCTCATTTTTCCGCCGGCCATGGCGGCGGAGCCATCCCGCAAGGTCGTTACCACCCAAAACGGCGATTATTTCGGCTTCGATCTTCGAACGGAGCAGAATGTCTCGCTGGAACAATGCGGCGAGATTTGCGTGGGCGATACCGCCTGCAAGGCCTTCACCTACAATCCCAAGGTGAAATGGTGCTTCCTCAAATCGGATTTCAATCAGCTGAATGCCTTCCCCGGCGCAGTTGCCGGCAAGATCGTCGAGGTGGCCACGGAAGCCGATATCGGCGCACCGCAGCGCCTGTCCTTCGTCACGGACAGCCTGCAGCAGGAAGCCCGCCGGCTGAAATCCGGCCTCGCGGCAAATGACGGTGAGGGCGGACAGGGCGTGGAAGCCCTCGTGCAGACGGCGCGGCAGCAGGCAGCCGCGGGCAATGTTCCCAATGCGGTCTCGACCTACAAGCAGGCCCTTGCGATCACACCTGATGACGGCGCTCTCTGGGCCGAACTGTCGGAAAAGGCGGCGCAGGTCACTGATAATTATTCGATTGCCGGGCAGGCGGCGTCCGCCGCCATCAACGCCTATCAGCTGAGCCGCACGGTCAGCGCCCGTACCGAGGCCCTGAACCGGCTGGCGAAGGCTTTCGAAAGAACCCAGAATTATCGCGCAGCGCTCAGTGCCTATAAGGAGAGCCTTGCGCTCACCGACAATGCGCAGACCAGGGCGGCTTATGTCGACCTGCGCGCGCGTCAGGGGTTCCGCATCATCAACAATACGGTGGATACGGATAGCGTCAGCCCGCGCGCCTGCGTGCAGTTTTCCGAACCGCTGGTGAAGAACGGCGTCGATTATTCCTCCTTCATCACGCTGGATGGGGCAGCGCCAAAGGCCATCGAGGCGAAGGGCAGCGAAATTTGTGTGGAAGGCCTGACTCATGGCCAGCGTTACAAGATCGCGTTTCGCGCCGGCCTGCCGTCTTCGGTGGACGAGCCGCTGGAAAAGCAGGTCGACCTCGACATTTACGTGCGCGACCGTGCCGCCACCGTGCGCTTCACGGGTGAGAATTTCGTCCTGCCGGGCACGGCGCGCCGCGGCATCCCCATTGTCTCTGTTAATGCCGACAAGGCCGATCTGAAGCTCTATCGCGTCGGTGACCGCAACATCACCTCGCTGCTCGCGAATTCGCAGTTTCTGACGCAGATGGACGGCTACAATGCCGACCGCATCGAAAACGAGATCGGCGAACTCGTCTGGCAAGGCTCGATCGATATCCAGCCCGACCTCAACAAGGATGTGGTGACGAGCTTCCCGGTGGATGAGGCCTTGCCGGAGCGCAAGCCCGGCATCTATGTGCTGACCGCCGTGCCGCCCGGCACCGCGCCGGAAACCTGGGACTCGCGCGCCACGCAATGGTTCCTGGTCTCCGATACCGGCATCACCACCTATGCCGGAACCGACGGGCTCAACGTCTTTGTCCGTGCACTCGGCAGCGCGAAGCCGCTCGCGGACGTGGATTTGCAACTGCTCGCCAAGAATAACGAGGTGCTTGGCACCGCAAAGACCGATGTGGACGGCCGCGCGGTATTTTCCGCCGGCCTGATGCGCGGCACCGCCGCGCAGGCACCGGCAATCCTGACGGCGCGCAACGGCGACAAGGACTATGTGTTCCTCGACATGACCCGCGCCGGCTTCGACCTCTCGGATCGTGGCGTGACGGGACGTGCAGCACCCGGTGCGATCGATGTGTTCAGCTGGACCGAGCGCGGTATCTACCGCGCCGGCGAGACCGTGCATGCCGCAGCGCTTGCCCGCGATGTCGATGGCAAGGCAATTGAGGATCTGCCGCTCACCTTCATCTTCTCGCGCCCTGACGGTGTCGAGGACCGGCGTTTCGTCAGCGACGGCAAGGCGCTGGGCGGCCATGCGGTTGATCTGCCGTTGCAGGCAAATGCCATGCGCGGCACCTGGACGCTGCGCATCCATACCGACCCGAAGACGGCTGCCATCAGCGAAAAGAGCTTCCTCGTCGATGATTTCGTGCCTGATCGCACCGAGTTCGATCTTTCCAGCAAGGCAAAACAGATCGACCCGGCTGCGGAAACGGCAATCGACGTCGATGGCCGTTATCTCTATGGCGCGCCCGCTGCCGGCCTGACGCTGGAAGGCGAGGTCGCCATCAAGCCGACGCGCACCAGCGCCAATTTCGAAGGTTATTTCTTTGGTCTGGCCGATGAGGAAAGCGAAGAGGAAAACCGCACCACGCTTGCCGATCTGCCGGTTCTGGACGAAGAGGGCAAGGCGAGCTTCAATGTCGATCTGACCGACCTGCCCTCCACCACGCAGCTTCTTTCCGCCAACATCACCGTGCGCATGCAGGAGGCGGGTGGGCGTGCCGTGGAGCGCTCGCTGACGCTGCCTATCAAGGCGGAAGCCTCTGTCATCGGCATCAAGCCGCAATTTTCGGGCGACCTCGCCCAGAATTCCGTCGGCCGTTTCCACATCATCGGCGTTGATGCCGATGGCGTGAAACAGGCGATGAGCGGCCTCAACTGGAAGCTCATCAAGGTCGAGCGCAACTATCAATGGTATCGTCAGGGCAATTCCTGGCGTTATGAGCCGGTGGAATATACCAAGCAGCAGGAAGCCGGCAGCTTGTCCGTCGATGCCAATGGCGGCGAGATTTCCGTGCCCGTCACCTGGGGCCGCTACCGGCTGGAAGTGGAGGGTGCCGGCAATGGCGCACCGGTTTCCAGCGTTGAATTCGATGCCGGTTTTTATGTCGAGGCAAGCTCGACCGAAACGCCGGATGCGCTGGAAATCGCGCTGGACAAACAGAGCTACAAGATCGGTGATACGGCAAAACTCAAGGTTTCCTCCCGTTTTGCCGGCGAGCTGATGATCACGTCCGGTTCCGAGAAGCTGATTTCCGTTCAGAATGTCGAGATCGGCGCGGATGGCGGCGAGATCGACATTCCGGTCACCGAAGAATGGGGTGCGGGCGCTTACGTCACGGCCACGCTGTTCCGGCCCGGCGATGCGCAGGAAAGCCGCATGCCGATGCGCGCCATCGGCATCAAATGGCTTGCCGTCGATCCGGCCGAGCGCAAGCTTGCCGTCACCCTCGGCGCGCCGCAGAAGACGCTGCCGCGGCAGCCGCTTGAAATTCCGATCACGGTTGCGGGCGCTGGTGTCGGCGAAAAGGCCTATGCCATCGTTGCGGCCGTGGATGTCGGCATCCTGAACCTCACCCGCTATGAGCCGCCGAAGCCGGATGAATGGTATTTCGGCCAGCGCCGGCTGGGGCTGGAAATCCGCGATCTCTATGGCCGCCTGATTGACGGTTCGCTTGGCGCCACCGGCCGCCTGCGCACGGGCGGTGACGGCGGCGGGGCGGCCCTTCAGGGCAGCCCGCCCACCGAAAAGCTGGTGGCCTTCTTTGCCGGTCCGGTCGAACTCGACGCTAACGGCAAGGCGACGGTGAGCTTCGATATTCCGCAGTTCAACGGTACTGCCCGCATCATGGCGGTGGCCTGGACGAAAACGGGTGTTGGCCACGCGGTTTCCGATGCCGTCATCCGCGATCCCGTCGTGGTCACGGCCAGCGCGCCGAAATTCCTCGCGCCCGGCGATGTCTCGCAATTGCGGCTCGATATCGCCAATACCGATGGCGAGGCCGGCGATTACCGGCTGGACGTGACAAGCAACACGGCCCTGACGGTCGATCAGGGCGAGATGTCGCAGACATTGGCGCTGCAAAAGGGCGGAAAGTCGTCGCTGACCGTTCCGCTGACGGGCGAACAGCCCGGCAATGGCGCAATCACCATCAAGGTTTCCAATACTGCCGGTGTCTCGCTGGAGCAGGTTCTGAATGTTCCGGTGCGCCCGGCCGTTCTGCCCGTCACAACGCGGCGCGAAATCAAGATTGCGCCCAATAGCAGCCTGACGATCAATGGCGATCTTCTGGCCGACAGCATGCTGCTCGGCTCCTCCGTCGCGGTTAATGTCACGCGCTCGCCCGCCTTTGATATTCCGGCGTTGGTGATGATGCTGGACAAATATCCTTACGGCTGCGCCGAGCAGACGACGAGCCGCGCTTTGCCGTTGCTCTACCTTTCGGAGCTGACGAAGGATAGTGGCATGGCCGAAGACCCCGATACCCGCAAGCGGGTGCAGGAGGCGATTTACCGGGTGCTGTCCTTCCAGTCCAGTTCCGGCAGTTTCGGCCTCTGGTCGCCGGGTTACGGCGATCTGTGGCTCGATGCCTATATCAGCGACTTCCTGACACGGGCACGCGAGCAGAATTACGATGTTCCCGAAGCGGCCATGGTGCAGGCGCTGAACAACCTGCAGAACGGTCTTTCCTATGACAGCAACGTCAAGGATCGTGGCAACGAGATCGCCTATTCGCTTTATGTGCTGGCGCGCAACCGCAAGGCGGCGATCAACGATCTGCGTTATTACGCCGATACGGCGCTTGCCGATTTCCCGACGCCGCTCGCCAAGGCGCAGGTTGCCGCCGCCCTTTCGCTTTATGGCGATCAGGCCCGTTCGAAGGCCGTGTTCGGCGCTTCGCTCGATATGGCAAGCCGTGCCACCAATGTCAGCTTCTCGCGCGCGGACTACGGCTCTGCGCTGCGCGATGGCGCGGCGACGCTGGCGCTTGCGGCCGAAAGCCGCCCGGTTCCGGCCGTCGTGCCGCAGCTTGCCGGTGCGGTGGCCAAGGAATGGGAAAAGAAGCCATACACCAGCACGCAGGAACAGGCCTGGATGCTGCTGGCCGCCCGTGCCGTCAAAGGCGAGGACAAGGATATTCGCCTCGACGTGAACGGCGACCTGCAGACCGGCGGTTTCGGCAAGCGGATGAGCGGCGATGAATTGCTGGCAGCTCCCTTGAAGATCGCCAATGCCTCGGCCGATCCGGTCACGGCTGTTGTCACCACGGTCGCGCCGCCGGCGCAACCGCTTGCGGCGGGCGGCGAAGGCTTCACCATCACTCGCACCTATTACTCCATGGATGGCGAGGAGGTGAACCCGAGCGAGGTCACGCAAAACGAGCGTTATGTCGCGGTGCTGAACGTGGTGCCGCAAAATAACTGGCAGTCGCGCATTCTCGTGACGGATCTCTTGCCCTCCGGTTTCGAAATCGACAATCCGAGCCTCGTCAATTCGGCAGCGCTTTCGAATTTCGACTGGTTGCCGGAAACGGAAGCGGCCCATACCGAATTCCGCTACGACCGCTTCGTGGCGGCCTTCGACCGCTCGGCCGGCGACAGTTCGGAGATCACGCTTGCCTATGTCGTCCGCGCCGTTACTCCGGGCACCTATGACCATCCGGCAGCCTCGGTTGAAGATATGTACCGGCCGCAATTTGCCGCCCGCACGGCAACCGGCCGCATGGAGGTGCGCTCGGCAACCCCATGAGGCGACGCAAGGCGATCATCGTCGGCATCGTGTCAGCCGCGCTGCTTCTCGGCGGCGCGGCCTTCGGTCTTGATGCACTGGACAAGGCCTATCCGCCGCCGCTGGAGGCTGCGCAGCAACGATCCTTCGAGGTGCTGGATCGCGACGGCAAGCTGTTGCGCGCCTTTGCGACAGCGGATGGCCGCTGGCGGCTGAAAACGACTGCAGCCGAGGTCGATCCGCAGTTCCTGCGCATGCTGGTCGCTTATGAGGACCAGCGGTTCTACGATCATCACGGGGTCGACCCATGGGCGCTTATGCGCTCCGCCTGGCAACTGGCCAGCAACGGCCGGATCGTCTCCGGCGCTTCGACTCTTTCCATGCAGGTGGCGCGGTTGATCGAGCCGCGTGCCGACCGCTCATTCTCGGCAAAATTGCTGCAGGCCATGCGGGCGCTCCAGATCGAAAGACGGCTCGACAAAGCTGATATCCTCGATCTCTATCTGAATATCGCGCCCTATGGCGGCAATCTCGAAGGCGTCAGGGCCGCAAGCCTCGCCTGGTTCGGCAAGGAACCGGGCCGGCTCGATACGGCGGAGGCGGCCCTGATGGTGGCGCTGCCGCAGCTGCCGGAGAAACGTCGTCCGGACCGTTTTCCGGAAGCGGCAAGGCAGGCGCGCGAGCGGGTGCTGCAACGGCTTGCCGTCGAACGCGTGGTGGGGGAAGGGGAAGCGGAGCGGGCGTCTCTTTCCGCCGTGCCCGCCAGCCGGCGCGACCTGCCGGCCTATGCGCCGCATATGGCCGTCGCCGCGCGGGCGAAATTTCCGAATACCACAGAGGCGCGCTCGACGCTGAAACTGCCGATCCAGCGGGAGCTCGAGGGGGTTGCCCGCCATGCGGCGGAAAAGCTAGGCGACAAGGTTTCCGTCGCGATCCTCATGGCCGACGCGCAGACCGGTGATATTCTGGCGGAGGTCGGCTCGGCGGATTATCTCGACACGGCAAGGCGTGGTTTCGTCGAGATGAGCCGGGCGGTGCGCTCGCCGGGCTCCACCCTGAAGCCGTTCATCTATGGCCTTGCCTTTGAAGACGGTCTTGTCGGGCAGGAAACCATCATCGAGGATCGCCCGGCGGATTTTTCCGGTTATCGGCCGCGCAATTTCGATATGCATTATCAGGGCGATGTGAGCATCCGGCAGGCCCTGCAACTGTCGCTCAACGTACCCGCCGTCAAGCTGCTGGATGCCGTCAGCCCATCGGCGCTGATGGTGCGGTTCCGGCGGGCGGGCGTCCGGCTGGTGCTGCCGTCAAGCGAGGCGCCCGGACTTGCCATTGCGCTTGGCGGCGCGGGTATTTCGCTTGTTGATCTGGTGCAGCTTTATGCCGGGCTAACCGGCAGCGGTGATCCCGTGCGGTTGGGCGACGGCGTCCGCTCAGTCCCTGAGCGCCTTGCCGGTGACCGGCTGTTTTCCGATGCCGCGATCTGGAATGTCTCCGACATACTCTCCGGCGTGCTGCCGCCGCTCGGTATGAAACAGCGTGGCATCGCCTACAAGACAGGCACGAGTTACGGCTACCGCGATGCCTGGTCGGTGGGTTATGACGGGCGGCACGTGATCGGCGTCTGGGTCGGCCGGGCTGATAATGGCGCGGTGCCGGGCATTGCCGGTTACGCGACAGCGGCCCCGATCCTGTTCGAGGCCTTCGCAAAATCCGGTGTGGCAATCACGCCGATGCCCGGCGCACCCTCCGGTGTGGCGCGCGTTGCCGTCACCGACCTTCCCGCCAACCAGCGGCGTTTCACCATGACCGCAAGCGGCCTGCTTTCGGCCTCGAGACGCGAAAGCGCCCCGCGTATCGTTTATCCGCCGGAAGGAGCAAGGGTTGAGCTTTCCGGCCAGTCGGGCATTTCACCGCTGGTGCTGAAGCTGCAAGGCGGGCGTGCTCCCTTCCGCTGGCTCGCGAATGGCATGCCTCTGCCCGACGCTTCCCATCGCCGCAACAGCGAGTGGCGACCCGAGGGGCAAGGGTTTTCCACCCTCACGGTGATCGATGCCGACGGCCGCGCCTCGAGCGTGCGGATTTTCATCGAGTGAGATTTCGCGGCCCGACGGTGCCGCTTTCAACTGCCGTTCCCCAAAAACGATATTGAGCATATCCAGGAAAAGTGGCTCCCGGGTTTCCCTCCGGAAATGCGACAACGCTCCAGTCACGCGGTGCGGTCGGCGAAGCCGCGGCATCCGGGCCAGGCGCTCTCCCCAATCATCTTCCGGTGGATGATGCCCCCGTGGCCCACGAGTGAGATTTTGGAAATTTTATTGCCGTATAGAAATTCTGCAATTTTTGTTGCGAATCCTGTTCCATCCCGCTATGTTGAAACTGCGCCCGGAAAATACCCGGTCGCATGGGAGAGACGGGCGCAGCACTAAAGCTGCGCGCAAACAGTGCTGCCGTTTCGACTGATCGACAGGATATGACTTCGCTTGAGGCGGATTTTGCTGCTGCATCCGTCACCGGCGAAGCCATGCCTGGAGACGGCCGGGAGGCGTCGGTTTGGGTGATCGCACACATTCGTCACGTGCGGGAAAAAGAGGAGGAGAAAATCTCGTGATCAAAAAAATCGTAATCACAACCGCATTCTGCGCCCTGATGGCCAGCGCTGCCCATGCCGAGAAGATCGGCGTGGCAATGTCGCTTTTCGACGACAATTATCTCACCGTATTGCGTCACAACATTCAGCGCCATGCCAAGGACCTCGGCGTCGAAGTCCAGATGGAAGATGCGCAGGGCGATATCGCCCGCCAGCAGTCGCAGATCGAAAACTTCGTGGCGGCTGGCGTTGATGGCATCATCACCATGCTGGTGGATGCGGATTCCGGCAGGGCGATGTCGAAGATCGCCGATCAGGCGGGTATTCCACTGGTCTTCGTGAACATGCTGCCGGCCAATATGGAAAAATTCCCGGAAAAGCAGGCATGGGTCGGTTCCAATGAGGAGCAGGCCGGCGAATTGCAGGCGACCGAGGTTTGCAAGCTTGCCAGCGGCAAGGGCGATGCGGTCATTCTTATGGGGCAACTCGGCACCACCGGCCAGCGCGGCCGCACCGCGGCGGCCGAACGTGTCCTCAAAAGCGATGCCTGCAAGGACATCAAGTTACTGGACGCGCAGACCGCGAACTGGATGCGCACCCCAGCCATGGACCTGATGACGAACTGGATCACATCCGGCATGAAGCCGACCATCGTGCTTGGAAACAATGACGAGATGGCGCTCGGCGCGATCCAGGCGCTGAAATCCTCCGGCGTCGGCATGAAAGATGTCATCGTCGCCGGTGTTGACGCAACGCAGGATGCGCTGGCGGCGATGGAAGCGGGCGACCTTGACGTCACCGTCTACCAGTCCGCCAAGGGTCAGGGCGAAGGATCGCTCGACACCGTCCTTAAAATCGCGCGTGGCGAAAAATTCGAGCACAAGGTCGATGTGCCCTTTGAACTCGTCACCCCCGCCAATGTCGCTCAATACAAGTCCAACAACTGATTTGTGGCCGGCGACCGGGCATTGCCTTGGTCGCCGGCATAGCAAATCACGGCCCGGCCACTGGCCGGATAAAGGACGGGTGAGATATGATTTCCACAACCACCTTAGAGGCGATCGAACGCTTCAAGCAGGCCGCCGGCCCCTACCTTCTCGAAATCGAGGGGGTGCGCAAGGAATTTCCGGGTGTCGTTGCGCTGGATGATGTGCAGTTTCGGCTGCGCCCCGGTTCCGTGCACGCGCTGATGGGCGAAAATGGCGCTGGCAAGTCGACGCTCATGAAGATCATCGCCGGTATTTACAGCCCGGATGCCGGCACCGTCAGGCTGCGGGGAGAGGATGTCCGCCTCAAAAGTCCGCGGGATGCGCTGGAGCGCGGCATCGCCATGATCCATCAGGAGCTGGCGCTGATGGACTGGATGAGCGTGGCGGAGAACATCTGGATCCGCCGCGAGCCGAAAAACCGTCTCGGCCTCATAGACCATGCGAAAATGCTGGCGGAGACGCAGGCGCTGTTTAACCAGCTGAAGATCAATATCGATCCGGGGGCGGAGGTCAGCACGCTGACGGTGGCGCAGCGGCAGATGGTCGAAATCGCCAAGGCCGTCAGTTACCAGTCCAGCGTGCTCATCATGGATGAGCCGACATCGGCGCTCACGGAGTCCGAGGTCGCGCATCTTTTCGATATCATCCGCGATCTGCGGTCACGTAATATCGGCATCGTCTACATCACCCACAAGATGAACGAGCTGTTCGAGATCGCCGACGAGTTTTCGGTGTTCCGCGACGGGCGATATGTCGGAACCCATGCGAGCACCGATGTCACGCGCGACGACATCATAAAAATGATGGTCGGACGCGAGATCACCAACATGTTTCCCAAGCAGGAGGCATCGATCGGCGACGTGGTTCTCGAGGTCCGCGATCTCGGCTTGTCCGGCGTTTTCCGCGGTATTTCCTTCGATCTGCATCGTGGTGAAATCCTCGGCGTGGCGGGGCTGGTGGGATCCGGCCGTTCCAACGTCGCCGAAGCGATTTTCGGAGTGGTGCCGGCGAGCGAAGGGACCATCCGCATCAACGGCGCCCCGGTCACGATCCACTCGCCGGCGGATGCGATGCGCAGGGGCATGGCGCTGCTGACGGAAGACCGCAAGGCAACCGGCTGTTTTCTGCCGCTTTCGATCCTCGAAAACATGCAGATCGCGGCCCTCCAGAATGGTCATGCGGCGATGGGTTATGTCGATGAGCGCGGTTTGACGGTGCTGTGCAACGACATGAAGAAGGCGCTGCGCATCAAGACGCCCGATCTCGACGAGCGGATCGAAAACCTGTCCGGCGGCAACCAGCAGAAGGTGCTGATCGCCCGCTGGCTTCTGACGAAACCGGCAATCCTCATTCTCGACGAGCCGACGCGCGGCATCGATGTCGGCGCCAAGGCGGAAATCCATCGCCTGATTTCCAGTCTGGCGAAGGAAGGTGTCGCCGTCATCATGATCTCGTCGGAACTGCCGGAGGTTCTCGGCATGTCCGACCGGATTGTCGTGATGCATGAGGGGCATATGACCGGGATTCTCGATCGCGCCGAAGCGGACCAAGTCAAAATCATGGAACTGGCGGCCCGCTGAGGCTGCGACGGCGGCAATGCCGGGGAGGAAAAATCATGGATAGCGTACAGACCGAACCGGTCGAACGGAAAAGGCGCAAGCTGCCGCAGGAACTGAATATTCTGACCGTGCTGATCGGCGTCGCACTTGTATTTGAGTTGCTCGGCTGGTTCGTGCAGGGGCAGAGCTTTCTCGGCAGTCCGCAGCGCCTGACGATCATGATCCTGCAGGTCTCCGTCGTCGGCATCATCGCCGTCGGGGTCACCCAGGTCATCATCACCGGCGGCATTGACCTCAGTTCGGGCTCGGTAGTGGCGATGACGGCCATGATCGCCATGAGTTTTGCGCAAAGCAGCGATTTCGCCCGGGCGATCTATCCGGCGCTCACCGATATGCCCGTGGTGGTGCCGCTGGCCGTCGGCCTCGGTCTCGGCCTGATTGCCGGCATCGTTAACGGCATGCTCATCGCGGTGACGGGAATACCGCCCTTCATCGCCACACTCGGCATGATGGTGACCGCACGCGGCATCGCCAAGTGGTATACGAAGGGGCAGCCGATCTCCTTCCCGACGGAGAGCTTCGCATCGATCGGCTCGGGCGCATGGCCTGTCGTCATCTTCCTGCTCGTCGCCGTCACCTTCCACATTGCCCTGCGTTATACGCGTTATGGCAAGTTCACCTATGCGATCGGCGCGAACATGCAGGCGGCCCGGGTGTCCGGCATCAATGTCCAGATGCATCTGGTCAAGGTCTATGCCATTGCCGGCCTGCTCGCGGGCCTCGCCGGCATCGTCACCGCCGCCCGTGCGGAAACGGCGCAGGCCGGCATGGGCATGATGTATGAACTCGACGCCATCGCCGCGGCGGTCATCGGCGGCACATCCCTCTCTGGTGGGCGGGGGCGCATTTTCGGCACCGTTATCGGCACGGTGATTCTGGGGTTGATGATGTCGGGCTTCACATTCCTGCGTGTGGATGCTTACTATCAGGAGATCGTCAAGGGACTGATCATCGTCAGCGCGGTCGTTGCTGATGTCTACCGTCAAAAAGCCCGGCTCAGGAAGGGCTGATATTCATGCGCGCGGTGCCCCGGCAGGGGTGCCGGCGGCAATGCCGAGGAGATGCACTTGAACCTTTTCAACTCTCCTCTGGAACTGGGCGTCACCGTGCTCGCCGTCGTGCTGGTCGGGCTTTCCAAGGGCGGGCTCGGCGGCATGAGCCTGCTTGGCGTGCCACTGATGGCGCTGGTGATGTCGCCGGTCACGGCCGCCGCCATCCTGCTGCCCATTCTGGTGGTCATGGACATGGTCGGCGTGGCGGCCTGGCGCAAATGGGTTGACTGGCGGATCATGCGCCAGCTTCTGCCGGCAGCCGTTCTCGGCATCGGGCTTGGATGGATGACCGCCGAGATCACCTCGGATGCCGTGGTGCGCCTGATTGTCGGCCTTGTCTCGGCCGTGTTCGTGCTGCGCGTCGTGCTTTCAAGGGGCGTTCTGGTGACGGTTGCGAAGGAGCGGCCGATGGCGGGGCGGTTCTGGAGCCTGCTTGCGGGTTACACCAGTTTCGTCGCCCATGCGGGTTCGCCGCCGCTGCAGGTCTATCTGCTGCCGCTTCGCATGGACCCCAAGGTTTTCACCGGCACCAATGTTATGTTCTTCGCCATCACCAATGTGCTGAAACTCGTGCCCTATGCGGCTCTCGGTGGTTTCGGCGCGCAAAATCTCGGCCGCGCCGCCCTGATGGTGCCGCTGGCTATCGTCTCCACATGGCTTGGGGCCTGGACGGTGCGCCACATGCGCGCCTCGATCTTTTATCCGCTGACCTATGTGTCCGTGGCGCTGGTGGCGGTGAAGCTTATCTGGGACGGCGTGACAGGGCTTTGAGTGTGGGTGCCTAGAGGCCGGTCACCGTCGGAATGCGCGGCGCGGTCTCGTTCTTCTGAACCCGCGCGGCAACGGCGACGGCCAGAGCCTGCGCAAGACACATCGGCGCTGCCAGAGACCGGGAAAAGCTGTAATCATGCTCGGGGACCGAAAACAGGACCTTTGCCGATTTTGCCAGCGGCGACAGGGTGCTGTCGGAAATCGCTACGGTCGGCACACCGATCTTTTCCGCCTCCTCGACGATATTCACCACTTCCGTCGCGTAAAATCGGAACGACACCGCGATCAGCACGTCACCGGTCTTCATCGTCCGCGCCATATGGGTGGCGAGGCCGCCGCCGGGATCGAGAAGGATACATTGCTTGCCGAGCATGGTGAGGATGTAACGCAGCAGTTCCGCCACCGGTGCGGAGCGCAGCTGGCCGACGAGATAGACTGTACCGGCGGCCTCGATCAGATCGGCGGCGGTGCCGAGCTGCTCGGCGCTGATGCGTTCGAGCAGATCCTGTAGCGAGGCGATATCCCTGACGACAAGATCGTGAAGGAAACCATATTCCGAACGGTCCTCGCGGCTTTGCAATTCATCGTCGAGCGCGCGCACGCGTGCCTCGAAACCTGGAGCCGCCGTCGCCAGCCGTTTCTGGAACAGCGCCTGGAGTTCCTTGAAACCCTTGTAGCCGAGCGACTGCGCAAACCGCACGAAGCTGGAGGCGTGGATGTTGTGCCGCTCTGCAATGGTATTGACCGAATGCACGGCGACTTCATTGGGGTTCTGCGTCAGATAGACGGAAATCCGCTGATAGGTCTTGCTCATCTGATCATGACGATCATGGATGAGGCGGATCAGTTCTTCGTAATCTTTCGGAGGATCGACGGGCTGCGGTTGTTGCTTCATGGCATGATCTTGCAATATTTATTGCGGTTTTCCAAGAGGCACGAAGGTCCGCAGCCCGCCGCTTAATCCGGGATTTCAGGCATCGACATCCAGCCATTGCCGTGTGGATGACGAGCGCTGGATCGTCTCGACCAGCCGCTGGATGCGCAGGCCGGCAGCGAAGCCGAAAGGCTCTGGTGCCTGTCCCGCGATCGCCCGGAGATAACCCTCGATTTCGATGGCTTTCAGGTCGTTGAAGCCGAGCTGGTGGCCGGGCGCGACGCAGAAGCGGCCATAGGGTGCGTGGTCAGGAGAGGCCTCTATTTTGCGGAAGCCACGGCGGCCGGCCGGATCGGCGGCGGAATAGAAATGCAGCTCGTTGAACCGCTCCTGTGTGAAATAAAGCGCACCCTTGTCGCCGTAGATCTCGAAATCATGCTGCATCTTGCGGCCGGTGGCGATCCAGTTGCCTTCGACCGAACCCTGCGCGCCATTGGCGAAACGCAGGAAGGCGCGCCCCACATCGTCCACCTCCACCTTGCGTGTGCCGCCCTTGCCATCCGGCCGCTCGGCAATCAGCGTCACGCAATCCCCCATCACTTCGGTTATCGGACCAAGCAGGAATTCGGCTGTGGCAAGTGCGTGCGAGCCGATATCGGCAAGCGCACCGCCGCCGGCCGGATCGTGGCGGAAGGTGAAGGCGCCTGCGGCGTCGGCCATATAATCTTCGGCATGCAGACCGCGATAGCCGCGTATCTTGCCGAGTTCGCCCGCCGCCACCATTTCCCGCGCCAGCCGCAGCATGGGATTGCAGAGATAGTTGAAGCCCACCTGCGTTTTGACGCCACGGGCCGCCGCGGCTGCGGCCATCTCGCCGGCATCCGCGGCAAGCGGTGCCAGCGGCTTTTCGCAATAGACATGTTTGCCGGCGGCAATGGCGGCAAGCGCCATTTCCTTGTGCAGGGCGTTCGGCGCGGTGATGTCGACGAGGTCGATATCCGGATCGGCGATGATGCTGCGCCAGTCCGCCGTGGAATGGGCAAAGCCGAAATCCGCAGCTGCCCGTGCAGCCGCATCTTCGGTGATGTCGGCAACGGTGTGCAGTTCGATCCGGTAGGGCAGGTCGAAGACCTTCTGGGCAGAGGCGAAACCGAAGACATGGGCTTTGCCCATGAAGCCGGTGCCGATGAGGCCGACGCGTAGAACGGGTTTTTCAGACATGGGCAAATTCCGGATTGACGATGAGGCCGGGATCGATCGTCCCTTTCAGATAATTGACGGCGTTCTGGATGGAGGCGATGGCCATCCTCTCCCCGCATTCCTTCGTAAGCCCGGCAATATGCGGCGACAGGACGGTATTGAACTGCGACAGCAGCGGGGAGGAGCTTTCCGGCGGCTCGTCGTCGAAGACATCCAGCCCGGCCGCGCCGACATGACCTGAGGCAAGCGCTTTGCTGAGCGCCTTTTCACAAACGACACCGCCACGGGCCGTGTTTGACAGGACGACGCCGGGTTTCATCAGCGCGATTTCGGCGGCCCCGATTGCCGGGCTTGCTCCCTTGGGAATATGCACGGAAATATAGTCGGCCCAGGGCAGGCCCTCTTCCAGCGATACGGGTCTTGTCGCCCCCTCGGGCCATCCCGATTGCAGCAGGTAGGGGTCGTAGGCGCGGATATGCATGCCGAAACCCGAAGCCATTCTGGCAAGATGCCGCCCGATCCGGCCATAACCGAGGATGAGCAGGTTCTTGCCGGATATTTCCTGCTGCTCCAGCCTGTTGCGCCAACTCCACTGTCCGGTCTCCCGGACAGCGCGGTCGGCGAGTATGGCCCGCTTTGCCGCCGCCAGCAGCAGCATCATCGCATGTTCGGCGACGGAGACGGAATTGACATCACCGACGATGGTGAGTGCGATGTTGCGACGGTTGAGTTCGGCAAGATCGACGCTATCGTAACCCACCCCATGGCGGGACACCACTTTCAGCCGTCCGGCCCTGGCAATGGTGGCTGCCGAAAGCGGCTGTGTGCGAATGACAATGGCATCCGCTTCCTCGATAAAGGGAGCGTAGGAGGCTTCGGAAACGTCTTCGATATAGCGGACGGAGAAGCCGAGGGCCGGCAGGTCACGCAGCATCGCCTCGCCGGAAGGATGAAGTTTTCCGGCCACGAGAAGGTTCGGCATTCAATACCCCCCTTTGCCATCGGTTTTTTTGGCGGTCTTTTCCACCAGCCTGCGCCAGGTCGCGGTCGATTCCGTCGCTGCAGCGGCCAGCAGGCGGGAATCGCCTGATACGGTGGTCATGTCGAAACCCCATTCCACCGCGCGTGCCGCGTAATCCGCCGTGCCGCAATGGAGGGCCGCCTTGATGCCGTTGCGGTGGCAGGCATCGAGGATGCGCTTGATGGCGTCGATGACCTCGGGCTCCTCGCGGTCAAAGGCAGGTGCCAGTTGCCCTTTAGAAAGCGAGAAACTGAGATCGGCGGGACCGACATAAATCCCGTCGAGGCCGGGGGTGGAGGCGATTTCTTCGAGATTGTCCATCGCCTCTGCCGTTTCGATCATCGCAAAGGCGAGGATTTCGTCATTGGCTTCTGCGGCATAATTGCCGCCGGCGGCGTAAACGGCGCGGGTGGGGCCGAAACTGCGCTCCCCGAGCGGCGGGTAGCGCATGTAACGAACGAATTGCTCGGCCTGCGCCCGGTTGTTGATCATCGGGCAGATGATGCCATAGGCACCGGCATCCAGAACCTTGGATATCCACGCTGGATCGAGCCAGGGCACCCGCGCCATCAGCACCTTGTCGGAAGCGCGCATGGCCTGGAACATGCCGAGCACGTCCTTGTAGTCGACCGCGCCGTGCTGGATGTCGATGGAGATGGCGTCGTAATCCTGCGCCGCCATGATTTCGGCGCTGAACGGGCTGGCAATGGACAGCCAGCCATGCAGCACCGGACGCCCCTCGGCCCAGATTTCCTTCAATTTGTTTTTCCGCATGATTTTCTCCTGCAAGAATATTCGTCTTCAAAAGACGATCTGGGCGAGTTTGGTTTCGAGATAATCGCTTATCCCCTCGATACCACCCTCACGCCCCATGCCGGAATGGTTGGTGCCACCGAAAGGCGCTTCGGATGCGGCGAGCGCGAAGCTGTTGATGCCGACCATGCCGGATTTCAGTGTCGCTACCGTGCGCCGCGCCCTGTCCGGAGAGCGGGTGAATGCATAGGCGGAGAGGCCCATGTCGGAGGCGTTGGCCCGCTCCAGAACCTCGTCCTCGGTGCTGAAGCGGGTGATTGCCGCAATCGGACCGAAATTTTCTTCGGCAAAAACCTTCATCGTGTCCGTCACGCCGGTCAGCACGGTGGGTTCGAAAAAGAAACCGTGGTTCAGGTGTGAGGGGCGTTTGCCGCCATGGGCGATTTTTGCACCGGCGCGCACGGCGTCGGCGACTACCGCCTCGATGTCCTCAAGGCGACCGGCATTGATGAGCGGACCCATTCCGGTATCGGCATCAAGCCCGTCACCAAGCCTGATCTTCGCCGCGCGGGCCACGAAACCGTCGACAAAGGCGTCGTGCAGGCTCTCGTGGACGAAGATTCGATCCGGCGTGACGCAGACCTGGCCGCAATTGGCGAATTTGGTGGGCACGGCAAGGTCGAGCGCGTTGTCGAGATCCGCATCGTCATAAATGATGAGGGGCGCATTGCCGCCCAGTTCCATAGAGACCTTCTTCACGGTCTCAGCGGCGTCACGGATCATTTGCTGGCCGACCCGGGTGGAGCCGGTCAGCGACACCTTGCGCACGCGCTTGTCCGCCATGATCGGGCCATAGGTATCGGCGGTCGAGCCGACAACCAGATTGACGGCGCCATCGGGAAAGCCGGCGGCCCTCAGGCAGTCGACCATCACCATGGCGACACCCGGCGTCTGGGATGAGGGGCGCAGCACGACGGGGCATCCGGCGGCGAGCGCCGGGGCGAGCTTGCGGGCCGGAAGGGCGGCTGGGAAATTCCAGGCGGTGAAAGCGCCGACGATGCCGACGGCTTCGCGGGTCACCTCAAACCGTCCGCCGGGCACCCGGCTGTCGATGATGCGGCCATAGATGCGGCGCGCTTCTTCGGCGAACCAGCGGAACTGGTCGCAGGAAAGCGTCCATTCGCGGCCAGCCTGGGCAATCGGTTTGCCGGTCTCCAGCGAGATCATCTTCGCGCTCTCATCGGCACGGCGCAACATTTCGTCGGCTGCCCGGTGCAGCGCCTCGGCACGTGCGAAGCCGCCCATGGCGCGCAGTTTCGGAAGGGCCGCAGCGGCCGCGTCGATCGCATCGCGGGTTTGATCGGCGCTGGCAAGCATCACCTCGCCGAGCGCTGTGCCGGTGACCGGAGAGATGACCTCGCCCTTCACGGCACCGGCAAGCCAGCGGCCATTGATGAAAAGTCCAAAATTCGCGTACATGTCTTACCCGATCTCGCTTGTGTTGACGGTGCGCCCCTCGGCGATAGAGCGGATCGCCGCTTCGGCGAGAAGCAATGCCAGCCGGCCGTCTTCGAAGCCGACCTCCGGTGCCTTGCCCTGTTCCACCGCATCGACGAAGGCGCTGATTTCCGCTGCGAAGGCATCGGCATAACGGTCGATGAAGAAGTTCATCAGCGGTGCTGCCCGGTCGGTGCCGGTTTCGGTGTGGAGGCGCAGGTGATTGAGCGTCCGGTTTTCGGAAATCGCCATGCCGGCACTTCCGAAGGCTTCCACCCGCTGATCGTAGCCATAAACCGCGCGCCGCGAATTGCTGATCGTGCATTGTTTGCCCGAAGCGGTTTTCAGCACCACGGTCACGGTGTCGTAGTCGTCGCATTTTTCCATCAGCGCCGGGTCGACCAGCCGCGAACCGGTGGCCGAGACTTGGCTGATCTCTTCACCCAGAATGAAGCGGGCCATGTCGAAATCATG
This sequence comes from Agrobacterium sp. OT33, assembly GCF_017313365.1. NCBI lineage: Bacteria > Pseudomonadati > Pseudomonadota > Alphaproteobacteria > Hyphomicrobiales > Rhizobiaceae > Agrobacterium > Agrobacterium sp. OT33. The sequence continues at coordinate 8,155 of NZ_JAFLMZ010000006.1, read as the reverse complement.
GATCGTCATGTCGCGGAAAATGCCGCCCGACATTTCGATATAGGCGGCGGGCGCCATGCCGGGGTCGCGCGAGGTGATGACGACCTGATGCAGATCGCCTATCGTTCCGTTTTCGACGGCTTCACGCACGGCGCGGTGTCCGCTGTCAAAACGCCGGACGAAGCCGAGCATGATCGGTACGCCGCTGCCGGCAATTTTTGTTGCACAGGCGTTGACGCGGTCGAGGGAGAGATCGATGGGCTTTTCGCAGAGCACCGGTTTTCCGGCGGCAACCGCCTTTTCCAGCAGATCCGCATGGGTGGGCGTTGAGGTGGCGATCAACACGGCATCGACCTCAGGCGAGGCAAAAACCGCCTCGGCCGATTCAAATCGTGTTACATCAAGCTTTTCGGCAATTTCTTTCGCCGAGGGCTCGTATACATCAAAGACGCCAGCCAATGTCGCGCGTGGATGAGCGACGATGTTTTCCGCATGCATGCGGCCGATACGGCCCACGCCAAGCACTGCAATTCTCAGCATTGAAATTTTCCTCCCGAGGTATTTGGCAATAATCATTGCAAAGTGCCGAATTTGTCAATATGTATTCCAAAAACATATCAACAACCATCCGCAGGAGGAGGCGAGATGACCGCGAAGACCTTACGCCTGACCATGGCCCAGGCGCTAGTACGTTACCTGTGCAACCAGTTTACCGAGATCGACGGAGAGCGCGTTCCCCTGTTCGCGGGCGTGTTCGCAATTTTCGGGCACGGCAATGTCACATGCCTTTCCGAAGCTCTGGAGACGGTGCAGGACCAGTTGCCGACCTGGCGCGGGCAGAACGAACAATCCATGGCGCTTGCCGCAATCGGCTTTGCCAAGGCAAAGCGGCGCAGGCAGATCATGGTCGCTGCGACTTCGATCGGGCCGGGGGCGCTGAACATGGTGACGGCTGCCGGCGTCGCCATGGCCAACCGGCTGCCCGTTCTCCTCCTTGCGGGCGATACCTTCGCAAGCCGCCTGCCGGACCCGGTTCTGCAGCAGGTCGAGCATTTCGGCGATCCGACACTGACCGTTAATGACGCGTTCAAATCCGTGGTGCGTTACTGGGACAGGATCGTGCTGCCGGAACAATTGCTGCAATCGCTGCCGCAGGCGGTCGCCACCATGCTCGATCCGGCCGATTGCGGCCCGGCCTTCATCGGTCTTGCGCAGGATACGCAGGAAATCGCTTTCGATTATCCGGCAGTCTTTTTTGAACCGAAGGTCTGGAAAATTCCTCGGCCGCGTCCTGACCGTGACGCCGTGGCGACTGCCGCCCGGCTGCTGGCGCAGGCGAAACGTCCGCTCATCATTTCCGGCGGCGGCGTGCGTTATTCGCTGGCGGAAGAGCGCCTTGCCGATTTCGCTGCAAAGCGCGGCATTCCCGTGGTCGAAACCATCGCCGGCAAGGGCGCGCTTACCCATCACCATCCGGTCCATGCCGGGCCTATCGGCATCGTCGGATCGACCTCGGCGAATGCGCTGGCGAAAGAGGCGGATGTCGTGCTGGCGATCGGTACCCGGCTTCAGGATTTCACCACGGGTTCCTGGACGGCTTTCTCCCGTGATGCGCAGTTCATTTCCGTCAACGCCGCCCGCTTCGATGCGGTGAAACACCGGGCGTTTTCCGTGGTCGGCGATGCGCTTGAGACAATCGACGATCTGGACCACGCGCTCGGCGCCTATAAGGCCGATGCCGCCCATATGCAGCGGGCCAAAACGCTGTTTGCCGAATGGGACAATCTGCTCGACGAACACCAGCGCATCACCAATGCGCCGGTTCCTTCCTATGCGCAGGTGGTTGGCGTGCTGAACCGGGTTGCGCGGCCCGAAGATACGCTGATTGCGGCGGCGGGCGGAACGCCGGGTGAGGTGACCAAGGGCTGGCGGGTCAAGAACCCGAATACATTCGATTGCGAATTCGGCTTTTCCTGCATGGGTTATGAAATCGCTGCCGGCTGGGGCTGCTCCATGGCGCAGGAAGGACCGGGCGGTGCCGGCGGCGTTCCAATCGTCATGCTGGGGGACGGCACCTATATGATGATGAATTCCGATATCTATTCGGCCGCGCTCACCGGGCACCGGATGATCGTGGTGGTCTGCGATAATGGCGGCTATGCCGTCATCAACCGTTTGCAGCAGGCCAAGGGCGTTCCGGGTTTCAACAATCTGCTGGCAGATTGCCGCGTCAGGGACAGGGAAAATCCGCTGCATGTCGATTTCGTCAAACATGCGGAAGCCATGGGCGCCCATGCGCGCAGGGCCGAAAGCCTTGCCGATCTTGAAGACGCGATGATCTGGGCGCAGGGCAATGACGGCGTGACCGTCATCTCCATCGTTTCCGATGCCTGGAAATGGGTGCCGGGCGACGCCGACTGGGATGTCGGTGTTCCCTCCGTCTCCAGTTTCGAGACCGTGCGTGCCGCCCGCGCCGCGCAGGAAAACATCCGCAAGGCGCAGCGAGTGGGGGTCTGAGATGAAAGCAAGACTTGGTATCGCGCCGATTGCCTGGTGGAACGACGATCTTGCCGAGCTTTCCGATGATGTGAGCCTTCAGGAATGCCTGCGGCAGGCAAGCGAAGCCGGCTTTACCGGAATGGAGACCGGGCGCCGGTTTCCGATGGATATGGCGGAGCTTGGGCCGATCCTCGACCGTTACGGCATATCGGTATGCGGCGGCTGGTTTTCCGGCCTGCTGCTGGATGGTGACATCGAGGTGGAGAAAGACCGCATCGCGCAGCAGATGGAATTCTTCATCGCCGCCGGCGCGCCCTGCATCGTTTATGGTGAAACGGCACGCTCCATTCAGGGCGTGCGCTCCGCACCACTTGCCACGAAGCCAAGGCTCGACGAGGCCGGCATGGTGGCTTATGGCCGCAAGATGTCCGACTTTGCCGACTGGTGCGCGGCGAAGGGCATGCCGATTTCTTACCATCACCATATGGCGGCCGTGGTGGAGACCGAGCCGGAACTCGATCTCTTCATGAAGCACTCCTCCGTGCCCCTGCTGTTTGATGCCGGGCACATGGCCTTTGCGGGCGGCGATGTCATGCGTGTCATCGAAAGCCACCATGCGCGCATTACCCATGTCCACACCAAGGATATCCGGCGTGAAGTTGTCGATGGGCTGGACAGGAGCCGGGAGAGTTTCCTCGATGCCGTCATCAAGGGCGCCTTTACCGTGCCGGGCGATGGCAGCCTGGATTTCGAGGCGATCGTCAAGGCGCTGGCATCGAAAGGTTACGAGGGCTGGTTCGTGGTCGAGGCTGAGCAGGACCCGGTCAGGAACCCGCCGCTGGACATGGCCCGCAAGGGGCACAGGGAATTGCTGCGCGTGATGGACGCCGCTGGATATGAGGTCGTGAAATGAACCGTATTGAAGGAAAGATCGCCGTTATTACCGGCGGAACCCAGGGTCTGGGTGCAGCGGTTGCGCAGGTGTTTGCGCAGGCGGGCGCGGCGGGAATCGTCATTGTCGGACGCGGCATCGAAAAGGGACAGGCTGTCGCGGATGCCATCACGCAGAAATCAGGCGTGCCGGTTGAGATGGTGGCGGCCGATCTCGGCGATATCGATGATGTCCGCAGCATCATTCCGGCGACGGACAGACGCTTCGGTCGGGTCGATATCCTCGTTAACGCGGCGGGCCTGACGGATCGTGGCAATATACTCAACACGACGCCCGAGCTTTTCGACCGGATGTTTGCGGTCAATACGCGTGCGCCATTCTTTCTCATTCAGGATGCGGCAAAGGTGATGATCCGCGAGGGGATCGAGGGTCGTGTCGTTAATGTCGGATCAATGTCGGGTCTGACAGGCCAGCCTTTCCTTGCGCCCTATGCGGCGTCCAAGGGCGCGCTTGCCACCGTCACCCGCCATGCCGGCTTTTCGCTGATGCGCCACCGTATCCATGTGAACCAGCTCGATATCGGCTGGATGAATTCCGATCACGAGCGCAAGCTTGTCCTTTCCGAGACTGGCGATCCCGATTTCATCGACCGCGCGGCGGCGGCCAAGCCGTTCGGGCGCATCCTCGATCCGCTCGAAGTGGCCCGCGCCATCCTGTGGATGTCCTCCGACGACAGCGGCATGATGACGGGCGCTGTGATCCCCTTCGATCAGTCGGTCTATGGCGGTTACGACGACGCGCCGGTGCCGGCGAAAAAGCTGGAGGAATAAGATGATGCGGACCATCAAGGGGCCGGGCGTCTTCCTGGCGCAGTTCGCGGCCGATGAGGCGCCCTATAATTCGCTTGCCTCGCTGGCGGCGTGGGCCTCGGCCAAAGGCTTCAAGGGCGTGCAGATTCCCACCTGGGATACGCGCCTGATCGACATGAAACAGGCGGCGGAAAGCGATGCCTATTGTGATGATCTGAAGGGCATGCTCGGCGAGCACGGGCTGGAGATCACCGAACTCGCCTCTCACATCACCGGGCAGCTTGTGGCGGTGCACCCTGCCCATGACGCGATCATGGACAGTTTTGCGCCGGAACATGTGCGCGGCAATCCCGCAAAGCGTCGGGCATGGGCCGAGGAACAGCTGCGCTTTGCCGCCCGCGCCTCAAAGCGCCTCGGCATCGACCGCCATGTGACCTTTCCCGGGGCGCTTTTATGGCCGTATCTTTATCCCTATCCGCAATGGCCGGAAGGGCTGGTGGAGGAGGGCTTTGACGAGCTTGCGCGCCGCTGGACGCCGATCCTCGACGACTTCGACACCCATGGCGTGGATGTGTGTTATGAAATCCATCCCAGCGAAGACCTGCATGACGGCCACAGCTGGGAGATGTTTCTCGACAAGGTCAAGGAGCATCCCCGGGCGAACCTGATGTATGATCCCTCGCATCTCGTTCTGCAGGGAATGGATTATCTCGCCTTCATCGACCATTACCACGAGCGGATAAAAACCTTCCACGTCAAGGATGCCGAGTTTCGTCCAGACGGAAAATCGGGCGCCTATGGCGGTTATCAGCCATGGTCCAAAAGGGCCGGCCGCTTCCGCAGCCCCGGCGACGGGCAGGTTGATTTCGGGGCGATCTTCACCAAGCTGACGACCTACGGCTTTGATGGCTGGGCGGTGCTGGAGTGGGAATGTTTCGTCAAGAACCCCGAGGACGGGGCGTCTGAAGGCGCACGTTTCATCGCCGATCACATCATCCGTGTTTCGGACCGCGCCTTTGACGATTTCGTCAAATCCGGCGCGAACCGCAATGCCAACCGCACCATGCTGGGGCTGGAGGAACAATGACTATCGAAAGACCACTTCGTCTGGGCATGATCGGTGGCGGTCAGGGAGCCTATATCGGCAATATCCACCGTCTTGCCGCACGCCTTGACGGCAAATGGGTGCTTGTGGCCGGGGCCTTTGATGTCGATCCCGAAAGGGGCCGCGCCTTTGCGATCAATGAAGGGCTTGACCCGGCCCGCAGTTATGGCAGCTATCAGGAGCTGATTACCGGCGAGGCTGCCCGCGAGGATCGTGTTGATGCGGTTGCGATCTGCACACCGAATTTCACCCACTATCCGATCGCGAAGGCGCTGATCGAGGCAGGTTTCGACGTGATCTGCGAAAAACCGCTGACCGCGACGCTGGAAGATGCCATCGCGCTGGAAAAACTGTCGCGGGAAAGCGGCCGCTTCGTTGGGGTGACCTACACCTATTCCGGCTATCCGATGGTGCATGAAGCGCGTGCACGCGTCGCGGCCGGTGAGATCGGCGAGGTTCGCACCGTGCAGGTGGAATATCCGCTGGAATGGATGGCGACCGCCATCGAACAGCAGGGCAATGCCCAGGCGGCATGGCGGACCGACCCGAAGAAGAACGGTCGCGGCGGCTCCATCGGCGATATCGGCACCCATGCCTATCATCTGGCCGGTTTCGTGACCGGGCTGAAGTTGCAATCCCTCACCGCCGATCTTGCCACTTTCGTGGCGGGGCGGGCGCTGGATGACAATGCCCATGTGATGATGCGTTATGAGGGCGGCGCGCGGGGGCTCCTGTGGTCGTCGCAGGTGGCGCTCGGTAATTCCAACGGCGTGCGTCTGCGGGTTTTCGGCGCGACCGGTTCGCTGCAATGGTTTCAGGAACAGCCGAACGAACTCGTCTATACGCCGCTTAACGGGCGTGTGCAGACCATCAAGCGGGGCGCAGATGACCTTTCCGAAGATGCGAAGGTTCGAACCCGCACTCCGCCCGGCCACCCGGAGGGATATCTGGAGGCCTTCGCCAACCTCTATGCCGGTTTCGCGGAAGCCATCCGTGCGCGCAAGGCGGGCCGAGAGTCTGATGCCATCGGCCGCAACATCCCGCTTGCCTATGACGGGCTGAAAGGCGTGGCCTTTGTGGAAGCGGTGGTGGACAGCGCCGAAAGCACCGATCCGCGCTGGATCACGCCGGTGGCGGTGTAGACGCGTAGCGGGCTGCGCTGGAAATCGACCTTTCGGACAGGCCATGTCGGTCCGGAAGGTTTTGGCTGTTCCGAGCAGGTGATGCGCTCCGTAGGCTTGTCGCTACGACGATTGTCTTCTCTGATAATGCACGTCTCTCGCAATGTCTGCTATTGGGATTTCTTTGCGATACGCCTATGTGTGCCTGCCCGGGGCATCGGCCAATTGCCACTCCAACTACAAGGTAGCGGTCACAACGACTACGCCGCGGAGCATCTCAAACGGCGACTATGTCGAGCTGGTAGCAACGTCGGCATCCTCGTTCGATATCTCGCAACCCTTCGCCTCACCATCAACGACCAAGACTTGCTCTGGACGGTACGGACACGTCCAACCAACACTGTTCCGGTTAACCTTGTCGCATTCGCTACGGCAATAGAACGCGAATGCAGTGTTCGCGTCCGGTCCGACATAGCCCAGGTCACCTGGATCACGGACGCAACGACCGCAACCCTCTAGAGGCTCGAAGGCGTACCGGCCGACAACTAGGGCACCGTCTACATCTGCACCGCAAGCGCTGCATCGACCGGAACTACGCTTCGGTGCGAAATGCAGGGACGGCGAGCTTCACCATCGCACCAGGTGGCTATATCCAACTTTCACTCGTGTCGTCCTCCCACTATGACACGACTGCAAAACTGAAGCCTACAGTGGACGGTATCGAGAGGATTTTCTCGGTCAGGGCAAAAGCATTAGACACGACACCCGAAAACCTTGGAGTGTTTAGGGGCGCGACCAATGCTGCGGTTAGCTTTTGACCCGGACCCGCAGTCGCTTCGGGCGAGACGCATCAAATTGGTCGTTAATGGCTTTGATGCGCGCCTTGATGTCGGCATCGCCGAGGCGCGCCTTGGGCAGAACATCGTCCGCCGGCGCAAGCTCGTCGCCAAATTGCGCGCGCGCAACCTCGGCAGCGTGATGGGCATAGGCGAGATGGGTGACGGGCAGCGCCTTCAGCCACCGGCGACGCTGTGTGATCGCCATCGATTTTGCCGCCTCCTCGCCTAGCTTGGCGACGGAGAAATTTTCTCTTTTTTGCCCCTCATTGGTCATCAAAGTTGCTTGCCAGACATCGCCATCCGCCGTCTCGACGCGCCTCACACCGGAAATACCGCTTCGGTTGTTTTTGCGCAGAAGCACGGCCTGCTCGTGGTTGGTGGCGGGCGCAATGGCAAGCAGGATGGCGTCGCGATAGGCACGCGCCTGCCGATAGGCGGCATCGCCCGAGCCGTAGACACTGTCCTTGAACAGCCTGACGATCCTGTGGCCGCGCCGCCTGAGGCTCACCCACCAGCCGGCGCCGTGGTGAGCCCCGGAGGCCTCTTCCCGTCGCAGGCCATAGTGGTCGGCATCGTGCTTCATCTGTCCCGGCGTCATTCTCACTGTTACCCCATCTTCCATCTATCAGATTTCATCGATGGAATTTTGGCATTTGCAGGTTGCATAATTCATGGTGAGTCCATGGTTTCGCCACAATGTTTGATTGCATTCTGTCGAGATTTTGGCAGTTGATTGATAATTTTCCGATCTTCCATCGAGGTTCGCCATGACCGACCAGCCTGCATCTTCGGACTTTCTCCAGGCGAGCCGTGTGCTCAAGGTCAAGTCTCCGCTAGGGGAAGACCAGCTTCTGCCGGAACGACTTGCGGTTGACGAGGGTGTTTCGCGGCTTTTCGAGATTCACCTGACG
>NZ_JAFLMZ010000005.1:0-469030 GCF_017313365.1 Agrobacterium sp. OT33 | reverse complement strand
AACCGCGGCAATATCGAGCAGGTCGGTTCGCCGATGGAGCTTTACCGCACCCCCGCCAACCTCTTCGTCGCCGGCTTTATCGGCTCACCGCGCATGAACCTGATCACCGGCGACTTTGCCCGCAGCAAGAATGCCACCACCGCCGGTGTGCGGCCCGAGCATCTGCTGCTGTCGAAGGAAAGCGGGCTGTGGCAGGGCAAGGTGACGGTCGCCGAACATCTCGGATCGGATACCTTCCTGCATCTCGAGGTGACAGGCATTGGACCGATCACCGCCCGCACTGACGGCGAATTCGAATGCAGGCATGGCGATACCGTCTTCATCACCCCCGACGAGACCAAGATACACAGGTTTGATGACAAGGGTGTCGCAATATGACGGGGAGACTGGAGGGCAAATCCGCGCTGATAACAGGCTCGGCACGCGGTATCGGCCGCGCCTTCGCCGAAGCCTATCTGCGCGAGGGTGCGACGGTCGCCATCGCCGATATCGATTTCGAGCGGGCGAGCAAGACTGCCCGCGAGATCGGCGAGAACGCCTATGCCGTCGAACTCGATGTGACCAAACAGCATTCCATCGACACCGCCATCCGCACCGTGGAAGGCCAGGCCGGCGGGCTCGATATCCTCATCAACAATGCCGCACTCTTTGACCTCGCACCGATTGTCGAGATCAAACGCGAGAGCTACGAGCGGCTGTTTTCGATCAACGTATCCGGCACGCTGTTCATGATGCAGGCCGCCGCAAAAACAATGATTGCTCGGGGAAAAGGCGGCAAGATCATCAACATGGCAAGTCAGGCGGGCCGGCGCGGTGAGGCCTTGGTGGCGGTTTATTGCGCCACCAAGGCTGCCGTCATCAGCCTCACGCAATCGGCGGGTCTCGATCTCATCAAACACGGCATCAACGTCAATGCGATTGCGCCCGGTGTGGTCGATGGCGAGCACTGGGACGGTGTGGATGCGCTGTTTGCGAAATATGAAAACCGCCCGGCCGGTGAAAAGAAGCGGCTGGTCGGCGAGGCGGTACCTTTCGGCCGCATGGGCCGTGCCGAAGACCTGACCGGCATGGCGATCTTCCTTGCTTCTGATGAAGCCGAATACATCGTCGCCCAGACCTACAATGTCGATGGCGGCAACTGGATGAGCTGACCACCGGGGTTTCCCGGTGACCGGCACGAACAACGTTTCCCTTTCGAGGATCGTGACATGACATGCAAACTCTCCCTCGCAACGCTTGACGAAGCCAGAAAAACCGCGGCGGTTCCGGCCTACTCTCGGGCCGATCTGTCCGCCGGCATCGTGCATTTCGGTGTCGGTAATTTCCACCGCGCCCATCAGGCGGTCTATCTCGATGATCTGTTCAATACGGGTGCGGACCATGACTTCGCCATCATCGGTGCGGGCGTGCTGCCGTCGGATGCGGTGATGCGCGAAAAGCTTGCGGCGCAGGATTTCCTGACCACCGTCGTGGAACAGGACAATAACCGTACCGGCGCGCGCGTCACCGGGCCGATGATCGATATTCTGAAAGTCGGCGATACGCAGCGCATCATCGACACGCTGGCCGATCCGAAAATCCGCATCGTTTCGATGACCATTACCGAAGGCGGTTATTTCATCGACGCTTCCGGTTCCTTCAATCCGCAGCATCCGGCGATTGCCGAAGACGGGAAGAACCCGGCTTCGCCAAAAACCGTATTCGGCTTCATCGTCGCCGGGCTGAAGGCGCGGCGGGACAAGGGGCTGCAACCCTTCACCGTCATGTCCTGCGACAACATTCCGCATAATGGCAAGGTCACGAAAAACGCCGTGGTTGGGCTGGCGGCCTTGTCCGATCCGGCCTTCGCCAACTGGATCGGCGGAAACGTCGCTTTCCCCAATTCGATGGTCGACCGCATCACGCCCGCTACCGGCGAGCGCGAACGCACTATCGCCCGCGACGATTTCGGCATCGAGGACAACTGGCCGGTTTTCTGCGAGGAGTTCAAGCAATGGGTGATGGAGGATAATTTTCCCGCCGGTCGCCCGGCGCTCGAAAAGGCCGGCGTGCAGTTCGTCTCCGATGTTGCGCCCTATGAGCACATGAAAATCCGCATCCTCAATGGCGGCCATGCGGCAATCGCCTATCCGGCGGCTTTGCTCGACATTCATTTCGTGCATGAGGCGATGGAACATCCGCTGATCCGGGCATTTCTGGCAAAGCTTGAAAATGAAGAGATCATTCCGGTCATTCCGCCGGTTCCCGACACAAATCTCGCCGATTATTTCGGGCTGATCGAACGGCGTTTCCTCAATCCGAAAATCGGCGACACCATTCCGCGTCTGGCGCAGGACGGTTCCAACCGCCAGCCGAAATTCATCCTGCCTTCCACCGCCGACCGGCTGGCGCGCGGCGAGGATATCGTCGGCCTTTCGCTGGTCTCGGCGCTGTGGTGCCGTTATTTCCAGGGCACCTCCGACAGCGGCAGGGAAATCGCCTTCAACGATGCCAGCGCCGAGCGCCTTCAGGCGGCGGCGATCAAGGCCAAGGACGATCCGATGGCCTTTCTCGCGCTTGAGGATATCTTCGGAGCAGTTGCCGAATCGGAGCTTTTCCGTAAACGCTTTGCCCATGCATTGAAGACGCTGTGGCAACAAGGCACGGCGAAGACCTTGCAGCTTTATCTGGATGACAAGCTGGCTGAAAAGTGACCATGAGATGGAAGACGAGACCGGGCCTCTTTTGATTTTCGATTGCGACGGCGTTCTCGTCGATAGCGAGCCGGTCTCCATCTCCGTCCTTCTCGATATGCTCTCCCATCTTGGAGTGACGATGGGGGAGGAAGAGGCCTATGAGCGCTTTCTCGGCCGCAGCGTCGCCAGCATGACGGCGACGCTGTTCGAGGATTACGGTGTCGAAACGGATATCGATTTCCTCGACCATATGCGGGCGACGCTGTTCGAGCGTTTCCGCACCGAGCTTCGGCCGATTGACGGCATTGCCGCAACGCTGGACAGGCTCCTGCCGCTGCGGCGCTGCGTCGCCTCCTCAAGCCAGCCGGAACGCATCCGTTATTCGCTGGGGCTGACCGGGCTGATCGATAAATTCGAGCCGCATGTCTTCAGCGCCACCATGGTGAAGAACGGCAAGCCGGCACCCGATCTCTTCCTGCATGCGGCGCGCCAGATGGGCGCCGATCCGCGTCACTGCATCGTGATCGAGGACAGCCCGGCCGGTATTGCCGCGGCAAAAGCAGCCGGCATGGGCGTTTTTGCCTTCACCGGCGGTTCGCACGCGCGCTTTCCCGCATTCCGTGAAAAGATCGCCGGGCTTGGGGCGGATGCCGTGTTTGACGCGATGCCGGATTTGGTCCAACTTGTCGGCCATTATCTGGGGAAGGGCGGTTTTGACAGGCGGGCGGAACGCGATGCAGGCTGAGCGGGACTCTGCCTGCTGCCGTCCGGAGGTCGTTGCGCAAGGGATGGAATTGCAGTCTTGATGCGTCAAAATCTCGTCGCTGTCGATGTCGGCACCGCCAGCGCCCGGGCCGGCATTTTCGATCCGGCTGGCCGGCTGCTTGCCCGCTCCACCCATCCGATCCTGATGCAGAGACCGCAGGAAAACCACGCCGAACACGATTCCACCGACATATGGAAAGCGGTCTGCATCGTGGTGAGGGCGGCGCTTGCCGAGGCCGGTGTGTCGCCGCAAAGCATTGCCGCCATCGGTTTCGACGCCACCTGCTCGCTGGTCATCCGCGATGGGCGTGGCGAGCCGGTTTCGGTTTCCGTTACCGGGGACGACCGGTTCGACACCATCGTCTGGCTCGACCACCGGGCGATAGGCGAGGCCGACCGGCTGACGGCCTCGGGCCACCGGGTGCTGGATTTCGCCGGCAACAGCGTCTCCCCGGAAATGCAGATGCCGAAGCTGATGTGGCTGAAGAGGCATATGCCGGCAAGCTGGTCGCGCATGTCCTTCGCTTTCGATCTGGCGGATTTTCTGACGTGGAAGGCGACCGGTTCAGCGCAGCGCTCAAATTGCACGCAGACGGCGAAGTGGAATTTCCTGGCGCAGGAGAATCCGGGCTGGCAGGCGGATTATCTCGAATTGGCGGGCCTTGCCGATTTGAGAGAGCGGGCAGGGCTGCCCGAAACCACGGTAATGCCGGGTGACAGCATCGGCCCGCTTTCGCCCGAGGCCGCCGCCGAGCTCGGTCTTGATACCGGCTGCCAGGTGGCGGCAGGCATGATCGACGCCTATGCCGGCGCGCTCGGTGCGTTGGGCGGCTGCCTGTCTGCGGATGTGGGCAGGCATGTGGCGCTGATCGCCGGCACGTCGAGTTGCCTCGTCGCCATGTCGGAGCAGCCGATGCCGGGCCATAGTCTCTGGGGTCCCTACTGGCAGGCGATCCTGCCCGGCCACTGGCTGGTGGAGGGTGGACAATCGGCCACCGGCGCGTTGCTTGACCATATCGTGCGCATGCATGCGGCGGGCGGTGAGCCGGATACGGCGTTGCATGCCCGCATCGTGACGCGGGTGACGGAATTGCGCGCGCTCGAGGGCGCGGCCTTTGCCGAGCGGCTGCATGTGCTGCCGGATTTCCACGGCAACCGCTCGCCGCTTGCCGATCCGCATGCGGCCGGCGTCATCAGCGGGCTGACGCTGGATACGTCGTTCGACAGTCTCTGCCGTCTTTACTGGCGCACGGCCGTGGCGATCGCGCTCGGCGCGCGTCATGTGCTCGATGCCATGGAACGCTTCGGTTATGCGGTGGAAAGCCTGCATGTCACCGGCGGGCATGTGAAGAACCCGCTGCTGATGGAGCTTTATGCTGACGTGACGGGCAAGCGTATCGTGGTTCCCGCCACGGCCGATGCCGTGCTGCTCGGCACGGCGATGACGGCGGCGACAGCCGGCGGCGTGCATGCGAACCTCGCGGCGGCGGGGGGCGCCATGTATCCGGGCAATGCCGAAATCTCCGGCAATCCGGCGCTCGCCGCGCATTACGAGCGGGATTATCGCCGGTTTCTCGCCATGCATCGCCATCGCCAGGAACTGGAAAGCCTCTGATTTTCTAAAGGGTAGTGGCAGGCTTTGACGGTTGCCGCGCATTTCTTCTCCCCGCCGGGGAGAAGAAACCTGGGGCAACCGCTCGATCCTTCGATCCCTATCGCTCGCAAAGCGCAATCAACTGCGTAACGAACGCTTCAGGGCCGTCAGGTTCTTTGCCCTTGCCCTGCCGCTGTCATCGGCGCCGGCGTTAAGGGCGCAAAGGGTGAATTCCAGGAGGGAGACGAGTTGCAGCAGGCCCTGTCCGCCGTTCTGGGCCTGTGGCATGGCAAGACAGAGATCGGCACTTTCGGGTCCCCATTCGTAAAACCGCGTGGTGATGAGCAGCGTCCGGTAGCCGCTCCTGCGGGCGGTGGCCGCAAGGTGCTGAAGCGGTGCGAGACTGCCGCCGCAATCCATGATGACGAGAAGTGTCTGTCCGGGATCGAAATCCCAAAGGGCCACGTAGGCGGCGCTGTCGCTGCCGAGATATTGCACATGTCCGCGGCATTCCAGCAGCCGTCCATGGAAGTGCCGCGTGGCGCCGCGACCTTCCGGGGACGTTGCCAGGAAAACATCGGCGGCGGCGGCGATTTCGCTCATCGCAAGACGCCAGATCGGTTGCGCTGTCATATCGAAAGCGGCCTGTATGGCCTGAATCTGCTGCGACAGGAGTTGCGAAAAAGGATTGGGCTGGCGCTCGTCACCGTCGATCATGGCGGGCTGGTCCGCACCGGCCGTTTCTTCGGCATGGCGCAGATCGGCGCGGATATCGCTGAATTGCCGGTATCCCAGCGATCGCAGGAAACGTCCAACCGTCATCGGGCTCAGGCTGAGCTTGGCGGCCAGCGTCTGCGCTGTTTCGAAGGGCAATTCGTCCAGATGCTCGATCAGATATTTGGCGATCTTGCGCTCGGAAGGCGTGCCTGCCTTCATGGCACGGGTCAGGTTCAACAACAGCTTTTCCACCAACGCCTCTTTATTGTCTTTATTGAACGATGATGCATCCGCGCGCCCCGCAAAAAGGCGTGCGAACCGCGATTTGACGGTGGGGGCGAGCTTTTCCGGCCTTGTCCTCCACCGGACCGGAATGCGAATTATCATAGATGGATTATTATATTTTAGAGATATCTTTTATTCAAGGGAAATTCCATCTCCGGTTTAATTTCAGACGTTTGGCGCCATATCCCTCTGTCTTGCAGAGCGGAGGGCCAGTTCTTATCTGTCGTTTGGTCGAAGGTTTTAAACGCGGATAGGTTCAGGGGAGTTCCGAATGATTTTTGATGCGGCGCGGCTGGCATTTCAAAATCTCTTTGCCGCCGAGACCCGGTCGGTGTTCTGGAAGGTGCTGGGGCTGACGCTTCTCGTTCTGGCGGCGCTGTGGTTCGCCATCCGCTCCATTTTCATCTATTTCGCGCTGCCGTGGATCGATACGCTGATACCCGGCGTGCCGGACTGGGCGGGCTGGCTGACCTTCGTTTTCGCCATTTTTGCCGGCATCGGGCTGGCATTGGCGCTGGCACTGCTCATCTCGCCCGTCACCGCCGTCATTGCCGGCCTGTTTCTCGACGATGTCGCCGAGGTGGTGGAAAAAAAGACCTATCCCGACGATCCGCCCGGTCAGGCGATGCCCGTCGGCGAAGCCGTGCTGTCATCGATCAAGTTCTTTGGCGTCGTCATTGCCGGCAACCTCATCGCGCTCCTGCTGCTTCTGGTGCCGGGCGTCAATCTCATCGCGTTTTTTCTGGTGAACGGCTATCTGCTCGGCCGGGAATTCTTCGAATTCGCGGCCATGCGTTTCCGCTCGCCCGAGGAAGCCCGGCAGTTCCGCTCAAAACACCGCGCCACCGTCTTCATGGCCGGGCTGGTGATCGCGGCCTTTCTGGCGGTGCCGTTCCTCAACCTTTTGACGCCGCTTTTCGCCGCCTCGATGATGGTGCATCTGCACAAGGCCGTCAGCCGGCGTGATCCTTCATTCGCCGCCGGTCGCACCGAACAGCTGCGCGGGTAATTCGACCAGCGGCGCCGGAATATCGAAGGTCTTTTCCGGCGACTTGCATATATCGGCGATCACGCAGCGCTCGCATTCCGGCTTGCGCGCCTTGCAGCAATAACGTCCGTGCAGGATCAGCCAGTGATGGGCATGGAACAGATATTGTTCGGGAATGATGCGGATCAGCCGGTCTTCAACCTCGTCAGGGGTTTTGCCCGGCGCAAGACAGAGCCGGTTGGCAATGCGGAAGACGTGCGTATCCACCGCAAGCGTGGGCACGCCGAAGGCCATGGACATCACCACATTGGCCGTCTTGCGACCAACGCCCGGCAGGGTCACCAGTTCCTCACGGGTTTTCGGCACCTCGCCGCCGAAATTGTCGATCAGCATCTGCGACAGGGCAATGACGTTTTTCGCCTTGTTGCGGTAAAGGCCGATGGTCTTGATATAACCGATCAGGTCTTCCTCGCCGAGCGCCAGCATCTTTTCCGGCGTATCGGCTACCTTGAACAGCGCCCGGGTCGCCCGATTCACGCCCACATCAGTCGCCTGCGCGGAAAGCGCCACGGCCACCAGCAGGGTGAATGGATTGGTATGTTCCAGCTCGCCCTTCGGCTCCGGCCGCTGAATGGAAAAGCGGCGGAAGATCTCGGTGAGTTCGTCCTTCGAATAGGCCGTTTTCACCCGCGCCGGCTTGCGCACGGATGCCGGATTTGACTTTTTCAATGTTTGGGTGCTGGATCGTTTTTTGGCGACTGTCATGGACTATCTATAGCCAGCCCGCCCTGAGGAAAGCAACGTGGATACGCTCAACGACCAGCCGATTTTCGCGGCGGAACTCGTTCCGCACCGTTCGCTTGGCAGAAGGGGTTTCCGGCTGCTCCTGCTTTTCTCCGGGCTTGCCTGCCTTGTCTATGGCGGCTTTTTCCTCGCCACCGGGGCGTGGCCGGTCGGCCTGTTCTTCGGGCTGGATTTCCTGCTGCTTTATGCCGCCTTCCGCGCCAACTACCGGGCGGCGAAGGCGCGGGAAGAGGTCAGCGTCTCGCGCACCAGCCTGTCTATCCGCAAATTCTCTCCGGCCGGGCGGATGGTGGAACATCGCTTCAATCCCTTCTGGGCGCGTTTCAGGGTGAGGCGGCACGACGAGATCGGCATCGTCTCCATGCATGTGACGGGCGAGGGGCGGGCGACCGATATCGGTTCGTTTCTCAACCCGGATGACCGGGAGAGCTTCGCGAAAGCGTTCGGCGGCGCGCTCGCGACTGTCAGGCGGCGGATGTAAGAGGATAATCCAGCTCTCCCTCCGTCATTCCGGCCCTGAGCCGGAATCCAGCCGACGCGCGTCCGCGCGGCGGAAAAGACTCCTTTCAGCCCAAGGACTTGGGCTGGCTGGATACCGGCTCGAGGCCGGTATGACGGTAGAAACTGAGTACGGCGCAAGAAACGGGTGGAGACGAAGTCGCTTTAATGGTTTTCTCCTACCCGTTAGGAGATTTGCGATGAACGCCAATATTACGCTGAAAGAAGACATCACCCCCATCGGAACGGATTACGATACGGTGCGCGGGGTTATCGAGCTTTTGACGCTGGATTATCGCGAGCAGCCCTCCCTCGAAGCCATTGCCGCAAGGCTCGGCCAGTCGCCGACGCAATTGCAGAAGACTTTCACCCGCTGGGCCGGCCTTTCGCCCAAGGCCTTTTTGCAGGCCGTGACGCTCGATCATGCCAAGCGGCTGTTGCGCGAGGAGGACCTGCCGCTGCTGGAAACCTCTATCGAGGTCGGCATGTCGGGACCGGGACGCCTGCACGACCTGTTCGTCACCCATGAGGCCATGTCACCCGGCGAATGGAAGGCGAAGGGCGGCGGGCTGACGATCCGTTACGGGTTCCACACCTCGCCCTTCGGTCTTGCGCTGGTCATGGTGACCGATCGTGGCCTTGCCGGCTGCGCCTTTGCCGATCCGGGTGAGGAACGGGCCTGTTTCGAGGACATGGCCGGCCGCTGGCCGAATGCGGATTATGTCGAGGATCGCGAAGCGACCGCCTCTTATGCCGCGCGCATCTTCGAGCCGTCGCTCTGGTCGGCGGACAGGCCGCTGCGCGTCGTGTTGCTCGGCACGGATTTTCAGGTGCGCGTCTGGGAAAGCCTCCTCAAAATCCCGATGGGCCGCGCCGTCACCTATTCGCACATCGCCTGCGATATCGGCCAGCCCACCGCCTCCCGTGCGGTTGGCGCTGCCGTCGGCGCCAACCCGGTGTCCTTCGTTGTTCCCTGCCACCGTGCCGTCGGCAAAAGCGGGGCGCTGACGGGATATCACTGGGGCCTGACCCGCAAGCGGGCGATGCTCGGCTGGGAAACGGGCAAGGTTTGAGTTTGGCCGACCGTTCCAGCTTCACCTCAAAACCCACCGTGGAAGATGCGCCGTCGCATGATCGTTCTTTGGCCTGGCCGGAGAAATGGACGAGGGGTGTGAGGGCAGGGCCGGCGGAGGCCGATGCCGGGGATTTAGTCACGTGGAATAAAATCAATACGCTGCAGATTCTCGGGACAAGCCCGAGGGTGACGGCGGTGTTTGTGAGGTCCGCCCGCGAACGGCCTGATGAAGCCTAGACCAGCTCCATCAACGCCCGTGCCGCCGCCTCGTCGGTGATCAGCGTATTGCACCCGATACGCTTGATCGTGGCGCGGATGGCAACGGCGCGATGGGCGCCGCCGGAGGCGAGCACGATGTGTTTGGCCTTGCGCAGCGTATCGAGATCGATCGCCATGGCGCGCTGGTTGATGGGATGATCGACGGAGCGGCCTTCCGCATCGATGAAATTGAACATCGTGTCGCAGACGCAGCCGGCATCGACGAGTTCGCGCAGCGTCTCCTTGGAGATGAAGCCTTCGGAGAGCGAGGTGGAATGCGGGCCGATATCGCCGCAGGAGACGATGGCGAGGTCCAGCGTCTCGGCGAGATCATAAAGCGTGGCGAGCCCGCATTTTTCGATCAGCGCCCGTTTCGTCTCGACGGAATCCACCAGGAGCGGCGCCAGAAACATGTAACATTCGGCCCCGAGCGCACTTGCCAGCCGCCAGGTGTAATCGAGCGGGTTGGTCTGGTGCACGGCGACGATGCCGCCGAGCAGTGAGACGACCTTGCAATTTTCCCGGCGCGGCGGGCGGAAGCTGGAAAGCGAGGCGGTCATGGTGCGGCCCCAGCCGACGCCGATGGTGGCGCCGTTCGGCACCACCTCGGAGAGGAATTGCCCAAGCGCCAGGCCAACGGCCTTGGCGGTGCTTTCGGCGCTCGCCTTCCCGGGGCAGGGGATGATGACGGCCTCGTCCAGCCCGTAGGCCGCCTCCAGCTGGCCGGCCAGCGCCACGAAATCCTCGATGCCCTCATTGATCCAGATCTGCACTTCGGAACGTTTCATCGCCTCGTCGAGCAGGCGGATGACGGTCGAGCGGCTGATCCCCAGTTTTTCGGCGACATCTTTTTGCGTCAGGCCCTGATTATAATAGAGCCACGCGGCGCGCAGCCTCAGCGAAGCCGCTTCCGAATAGGCCGTATGGGTTTCTCTTCTCAGTTTCGCCACGGTTTCCGCCATTCTTGGTCGATGAAGACGATGTCATTTCGATGCGGACTGACATCGTCTTCATCGACATTCTTATCGTTCGAGCGGGATTCATGGCGAAAACCACTCACATTTTTCACCATCCGCTCCGATGCGGCCGAGTATCGCAGGCGTGAAACTTATGTCAATTGCGATGCGCAAATGTCTTGACTTTCGACCATGCCGCTTGCGATAGTCGGAGCCGGACAAACCGCGATTTCGGCCTTGGGCGCACCCATGGTGCGGGAACGAAATGACGGCTGAGCAAGTTTTCAAGAGATCATGAAGGATCATTCGATATGACGTCCAAACTCGAACAACTTCGCGCCATCACCACGGTCGTTGCCGATACCGGCGATATCGAGGCGGTTGCGCGCCTGAAGCCGGTGGATTGCACCACCAACCCCACCATCGTCCTGAAGGCACTCGGCACCCCGGCATTTGCCGATGCGGTGAAGGAAGCCGTCGCATGGGGCAAGAAGCAGGGCGGCCAGTCCGACGCCGTTGTTGCCGCCGTTGCCGATCGTCTGGCCATTTCCGTCGGCGCGGCGCTTGCCGGCCTCGTTCCGGGCCGCGTTTCGACTGAAGTCGATGCCGACCTCTCCTTCGATACGGAAGCTTCCATCGCCAAGGCGCGTCACATCATTGCCGCCTACAAGGAGCGCGGCATCGAGCGCGAGCGCATCCTCATCAAGCTTGCTTCCACCTGGGAAGGCATCAAGGCGGCCGAGGTTCTCCAGTCCGAGGGCATCGACTGCAACCTGACGCTCCTCTTCTCGCAGGCCCAGGCGATTGCCTGCGCGGAAGCCAAGGTCTTCCTCATCTCGCCCTTCGTCGGCCGTATCCTCGACTGGTACAAGAAGTCGACCGGCGAGAACTACACCGCCGAGACCGATCCGGGTGTGGTTTCGGTGCGTAGCATCTACAACTACTACAAGGCCAATGGCATCAGCACCGTCGTCATGGGCGCATCCTTCCGCAATGTCGGCGAAATCGAAGCGCTGGCCGGTTGCGACCGCCTGACGATCAGCCCGGCGCTGCTGGAAGAGCTGGACAAGGACACCGGCAAGCTCGAGCGCAAGCTTTCGCCTGACAATGCCAAGCCCGAGCCGCTGAAGTCCCTCGACGAAAAGGCCTTCCGCTGGGCAATGAACGAAGACGCGATGGCGACCGAGAAGCTCTCGGAAGGCATCCGCCTGTTCGCCAAGGATCTGGTGACGCTGCGCGAAATGGTCCGCAAGGAACTGACGCTGGCTGCGGCCTGACAGAAAAGGGGGAACCATCCGCATTCCCCCGACGTTTAAGAGATATAAATCTCCAGTCACTCAAAACGCGATCGGGTCCCTGCCGGTCGCGTTTTTTTGTCCGTTTCAGATATTTCCCGTCACCACTTCGGAGATGCGTCTTGCCGCATCGCGGATCAGAGTTTCGCACATCTCGCTTGTGGGCGCCCTGCCGCCAAGCGGCGTGATGTAAGGGCAGGTGATGACGGCGAGCGCCGTCCCGTCCAGCGTCAGCACCGGGGCGGAAATATTGCGCACGCCGGCGGTCTGAAGGCTGTCCATGGATTCAAAACCGTTGCTGCGCACCTGCCGCAGCCGCTGTGCGAGGTCGGAAGGCACGGTTTCGCCGCTGCCGCGCACCTGCTCGGTGATCATGATCTCGCGCTGCGCGTCGGTCTGGAAGGCGAGCAGCACATGGCCAGAGCCGGTGTGAAACAGGCTCATCTGCGCCCCCACCCGCATGGACATGGCCCAATAGGTGGACGATTCCTGCTGGGCAATGACGACCACGCTGCCGCGGTCATAAACGGCCAGATGGCAGGCCTGTTCGGCGCTGGCGGAAAAATCACGCATGACGGGGGCAGCGAAAGAGACGAGCCGGCGGATCGGCGCGTGAAAATGCGCCAGCCCGAACATCTTCAGCGTCAGCGAAAACCGATCCCCCTCAAGCCGCTGCACATAGCCCCGGCGCACCAGCCGGTCCAGCATGCGGTAAAGCTCGTTCGGGCTCTTGCCAACGGCCTTGGCGATCTCGATCTGCGTCAGCCCGCCATCGGTGCGGGCCAGAAGTTCGAGAATGTCCAGGCCCTTGTCGAGGGCGGGAGCGCGGTATCTTTCGCTGTCGTCGTCGGTCATCTGGCCTCGATGATGGTTCGCATGGTCGCCGGCTGAGAGGTCCGCCTGAAATTAGGCTTGTCCGGTAGCGTTGAACCGCGCAAGTTTGCTTGACGCCATATGAATACCGCGTTTACATATGAATTGTCGATCCATATTTGAGATCATCCAAATTCAGCGGCCGATCCGGAAAGGGTGGCCGCGCCTTAGCGGGAGGCTATTCATGGTGCAGGATTTTAACGGCCGGACAGTGGTGATCACCGCCGCCGGTCAGGGTATCGGCCGGGCGGCGGCGGAGCGGTTCGTGTCGCTGGGCGCGCGGGTCATCGCTACCGATATCAACGAGCAGGCGCTTTCGACCCTCAAGGGCGCGGAAACCCGGGTGCTGAATGTGCTTGACGGGGAAGGGGTCAAGGACTTCGCGGCCGATATCGGCCATGCCGACGTGCTGTTCAACTGCGCCGGTTTCGTACATGCCGGCACCATTCTCGACTGCGAAGAGAAGGACTGGGATTTTTCCTTCGATCTCAATGCCAAGGCCATGTATCGCACCTGCCGCGCCTTCCTGCCCGGCATGCTGGAAAAGAGCAAGGGCGCGATCGTCAACATGTCTTCGGTGGCATCAAGCGTGAAGGGCGTGCCGAACCGTTTCGCCTATACGGCTTCCAAGGCCGCCGTGGTGGGCCTGACAAAGGCGATTGCCGCCGATTTCGTCACAAGGGGCATTCGTTGCAACGCCATTTGCCCCGGCACGGTCGATAGCCCCTCGCTGCATGACCGCCTGCGGGCCACGGGCAATTATGAACAGGCGCTTGCGGATTTCATCGCCCGCCAGCCGATGGGACGCATCGCCACGCCGGAAGAAATCGCAGCCCTCGTCACCTATCTCGCTTCGGACGAGGCAGGTTTCACCACCGGCCAGATTCACGTGATCGATGGCGGCTGGACGGGCTGAAGGTTTTTACGCAATAGAGGAAGGGCGACCGGCACAAACCGGTCGCCTTTTTTCATTCAGACGACCGCGCTTCCGGCCATCAGTGCAAGCACGAGGAAGACCAGGAAGATCACCACGGCGATGAAGAACAGAATTCGGGCCACGCCCGCCGCCGCTGCCGAAATACCGGTAAAGCCGAATACACCCGCGATCAAAGAGATGACGAAGAAAATAAGAGCCCATTTCAGCATGGAGCTTCCCCTTTCGCTTTAATTTTCCTGAGTTTGCCGCCTTGCCGCAAACTCAGGAAAATGACGCGCAAAAAGGGAAAATGTTCCATTCGCCCGCAAAAATCGTTGCTTAGACCTGCCTTTCGCGTGCGGCATCCACCCGTTTTGCCATCCAGGTGGTGCGGATGAAGGTTGCAATGAAGGCAAGGCTCATGAACAGCACGATGGTGGGGGCCGGCGCACTGTCGATCAGGAAGCTCAGCCATATGCCCGCCAGCGAGGAGGCGACAGCCACCACAATGGCCACCAGCAGCATGGCGGAAAAGCGCCGTGTGAGCAGGAAGGCGATGGCGCCCGGCGCCACCAGCATGGCGACTGACAGGATGATGCCCACCGCTTTGAGCGCCCCGACCACGGTGAGCGACAGAACCATCAACAGACCGTAATGCAGCAGGCGCACCGGCAACCCGATCGCCCTTGCATGCTGCGCATCGAAGGCATTGACCAGCAGATCCTTGCGCAGCAGCCCGAGGAACAGCGTGGCGAAAAGCGCGATCAGGCCGGTTTCCAGCATGTCTGACGGCGCGATGCCCAGCATGTCGCCGAAGAGGATGTGGTCGAGATGCATGTCGCTCTGCACCTTCACGTAAAGCACCAGTCCCAGCCCGAACATGCCGGAAAAGACGATGCCAAGCACCGTATCTTCCTTGATGCGGCTGTTTTCCTTGATGAAACCGGTGCCGAGCGCGCAGATCATGCCGGCGATGAAGGCGCCGATGGAAAGCGGAATGTTGACGATATAGGCAACCACCACGCCCGGCAGCACGGCATGGGAAACCGCGTCCCCCATCAGCGACCAGCCCTTCAGCACCAGAAGACAGGACAGCATCGCCATCGGCACCGCGATCATCAGCGTGATGACGAAGGCATATTGCATGAAGGGCAGCTGAAACGGCAGGATGGCGAGTTCGAGATATTCGCTCATGGCGTTTCCCCCAGCGCCTTGCGGGCCTTGGCTCTGGAGGCGAGCAGGCCGTGCTTGGGCGCAAACACGAAAGCGGCAAGGAAGATCGCGGTCTGCAGCACGACGATGACGCCGCCGGTGGCGCCATCGAGGAAATAGCTGAGATAGGCGCCGACGAAGCTGGTGGCCGCGCCGATGATGAGGCTCATCAGGATCAGCCGCTCGAAACGGTCGGTCAGGAGATAGGCGGTGGCACCCGGCGTCACCACCATGGCGACGACGAGAAAGGCGCCGACCGTCTGCAAAGCGGCAACCGTGGAGGCGGCAAGCAGGGTGAAGAAGATCACCTTCAGCACTTCCGGTTTCAGCCCCACGGTGCGGGCGTGGTTCTCATCGAAGAACACCACCATGAAGTCGCGCCATTTCAGCGCCAGCACCAGCAGGCTGATGCCGCCGATCAGCGCGAGCTGGATGGTATCTTCGGCAGTGATTGCGAGAATATTGCCGAGCACGATGGTCTGGATATTCACCGAGGTGGGCGAGAGCGAGACCATGAACAGTCCCAACCCGAA
Source organism: Agrobacterium sp. OT33 (assembly GCF_017313365.1). Lineage (NCBI taxonomy): Bacteria > Pseudomonadati > Pseudomonadota > Alphaproteobacteria > Hyphomicrobiales > Rhizobiaceae > Agrobacterium > Agrobacterium sp. OT33. Next base: position 453,586 of record NZ_JAFLMZ010000005.1, on the reverse strand, counting down.
AAACGAGGTGAAGATCAGGCCAATGATCGCGTCTTCCTTCAGCCGCGTTTTCTGGTTCAGGAACAGCATGGAGCCGGCGGCAAGCCCGCCGGAGAGGAATGCGCCGAGCGAAAAGGGCAGACCCAGCATATAGGCTCCGGCCACGCCGGGAACGATGGCATGGGAAAGCGCATCGCCGATCAGCGACCAGCCCTTCAGCATCAGATAGGCCGACAGAAAGCCGCAGACGCCGCCAACCAGCGCGCTGACCCAGATGGCGTTCAGCATGTAGCCGTAGGTGAAAGGCTCAAGAAGGCTGTTTATCATCGACTTTTTCTTTCGGAGCCTCGGGATCGTGCCCGTTCTGGCCATTCTTGCCATAGATCACGAAGGGCCGCTCATCATCGGTAATGACCTTCAGCCGGCGCGGATCGGCATCGTCATGCAGGTCTGCGCCGCCAAGGATAAAGTGGCGCAGGCTGCCGCCGAAGGCTTTCTGTAGGTTCTCTTCGGTGAACGTATCCTCGGTCTTGCCTGACGCCAGCACGGTGCCCTTGACGAAGACGGCGCGATCGCAGAATTCCGGCACGCTGCCAAGATTATGGGTGGAGACCAGCATGACCCGGCCTTCGTCCCGCAAGGCCTTCAAAAGCGCGACGATCTGTTCTTCCGTCGTCACATCGACGCCGGTGAAGGGTTCGTCCAGCAGAATGACCTGGCCTTCCTGCGCCAGCGCACGGGCAAGAAACACCCGCTTCTTCTGCCCGCCGGAAAGTTCGCCGATCTGCCTTTTGCGATAGTCGAGCATGTTGACGCGTTTCAGCGCCTCCTCGACCATCTGATGGTCGCGCTTCGAGGGGATGCGCAGGAAGTTCATGTGGCCATAACGGCCCATCATCACCACATCCTCCACCAGCACCGGAAAGCTCCAGTCCACTTCCTCGGGCTGCGGCACATAGGCAACGAGGTTTTTCCGGAGCGCTTCCTTCACCGGCAGGTCGAAGATCGAGACGGAACCGGCGGCCAGCGGCACGAAACCCATGATCGCCTTGAAAATCGTGGACTTGCCGGCGCCATTGACGCCGACAAGTGCAGTGATCGTTCCGCGGGGGATGGAGAAGCTGGCATGTCTTAAAGCGGTGTGGCCATTGCGATAGGTCACTGTCGCATTTTGAACCGTAAGGCCGCCGGCTGCTTTTTTACTGCCCATTCTCATGATGACAGGCCTTTTGCGATGGTCTCGCTCGTCACCCGCAGCAGATCGAGGTAGGTCGGCACCGGGCCGTCCGCCTCGCTCAGCGAATCCACATAGAGGATGCCGCCATAGGCCGCGCCGGTTTCCTTGGCCACCTGCTCGGCCGGATCGGCGGAAACCGTGCTTTCGCTGAAGATGACGTGGATATTATGCTCGCGCATGGCATCGATGACACCGCGCACCTGCTGCGGTGTGCCCTGGCTGTCGGCATTGACCGGCCAGAGGAACAGTTCCTTCAGCCCGAAATCGCGGGCGAGATAGGAGAAGGCGCCTTCGCTGGTTACCAACCAGCGCTTGTTTTCAGGCAGGACGGACAGCGTGTCGCGGATCGGCTGCACCGTGGCCTTGATCTTGTCTGAATAGGCCCTGGCATTGGCGGCATAGACATCGGCATGGGCGGGGTCGATCTCGGTCAGGCCCTTGCGGATATTTTCCACATAGATCAAGGCGTTATCGGGCGACATCCAGGCATGCGGATTGGGTTTCCCCTGATAGGCGCCGCCGCTGATCGCCATGGGTTCCACACCCTCGCTCACCGTCACGCTCGGCACGCCGGAAAGGTTGGCAAGGAACTTCTCGAACCACAATTCCAGATTGAGACCGTTGCGCAGCACCAGATCGGCCTTGCGGGCTTTGAGGATGTCGCGCGGTGTCGGCTGGTAGTTATGAATTTCAGCACCCGGCTTGGTGATGCTTTCCACCTCGGCCGCGTCACCCGCCACATTGCGCGCCATGTCAGCGATGATGGTGAAGGTGGTTACCACCGTCGGTTTTTCCTGTGCGGTGGCGGCGGCGGGAAGGAAAAGCGAAAAAGCGAAAAGGGCGTGCCGGATTTTTGGGAAGTTCACGTCTGTCACCAATCTTTGTTGCGATTAATTCGCAATACCATCTGTTATAAAATCACGCTTGTCAACGCTATTGCAAATCATTCGCAATTTAGCGGCGTTTGAAAATGTCCGAAAATGGTGCGCTTTTGCCGGTGTTCAGCCGGAGGGGTTAAACTTTTTTCAATGAGAAAGCGGCACTATCGCAAGGCTCGGACAACGAGGTTGCGAGCTTTATCCCGCGTGTCTTGCTCATGCTTTGAGCCACGTTCCGGGGTGAGGGCGATAGGCGGGGTACTGAATGGCAGGATGTTGCGGGTGAAAGCTGTATTCGGACGAATGCGGTTTTCGCGCAAGCTCGTTATGATCGGAGGCGGGATCCTGCTTTTGGCGGGTGCGACCGGTTCTGCTGCCGTGTTCATCGGCAGCGAGCGGCTGCTTGGCCCATCCTATGCCTCCACCAACGGGCTTTCCTGCGACGCGGTCCAGACAGTCAACATCCGCAAGAACGGCTCCTTATGGGTGCGCAAATTCATCCGCACCGAAGGGGGCGATGGCACCGAGCGGTTGAAAACCGCGCTTCGCGTTGCCAGGGCGGTTTACGACAGGCAGAGGCCCGATCTGGTTCAGGTTTCGGTACTTGACAGAAACGGTCCGCAATTGCGCTCGGAAATGCGTGGCCGGGCCATTGCCGCACAGGTCGTCTTCATTCCCGATCCGGCCAAGATTCCCGAGGGCGCCAACGCCCAGCGCTATTCGGCCTTTTATTATGACGGCGCGGCCAATGGCAGCGGCCAGTTTTACGGGCTGCGCATCGACCTGCCGCTGGAAGATGCCGAGTTCATGGCCGCGAGCCTCAGCGACACCGCCGATTGCGCGACGCCGGCTTCGGACGCCACTGCCGAAAGCCATGATGGCAAGGCTGCGAAAGGGGCGGCCGGTCACGGTGAAGGCAAGGACGACGGCGCCGGCGGCCACGGCGCTGCGCCGGAAACGGATGAGGGCGGGGCCGGTGCGGAAGCACATGGTGAAACCGCCGCTCCCGAAGCCCATGGCGAACCCGGCACCGATGAGCTTCTGACCTCGACACCGGAAGCCGATGGCGGCAGCATTTTCAGCCTGACCTATCTGAAATCGCTGATTTTCGGAAAAGGCTCGACGACCGCGCAGGCGGCGGAGGAGAAGGCCGCTTCCGAAACTGCGCCGGCGGACGAACCGGCGGCGGATAAAAAGGCCTCGGGGCACTAGGGCACATCCGGTCCGAACGGATGGTCGGACGTGCTCTGTCCCTTTGTTTTCGGCATTTCCCGGGCATAAAACCGCTGCGCACCTTTACTGGATATGTTCCAGAAGGGCCGGGCTGCCCTTTCCTTCACGTCGTCGCTGAGACCTTGGTGGCCGAACCGGTCAGACGTCTGGTCCGATCCGCAAACGGCCAGCCGGATTTGGAAACTTCCTGCGCTTGTTGGCGATGGCCGGAGAGAAGCTCTGAGACAGGGCGGCGAAGGCGGCAATTCGGGCGATCAGCTTTTCCCGGTCCCCCTTTGTCACGGCTTCGTAGCTTTTGATCTCGTCGATGTAATCCGTCAGCCAGTCCTCGTATTTGCCTTCCTTCCACAGGCGCTCAGTCGCAAACACGGCGTCTTCCAGTCTGTCATAGGCAACGAGCGTCCGGCGCCAGCGATGCTCGTCAAAATCCAGCGCGCCATTGGCGAAGAGCGATCCGACCTCAAGGCCGTAGCTCATCAGTTTTGCCGAGCGTTCCGGCGGCATGGTGAGGTTCAGCCCGCCTTCCTCCTCGTTGAGAAAGACGCGGGCGATGCGCTCCCTCTGGCCCGGCATGGTGGCGAGAGACTGATCCTGCCAGTCCTTGGCCGAACTGAGGATACTGCCGAGAAAGCCGCTCATTTTTTCCATCTTGTGAACGGGCACGCCGATCCCTTCGCCCGCCGCCTGCGGGATAGTCACGCGCTTCATGCTGGCGGCGATGGGTTTCGGCAATTCATCGAGGCTGAGTGCGAAGGTGGGACGTGACGGAAGCAGGGCATCGAAAAGGTGAATGGGAAAATTGCTGCTGATCCCGCCGTCGGAGAACCAGATTTTCGCCTTCATGACGGGCCGAGCGTCGCCACTGAGACGTCGCACGATATCAAGCGTGCCGCGATCATTGGTATAGGCCGGAATGGCCTTGAACAGGACCGGGAAACTCAGGCTCATGCGCGTCGCGATGATGACTGGCAACTGGTCGGGCTCCGGAAAAGCCTTGAGTTCGGGAAAGGGGCCGCCCGGCGTTGCGATCTGCTTCAGCCAGTTCATCACGCCGGCGGGAAACAGCTGGCCCCATTCCTTCGGGTCGTAAGCCACCATGAGATTGGTGTTCGGTAGCGTGTGCGGCCGCCGCATCGACAGGTTCGTCGTGACCATCTTCAGGTTGATGACCGGCTTTTCCGGGTCGTCGCCGACGAGATCGCCAAAGGTCAAAGGCGGCGCTGTCGCGGCCTGGCTGCCGAAAGCAATGTCCTGGATCGATGCGTGAAGCCAGTCCGTAAGGCCGGGAACATCCGCGCCCGAAACCGTCAGCCCCGAGCAGAAACCGAAGCCTTCCTGCGGCAACCGGTGTAAAACCAGCCACAGGACCTGAATGAGGATCGCTGCCACCAGTCCGACAAACCCGCCGAGAACGGACCCGGCGTAGTTGCCACCCATGGCCCATAACAGGCCGGCGCCGATGACGATGCCCGCCAGCGAGGCGAGCGGAAAAGCCAAGGGCAGGCCCAGTACCTTGCCGGGCCAGCCGCCGGCCTGCGCCCATAACAGGTAACGCATCAGCGGGCGAAAACGGCGCTCCGGCTGGAAAAGCCTGCCCAGAATGGACGGTATCGTATCGCAATGGGCCTGCAGGCGGATGAACCCGTCAGGATCGCCCCTGACGGTGCGGGAATATTCCGCCGCTGCCGCGAAAGCGGCGGCAATCGCCCCGGCCGATGTGCCGCCTATCGAGCGGAAGCGATACCGGCGCGCCAGTTCCAGAACGGCATAGGGGTAAACGACACCGGAGGTGATGCCCCCCTTCATCACCACGTCGCATTCCTTCTCAGGCGTTGCAAACATATCGGGCTGGTATTTGGGAAGCTCATTCTCAGGCATGCGTATCTCCCCCGGCGGCTCTTGATCGAAAGCCGTCAAACACAATGCGAATGATGAAGAATGGGTATCACAGGTTGAGGTTATGCCGCCAGTATATTCTACTGAAAGTTAAATAAACCTAGGCGATCCGTTCACTGAAAGCCGGGTAGTTACTTGCGGGGTCTATCTATGGAGAGGAAAACCGGCAGATAAATGGGGCGAAACCTCGCCACACTCTCCGACGTCATCCTCGGGCCTGTCCCGAGGATCTGCAACGGATTGATTTTGTTGGACGTGATTAGATCCTTGGGACAAGCCCAAGGATGACGTCAAGAAAATACGCCCCTTCGCCACTCGCGAGAAAATCGGGGAGTGGAAGGCGGCCGTGAGGCCGCCCCCGGTTTCGTCCGATCAATCCGCCTTGTTGCGGCGGGCCGGGAAGAGGATGACGTCGCGGATCGACGGGGCGTTGGTGAGCAGCATGATCAGGCGGTCGACGCCGATGCCGAGGCCGCCGGCGGGCGGCATGCCCTGGTCGATGGCGTCGAGGAATTCGTCGTCCAGCTGCTTGTCCTTTTCGCCGCGGGCGTGCGCCTGTTCCAGCTGCTCCACCATGCGGCGGCGCTGCTCTTCCGGATCGTTGAGTTCGGAGAAGGCATTGCCCACTTCCCAGGCGTTGCAATAGCTTTCGAAACGCTCGACGAGGCGCGGTTCGCCCGGCACTTCCTTGGCGAAGGGCGAGATGTCCTTCGGGAAATGCGTGACGTGGCTCGGCTGGATCAGTGTGCCCTCAACCTTTTCTTCGAAGATGAAGGCAAGGCATTCGCCCCAGGTCCAGTCCTTCTCGACGGCAAAACCGGCGGCCTTGGCGGCGGCGCGGGCTTCTTCGTCGGTCTTGATGGCGAGGAAGTCGATACCGGTCGCTTCCTTCACCGCGTCGGGCATCGGCACGCGCTTGAACGGGCCCTTGAAGGAGATCGTCTGGCCCTGGAATTCCACTTCGGTCGTGCCGTGCAGGGCAATCGCCAGCGTCTCGAACAGCCGCTCCACGAGACCCATGATGTCTTCGTAATCGGCATAGGCCCAATAGCACTCCATCATGGTGAATTCAGGATTGTGCCTTGTGGAAACGCCTTCGTTGCGGAAGTTGCGGTTGATTTCAAAGACCTTGTCGGTCAGGCCCGAAACCAGCGTGCGCTTCAGGAACAGTTCCGGCGCGATGCGCAGATACATGTCCATCTTCAGCGTGTTGTGGAAGGTCTTGAACGGATCGGCCGTCGCGCCGCCATAGATGGTCTGCAGCATCGGCGTTTCCACTTCGAGGAAGCCTTCGGCCTCCATGAAGCGGCGTATGCCGGACAGGATCTTCGAGCGTTGCAGGAAGCGCAGCTTGGATTCCTCGTTGGAGAGGATGTCCAGATGACGCTTGCGGTAACGCAGCTCGATGTCGGAGACGCCGTGCCACTTTTCGGGCATCGGCAGCAGCGACTTCGTCAGCATGGTGATTTCTTCGGCATTGATCGTCAACTCGCCACGCTTGGTGCGGCGCACCTTGCCGGTGACGCCGATGATGTCGCCGATATCGATCATCGGCAGCAGGTTGCGCGCCGCTTCCGGCGTCGTATCCTTGTGGGAGAAGATCTGCACCTTGCCGGAGGCGTCATGGATATCCATGAACATGCCGGAATTGCGCGAGGAATAAACGCGACCGGCCACCGTCACCGTATCGCCGGTTTCGACGTCGGCTTCGATATCGGCATATTTTTCCGCCAGCTCCGCATTGGTCAGCGTGCGGTGGAAATGCGCCGGATAGACATCGCCGATCTGTTCGCGCAGCAGCGCGAGTTTCTGGCGGCGCACTTCTGTTGCGTCGGAGGAGAGGGCGGTGGTTTCGGTCGTCTTGTCGTTCATTGTGTTCGCCTTTAGCGGGCTTGTTCGTTGCGGGTGGCCTTTGCGTTCTGGGCTCACCCCCCTCTGCCCTGCCGGGCATCTCCCCCTCAAGGGGGGAGATCAGATGCCGCGCCCGCCCGTTCCATGGGCAAGGTGTCAGCCACTTGTCGATCTCCCCCCTTGAGGGGGAGATGCCCGGCAGGGCAGAGGGGGATGAGCCCCAGGCAGAGGGCCGTATTCTAGGATGCTGCCGTCACCGCCAGCACATAACTATCAGCTTCCGCTGCCAACCATCGTGGCCACAACGGCAATCGCCATCTTCAACCGCTGGCGCACCACGGAGCGGCCGAGCAGCGCCATCGAGTCAAACAGCGGCAGCGAGCGCGAGGAACCGGAGACGGCGACGAAGAGCGGCGGTGTCACGACGCGCAGCTTCTTGCCGGTGCGTTCGGCCACATCGCGCAACTCGGCCTCGATCGCTTCCACGTTCCAGTCAGGCATCTTCTCGAGGTCTGCGGCAACCGTGGTGAGGATCTCGTGAATTTCCTCCGGTTTGCTCTTCAGCCCGGCAAAGGAAGCCGGCGTCAGGCCGACATCGCTCGCCAGCAGGAAGCCGGCGAGGTTCGGCAATTCGCCGAGTCTCGAAATGCGGCTCTGGGCAAGCTTCAGGCCTTCGGTCAGGCGGGCATTTTCCATCGCCCATTCCAGCGTGCGGGCAATGAACTCTTCCGGGGAGAGCTTCTCGCGCAGCCAGCGGCCGTTCAGCCAGTCCAGCTTCTGGATATCGAAGATGGCGCCGGCCTTGGACAGCGCTTCCGGATCGAACTTCGCCGCCAGCTCGTCCATGGTCAGAAGTTCTTCGCCTTCGGCGATCTGGATGAAGAACAGGCCAAGGAAGTTCATCAGTGCTTCCGGCAGGTAACCGAGCGCGGAATAATAGGAGATCGAGGTCGGGTTCTTGCGCTTGGAAAGCTTCGACTTGTCGGCGTTGCGCATCAGCGAGAGATGCATGAACGTGGGCTGTTCCCAGCCGAAATAACGGTAAAGCAGGATGTGCTTGGGCACGGAGGCCAGCCATTCTTCGCCACGCGCCACATGGGTGATCTTCATCAGATGGTCGTCGATGACGTTGGCCATGTGATAGGTCGGCATGCCGTCGGCCTTGATCAGCACCTGCATGTCGACCGAATCCCAGGGGATCGAGACATCGCCATAAACGCCGTCATGGAAATCGCACGAACCTTCGGTCGGGATTTTCATGCGCACGACATTGGCCTCGCCGGCGGCAACGCGGGCGGTAACTTCCTCGGCCTTGAGGTTCAGGCAATGGCCATCATATTTCGGCGGCTTGCCGGCGGCGCGCTGCGCCTCGCGCATCTGCTCCAGCCGCTCGGGCGTGCAGAAACAGCGGAAGGCATGGCCTTTTTCCAGCAATTCCTCGGCATAGGGCCAGTACATGGCCTTGCGTTCCGACTGGCGGTAGGGGCCGTAAGGGCCGCCGACATCGGGGCCTTCCGACCAGGTGAGGCCGGTCCAGCGCAGGGCTTCCAGCACCTTCTGCTCATATTCGAGGGTCGAGCGGGTGGCGTCGGTATCCTCGATGCGCAGGATGAACTCGCCGCCGTGTTTCTTGGCGAAGAGATAGTTGAACAGCGCGATATAGGCGGTGCCGACATGCGGCTCGCCGGTGGGGGAAGGTGCGATGCGGACGCGAACGCCGGAAGTGGTCATGAAATTCACTCGTCGTGGACGTGGCTGAAATATGGGTGGTTTCACCCGTATATCACGAAGTTTTCGTTTGGATGCGGCAGGAAATCATGTCGAAAGGCACAAATAAAGCGCCTTTTGCACATTCCCGTTCGGCTCCGGCTTAGGCCATATTATGCCGCAGGCGTCAAGGAAATAAGGAGCTTGCGCCGTCTTCCCCGAGGCGAGCCGCGCCTAGTTGACCGGCCAGACGTAAAGCAGCATCGGAATGCTGGCAATGACGATCATGATCGACAGCGGCAGGCCAAGTCGCGGATAGTCGCTGAAGCGGTAGCCGCCCGGGCCCATGACCAGCGTATTGCACTGGTGGCCGATGGGGGTGAGGAAATCGCAGCCGGCGCCGATCGCCACCGCCATCAGGAAAGCTTCCGGCCGAAACCCGAGCGTGGTGGCGAAACCGGCGGCGATGGGGGCCATGACCAGCACGGTGGCGGCATTGTTGAGGAAGGGCGTCACCGCCATGGCGGTGAGCAGGATCATGCCGAGCGCCGCAAAGGGCGGCAGCCCCTGCGCTGCTTGGCCGAGCCAGGCGGCGATCAGTTCGCTCGCCCCGCTGGTGCGGAGCGAGTCGCTGACGGGAATGAGGGCGGCGAGCATGACGAGGATCGGCCCGTCGATGGATTTATAGACTTCGGTGAGCGGGATGGCGCCGACCACGATCATCAGGAAGGCGGCGGCGAAAAAGGCGACGGAGACCGGCACCAGCCCGCTGCCGGCGGCAATCATGGCGGCGGCAAGCACGATGACCGGCAAAAGCGCGCGGCGCTGCACGCCCAGCAGGATTTCCCGCTGCGCCAGCGGCAAGAGCGAAAATTCCTGCAATACCTGCGGCAGGTTCTTGCGGCTGCCCTGCAAAAGAATGACGTCGCCCGCCTGCAATGTCAGCTCGGAGAGCCGCTGGCTGACGCGCTGGCCGCGCCGGCTCACCGCGATCAGATTGACGCCGCGCGTATAGGAGAGCGAAAGCTCGCGCGCGGAAATGCCGCTCAGCACCGATTCATTGCTGATCACCGCTTCCATGGAAATGAGATCGGTGGTTTTCTGGCCGTTCTCCGTCAGCGGCTTGCCGGAAAGCAGCAGCTTCGCCTGCGAGACGATGCGGTCCAGCCCCTCCGGGCTGCCTTCAAGAAGAATCGTGTCACCCGCCTTCAGCGTCACGTCGGGGAAGGGGGAGATGCGCCGCGGTCCGCGCAGGATGGTGCTGGCGATCACATCGCCGTCGGCCTGTTTCAGCAATTCGCGCAGCGGCTTTTCCGCGTGGGTGCTGTCGGCGGGCAGGGTGGCTTCGGCGGTATAGGCCGACTGGTCGAGAATATCCTCCACCGATGCCTGCTGGCGGTTGCGCACCGGCAGCAGCCGGTAACCGAAGGTCAGGAAGATGATGCCGATGACGGTCAGTCCCGCGCCGACGGGGGTGAAGTCGAACATCGAAAAACTCTGCCCGGTCATTTCCTCGCGCAGCCGCGAGACGACGATGTTGGGCGAGGTGCCGATCTGCGTCATCAACCCGCCCAGCAGCGCGGCGAAGGCCATCGGCATCAGATAATAGGAGACGGGGCTGCCGGATTTGCGGGCGAACTGGAAGGCAACCGGCATCATGATGGCGAGCGCGCCGATATTCTTGATGAAGGCGGACATGACGGCAACGACGATCATCAGAAAGGCGAGCTGCAGGCTCTTGGAGTGCATTTCGGGGAAATATTTCTTGATCGTCATATCGACGACGCCCGAGCGGGCGACAGCCGAACTGACGATCAGCGCGCTGGCCACGATGATGACGATATCGTCGGAAAAACCGGAGAAGGCCTTCTCGAAAGGCACGACGCCGAGTGCCACGGCCACGAGCAGCGCACTGCAGGCGACGACATCGTAGCGCAGCCTGTCCCAGATGAACGCGACCATCATGCCGGCGATGACGGTGAAGGCGAGAATCTGGTCTGTCGTCATCTGTGCGGGTTACTTTCGCAGGCGGGGAAATGGAATCGTATCTGCTTTTTTGTAAGGGGCGTATCCATCAACGCAAGTGCGCGGCGGGAGTTCCCCCACAGGCGCATATCGTTTCATTGTCTGAAAAAAGCGTCGATATAACGCGCCGCGCCGTCAGAGATGCCGACGACCTTGTCTGTCGCCTGGCGGTAAAGCTTGAAATTGAGTTCGGTTCCGGGCTGTCCGTCGTGCCAGTCGCGGAAATCGCGCAGTTCCGCACGACCCAGCGGATGCAGGGCGGTTGCGGTTCGTTTTATGGTGAGATCGACCCCGGGGTGTCTGTCGCGCGATGCCGGGTTTGCGGGCAACTGCCTGGGCGCTTGTCACCGTGCCGCGCGCGAGGAGACCATGCCCGCCCTCATTTTCACTGGCAAACAGAAAAACGGTGTCGCCTTCCGTTATGGTCTTGCCGCCATACATGGTTTTTTGCGCGGCGAATGCGAAGGTTTCCGCGTCGGGATTTGAGATTTCCGCTTTGATGACGAAAGCCATGTTCTCTTCCCCTCCGGGGGGGGGCGGGATGTCGGCCACGCTTTGTCCGGGATTGGTGGTGCAAGGCCCGCATGCGGCGGGCCCTGCCAGTCGTTGCGGCCGTCAGTGCGGCTGTTTTTTCTTTCGCCGCGCATTGCGGGCCAGCATGTTGAGCAGTTCCACCAGCGCCGAAAACGCCATGGCGGCATAGACGTAACCCTTCGGAACATGGAAGCCCATGCCTTCGGCAATCAGTGTCGTGCCGATCATCATCAGGAAGGCGAGCGCCAGCATGACGATGGTGGGGTTGCGCTCGATGAAGTTGGCGAGCGGGGTTGCGGCGAGCAGCATCACCGCGACGGCGACGACGACGGCAACGATCATGATTGGCAGATGCGGCGTCATACCGACGGCGGTGATGATGCTGTCCACCGAAAAGACGAGGTCGAGCAGCAGGATCTGGCCGATGGCGGCGCTGAAGCCCATCGCCACCGGGCCGCCCACCATGTCCTCCTTGTGGTCTTCAGGATCGACATTGTGGTGGATTTCCTTGGTCGCCTTCCACATCAGGAAGAGACCGCCGGCGATCAGGATCATGTCCTTCCAGGAGAAGGCGTGGCCGAAAACCTCAAAGACCGGCGTGGTGAGCTGCACGATCCATGCGACGGTGCCGAGCAGGCCGAGGCGCATGATGAGCGCAAGACCAATGCCGATCTTGCGGGCTTTTTCGCGCTGCTCCGGCGGCAGCTTGTTGGTCAGAATCGAGATGAAGATCAGGTTGTCGATGCCGAGCACGACCTCCATGACCACCAGGGTGACAAGCGCCACCCAGGCGGCGGGATCAGACAGAAGCGGGAGAACGGACTCCATCAGGGGGAATTTCCTTTCAGCAACAGGCCAGCCGAAACATTCGGCGGGTGGAATTTATAGCGCAATACGCGAGAAACAAGGAGATGAAGGCTCCGCCACGCAAGATTTCATCGAAATTTCGCGCAGACCGCGTATCGGCGCTGATGCCGTTGCTGAATGAAGTCAGGCCCTGTTGGTTCCGTAAGCGGCCATGAATACCGTGATGGCGCTGGTGATCACCCGGTCCAGTTCCTCCTCGGGAACCGGGCCATCGATCTCCCCGAACAGGCGCAGCTTGAAGAAGGTGCCGGTGGAAAGCTCTATATATTGCCGCGCGGCAAGCTCGACATCGTCGACTTTCAGGTGTCCGAGCGCCACATGGTGCTCGATGAAATCCTGAAGCACGGTGCGGACATTGTTGGGCGCTGCGATGAAGAAACGCTGCGCCAGCTTCGGCATGCGGTCGATGACGCCGATGACAGAGCGCATGGCCGGGACCATGTCTGAACAGATCATCTTGTTGGCGAAGGCCTTGCCGAACTGCTTCAGGCCTTCGCGCACCTCTTCGGTGCCGGCCAGAATGTTGCGCATGGAGGTGGCGAATTCCTGACGATGCTGGTCGACGAGGGCGGCGAACAGATCTTCCTTGTTGGAGAAGTAGACATAGATCGTGCCCTTGGAAACGCCCGCTTCCCGGGTAATGTCGTTCATGCTGGCGGCATCGAAGCCCTTGCGCTTGAACACACGCCAGGCGCCCGCCAGAATCTGTTCGCGTTTTGCCGGATCCTCACCCGCCGCAAAACGCCCGGCGGGATTTCCGGGACAGCCCGTTTCCGTGTCCGCTTCCATATCCATGTCTTCCCCTGCCATCGTTATCGCCTCCTAGCACTGCAATGGCGTAAAAAAAATTAACCAGACGTCGAACCAATCGGTTCGATAACACTTGATATGTGTCAGGAAAGAGATTATGTCAATCGAACCGAACGGTTCAGTTCGAAAAACTTTCTTCAATCTATCACGGTACATTCTCATGTCGGCCCAGAAGAATAGCGCGGTTCGCGCCGTCAACGATGCGGAAGAGGCGGATGTTTCCGCCAAGGCCGAGACCTCTCCCGCAAAGCCGGCAGAGGCCCCGCCGCAGCAGCCCCAGGCCACGCCCGCGCCGAAGCAGAAGAAGCGTTCGCCGCTTCTGCCGGTCATCGCCATCGCGCTTCTCGCCGGTGCCGGCTGGTATGGCTACAACTGGTGGATCGACGGCCGCTTCATGGTATCGACTGACGATGCCTATATAGAAGGTGACATCGCCGTCATCGCGCCGAAGGTTTCCGGTTACGTTGCCAAGGTGAATGTGGTCGAAAACCAGGAAGTCAAGGCGGGCGATCCGCTGGTGACGCTGGATGACGGCGATTACCGCATTGCCCTGGAACAGGCCGAGGCGCAGATCCGCACCGAGGAACTGTCGCTGAAGCGCATCGACGCGCAGATCGTCGGCGGGGAAGCATCGCTGGAGCAGGCCGTTGCCCAGAAGGGTTCGCTGGATGCCGCCCTTCGCGGCGCTGAAATCACCCAGAAGCGCGCCAGCGAGCTGCAGGCCAAGGATGTCGGCACGGTCGCCGCCTCCGACAATGCCCAGGTGGCGCTGGATCAGGCCAAGGCCAATGCCGTGGCCGGCGATGCCGCCATTACCTCGGCCAAGGCCAATGTCGAGCTTCTGCGCGCCCAGCGTGAGGAAGCGGAGAGCACCATTCGCTCGCTGCAGCTTTCCCGCGACAAGGCGGCCCGCGATCTTTCCTTCACGGTTCTGAAGGCGCCTTATGACGGCGTCATCGGCAATCTGGCGGTTCAGACGGGCGATCTGGTTTCGGTCGGCAAGCGTCTGGCTTCGCTGGTGCCGATGAACGAGCTGTATATCGACGCCAATTTCAAGGAAACGCAGCTTGCCCGCGTCGTGCCCGGCTCGAAGGTGCGCGTGCATGTGGATGCCTTTGACGATGCGACGATCGAAGGCACGGTGCAGTCGATCTCGCCCGGCTCCGGCTCGGTCTTCTCCATGTTGCCGCCGGAAAACGCCACGGGCAACTTCACCAAGGTTATCCAGCGCGTGCCTGTTCGTATCGTCTTCTCCAGGGAAGACCTTGAAAAGCATAACCTCCGCGCGGGCCTCAGTGTCGTTGTCGATGTCGATACCCGCACGGCGCCGGAAACCACGAAAACGGCGCAAGCCAACCCGCAGGCCAAATAAGGCTTCGTTGAGGGCAAGATCATGGCGGCTACGGTTGTCGGTACGGGCGGGGCGTCCATCCCCGCCGATCCCCCGATGGACAGGCGCAGACTCATCGCGTTCTTCGCGATGGTCTTCGGCATGTTCATGTCCATTCTCGATATCCAGATCGTCTCCGCCTCGCTGGCGGAAATCCAGGCCGGCCTCGGCGCCGGCTCGGATGAGATCGCCTGGGTGCAGACCTCCTATCTGATCGCCGAAGTCATCATGATCCCGCTGTCGGGCACGCTGGCGCGCATCCTGTCCACGCGCGTGCTGTTTGCCACCTGTGCGGCCGGTTTCACGATTTCGAGCGCGCTCTGCGCCACCGCCACCAATATCGACCAGATGATCGTCTATCGTGCGATCCAGGGCTTTATCGGCGGCGGCATGATCCCGTCAGTCTTTGCGGCCGCCTTCACCATCTTTCCGCCGTCGAAGCGCTCCGTCGTCTCGCCGATCATCGGTCTCGTCGCAACGCTTGCGCCGACCATCGGCCCGACGGTTGGCGGTTATCTCTCCAATGCCTTTTCCTGGCACTGGCTGTTCCTCGTCAACATCATTCCCGGCATCATCGTCACGATCCTCACCTGGAGCCTGATCGATTTCGACAAGCCGGAAAAGTCGCTCTGGAAGAAGTTCGACTGGTGGGGGCTGATCTCCATGGCCGTCTTCCTCGGCTCGCTGGAATATGTGCTGGAAGAGGGCAACAACAAGGACTGGTTCAACGACGAGCATATCGTCTTGGGAACGGTCGCCATGGTCATCGGCGCGGTCGTGTTCTTCTGGCGTGCCTTCAAGGTGGAATTCCCTGTCGTGGATATCCGCGCCTTCACGGACCGCAACTTCTCCATCGGCTCGCTGTTCTCCTTCGTCATGGGTATCGGGCTTTACGGGCTGACCTATCTCTATCCGCTCTATCTCGGCCGGGTGAGGGGATATGATGCGCTGATGATCGGCGAGACCATGTTCGTGTCAGGTCTTGCCATGTTCTTCACCGCGCCGATCGCCGGCAAGGTCTCCACCAAGCTCGATCCGCGCGCGATGATGGCCATCGGCTTCATCAGCTTCGGCTGCGGCACATGGATCATGACCTATGTGACGACCGACTGGGACTTCTATGAACTGCTGATCCCGCAGATCCTGCGCGGTTTCGGCCTGATGATGTGCATGGTGCCGATCAACAACATCGCGCTCGGCACGCTGCCGCCCGCCCGCATCCGCAATGCGTCCGGCCTGTTCAACCTCACCCGTAACCTCGGTGGCGCGGTTGGCCTTGCGGTCATCAACACCATGCTGTCGCAGCGCACCGATGATCATTATGTGCGGCTGGCGGAACATATCAGCTACTCCAATCCGCAGGCGCTGGAATGGCTGAACAATGTCGGCGCCAACTATGATTCCTACGGGCTGGACGGCGCTTCCGTCGCGATCAAGAAACTGGTCGGCATGGTCTCGCAGCAGGCATGGATACTGGCTTTCGCGGATGTGTTCTTCGCGCTGACGCTTTTGTTCGGCAGCCTGATCTTCATGACGATCCTGATCCAGAAACCCAAGGCAGCGCCGCCGCCAGACGCGGCGCACTGATAAAAATCCCCTCCCATCCACCGCAGAGCTGGGGCCGTCGGAAATGACGGCCCCTTTTTTGTCTGCCTGCTGGCGCAGTGGCTATGGGGCGAGCGGGCACGGCATATTTCTTCTCCCCGCCGGGGAGAAGTCCGCGGTAGCGGGATGAGGGGGCGAGGGTGCGGTTTATCGCTGGCGTCGCCCCCTCATCCGACCCTTCGGGCCACCTTCTCCCTCTCGGGGAGAAGAAACAAGCAGCACCGTTTCACCAAGAGCCGCCAACCCGATACCGCCTTTCCACGAAATATGAGGTACGTACATCATTTTTCGGTTTACCTCGGCCCCAAAGCTGGATATTCAAGGGCAAGGGGGAGGCGCCATGAAGCCGACAGTCCATGATATTGCCGAGCGCGCGGGCGTCAGCCTCGCCACCATCGACCGGGTGCTGAACATGCGTCCGGGCGTCCACGCCGCCACCCGCGCCCGCGTGGAGGCGGCAATTGCCGAGCTTGGTTATGTGCGCGATATCGCCGCCGCCAATCTGGCCAAGGGCCGTAATTATTCGCTGGTCTTCATCCTGCCGGGCAACGACAATTCCTTCATGGCGACGCTTCGCACCGAGGTCCGGGCCGCCGCCACCCGTGCCCATCTGGAACGCACGGCGATCCGCATCATCGAGGTGCCGCCCTTCAATGCCGCCGCGCTGACCGAGGCGCTGGAAGTGGCGCGGCGGGAAAAACCGTCTGGTGTTGCCTTCGTCGCCACCGATTCCGAGGATGTGGCGCAAGCCGCCGACCGGCTGGCGGAAGACGGTATCGCCACGGTGACGCTGGTTTCCGATCTTTCCGGCTCGCGCCGCGACCACTATGCCGGCGTGGACAACGTTGCGGCCGGGCGCACGGCGGCGAGCCTGCTGGGACGCTTCCTCTCCGGCCATGGCGGCGATATCGTTGTTGTCGCCGGCTCCATGCTGGTGCGTGACCATCGCGAACGTCTGGAAGGGTTTCGTGCCGTCATCGAAGCCGAATTTCCGCAATTGCGGCTTCTGCCGGTGCTGGAGGGCAAGGATGACCCGGCAACCGTCGAGGCGCTGGTTGCCGGAGCGCTCGGCAATGCCGCACTGTCAGGCATCTACAGCCTCGGCGCCGGTAATCGCGGCCTCATCCGGGCGCTGCGAGCAGCCGGCGGTGAAAGGCCGCTGTCGGTCATTGCCCACGAACTGACGGAAAACACCGCCAATGCGCTGCGGGAAGGCGTGCTTGACGCCGTGCTCAATCAGGATGCCGGCCACGAGGTGCGCAGCGCCATCCGCGTGTTGAAGGCACGTGCGGACGGCCAGGCGGTCATCGCTGCGCAGGAACGTATCCGTATCGACATATTCCTCAGGGACAATCTGCCCTGACAAGCATTTCCAGGAAAAGTGGCCGCCGGTTTTCCATCCGGAAATGCGGTGACTTTTAAAAAACGCTGAAAGTGGCGCATGGAGCGCCGGAATGGAGAAATACATGTATCTCGGTCTCGACCTTGGCACTTCAGGCGTCAAAGCCCTGCTGATGGATGGCGATCAGAAGATTGTCGGTTCGGCCAATGGCTCGCTGGAGGTTTCGCGTCCGCATCACGGCTGGTCGGAACAGGACCCGGCGGACTGGATCGCCGCCACGAAAACCGCCGTTGCCGGCCTGAAGCAGAAGTTCCCGAAGGAGCTTGCCGCCGTCAGGGGCATCGGCCTTTCCGGCCAGATGCATGGCGCGACGCTGATCGACGCGGCCGGCAAGGTGCTGCGCCCCTGCATCCTGTGGAACGACACACGTTCCCATGCCGAGGCTGCCGCACTCGACGCCGATCCGCGTTTCCGCAAGATAACAGGCAATATCGTCTTCCCTGGCTTCACCGCGCCAAAGCTTGCCTGGGTGGCGAAGAACGAGCCTGAAATCTTCGCGAAAGTGGCGAAGGTGCTGCTGCCGAAGGATTATCTCCGTCTGTGGCTGACGGGCGAATATATCTCGGAAATGTCGGACTCCGCCGGCACCTCGTGGCTCGATACCGGCGCGCGCAAATGGTCGTCCGAACTTCTCGCCGCCACCGGCCTTGATGAAAAACACATGCCGTCGCTGGTGGAAGGCACGGATGAGGCGGGCGTGCTGCGCGCCGAACTCGCGTCCGAATGGGGCATTTCCGGCCGCACCGTGGTGGCCGGCGGTGCGGGTGATAATGCCGCTTCCGCCTGCGGCATGGGCACGGTGAAGGAAGGCCATGCCTTCGTATCGCTCGGCACATCCGGCGTGCTCTTCGCCGCCAATGCCTCCTATCTGCCGAAGCCGGAAAGCGCCGTGCATGCTTTTTGCCATGCGCTGCCCAACACCTGGCACCAGATGGGCGTCATCCTCTCCGCCACCGATGCGCTGAACTGGTATTCGCGCCTCACCGGGCAATCCGCCGCCGATCTGACCGGCGAGCTCGGCGAAACGCTGCTTGCGCCGACCGGCGTTACCTTCGCGCCCTATCTTTCCGGCGAGCGCACCCCGCATAATGACGCAGCCATTCGCGGCTCCTTCATCGGTCTTTCGCATGAAAGTGACCGCAAGGCGCTGACACAGGCCGTTCTGGAAGGTGTCAGCTTTGCCATCCGCGACAATCTCGAAGCGCTGAAATCTGCCGGCACCTCGATTTCGCGTGTCACCGCCATCGGCGGCGGTTCGCGTTCGGCCTATTGGCTGGCCTCGATCGCCACCTCGCTCGGCGTGCCGGTGGATATTCCGGCAGAGGGCGATTTCGGCGCGGCCTTCGGTGCGGCCCGTCTTGGCCTCATCGCCGCGACAGGGGCTGATCCGGTGGCGGTTTGCTCGCAGCCGGAGACGGCGCGGACGATCGAGCCGGTGGCTGATCTGGCTGGGGCCTATGAGGAGGCTTATCGGCGGTATCATGCGCTTTATCCGGCTATTCGGGCGCTTTCGCATTGAGATGCGGAGTGTGTGGTTTACCCCCCTCTGCCCTGCCGGGCATCTCCCCCTCAAGGGGGGAGATTGGCAGGACGGTATCTCTCGCTCCATCTTCAACCTCGCGTGAGGACAAGACGTAGCCGCGTGTCGTTCTCCCCCCTTGAGGGGGAGATGTCCGGCAGGACAGAGGGGGGTGAGCGACAAACGCCGACCCTGAAATTTCAGAACACCATCTAAACCCACCAAGGAGGATCACCATGAGCACAGGTTTCTTCGGCGACATCGCCAAGATCAAATATGAAGGCCCCGACAGCACCAACCCGCTGGCCTTCCGCCATTACAACCCCGATGAGATCGTCGCCGGCAAGCGCATGGAAGATCACCTGCGTTTCGCGGTGGCCTACTGGCACACCTTCACCTGGCCGGGCGGTGACCCCTTCGGTGGCCAGACGTTCCTGCGCCCATGGTTCGAAGATACGATGCAGGCGGCGAAGCTGAAGGCCGATGTGGCCTTCGAATTCTTCTCGCTGCTCGGTTCGCCGTTTTATTGCTTCCACGACGCCGATGTGCGCCCGGAAGGCAAAAACTTTGCTGAAAACACGAAGAACCTCAACGAGATCGTTGATTATTTTGCCGAAAAGCAGGCCCAGACCGGCGTGAAGCTGCTGTGGGGCACGGCGAACCTCTTCTCCAACCGCCGCTTCATGTCCGGTGCGGCAACCAATCCGGACCCGGATGTCTTTGCATTCTCCGCCGCCACGGTGAAGACCTGCATGGATGCCACCAAGAAGCTCGGCGGCGCGAATTATGTTCTGTGGGGCGGCCGCGAAGGTTACGAAACCCTGCTCAACACCGATCTGTCGCGTGAGCTTGACCAGCTTGGCCGTTTCCTCAATCTGGTGGTGGAATATAAATACAAGATCGGCTTTGAGGGCACGATCCTGATCGAGCCGAAACCACAGGAGCCGACAAAGCACCAGTATGACTATGATGTCGCCACCGTTTACGCCTTCCTGCAGAAGAACGGTCTGGAAAAGGAAGTGAAGGTCAATATCGAGCAGGGGCATGCCATCCTTGCCGGCCATTCCTTCGAACATGAGCTGGCCATGGCCAATGCCTTCGGCATTTTCGGCTCCATCGACATGAACCGCAACGATTACCAGTCCGGCTGGGATACCGACCAGTTCCCCAACAACGTGCCGGAAATGGCGCTCGCCTATTACCACGTGCTTGCCGGTGGCGGCTTCAAGAATGGCGGCACCAATTTCGATTCCAAGCTGCGTCGCCAGTCGCTCGATCCGCAGGACCTGCTGATCGGTCATATCGGCGGCATGGATTGCTGCGCCCGGGGCCTGAAGGCGGCGGCGAAGATGGTCGAGGACGGCGCGCTGTCGAAGCCGCTTGCGGAGCGTTATGCCAAGTGGGATTCGCCGGAGGCCCAGAAGATGCTGCGCGGCGAATTGAAGCTCGACGAAATTACCGCGCTGGTGGAGCGGGAGGATATCAATCCCGAGCCGAAATCCGGTCGTCAGGAATATCTGGAAAACGTCGTCAATCGTTACGTCTGACGCGCAAGTCCATTGTTGAAAAGCCGGGGCGGGGGATCATCTCCCGCCTTTTTTGTGCGCTGTCCATGGCGATCTTGCGCCGGTCTCCCGCCTCCTGTTGTTGCGCAATTGTCACAATCTCCAGCCGTACGTCCTCTGCATTGGTCAATGCCGTAACGGTTTGATCCATCTCAATCGGTGTCTCCCGCCCTTCGCCATAGTGGCCGTGACGGTCGTGGCACCGAGGATTCGCAGCCAGCCGTCATCAGCCGGTTTCTGGGTTGCCCGGTGACGGCTGCGGCATCGGCAAGTTCCGATGCGCCGGTTCGAGAAGGTGAGACGCGCCCTGGGGAATGTCCGAACGGATTCAGGCTGCGCTAAAGGAGAGATGGAATGACGAACAGGAACAAAAGAACCGCCTTGCTTGCCGGCGTCGCGGTTAGCGCTGCGGCGATGCTGGTATCGGCCAATGCCATGGCCGCCGATCTGACCCCGGCCGCCCCGGCGCCCACCGCCGAAGAGGCGATTGCGGCGGCAAGCCCGTGGATGCTGCGCGTGCGCGGTCTCGGCGTCATCACCAATGACAGCGGCAGCGTCGATGGTGTGCCGGGTGCCGGCCTCTCCTATTCGGATACGGTGATTCCGGAACTCGACATCACCTATTTCTTCACGCCGAATTTTGCCGCTGAACTCATTCTCGGCACCACCTACGCCAAGATCAACGGTGAGGGCGTGCTGGCCGGCACGCCGGTCGGCAAGACATGGCTGCTGCCGCCGACGCTGACGCTGCAATATCACTTCACCGACTTCGGCGCCTTCAAGCCCTATATCGGTGCGGGCGTGAACTATTCGCTGTTCTACAACCAGTCCGAACAGCCCGGTTTCAGCAATCTTGACGTCAAGAACAAGCTCGGTGCTGCCGTGCAGGTCGGTTTCGACTATATGCTCGACGAACATTGGGGCGTGAACTTCGACGTGAAAAAAATCTTCCTGAAGACCGACTGGACCGCCGAACTGGGCGGCACGCCGATCAGCGGCAAGGCCAGGCTCGATCCCTGGCTGATCGGTGCCGGTATCACCTATCGCTTCTGATCCCGGGGCGCGCTTCAGCGCCGCCTTTGACGGGCGGCCCGTTCTGAGTTATACGGACGGCCACGGGCAGAGAGCCCCGGCCGTCCGCAGGCATTTATGCCCCTGGTGAAGCTCTTATCCTTGATAACGGTCATCCCCATGTTTTGCATGTCGTCGATGGCAACGCGGACCCCCTTCGGAAAATTCGGCATGTCAATGTTGGAGAACCGTTATGAACGTGTCCAAACCGCTTCCCGCGCTTGAGGGGCTGAAAGAACAGGCAAAACGCCTGCGCATCGCTCTTGAGGAACAGGGGCAGACAATCACCCACTCCAAGGCGCTGGAACTCATCGCCGCGCAATATGGCTTCCGCGACTGGAACACCCTGCACGCGGCAGCCGGCAACCGCCCCGCCTTCAATCCCTATCTTCTGGGTTCGAGAGTGGAAGGCCTCTATCTCGGTCAGCCTTTCGTTGCCTCCGTGCTCGGCGTTCAGTCACTCGGCGGTGATCCTGAGCGTTACCGGCTCACCCTGCATCTCGATGACCCGGTCGACGTCGTGACCTTCGAAAGCTTCTCCGCCTTCCGGCAGCGCGTCCACTGCAATGTCGATGCCTCTGGCCGCACGGTGGAGAAAACCTCGAACGGACGGCCGCAGGTGGAGCTGGTGTGGTGAAATAGCCGGATAAGCTTTCAGAGGTGAACGGACACCCGCCGGAAGGCGGGTGCCGATCACGCTCGGATGTCTCAGATTCGCTTGCCCGACGCATCGAACAGGTGGAAATCCTTCGCCTGTGCGGCGATCTTCAGCGTTTCGTCGATACGCAGTTGCGAGCGGCCGTGGACGCGGAAGACGATGGTGGTGCCGTCGGCGAAGGAGCCGTGCACGTAGCTTTCCGCGCCCACCAGTTCCACGGCGTCCACCTGCACGGTGCCGGTGAAGGCGGCGTCGGCCGGGGCTTCGGTGGCAAGCGTGATGTCTTCCGGGCGAATGCCGAGTGTGGCGACGGTCTGCGGTGCTGCAACACCGTTCACCGACCAGCCGGTGGAGCCATTGGACGAAGCCGTGCCGTGCGCCAGAAGATTCATGGAGGGCGAACCGATGAAGGTTGCGACGAAAGTGGTCGCCGGCTTTTCGTAAAGCTCGATCGGCGTGCCCATCTGCTCGATGCGGCCGGCGTTCAGCACCACCAGCCGGTCGGCGAGCGTCATGGCCTCCATCTGGTCATGGGTCACATAAACGCTTGTCGTGGCGAGCGAACGTTGCAGGCGGCGGATTTCCACCCGCATCTGCACGCGCAGCTTGGCATCGAGGTTGGAGAGCGGTTCGTCGAACAGGAAGGCCGCCGGCTTGCGCACGATGGCGCGGCCCATGGCCACGCGCTGGCGCTGGCCGCCGGAAAGCTGGCGCGGCTTGCGCTCCAGGAACGGCTCGATCTCCAGCGCCTTGGCCGCTTCGGTGATGCGCCGCTCGATCTCCTCCTTCGGCGTGTTGCGGTTCTTCAGGCCATAGGCAAGGTTCTGGCGCACCGTCATATGCGGATAAAGCGCATAGTTCTGGAACACCATGGCGATGTCACGGTCGGAGGGTTCGAGATCGTTGACGACACGGTCGCCGATGACGATCTGGCCGCCCGAAATGCCCTCCAGCCCGGCGATCATGCGCAGCAGGGTGGATTTGCCGCAGCCGGAGGGGCCGACCAGCACGATCATTTCGCCGTCGGCGATGTCCATGGACACGCCCTTGATGGCCTCGACATTGCCGCCATAGATCTTGCGGACGTCTTTCAGCGCAATTTTTGCCATTACTTCTCGGTCTCCACCAAACCTTTGACGAACCAGCGCTGCATCAGCACCACAACGATAATCGGGGGGATGATGGCGAGGATCGCCGTCACCATCACATAATTCCAGGGCGTCGAAGCATCGGTGAAATCCACCATGCGCTTGAGGCCGATGATGATCGTGTTCATCTTGGCGTCGTTGGTCACGAGCAGCGGCCAGAGATATTGCGTCCAGCCATAGATGAACAGGATCACGAAAAGGGCGGCGATATTGGTTCTCGACAGCGGCAGCAGAATATCGCGCATGAAGCGGAAGGGGCCGGCATTGTCGATACGCGCCGCCTCGACCAGCTCGCCGGGAATGGTCAGGAAGAACTGCCGGAACAGGAACGTCGCCGTCGCAGATGCCATCAACGGCAGTGTCAGCCCCGCATAGGTGTCGATCAGCCCGAGGTCAACGATGACCTTGTAGGTGGGCAAAATGCGCACCTCCACCGGCAGCATGAGCGTGATGAAGATCATCCAGAAAAAACCCATGCGGAAGGGAAAGCGGAAGAAGACGATGGCGAAGGCCGACAGGAACGAGATGACGATCTTGCCGATGGCAATGGCGAGCGCCACGACGAAGCTGTTGAACAGCAGCCGCTCGAGGCTGACGCCGACCACTCTTTCGACGCCGCCGACCATGGCCTCGGCGTAATTGGCGCTCAGATGGTCGCCGGGCAGAAGCGACATGGGCGGGCGGATGATATCCGTCGACGTCATGGAAGAAGCGACGAAGGTGTAATAGATCGGGAAGGCCACGATGATGATGCCGAGAACCAGCATCAGATGGGCGATCACGCGCGCGACAGGGCGGTTTTCAATCATGGGCGATCCTCAGCCGTAGTGCACGCGCTTCTCGACGAAGCGGAACTGGAAGGCGGTGAGCGCGATGACGATCACCATCAGGATCACGGATTGCGCGGCGGAAGAGCCGAGATTGAGGTTCACGAAGCCATCATTATAGACCTTGTAGACCAATGTTTCGGTCGCCTTGGCGGGGCCGCCGCCGGTGACGGCATGGATGATGCCGAAGGTGTCGAAAAAGGCGTAGACCGTGTTGACGACCAGAAGGAAGAAGGTGGTCGGCGCGAGCAGCGGGAAAACGATGGTCCAGAAGCGCCGCGAGCCGCGTGCGCCGTCAATGGAGGCCGCTTCCAGCAGCGATTTGGGAATTGCCTGCAAACCCGCGACAAAAAACAGGAAATTGTAACTGATCTGTTTCCATGCGGCGGCGGCGACAACGAGCAGCATGGCCTGATTGCCGTTGAGCAGCGGGTCCCACATGATGCCGTTGCGGCGCAGGATGTAGGAGAAGGTGCCCATGGCCGGATTGAACATGAACAGCCACAACATGCCGGCGACAGCAGGCGCCACGGCATAGGGCATGATCATCATGGTGCGGTAGAAGCCCTTGCCGCGCACCACCCGGTCCGCCGCCGTCGCCAGCAGCAGGGCCAGCCCCATGGAGACGAGCGCGGTCAGCACGCTGAAGATGACGGTGACCTGCAGGGAGTTGAGGTAGCTGTCATCCGATAGCACGGCGGAAAAATTGGCCAGCCCGACGAAGTTGCTGTTCAGCCCGAAGGCGTCCTCGCGCATGGTCGACTGGTAGAGCGCCTGGCTTGCGGGCCAGAAGAAAAAGATCACCGTCAGGATGATCTGTGGCGCGACCAGCAGGTAGGGCAGGATCTTGTTGGGGAATACGACGCTTTGCACGGCGATCTCCTGATGACATGAAAACGCCGCCCGCACCGGGTGAGGGATGCGGGCGGAGACAGGGATCGTTTAGTTGCCGGCGGCCTGCTTGATGGCCGCATCACCGCGTTCCACGATCTTGTCGAGCGCGGATTTGGCGTCCTGCTTGCCGGCCAGCATCGCTTCGAACTCCTCGTTCATGATGTCACGCACCTGCGGCAGGTTCACGAGACGAACGCCCTTGGAGTTTTCTGTCGGCGGCTTGCCCATCATCTGCAAAAGCGGGGTCTCGCGGCCAGGGTTCTTGTCGTAGAAACCGGACTTCTTGGTTTCCTCATAGGCCGCGATCGTCACCGGCATGTAGCCGGAGACCTGATGCAGGCGTGCCTGGATCTTGGTCTGGGAAAGGAAATGGAAGAACTCCGCCACACCCTTATATTCGGCTTCGCTCTTGCCGCCGAACACCCAGAGGCTGGCGCCGCCCGGAATTGTGTTCTGCGGGCCGTGGCCTTCATAATAGGGAAGCTGGCCGATGCCGTAATTCATGCCGGTCTTGATGATGTCGCCAAGACCGCCGGAGGATTCGGTCAGGATACCGCATTCGCCGGACATGAACAGCTGCTTGGCTTCCGAGGTGCGCCCGCCGTAGCGGAAGGTGCCGTCCTTGGCAAGATCCGCAATCGCCTGGAAATGTTCGACGAAGAGCGGCGCATTGACCGCGAGCTTCACATCGGTGCCGCCAAGGCCGTTTTCATTGCTGCCATAGGAGACATTGTTCCAGGCGGCGAAGTTCTCGGTCTGGATCCAGGTGAGCCAGGTGGAGGTGAAACCGCATTGCGCGGCACCGCTGGTCTTGATCTTTTTTGCGGCTTCGAAGACTTCCGGCCATGTCTTCGGCGGGTTGGCGGCGTCGAGGCCGGCCTTCTGGAAGACATCCTTGTTGTAATAAAGGATCGGCGAGGACGAATTATAGGGGAAGGACAGCATGGTGCCGTCAGGCTTGGAATAATAGGCCACGATGCCGGCCAGATATTCGTCCTTGTTGAAGGTATAGCCACCTTCCTTCAGCACATCCGCCACCGGCTTGATGGCGCCCGCGGCACCCATCATCACACCCGAACCGGCATCGAAGACCTGAATGATGGCCGGCGGCTGCTTGGCGCGGAAGGCGGCGATGCCGGCATTCAGCGTTTCGGGATAGGTGCCCTTGAAGACGGGCGTGATCTTGTATTCCTTCTGGCTGTCGTTGAACTCTTTGGCAAGCGCGTCCACGACTTCGTTATTGGCGCCGGTCATGGCGTGCCACCACTGGATCTCCGTCGCAGCGAAAGCATTCGATGTGACAAAAAACGAAAGCGCGGATGCCGCAGCAAGGCGGTAGCTGAGTTTTTTCAAGGCGATTCCTCCCGTTATGAAAACAGTAAAAGATACAGCCCCTTATTGCAGTCGTTCCTCCTCGATACGGCTGCGGGCGATCTTTTCCGTATTAGCGATCTGATTAAAAGCGAACTCTAACGAAAATGCAAGAGAACGTGGAACGATTAAAACGAAAGTGAAGGAAACGGTTTTATTATTCCATTTCGAAGGTGCCTTGGTTTTTTCGTGTGCTCGCGGACACCGGGCATGAAAGGCAGCTGAGGCGGGGCGGCCAGGCGCGCGTGCAATTTGTTGTGAGTGATATTGATATGTTATTACATAACATAGTAAGTCCTTTTGAAATTTTGCTGCGGGAAGGTAAGGCCGTGTTTGGAATGAAGCGGAAAAAGGCGGGGGAGCAAAGCGGCGATCCGCCTGTGGCGTCACCCGTGCAAACGGTGCCGGTTACCCTGCTCACCGGTTTTCTCGGCGCAGGCAAAACTACCCTGCTGAACGAGCTTCTGACCGAGCCGGCCATGCGCGACGCAGCCGTCATCGTCAACGAGTTCGGGTCGGTGCCCATCGATCACGGTCTGGTACACACGGGGTCTGAGCGCTATTTCAGAACCACCACGGGCTGCATCTGCTGCACCGCCACCAGCGATATCCGCACTTCGCTTTACGAACTGCATCAGGCTTTTCTCGAAGGGATGATACCGGAAATATCGCGTGTCGTCATCGAAACCACGGGACTTGCCGATCCCGCGCCGATCATCAACAGCCTGATTGCCGGTGGCACACCGGCGCTTGGCCTGCGTGACCATATCGTCGCCCGGCACTTTCATCTTTCGGGTGTGGTGACTGTCTTCGACGTCACCTCCGGCCGGGCGATGCTCGACAGTTTCATCGAAGGCTGGAAACAGCTTGCCTTTGCCGACCATATCGTCCTGACGAAAACCGACCTTGCCGACAGGTCGATGATGGACCGCGAAGGCCTTGCCGACCTCAATCCCGCCGCCCTGCTGCACGATCGCAATGCGGCCGACTTCGATCTCATGTCGCTTTTTGCAACGAAGAATTACTCGCTGCGCGGCAAGCCGGAGGATGTGCCGGGATGGCTGGCGGCCGACAGGCTGAGCCTGCATGCCGACCATGCCCATGATATCAACCGCCATGGTGCTGGCGTCGAGGCCTTTGACCTCACTTTCGACGGCGCTCTTGAGCCACAGATGATCGTTACCTTTCTCGAACTCGTCACCAGCAACGTGCATTCCGGCCTGCTACGGCTGAAAGGTATTTTTCAGGCGACGGACGATCCGGATCGGCCGGTGGTTGCCCATGCCGTGCAGCACCGGCTTTACCCGCTGGCAAGGCTCGAAAGCTGGCCGGATGGCAACCGTGCAACCCGTCTCGTGCTGATCGGCATGGATATGCCGCAACAGCCAATCCGCGATCTTTTCGATACATTGGCCTCGCAGGCGAGGCGAAAGGGTGCTTCATGAACAATCCCCTTGCGCGCAGCGGCTCGGCGATCGTCTCGCAGGCCCGGCTTTTGAAACAATGGGCGCGCAACCTGTTAAATCTGCATGCCGATGACATCGTCACCGTCAGCGAGCTGTCCTGCGCCCTGCCGGACTGCCCGCCGCGCGAAACGGTGATCGTCATCCTGTCGGCATCCGGCGATATCAGGCAATTGTCCATCCACAAGGGGCTGGTGGAAGTGGATCATGACGACATTGTGCGTGCCATCGCGGCAAATTCAGCCTGATATCCTGTCGGTGATGTCCAGGCGTGCTTGACGGTGCGCGCCATCATCCGGCACTTCAGGGGCAGGGTGGGATTCGCTGATGATGAAGGGCGGAAAATGGCCGATCTGGCGGTATATGCGGGTTTGTTTCTGACCGCCTTTGTGGCGGCGACCATTCTGCCCATGCAGTCGGAGGCGGCGCTGGCCGGTCTCATCCTCCTGAAGTCACAGCCGGTGTGGCTGCTGGTGGCCGTCGCCAGTGCCGGCAATGTCGCCGGCTCCTTCGTCAACTGGCTGCTTGGCCGTGGCATCGAGGGTTTCAGGCATAAGCGCTGGTTTCCCGTTGGCGAGGCCGCGCTGCAACGTTCCCAGAACTGGTATCGGCGTTATGGCCGGTGGTCGCTGCTGTTAAGCTGGGCGCCGCTGATCGGCGATCCGCTGACGGTTGCGGCCGGCATCATGAAAGAGCCGCTGCCGGTCTTTTTGCTGCTGGTCACCATCGCCAAGGTCGGGCGCTACCTCTTGCTGGCGCTGGTGACGCTGAATTTTCTCTGATTGTCTTCAGGGTGTTGCGGCCCGTTCTTCGTTTCAGAAGACAGGGGAGCGCAGTCTCTTCAGGGCGCCTTGATCGCCTTCTGCGTCCGGTCCTTGCCCACCTCGATCACGTGGCGCATGGCTTTGACCGCCGCATCCGCATCACGTGCGGCAATCGCGTGGACGATGCGCAGATGGTTCGACGCAATTTCGGCGATGGTGCCGGGTGAGGCCGCAGGTGACGAAAGCTGGAAGGAAATGGCGAGTGCCGCTTCGATAAGCCCGCTTGCCGAGCGCATGAAGGGATTGCCGGACATATGCGCCACGGCAAGGTGGAATTCGAGATCGACCTTGGCGATGCTTTCCGGCGTGTGTTTCGGATTGTCGAACTTTGCAGCGATGACGTAAAGCGAAACAATATCGTCATTGGAGGCCTGTAGGGCCGCTGCTGCTGCCGCTGCCGGCTCCAGCGCCAGCCGGATTTCTGCCAGATGCGTGACGAATTCCTCGTCTATGCCGGCTTCGCAGCGCCAGCCGAGCACGTCGGGATCGAAGAAATTCCAGCTGGAACGATCAAGGACACGGGTACCGACCTTTGCTTTCGGCTCCACCAGCCGCTTCGCCGCCAGCGTCTTCATGGTTTCGCGCAGCACGGTGCGTGAGACCCCGAAGCGCATGGAGAGTTCGGCGTCATTGGGCAGCAGGGAGCCTTCGGCAATTCTGCCCGAGACGATGGCGCTGCCGAGTTCGGAGACCACATGGGCGTGGCTGTTCCGGCGTTTTCGCCCGCTTATCGTCGTTTCGAGCAGCCCCAAGCAAGCCTCCCTTGGTGGTTATGCCGGGTGTGGCCCGGCCAGTCTCCTGTTTGAATACCAGATGATTGCGCGCTGCAACACGATGAAGACGAAAAGCAGCACACCGATGACGATTTTCGTCCACCAGGAGGAAAGCGTCCCGTCAAAAACGATGTAGGTCTGGATCAAGCCCTGGATCAGGAGCCCGATGAAGGTGCCTGCCACCAGCCCCGTGCCGCCAGTTAGCAAGGTTCCGCCGATCACCACCGCGGCGATAGCGTCGAGTTCAACGCCCACCGTCGCCAGCGAATAGCCCGAAGAGGTGTAGAGCGTATAGACGATGCCGGCGAGGCCGGAGAGAAAGCCGGACAGCGCATAAATGCCGATGGTCGTCGCGCCGATCGGCACGCCCATCAGCTCCGCCGATTGCGGATTGCCGCCGAGCGCATAGATATTGGCGCCGAAGCGGGTGCGGCTGGCGATCAGCATGCCGGCGGCAAAGACGAGAAGCATCAGTATGGCCAGCGCCGTCAGCCTGCCGCCGCCGGGGAAACGGTAATAAAAGCCCTGTATCGCATCGATGAACGGATGCGAGATCGGCACTGACTGGGTGGAGATAAGGTAAGCCGCGCCGCGCGCCAAAAACATGCCGGCCAGCGTCACCACGAAGGGTGGGATGGACAGAAAACGGATCATCGCCCCCATCAGGCAGCCGAACAGCGTCGAGACCACCAGCACGATGGCGAAGGCCAGCAGCGGATGGATATTATAGGTGCCGACCATGACGGCGACGAAGACGCTGGTGAAGGCGATGACCGAACCGATGGAAAGATCGATGCCGCCAGACAGGATGACGAAGGTCATGCCGACGGCCGCGATGCCGAGGAAGGCATTGTCGGTCAAGAGATTGCCGATCACCCGTGTCGACAGGATCGCCGGATATTGCAGCACGCAGAGAAGATAGGCGATCACGAAGATCGTCAGCGTGGTGAGGAAGGGCAGGTTGCGGCTGTGGATCATCGCGCGGTTCCTTCCTTGGTCATGCCATTGGTGGCCGTCGGTTTGACGTGCGGCTTCGGCGCTTTCACGAAACCGAGGACGGCCATGATCGCCGGTGATTGCAGCGTCAGCACCACCATGATGATGCCAGCCTTGATGATGAGGTTGAATTCCGGCGGGAAGCCCGAGACGAGAATGCCGGTGTTGATGGTCTGGATGATCAGCGCGCCGATCAGCGAGGCGGTGATGGAGAAACGCCCGCCATTCAGCGAGGTGCCGCCGATGACCACCGCAAGGATCGCGTCCAGCTCCAGCCACAGCCCGGCATTGTTAGCATCCGCGCCGCGAATATCGGCGGTGACGATCATGCCGGCGATGGCCGCGCAGAGGCCGGAAACCGCATAGACGAAAAACAAGAGGAAGCGGGCTCGCACCCCGGCCAGCGCTGCGGCACGGCGATTGATGCCGGTCGCCTCGATCAGGAAACCGAGCGCGCTCTTGCGCACCAGAAGGCCGATCGTGAGCGCCGCCGCAACCCAGATGATGACCGGCAGCGGAATGCCTGCGAACGAGCCGGAACCGATGGCGGAAAAGCTGTCATTGTTGAAGGTGAGAATGACGCCTTCGGTAATAAGCTGGGCGATGCCGCGCCCTGCCACCATCAGGATCAGCGTGGCGATGATCGGCTGTATGTCGAGAAGGGCGACCAGCACGCCGTTCCACAACCCGCAGGCAATGCCCACCGCAAGCGAGATGACGATGACCGAGGGAATGGAATGTCCATTGCTGATGAGCGTGGCCGCGACCGCGCCGCAGATGGCGATGACGGCGCCAATGGAAAGGTCGATGCCCTTGGTGGCGATGACCAGCGTCATGCCGATGGTCAAAAGCGCGACCGGTGCGGCACGCACCAGAATATCCACCAGACTGCCATAGAGCCGGCCGTTCTGGAACGAGACATGCAGGAAACCAGGCGAAAGGATTGTTATCGCTGCCAGAATGATGAAGAGCGCGGCAAGCTGCGGCGCAAGCCTTTTCAGGCGTCGTGTCACTGCTGCCATCATGCCGCCTCCGTTTTCGCCGCATCGGCAATCGCCCGCATGATGTTGTCGGCGGTCACGTCACCGCCCTTCAACTCGCTGACATGACGGCGGTCTGAAAGCACGACGACACGGTGTGCGACGGCGGTGAGTTCTTCCAGTTCCGAAGAGATGACGACGAGCGACATGCCTTCGCTGCAGAGTTTTTCGATCATTTTCAGGATTTCCGCATGCGCGCCGATATCGATGCCGCGTGTCGGTTCGTCGAGGATCAGCAGCCGGGGGTGGGTGGCGAGCCAGCGCGCCAGAATGGCCTTCTGCTGGTTGCCGCCGGACAGGAATTTGATCGGCCGGTTGGGATCGGCCGGGCGGATATCGAGCGACTTGATGAAGCTTTCGGCCAGTTCCGCTTTCTGCCGGCGCGACAGTGGCCGGGCCCAACCCTGCCGGGCCTGAAGCGCCAGCGCGATATTGTCGGTGACGGAAAAGTCGCCGATGATGCCATCGGTCTTGCGCTCTTCCGGACAGAAACCGAAACCGGCGGTGATGGCGGCTTCCGGCGAAGAAATCGCCACCGTCTGGCCGTCGATGACAGCCTTTCCGGTATCCGGCCGGTCGATGCCGAACAACAGGAAGGCTGTTTCCGTTCGGCCCGAACCGAGCAGCCCGGCGACACCGACGATTTCGCCGGGGCGGATGCCGAGATCGAAGGGGGCGATGCTGCCGCGTTTGCCGTAACCTTCGAAACGGATCGGCGGCTCGCCCTCGGCAACCGTATCTTCTGTTGCCTGATGTTCATGGGTGATGTGCTGAAGCTCGCGGCCGAGCATCATCGAGATCAGTTCGGAACGGGGCAGGCTGCCGATATCGCGGGTGCCGACGAGGCGGCCGTTGCGCAGCACCGTCACCCGGTCGGCGATATCATAGACCTGATTGAGGAAGTGGGTGATGATGACGATGCCGATGCCGCGTGCGCGCAGGTTTCTCAAGACGCCGAACAGCATCTCGACCTCGTGGGCATCAAGGCTGGCGGTCGGCTCGTCCAGCACCAGCACCTTGCCGGAAAGATCGACGGCGCGGGCAATGGCGATGATCTGGCGAATGGCCACGGAATAGCTGGAGAGAAGCGCGTTGACGTCGATGGAAAGCCCGTATTGGCCAAGCAGCGCCTGCGATTTCTTCTGCATCGCGCTGCGGTCGATCAGCCCGAAGCGGCGCGGCTGGCGGCCGAGAAACAGGTTTTCGGCAACCGTCAGGTTTTCGAGAAGGTTTACTTCCTGATAGACCGTGCCGATGCCGAGCGCCTGCGCCTCGCCGACATTGGTGGGCGAAATCTCGCTACCTTCCAGAAAGATCGAACCGCTGTCGCGGTGATAAACGCCGGTGAGGATCTTGATCAGCGTCGATTTGCCCGCGCCGTTTTCGCCGAGCAATGCGTGGATTTCACCGCGCCCGAGCGAAAAATCGACGCCATCGAGCGCTGTGATCCCGAGAAAGGATTTGCCGATGGCGCGTGCTTCCAGAAGTGGTGCCGTTTCGGACATTGAGCAGTTCCGTATCGAAATGGGTCTCGGTGAAGTGATCGCGTCGGGAGCGGCGGTTTTCTTCTCCCCCTCGGGGAGAAGAAGCAGGCGGCACGCGCTCGCTCCATACGCGATCATTCTGCAGACTGAATCGGAGAGGTTTCGCTCTCCTCAGCAGAAAGAAACGGCGCAAACCATGCGCCGTCCCTCACGAAACAGGGCTTAGTACCCCAGGCCCTTCTTCGCCTCGTAGACCTTCATCGGATCATCGGATGCCGTATAAAGCTTGGATTCCGTCTGGATCCACTTCGGCGGTTCCTTCTTGTCCTTCAGATAGGCTTCGAGCGCGTCAAAGGCGGGGCCGGCCATATCGGGTGTCAGTTCCACCGTCGCATTGGCCTCGCCATCCGCCATGGCCTTGAAGATGTCGGGCACGGCGTCGATGGAGACGATCTTGATGTCGGTTCCGGGCTTCAGGCCGGCTTCCTTGATCGCCTGAATGGCGCCGACGGCCATGTCGTCATTATGGGCGTAGACGGCACAGATATCCTTGCCGCCGCCTTCGGCCTTGATGAAGCTTTCCATCACTTCCTTGCCCTTGGTGCGGGTGAAGTCACCCGTCTGCGAGCGCACGATCTTGATATTGGCGTGGGAAGCGATGGCCTCTTCAAAGCCCTTCTTGCGGTTGATGGCGGGCGAAGAGCCGGTCGTGCCCTGCAATTCCACCACCTTGCAATCCTTGGAGCCGACATCCTTGACCAGCCAGTCACCGGCCACCTTGCCCTCGTGCACCTGATCGGAGGTCACGGCGGTCAGGTAAAGATCATCCGGTGCCTCGATCTGGCGGTCGAGCAGGATGACGGGGATTTTTTCTTCCTTGGCTTCCTTCAGCACGGCGTCCCAGCCGGTGGCGACAACGGGCGCGATCAGGATCGCATCGACACCCTGCGCGATGAAGCCGCGAACGGCCTTGATCTGGTTTTCCTGCTTCTGCTGTGCGTCGGCGAATTTCAGCGTGACGCCGCGCTTTTCGGCCTGCTGTTTGGTGACGGTGGTTTCAGCCGCGCGCCATCCGGATTCCGAGCCGATCTGCGAGAAGCCGACGGTAAGCGATTGTGCGGAAACACTGGATGCAAGGCATGCGGAAACAGCGACAGTGAATGCCGCAAGAGCTTTTCTCATCTTATCCTCCCAGAGATGATGTCAGCGTGACGCCGACACTATGAGCATATAGTAATACTCTTGAAAAGCGGTTTTTTACCGGTCCCACAATTTGCCCGATGTCAGTTTGATCGGGATTTTACCTTAAAATCCAATGAATCAATGACTTGTATATATCTCTTCCGTCTTTTTTCTCTCTGAAAACACACCGGAAACGGGCCCCGATCCGGCTTGACAGGCAGAGATGACATCTAATAGTAATACAAATAAATAGATTGGCTTGAAACGGAGTGCGGCGCCAAAAGGCCAGCCGCCACCCGGAGAGGCAGGGAGGGAGAGACCGTTGCGCAATGCCGCTGTCGTCGTAAATGCCGAAAAATATTCGGCTAAAGCCGAAGAAGGGCCCCGATCCACTCGTCTGGACCGGCTCTGTCGGT
The DNA here is from genome assembly GCF_017313365.1 of Agrobacterium sp. OT33. Lineage (NCBI taxonomy): Bacteria > Pseudomonadati > Pseudomonadota > Alphaproteobacteria > Hyphomicrobiales > Rhizobiaceae > Agrobacterium > Agrobacterium sp. OT33. Next base: position 418,941 of record NZ_JAFLMZ010000005.1, on the reverse strand, counting down.
TATGCGTGATCTCCGAAAGCTGATTCCATTTTCCTTGCGCACAACATAAGCTTGTCGCATTTCGTAATATTTTACCGTTGGCCACTTCCGGCTGGAGACCTGCATCATGACCAAATCCGACAATCTGCCTGCAACCCAGGGCAAACTTCGTTCGCGCGCGTGGTTCGACAACCCCGCCAATGCGGATATGACCGCACTTTATCTCGAGCGTTACATGAACTTCGGTCTGAGCCAGGCCGAGCTTCAGTCCGACCGCCCGATCATCGGCATTGCCCAGACCGGTTCGGATCTTTCGCCCTGCAACCGTCACCACCTGGAACTGGCAAACCGCCTGCGTGAAGGCATCCGCGAAGCCGGCGGCATCGCGATCGAATTCCCGGTCCATCCGATCCAGGAAACCGGCAAGCGCCCGACGGCGGGCCTTGACCGCAACCTTGCCTATCTCGGTCTCGTGGAAGTGCTTTATGGCTATCCGCTCGATGGCGTCGTGCTGACCATCGGTTGCGACAAGACCACGCCTGCCTGTCTTATGGCGGCGGCCACCGTCAACATTCCGGCCATCGCCCTTTCCGTCGGCCCCATGCTGAACGGCTGGTTCCGTGGTGAACGCACCGGCTCCGGCACCATCGTCTGGAAGGCACGTGAACTTCTGGCGAAGGGCGAGATCGACTATCAGGGCTTCGTCAAGCTCGTCGCTTCGTCGGCGCCGTCCACCGGCTATTGCAACACCATGGGCACCGCAACGACCATGAACTCGCTGGCCGAAGCGCTCGGCATGCAGCTTCCCGGCTCCGCCGCCATCCCGGCCCCTTACCGTGACCGTCAGGAAGTTTCCTACCTCACCGGCCTGCGCATCGTTGAAATGGTCAAGGAAGACCTGAAGCCATCAGACATCATGACCAAGGATGCCTTCATCAACGCCATCCGCGTCAATTCGGCCATCGGCGGCTCCACCAACGCGCCGATCCACCTGAACGGTCTCGCCCGCCATGTCGGCGTCGAGCTGACCGTGGATGACTGGCAGACCTATGGCGAAGACGTGCCGCTGCTCGTTAACCTGCAGCCGGCAGGTGAATATCTCGGCGAGGATTATTACCATGCCGGCGGCGTGCCCGCAGTCGTCAACCAGCTGATGACGCAGGGACTGATCATGGAAGACGCCATGACCGTCAACGGCAAGACCATCGGCGACAATTGCCGTGGCGCGATCATCGAGGACGAGAAGGTCATCCGCCCCTATGAGCAGCCGCTCAAGGAGCGCGCCGGCTTCCGCGTGCTGCGCGGCAATCTGTTCTCCTCCGCCATCATGAAGACGAGCGTGATCTCGGAAGAATTCCGTAACCGTTACCTCTCCAACCCTGATGATCCGGAAGCCTTCGAAGGCCGCGCCGTGGTGTTCGATGGTCCGGAGGACTACCATCACCGCATCGACGATCCGTCGCTGAAGATCGACGCCAACACCATCCTGTTCATGCGTGGCGCCGGTCCGATCGGTTATCCGGGTGCGGCGGAAGTGGTGAACATGCGCGCGCCGGATTATCTTCTGAAGGAAGGCGTCAATTCTCTGCCCTGCATCGGCGATGGCCGCCAGTCCGGCACGTCGGGCAGCCCGTCCATCCTCAACGCTTCCCCGGAAGCGGCGGCCGGCGGCGGTCTCGCCATCCTGCAGACGGGCGACCGCGTCCGCATCGATGTGGGCCGTGGCAAGGCGGATATCCTGATTTCCGGCGAGGAACTGGCCAAGCGTTACGAGGCGCTGTCGGCTGAGGGCGGCTACAAGTTCCCGGACCACCAGACCCCATGGCAGGAAATCCAGCGCGGTATCGTCAGCCAAATGGAAACCGGCGCGGTTCTGGAGCCGGCGGTCAAGTACCAGCGCATCGCCCAGACCAAGGGCCTGCCGCGCGACAACCACTAAAGGCAAGGCCGTTTCGGCCGGCCGCTTTTAAAAATCAGCTAAAAATCAGCCCCGGGGCGTCGTCCCGGGGCTGAAATATTTTCAGGCATCGATGAAGCACCGGTTTTCAAAACCGCCGCAATGTTCCCGATGTGTGAGGCATACAGCGCCTCGTTGCCCGCCCGCCTACTCCTTCGAGGGGGAGAGCGGCTTTCCCAGATAAGGCAGGAAGAACATGTACAGCCCGCTGAAGACAAGCAAGGTCAGCGGAAGAAGCGGGGCATAAACGAACACCGGTGGTGTCGGGCCGAAAGCCATCGAAGCGAAGTTCGCCAGAATGGTGACGGTCAGCAGAATGCCCAGCCACCGATGGCTCTGCCTTATCCATTTTTGCAAGATCAAAGTCGCCCCCGAGAAAAAGCATCCATGATGGAATGTGACACACGGTTGCCTCAACGGGCCTGAACGAGCTTCCAGCCATTGCCGGAAGGGTCGCGGAAACTCGCATCCACCGAGCCGTAACGCGTGATCGGTTCCTGGGTGAATTCGACGCCGCGCTTGTGCATGGCGTCAAAGGCCTTCTGGCAATCCTCGACCACCAGAACCAAAGGCGGCATGGCGCCCTTGGCCACGGCTTCGTTCAGATCCTGCGCCGTTGCCTCGTCAACGGTTGGGGCCTGCGGCCGAAACAGGCCGAGCTGGAAATCCGGCTGGTCCGGATGCTGCACGGTCAGCCAGCGATAATCGCCGTTGCGTGCGTCCGTATGCACACGAAATCCAAGTTTCTCGACATAAAATTGCAGCGCCTCGTCCTGGTCATGAACGTAAAGCCCGACGACTTGAACACCATTTTTCATGAGCTATCTCCCTTTCACTCACCGTGCCTACCGCCTTTCGCCTGTCGGCGCTTCTCCGAAACTGCGATTGTGAGATGGGGGCGATGGGCGGCGCTGACGAAGCAATGGGGAACCTGCTCGAGATCGGCAGGCGAAAGCCGCATCTGTCGCCGCACTTCGCTCGGGCTCTCCCCGGTTACATCGCGGAAGACGCGGCCAAATGTGCCGATGCTGTTCCAGCCGGTCTGCAGGGCGATATCGATGACTGGAAGGTCGGTGTCGCGCAAAAGCGCCACGGCGCGCTCCACCCGGCGGGTCAGCAGATAGCGGTGAGGGGGTATGCCGAAGGCATCGCGGAACGATCTTGCAAAATGCGCCTGCGAGGCACCGCTGACTTTTGCAAGGCGTGAAACGGGCCATGCCTCATGCGGTGCCGCGTCCATATGATCCCTGGCGCGCAGCAGGCGGCGCAGGAGCAACAAGTCTCTGTTTGCAGAGTTCTTTTCATTTCCAGACGGCATGCGGCAATCATTGAATGAACCTGCCGTCCTTGGCAAGGTTCATGCCGTCGAGCCGCTGCGGGTGATTTAGATCACCGGATAAAGCGACCAGAAGAACAGTTCATATTCCTGGTCACGGTCGTCATCATGCGGTTCGTCGTCCGGTCTGCGCGGTGTCTTGTCCTGAAACTCGGTCTCCACCCGCTCATTGACGACGGGCATTCTTCGGCCAATGCCAAAGAGGTCAAAGGAGAGCATGTTGAACCCTGCTACCATGGCCAGTTCCCTTCTTCACGCGAGTTAACGGTGTGTTAAGTTTCGCGCGTTGCCATGATTTCGTCAAGATTGGCCACGGAATTTGTCTACTATTTTTAACAACAATGTCGTGATTGGCGTTTCACCGGTGCCGGATTTCACGCAATGAATATTTGTCGGTGCCCTCAAACCTCTTTCGAAGCGGCCTCGGAATAGCTCTTTTCGGCCGCTTCCAGCGCGGAATCGGTATCGGTGGCATGGCCGAGGTTTTTCAGGGCACCTGAGACGGCTGCGATATTGGCTTTCACCGCCTGCGGATGCGCGCGCCGGCCGGTGTGGTTGAGCCTTATCAGCCGTTCCGCGCCGGGGCCGACGCCGGCGGAAATATCCGCGCCATGCTCTCTGGATATAGCGGCGAGAAACGCTCCGGCTTCGATAGTATCCGGCAGGATCGCCGTGGAAACGAGGGCTGAGGAATGCGCTTCCTCCACCCAGTTGGCGATGCCGAGTGCCCTGATGCCATGACGGGTGGCCGCCGCTGCGCGCTCGTGGCGCTCATTGGCGGCTGGCAGACCCTCCGCCTCGATCCTGTCGAGCGCGGCCTCCAGCGCGTAAAATTCCAGCGGCGCCGGCGTTCCGGGCAACGCGCCACGGCCGGCATCCAGCCAGAGCTGTTTCTGGTCGAGAAGCGAGAGCATGGAATTGGTGGGTGCCCTGTCGTGCGAAAGCAGCTGCCATGCTTTTGGGCTGACCGAAATGGCCGATATGCCGGCCGGGCCGGCCAGCGCCTTCTGCGGCCCGATGACGGCGATATCAATGCCCAGCCTGTCGACCTCGAAGGCATGGCCGCCAATCGAGGCGACGGCATCTACCAGGGTGATAACGCCTCTTTCTTGCGCCAGCGCGGCAATGGCGGGCAGGGGGTTGAGAATGCCGCTTGCCGATTCCGCATGCACGATGGCGAGAAGATCGAAACCCGGCCCGTCATCCAGCGCCCGTTCCACCTCGGCCAGCGTCACCGGCTTTGCCGGGCTGGCCGTCAGGTTGCGCACCGTCGCGCCGCCCCGTTCCAGCCAGCCGCCGAACCATGCGCCATAGGGGCTGGTGACGATGTTGAGCGCCCTCAGCCCCGGCCGCGCAAGACTTGTCGCCGCCGCTTCCAGCGCCAGCACGGCTTCCGCCTGTATCAGCAGCACATCGTTTTTTGTGCCCATCAGGGCCGCCAGCCGGTCGGCCAGCACGGCGTAACGCTCGGCGGGGAAAGCGGGCGGGTCGAGGAGCAATGCGTAATCCGGGGCGGGCATGTCTTATCCTTGCATGGTGGTGATGAGCCGCGGTGCGGCGTCGATCAGGCTTCTGGCGGTCGAGGATTGCGGCGCGGAAATGATCGCTCCGGTCCCGCCGATTTCAACGATCCGACCCGCCTCCATGACCGCGACACGGTGGCAGACGGCGCGGATGACGGCGAGATCATGGGAAACGAAAATACAGGAAATTGCCGTTTCCCGCTGGATTTCCACCAGCAGTTCGAGAATCTGCCGGCGAACCGAAACATCGAGCGCCGACACCGCTTCGTCCATGATGAGAAGCGACGGTTTGAGGGCAATGGCGCGGGCAATCGCCACACGCTGCCTCTGCCCGCCCGAAAGCTCGAAGACGGAGCGACCGGCATAGGCGGCGGGCAGGCCAACACGCTCGAGAAGGCGGCATATCTCCGCCGGGCGCTCGCGTCTCTGAACGATGCGGTGAATGCGCAGCGGCTCGCCTATGGCGTCCTCGACGGTGGCGCGTGGGTTGAAGGCGCCATGCGTATCCTGAAACACCATCTGCATCTGCTGCCGGGCGGTGCGCAATGCGCTGCCGCCAAGCGAGAACCAGTTGCGTTTTTCAAAACGGACCGAGCCTTCGTCGGCGGGGATCAGCCGCATCAGGATGCGGGCCAGTGTCGATTTCCCGCAGCCGGAGGGACCGGCAAGGCCCAGCGTCTCGCCACGCTTGAGCGAAAATGAGATATCGGAGAGCGCCGTCACCGTTCTTGCGCCGGTGCGATAGGTCTTGGAAAGGCCGTCCACGCTCAGAAGGGTTTCATTCATGGCGCGGCCTCGCTGACGAGCGGCGGGGTCGAAAGATCGAGGTAATCGGCAAGCAGCGCCCGGGTGTAGGCATGCGCGGGCGCGGAAAGCACCCGCCGCGCCGGGCCGTGTTCCACCAGCTCGCCGGCGCTTAAAACCGCGATGTCGTCGGCAAGGCTGGAGGCAAGGCCGATATCATGGGTGATGAAGACAAGCGTTCTTTCTTCCTCGCGCACGAGATCATCGAGAAGGGTGGCGATGGCCGCCTGGGTTACCGTGTCGAGCGCGCTCGTCGCCTCGTCGGCAATCAGGATCGAAGGGCGCGCCGCGATGGCCGCGGCAATCGCCACGCGTTGCCTCTGCCCGCCGGAAAGCTGGTGCGGATAGGCGGAGAGCAGATGGGAGGGATGCGGCAGCCGCACCTTTTCCAGAAGATCGCGGGCAAGATCGCGCGCCGCCTTCCATGAGAGGCCGAGATGGCGCACCGCGCCTTCCGCCACCTGTTCGCCGATGGTCAGGACCGGGTTCAGCGTCGCGCCGGTATCCTGAAAGACCGTGCCGATATCGCGCCCCGGCACCGGCCTGCCGGTGAAAAGGCCGCTTTCGCGGCTCCAGGAAATATCGCCCGAGACCCGCGCCACCTGCGGCAGAAGCCCGGCGATCGCCTTGCCGAGCGTGGATTTACCCGAGCCGCTTTCGCCGATGATCGCCAGCCGCTGCCCCTGCCGTATCGTCAGGGAAACCTTGCGCAGCGCCGGTGCATCGGTCGCGGCGTAACGGACGCTGAGATCGTCAATCCGGCAAAGGGCGTTGCCGCTCATGGCGCCTGCCTCCTCGTCGCCATTGCCCGGTTGATGCCTTCTCCGAAAAGATAGACACCGAGCACGGTCACCAGCAGACCGATGCCGGGGATGACGGACAGGAACGCCGCCGAGCGGAGCACGTTGCGTCCTTCCGCGATCATCGTGCCCCAGGTGACGATATTGGGATCGCCAAGCCCGAGGAAGGAGAGCGCCGCCTCGGTGAGGATGGCCGCGGCAACGATGATGGCGGCGAGCGCCAGAACCGGCGGCAGGGCATTGGGCAATATCTGCCGGAAGGCGATTTCCAGCGGATGCATGCCGATGGCGCGGGCGGATTGCACATAGTCCCGCTCGCGGATGCTCAGCACCTGCGCCCGCATCAACCGCGCCGGATCCGCCCACGCGCCGAGCGCAATGGCCAGAATGACTGTCGGCATCGAGGGGCCGATGGTGCTGACAAAGGCAAGCGCCAGCAGGAAATTCGGCACGATCTGGAAGGCATCGGTGACGCGCATCAGCGCCTCATCCACAAGGCCGCCGGCAAAACCGGCAATCGTGCCGATGACGGTGCCGAAAACAAGTGCTGCGGCGGCGGCACCCATGCCGACGAGCAGGGAGGCCTGCGCGCCATGGGCAAGTTCGGCCAGCACATTGCGGCCCAGCCGGTCGGTGCCAAGCGGCAGGGCCGCATCCGTAAAGGGCGCAATCAGCGGCTCGCCGACGATCGCCAGCGGATCGCCGGGAAACAGGAGGGGAGCGGAGAGCGCAATCACCGCCAGCAATGTCAGGATGACGGTGCCCGTCACCCCTTCGAAATTGCGCAGGAGCCGGAGAGCGAAATTCATGCCGCATTCTCCCCGCTGCCGATGCGCGGATCGAGAATGGAATAGAGAATGTCGACGGCGAGATTGACGAGGATGACGAAGACGGCGCTGGTGAGGATGATGCCCATCAGAAGCGGCGTATCGCGACCGCTGACGGCCTCCTGCGCCAGCCGGCCGAAACCCGGAATGGCAAAGACGCTTTCAATCACCACGCTGCCGCCCAGCATGGTTGCGGCCTGCAGGCCAAGCACAGTGATGAGCGGCAGCGCCGCGTTGCGGGCAACATGGCGCAGCACGATGCGCCGTCTGGAAAGCCCCTTTGAGGCGGCAAACAGCACGAAATCCAGCGGCCAGACCGCCGCCATGGCGGTGCGCATGACGCGCAGGAACAGCGCCAGATAAATGAGGCCAAGGCTGGCGACCGGCAGTACGAGATGGCGGGCAATATCCAGCGCCCGTGCAAAGCCCTGCTTGCCCGAGGCGATGGTTTCTATGCCTGACGTCGGCAGCCAGCGAAGCTGCACGGCAAAGACGATGGCAAGCACGAGGCCGAGCCAGAAACCGGGCGTGGCGTAAAGCGTGAGCGACAAGGCGGAGAGCACCCGGTCGGTCAACCCGCCAGGGCGTGCGCCGGCGACGATACCGAGCGTGGTGCCGGTGATGAAGGCAAGAGCGGTGGCGCTACCCATCAAGAAAAGCGTGTTCGGCAGCCGCTCAAGGATCAACCCCAGCACCGGCCGGTCAAAGGCAAGCGACCAGCCGAGATCGAGCCGCAGCACCGAACTGGCATAAAGCCAGAAACGGGCCAGCATCGAGCCGTTGAGGCCATATTGCTCGCGCAGCGCATCCCGCAGCCCGGCATCGCCGCCGCCGATGGAAACGAGATAGGCATCCACCGCATCGCCGGAGGCATTTTCAAGCAGGGCGAAGGTGAAGATGAGAACGATCAGCAGCACCGGAATGGCGCTGATCGCCCTTCGCCGCAGCAAAGACGTCGCACGTTTCACGGCGCGGCCTCAGCTATCGACCGCGGTATCCGCCCAGTTGGAAACCGCCCAGCGCGGATTGCTGGCGACATGTTTGACGGTGTCGCGCGCCACCGTGATGAAACCCCATTCGGCGACGTTGATGAGCGGCAGATCGGCTGTAACCTGTTTCTGGAAGTCCTTGTAGAGCGCGGTGCGCGCAGCCGTATCCACGGTTTCCGCCGCCTTGTCGATCAGCGTATCGAGCGCCTTGTTCTCATACCCGCCCTGATTGGAGAAGCCGACGCCAGCTGGAATGCCGGAGCGCACGAGAATCGTGGTGGAGATTGCCGGATCGCCACGGAACACCGGGGGAGCAACGGCCAGATCGAAGGCGTGGTCGGTATAGACCGCCTTCTGGTGTGCTGCGGCATCATTATTGACCAGCTCGGCATCAATGCCGATTTCCTGAAGCGCCTGTCGAAGATAGGAGCCGAATTGTCTGGTTTCGTTGAAATAGGGCGCAGGCAGAAGCTTCAGCGCAAAACGTTTGCCATCGGGTCCGCGCGCATAACCTGCCTCATCCAAGAGGGCATTGGCCTTGGCGACGTCGAAATCATAGGTCTCCACATCGCCGGTATAAAATTCAGGGGCGTTTTTCGGCACCGGACCTGTCGATGCCGTGGCATAACCGAGGAACACCTTGTCGATGACGAATTTCTTGTCGATGGCGTGGGCAATGGCCTTTCTGACCTTGAGGTCGGCCAGTTCCTTGCGGCGGTGGTTGATTTCCACCACCAGCTGATAGGTCAGCGCCTCGTAGCCGTCAGCGATTACCTTGATGCCCGGTTGTTTAGCGATGCGGGCAAGATCGGCCAGCGGCACGGCGGAGAAGGCGGCCAGTTGTATTTCTTCCGCTTCCAGCGCTGAGGCTGCCCCCGCACGGTCCGGCAGGACGCGATAGATGATTTCCTCGAGCTGCGGCTGGTCTTTGCCCCAGTAATTCGGGTTGCGGGTCAGGCGGTAATATTCGCCGGGTTTGTATTCGGCAAAAACGAAAGGCCCGGTGCCGACCGGTTTGGTATTGGCCGGATTGGTGGCGATATCGGTGCCTTCATAGAGATGTTTCGGCACGACGCTGGTGACGACAGGCAAAGCATTGCGGATGAGCTGGAACGGCGTCGGCTTGGAAAAACGGAAGACGGCCGTGTGGTCATCAGGCGTTTCCACCTTCTCAAGATTGGCGAAGACCAGCCGCCCGAGGTTCTGCAATGGTTTCCACACCGAAAGCGCCGAAAAGGCCACATCCGCCGAGGTGAACGGCTTGCCGTCATGCCAGGTCACGCCTTCGCGCAGCTTGAAGGTGGCGCTCAAGCCATCATCCGATCCCTGCCATTCGGTCGCAAGCCGCGGCTCCAGCCCGTCCTTGCCATTAAAGGAGGCTTCCGCCAGCGGCTCGACGATCTTGCTGGCGATATAAAACACGCCATTGGAGGCGACGATGGCCGGGTTGAGGTTTTTCGGCTCCGAATCGGCCGCGACGATCAGCCGCCCGCCGGATTTCTCCTGTGCTGCGGCAATTCCCGCCAGTCCCGTGGTTGCGGCAAGAGCAAGCGAGGTCTTGAGAAGCGAGCGGCGGGAAAGCTGGACAGGCGACATGAATTTCACTCCGGAAATGAGGGCGAGGCGGGCTTTTCCGCTTGGCCCGCGGCACGCCGATCTTAAGACTGCAACCTCGGCAGTGTCCACGTTAATTCGCGCCCTTTACAGCAATGATTTTACGTTGCGGGCGCATTTGCAGAAACAATATGCTTTACCGGCGGCAATCTGCTTTTCCCCGTTGCTGGGATGGCTGAAAGTCTCCGAAAAAAGACGATTTAAGAAATAAAAATCAATGATTTGATCATCGCCTGCGGCGGTGGGAGGTGCTTCTGCATACCTTCCGGTCACGCGAAAATCTGCCGGCGGCAGCCCGTTTGGAAAGGGGTAATTAACCTTTATTTTTTATTTCAGGGAGACCGAAATATGTACGTTTATGATGAGTGTGCACGCTGCCATGAGCTTCTCCCGATCCAGATTCCAGAATTCGTCCAATAGCGCAGGGGAGGGGAGCGAGAAGGCTCGTCATGCCGGCGACCAGCCGTCTGCCGCGCAGCAGGCAATGGTGACGAAGGTTGGTGTCGCACCCCGGCCGAATGCCGACGTCAGCGCAGCCGACGCCATTGAAGGCCGTGCGGAGATGCCCGGCTGGCAGAATGCTTTCGTGCTTGGCCCGAATGTCCGTTTCACCCGCACGCCGGAAAGCGCTTTTGCGCGGCGGATGCCGGTCGAGACCCCCAATATTCCCGAGGACGACGTGGTTGCTGTCGTTCCGCCTGAAACGGCGGAGCCGGAGGCCGTGATGCAGCAGCAGGCCGTGCAGCCGGAAGCGGTTCCCCCTTCTGCGCCAGTCGTAAAGCCGGCGGAGCAGCGTGTGCCGCCACCGCGCATGCCGTTCCTGCCGCAGCCGCCGGATGCGCGGGGTGCCAGGGCATTGACCTATAAATTGCGGCTGGAGCTTGCCCGCAAGCAGGCGGAGGAAGCCGCTGCCGTCACTCAGGCGCCGGCCCATGCCGGCACGACCGCGCCCATGGTGGCGGACGCACCGTTGCAGCAGCGGATATTCTCCGCTTTTCAGCCGCAACCCGCCGAGATGCCGGTCGCTGCCGCCCAGGCCGTTGCGCCGGGTGCGTCCATTCCCGCCTTTGCCGCGCATCTGCCGGACGAGCTTTTCTGGGAAGTCATGACGCTCGATCTGCCGGGTGATGCCGGCGAGACCGTTCCCGCCTATCTGCGCGCCGATTTTGGGCCGCTACCCGTAAATCCCGCTCTGACGAACCCTGTGCAGGCGCAGCCTGTTTCCGTGTTGCCGGCCGCCGCTGTCGTGCTGTCGTCGGAACCGCCTGTCGTCACGGTGCCGGGTGGCTCGGCGATCCGGCTTTATCGGGAAATCGGTGTGCGTCAGGCCGTCGTCCCCGCCACTATTCCGGTCGTTGAACAGGAAATCGTGCAGCCGCCGGTGGCGGAAGCCCCTGTGGTCATCGAGCCGCAGCTGCCTGTCGAGCAGGCCCAGCCGGCGGAAAGAATAACGGCAGAGCCGCGCTTCACGCCACGCGCACCCATCCAGGCTTCGCAGCCGATGTTCCGCGAAGCGCCGGTCTTTGCCGAGGGAGAATATCAATATCCCTCCATCGATCTCCTGCAGGAAGCCCGCGTCCAGCAGACCACGACCATGACGCCCGAAGCGCTGGAACAGAGCGCCGGGCTTCTGGAAAGCGTGCTTGAGGATTTCGGCATCAAGGGCGAAATCATCGATGTCCGCCCCGGCCCGGTCGTGACGCTTTACGAGTTCGAACCCGCCCCCGGCGTCAAATCCTCGCGCGTCATCGGCCTGTCTGACGATATCGCCCGCTCCATGTCGGCGCTCTCGGCCCGTGTCGCCGTCGTGCCCGGCCGCAATGTCATCGGCATCGAACTGCCGAACCCGGTCCGCGAAACGGTCTATCTGCGCGAATTGATCGAAGCGAACGACTATGCCGAAACCCGCCAGAAGCTCGCGCTCTGCCTCGGCAAGACCATCGGCGGCGAACCCGTCATCGCCGAACTGGCGAAGATGCCGCATCTGCTGGTCGCCGGCACCACCGGTTCCGGCAAGTCGGTTGCCATCAACACCATGATCCTGTCGCTGCTCTACCGTTTGAAGCCGGAAGAGTGCCGCCTGATCATGGTCGATCCGAAAATGCTTGAACTGTCGGTCTATGACGGCATTCCGCATCTGTTGACGCCGGTTGTTACCGATCCGAAAAAGGCGGTCATGGCGCTGAAATGGGCCGTGCGCGAAATGGAAGACCGCTATCGCAAGATGTCGCGTCTCGGCGTGCGCAATATCGACGGTTATAATGCAAGGGCAGCCGCTGCCCGCGCCAAGGGCGAAACGGTGTTCTGCAACGTGCAGACCGGCTTCGACCGCGCCACCGGCGAGGCTGTTTACGAGCAGGAGGAAATGGACCTTACGGCCATGCCTTACATCGTCGTCATCGTTGACGAGATGGCCGACCTGATGATGGTCGCGGGCAAGGAGATCGAAGGGGCGATCCAGCGCCTGGCGCAGATGGCGCGTGCCGCCGGCATCCACCTCATCATGGCCACGCAGCGTCCTTCGGTCGATGTCATCACCGGCACGATCAAGGCGAACTTCCCGACCCGCATCTCCTTCCAGGTGACGTCGAAAATCGACAGCCGCACCATCCTTGGCGAACAGGGCGCGGAGCATCTGCTCGGCCAGGGCGATATGCTGCACATGATGGGCGGCGGCCGCATCGCCCGTGTCCACGGCCCGTTCGTATCGGATGAGGAAGTGGAAAAGGTCGTGGCGCATCTGAAAACCCAGGGCCGGCCGGAATATCTCGGCACCGTCACCGAAGACACTGAAGACGCGGATGAAGAGGCGGAAGAGGATACGGCTGTCTTCGACAAGACTTCGATGGGCGATGACGACAGCGACGATCTCTATGAAAAGGCCGTCAAGGTGGTGATGCGCGACAAGAAGTGCTCGACTTCCTATATCCAGCGCCGCCTGTCGGTCGGCTATAACCGCGCCGCCTCGCTGGTGGAGCGCATGGAGCAGGAAGGCATTGTCGGCCCTGCGAACCATGTCGGCAAGCGCGCCATCATCGCCGGTGAGCGCGATCCCTATGATGCGATGGGCGCGGACGACTGATTGATTATTCGGGACGCGATATTCGATTGCAAAAACGCGCTCCGTGAATAGCCTGTGCGGCATGGATTCTGGAATCGGGAGGGTTCCCCGCATGTCGCACAGCAATGAAAACGTCGCCGTTCTTGCAAGGCTGGATGAGCTGGAGCGGTTCTGCCGCAGCGTCTTCCTCGCCGCCGGCACGGATGACGAGACGGCCGATGCCGCAACCCGCGCCATGATGCATGGCACAAGGCTCGGCGTCGACAGCCACGGCGTGCGCCTGCTTGCCCATTACATCACCGCCCTTGAAGGCGGACGTCTCAATCGGCGGCCGCAGATCCGCCGCGTCTCCGGCTTCGGCGCGGTGGAGACGATCGATGCCGACCATGCCCACGGCGCCCGCGCCACCTATGCGGCGATGGACAATGCCATGGCGCTGGCCGAAAAATTCGGCATCGGCGCGGTGGCGATCCGCAATTCCTCGCATTTCGGCCCCGCCGGCGCCTATGCGCTTGAGGCGGCGCGGAAGGGTTATATCGGCCTTGCCTTCTGCAATTCCGACAGTTTCGTGCGCCTTCATGATGGCGCGATGCGCTTTCACGGCACCAATCCGATTGCCGTGGGTGTACCGGCGGCGGATGACATGCCCTGGCTGCTGGACATGGCCACCAGTGCCGTGCCCTATAATCGCGTTCTGCTTTACCGCAGCCTCGAACAGCAATTGCCTGATGGTGTCGCATCTGACGGTGACGGCATCGACACGCAGAACCCCCATGCCGTTGAAATGCTGGCACCGCTCGGTGGCGCTTTCGGCTTCAAGGGGGCGGCACTGGCGGGCATGGTGGAGATTTTCAGCGCTGTTCTCAGCGGCATGAAGCTCAGTTTCGATATAGATCCCATGGGCGGCCCTGATTTTTCCACGCCGCGTGGCCTTGGAGCCTTCGTTCTGGCGCTGAAGCCGGAAGCCTTCCTTGAACGCGAAGTGTTCGATGAGGGCATGAAACGTTATCTCGAAGTGCTGCGCGGCTCGCCGGTGCGGCAGGACTGCAAGGTCATGGCGCCGGGCGACCGGGAATGGGCGGTGGCGGCAAGACGGGAAAGGGAAGGCGCGCCTGTCGATCCCGTTACCCGCACGGCTTTTTCCGAACTGGCGTCGAAATTCTCGATCGTGCCGCCCGCCTATCATTAAGGCAGGGGCTACGGCCCGTCAGGCGGGACGCAGCAGCATGTTCGGACGCGGATAGGGGGCTCTCGCCGCCCCCAGCCTTTCGGCGACAACCGGGCGTCCGAGATAATAGCCCTGCGCATAATCGATCTCCAGCTGGCGCACCAGCCGCAGCTGCTCTTCCGTCTCCACGCCTTCGATAAGGATCTTGTGGCCGCGATTGCGGATGAGGCGGATCATGTCCTGCAGCATTGCCCGGCCGCGCGGCGTGTTGCTGTCGTGCAGGAAGGAGCGGTCGATCTTGACGGTGTCGAAATCGGTCATGCGCAGCCAGGAAAGGCCGGCAAAACCCGTTCCGAAATCATCGAGCCAGATGTTGATGCCGAGCGTTTTCAGGTCGTTCAGGCAGCGCAGCACATCCGAATGCATCTCCATATCCAGACCTTCGGTGATCTCGAAGGCGAGCCTGTTGCCGGCGATGCCGGCCTCGACGAGGATTGCCGCAACCGAGGTGGCAAAGCCCGGATTTTTCAGCTGCATGGGGGATACGTTGACGCTGACCACGCCCACCCGGTCATCGGCCAGGATCTGCTTGCAGACGGTCTTGATGGTCCAGAGGCCGAGTTCCATGATCGTGCCGGTACGCTCGGCGATCGGGATGAAGACGCCGGGCGAGACGGCGCTGCCGTCAAGCAGGCGAAGCCGCATCAGCGCTTCGGCGCCCGGCGTTTCATTGGTCGAGACATTGAGGATCGGCTGGTAGACGAGGGAAATGAGGTTTTCCGCAATGGCGATCTTCAGAAGAGCCGCGATGTTTTCCGTCTCGTCGCTGGTTTGCGGATCGTCCGGATCGAACAGCTTCATGCAGTTGCGGCCATTGCCCTTGGCGATATAGAGCGCGCGGTCGGCCTCGTTGATGATCTTCTCCAGCTTGCCGTCCGGATTGGGGCGGGTGAAGGAGGCGCCGATGCTGACGGTGACGACGAAGGTGCCGTCCCGGCGCTGGTCGTGGGCAAGCGACAGGTCCTCGACCGTGTGGCGGATCGTTTCGGCAAGCTCGCCAACCTGCTGTTTGGAGCGGAAGGGGGCGAGCACGATGAATTCCTCACCGCCATAACGGCCGATGGAGGCACCCTGTCCAGAGATTGCGTCCTGCAGTGCGTTGCCCACCGTCACCAGGCATTTGTCGCCTTCCTGGTGGCCGTAGCGGTCGTTATATTTCTTGAAGAAATCGACATCGATGAGGAGAACGGCAAAACCCTCCTCCTTTTTGCTCCAGTTGTCCCACAGCAGGCGCAGATGATGGTCGATGGAGCGGCGGTTTTGCAGGCCCGTCAGGGAATCCGTATTCGAAAGCCGCAGCAGCGCCTGGCCGCGTTCATCCGCCGCCTTCTGCTGGGCCTTGGCTTCCAGTCCGTTGAGGAAGACGTGATAGCGTTCCCGGTTCAGGTTCCAGTTCACATAGGACGTGAAGACGAAGCAGGAAATATAGAAGGTGCCGAAGGCCAGCTTGTAGAACACATCTTCGGGAAACTGCATCACCGCCAGAAAATAGGTGACGAGAATGATGCCGGAAGACACGAGCGACAGATGGAAGCGGAACGTGAAGAACAGGTTGGCGCCCATCATGAAGATCGTCCCGAAAACCATGTAATAGGACATGTTTTCGAGATTGTCGGTCAAGAGCGACGGCAGCAGCCAGCCGATATAGCCCATCACCAGCGCCGCCGCGCAGGTGAGGTCCAGCGCTGACGTGCTGGCGCCCCTGCGCAGCTGTATTTCCAGCGTCAGCAGTGCTGACAGGGCCACGAGCAGGCGGGCGATGATGGCGTAAAGAGCAACATCGGGTATCAGAATGATGTCGGTGATGGCAAACAGCAGATAGATGAAAACGGCCGTCCAGAGGCCCTGTCGGATGGAGCCACGGCGGCTGCGTTCGCCTTCCTGCTGGTAGAGGGCAAGAAGCTCATCAGAAAACCGGGAGTCCGGCCGCCGATCATCCTGCTGTCCACCCACCTCTCCCAATGTGTGCCTCATGCACTTTCCCATAGTGTTGCGTATACTTTATCAAGTAACTGCTTATTCCACTTTTCCGTGTGCTTTCGCGCCCGGTGCGGGTTCCTGCCAATCTCTGCCGATGCCTTGGCAGAACATGGAAAGGAAGAACGCATCATACGTTCGCAACATTAAGTTTCGCTAAACCGCGTATTTGCTTTCTCCTCTGCCCAAGAGTGTGACCAAAAAAATACGCTAATGTACTAATCTATCCCTACACCGCTCAAAAATCGAAAGCGAGTGGCCTTCCGTCTCCCAGAAACGTATAGTTAACAATGTGTTAATACTGGAGGCTGAAGTGGTGCGGGTAAAGAAGAAAAATCTGGACGGGGCAAGTCTGATCACCCCGGATACTGTCGCAAAAGAGATTTTTGCGCGCAGAACGGAAACATTCGATGAGCATTTCGCAGTTGCGAAAGCAGAGGTGGCCATCATTCTCGAATTGGCACAGCAGCAATTCGACAATGGCGTTTCAGCACGTGAGATAATACATCGAACGGCGGGCGCACTGCATGGTCTAAGAGATAAACTCCACTCAAGCGTGTGGGCGGAACTGATTCCGCTGGTGCAGAATCACTCCGTTTCGGAACGGTTTCTCGAAGATCCCTTCACCCGGTGGTCGTTCGAAAAGCCGAGGGGGTATTCGGGCGATGCCCAGCTGCTCGATTTCATCTATGGTCACGACAGCGTTGCCGAGCTGGTGGCGAACGCCTCGCCGCTCGGGGCGGCACTTTACGATTATACAAGGGATGCCAGTTCCTCGGTTGCCGTGCGCGAGCGCCGGGATCTGCTGACACGTTTCGTCGATGAGGCCGCCGCGCGGCACGGGACGGAGACGGAAATCCTCACCATCGCCTCCGGTCACCTGCGCGAGGCCGATGCTTCGGTCGCGCTGAAGGAGGGGAAGCTGCGGCGTTGGGTGGCGCTCGATCAGGACCCCCTCAGCGTCGGTTCCGTCACCCGCGATTTCGGTGGCCGCGGTGTCGAGGCGATCGACGGTTCGGTGCGTGACATCGTCCTACGCACGCAGGAACTCGGCACCTTCGATCTGGTCTATGCCGCCGGCCTCTACGATTATCTGAACGACCGCGTGGCGATCAAGCTGACGCGGCGCTGCATGGAGATGCTCAAGCCCGGCGGCATGTTCCTCTTTGCCAACTTCTCCGAGGATATCGTCGTCGACGGCTATATGGAGACCTTCATGAACTGGGCGCTGCTGTTGCGCTCGAAGGCGGATATGTGGCGGATCGTCAATGCCAGCGCCGATCCTGCAAGTATCGAGGCGGAGGTGTTCTTCGGCGAAAACCACAATATCGTTTATGCGACGATGCGTAAGAAGGCGTGAGATAGAAAGCCGCGCCCGTTGTTCCTTCGTGGGAACGAGCGCGTGCCGCGTGTTTCTTCTCCCCGTCGGGGAGAAGGTCGCGGCAGCGGGATGAGGGGGGCGAGGGTGCGGTCTATCGTTGACGTTGCCCCCTCATCCGACCCTTCGAGCCACCTTCTCCCCGGCGGGGAGAAGAAAGGCGGGGCGACGTCGTGCCCCATTCCGTCACTCGCCCCTTCGCCAATAACCATTTGATTAAACCCCGTCGCGGCCTTAAGAATCCGCGCCTGATGCGTTGCAGAATGGAATGGCTGAAATGAAGAGATATTATTCGGATATGGGCGGTCTGCCGGGGCAGACGGAACTGCTGTCGAGCAAGGCTGTTTTCAAGACCGCCTATGCGGTCATTCCCAAGACCGTGATGTCCGATATCGTGACGAGCGTGCTGCCGCACTGGACCGGCACGCGGGCCTGGATCATCGCCCGACCGATGACGGGTTTTTCCGAGACTTTCGCGCAATATATCGTTGAAGTGCAGCCCGGTGGCGGCAGTGAGCGGCCGGAGCCGGACGAGCGGGCGCAGGCGGCGATCTTCGTCGTCGAAGGCGAGATGACCGTAACGTTCGCGGGCGCGCAACATGCGCTGCGGGAGGGCTCGTTCGCTTACCTGCCGGCCGGTTCTTCCTGGCAGGTCAAAAATTCCGGCAAGGCACCCGTCAAGTTCCATTGGGTTCGCAAGGCGTTTCAGGTGGTTGACGGGCTTGCGCCGCCGCCGGCGATCTTTTCGCATGAGGATGAGATCGCCATGTCGGCCATGCCCGATACCGAGGGCAAATGGGCAACGACGCGCTTCATCGATCCCGAAGACGTGCGTTACGACATGCATCTCAACATCGTCACCTTCGAGCCGGGCGCGACCATTCCTTTCATGGAAACCCATGTGATGGAACACGGCCTTTATGTGCTGGAGGGCAAGGCGGTCTACCGGCTGAACGAGGACTGGGTGGAAGTTGAGGCGGGCGACTTCATGTGGCTGCGCGCCTATTGCCCGCAGGCCTGTTATGCGGGCGGACCGGGCCGGTTCCGCTACCTGCTCTACAAGGATGTCAACCGCCACGTGAAGCTCTGGTAAGCGGCATCCATCGGCGAAATCCATGAATTATCGCGCAATCCGGCGGCTTGCGCGATAAATGCTTGCGTTAAATCGAATATCCCTAATAAATCCTGATATGCGGATGGCCGTCGCCGTGCCGCATCATTTGGCATCCTCCCGCATCTACCCTTGAGAAGACTGCCCGTATGAGTGAGACGATCGATACCAATGTCTTCAATCTTGCGCCCGTGGCGATGTGGATCGAGGATTTCAGCGAAGTGAAGGGCCAGTTCGATATCTGGCGGGCGCAGGGCGTCGAGGATATCAGGGCATTTCTTCTGGAGGATCTATCGCGGGTGGCGGCCTGCTCGCAGAAAATCCGCGTCATCCAGGTCAATGCCAGGACGCTGGAACTGTTCGAGGCCCGCGACCAGGCGCATCTGGTCGATAATCTCCACCGGATTTTTCGCGATGACATGCTCGAAAGCCATGTGAACGAGCTTTCCGAACTCTGGGCGGGCAGGACTGAATTTACCAGCAATGCGGTGAATTATTCGATCGGCGGCAGGCGGCTCGATATCCAGCTGCGCGGCGCGGTCATACCCGGCCACGAAGAAACGCTTGGCCGGCTGCTTTTGACCACGGAAGATGTGACGGAGCGCGAGGAGGCCCGCCGCAAGGAGCTTTTCAACCGCCGTTATGCCGAGGGCATGTTCAAGCATTCCCCGGTCTCGCTGTGGGTGGAGGATTTCAGCCGCGTGCGGCGGCTGATCGAGGAGGTCAGGGATCGCGGCATTGTCGATTTCCGGGTGTTCATGGATGTGCATCCCGAATTCGTGCGGCAATGCATGAGCGAAATCCGCGTCATCGACGTCAACCGTGCGACACTCGACCTGTTCTGCGCGCCGGACCGGCAGGTGCTGCTGCAGCGGCTCGGCGATATTTTCCGCGGCGAGATGGAAAAGCCGTTCCGGGAGCAGCTGATGGAGCTCTGGAATGGCAATCTCACCCACCATCGCGAGGTGGTGAATTACGCGCTTGACGGTTCGGAGCGGCATGTTCTCCTGCATTTTTCCGTCTTCCCCGGCCATGAGCATGACTGGTCGCTGGTGCAGGTGGCGCTGACGGATATTACCGCGCGCAAGAAGGCGGAAGCCTATCTGGAATATCTCGGCAAGCACGACGTGCTGACCAAGCTGCACAACCGCGCTTTCTATTCGGACGAGCTGAACCGGCTGGAGCGCAGTGCGCTCAGGCCGGTTTCCGCCATTGTCATCGATCTCAACGGCCTGAAGGACGCCAATGACAAGCTTGGCCACGATGCCGGCGACGCCCTGTTGCGGCGTGTGGGCGAGGTGCTGAACGGTGTGGTGACTGCGCCGAACCATGCGGCGCGCATCGGCGGGGATGAGTTCGCCATCCTTCTCCCGGGCGCCGACAGGCAGATCGCCGCGGCTATGGTCGAGACGGTTTATGAACTGCTGAAGATCAACAACCAGTTCTATTCCAGCGCGCCGCTCAGCCTGTCGCTGGGGGTGGCGACCAGCGAGGCCGGCGAGACGATGGAATCGCTGGTGCGCCGCGCCGATATGAACATGTACGAACAGAAGAACGCCTATTATGCGGCCCTTCGCAACCGGCCCGCCGATAATAGCGATACGACGAAGCCTTGCCCGCAGTCGGAAACCACGCCGCTGAAGCGCCTGTTCTGAACGGACAGGTGGAAGCGGTTAGGGTGCTGGACCAGCACCCGCCGCCCTGAGAACCAGTGCAATGCTGCTGCGGGCAATACGCTCCAGGTCCGCCCGCGCCGCGCCGGCGCGCGCGCGTTGCGCAAGGCTGTGCTGCAGGGCCGCCAGCATGTCGGCAACGGCGTCAATGTCTGTGTCGGGCGGCAGCTGGCCGTCGTCGCGCGCCGCCGTGATCCGCTCGCGGAACCGCGCATCGGTGCGACCGAGGGCGGCGGAGAGTTCCGCTCCCATCACTGGATCGGCCGTCGCTTCGCCGGTGATGACGCTGAGCACGGGGCAGCCGAGCGGGTAATCATCCCCTTGCGAATAGATTGCGACGATCATCATGAAATAGTCATCGAGCGTCTTTGCGAGCGAGGGGGCGGCAAAGAGCGCGTGGTGGCGGCTTTTTCCGCTCTCCGCGATATAATGCGCGATGGCCCTGAGATAGATGGCGCGCTTGTTGCCAAAGGCGGCGTAAAGGCTTGGCCGCGCCATTTTTGTTGCCTCCGACAGATGGTCGAGCGAGGTGGCGGTATAGCCGTGGCGGCGGAATTCGAGGAGGGCTGCGCCCAGTGCGGCGTCGGTGTCATATTGGCGGGGGCGCCCTCTGGCGGACTTCTCGTTCATTTTTGTACCGTTTCGCAATAAATTCGTTGCGCCGTATTTTTGTGCGGTCTAGTATAAAAATAAGCGGCAGGGAAAACAATCCCTTCGGGGAGGGTTGCGACGCGTATTCGCGGCGTGCCCTTCAGGCTGCGCGGGCGGGGAATGCCCGCCTTTCCTTCTCGGTTAAAAGGACAATCGATGACTGACAAAATCCGTATCGGCATTAACGGGTTCGGCCGCATCGGCCGGACGGTTCTAAGGGCCGCGATGGCGCGGGGCGATGTCGAGATCGTGGCGATCAACGATCTGCTGCCGATCGACCATCTCGCTTACCTGCTTAAATATGACAGCGTGCATGGCGGTTTCCCGGGCAGGGTGGCGACATCGGAAAACGCGCTTGTCATCGATGACAGGCCGGTGAGGGCCTTCAGCGAGCGGGAGCCGGGTGCAATCGGCTGGGCCGGCGTCGGCGTCGATGTCGTCATCGAATCGACCGGTTTCTTCCTGACCAGAAAGGCAGCGGAAGGACATCTTGCCGCCGGTGCGGGCAAGGTTCTGATCTCGGCGCCGCCGGACGACGATACGCCGGTCTTCGTCATGGGGGTCAACGCTGGCGGCTATGCCGGGCAAACCATCGTCTCGAACGCCTCGTGCACGACCAACTGCGTCGCGCCGCTCGCCAAGGCGCTGAACGATGCCTTCGGTATCGAAGAGGCGCTGATGCTGACGGTTCATGCGACGACCTCCAGCCAGAACACGGTGGATGGCGTCGCCCGCAAGGACTGGCGTTTCGGCCGCGGCATTCTGGAAAACATCATTCCGGCAACGACCGGCGCTGCGCGCATGGTGGGCCGGGTGGTGCCGGAACTGAACGGGCGGATCAACGGTCTGGCGGTGCGCGTGCCGGTATCCGACGTCTCCATGATCGACCTGACATGCCGGCTCCGGGAAAACGTCTCCTACGGGGATATCTGCGCGATGATCCGCACACGGGCGGCGGGCGACATGCGCGGCATTCTCGCCTATTGCGACGAACCCGTCGTCTCCACCGACATGCGCGGCAATCCGCATTCCTCGATCTTCGATGCGCTGGCCGGAATGCAGACGCAAGGCGGTCTTACCAAGCTGGTCGCCTGGTACGACAATGAATGGGGTTATGCCTGCCGCTGCCTTGACATGGCGGCACATATCTTCCGGGCCGGATAAACGGTTTACGCGCTGTCACTGGGTAGCCTCCATCGTCGAGACGCGTTCCGGTTCCCGGCGTCATCATCGGCCTGTCCCGAGGATCTGCCCCGCATCGGCAAGAGCGGAAGGTTGCGGATGCTTTGGGCAGCCGTTGGTGCGGCGGGGCAGGGGACTCTCATCGGTTCCGGGTCTTCCGTCCGTCTCCGGCTGCCACCTGATATGGACCCTTGCCCCCCTGCTTCGCTCCGTCATTCTGCCAATCTCCATCCGTTTGCACGCATCTTCACAAGCGCGTGAGAGCGCTGTTGCGCCGCAACAATTTTATTGCCGGAATTTTACATACGTCTTAGTATGTATGTAAATGTGACCTTTTTTATGGATTCGGAGCGCAGTATGGCGAAGAGATTGGGGCAGATCGTAGCGGTGTTGTTGACAGGCATCGTTCTGGTCGGATGTAGCGACGAGCAGGCCTCTGCGCCTGGCGCGCCGCCGCCCGGCGCGGTCAAGGTCGTGACCGTGAAGCAGGAAGAGCTGCCCATCACCAACGAATTGCCGGGACGCATCGCGCCGACGCGGCTTGCCGAAGTACGCCCGCGCGTCTCCGGCATCATCGTCGAGCGGGTGTTCGAGCAGGGCTCGCTGGTGAAGGAAGGCGACGTTCTCTACCGGATCGACCCCGCGCCGTTCCAGGTGCGCGTCGACAGCGCCGAAGGCACGTTGCGCCGGGCGCAGGCGGCACAGCTGCAGGCGCGGCAGACGGCCGACAGGCAGCAGCAGCTGCGCCGTTCCAACGTCGGTTCCCAGCAGGAATTTGACAATGCCATCGCCCAGCTGGCGCAGGCGGATGCCGAAGTGGCCGTTGCCGAGGCCGGCGTCGCGGAAGCCAGGCTCAATCTGCAATATGCCAATGTCACCGCACCCATCAGCGGCATGATCGGCCGGGCGCGCATCACCGAAGGCGCACTCGTCAGCGCCACCGGTTCGGAAAATCTCGCGACGATCCAGCAGCTCGATCCGATCTATGCCGACTTTACCCAGCCCGCCGCCGATCTCATCCGCCTGCGCAAGGCGCTGCAGGATGGCCAGCTGATGACCGGCCCGAACGAGGCCGAAGTCAACCTGCTGTTCGATGACGGCAGCCGTTATCCCGTTTCCGGTCGGCTGCTGTTTTCCGAAGCGGCGGTGGATGAAACCACCGGTCAGGTGACGCTGCGCGGCGAATTCCCCAACCCGAACGGCGATCTGCTGCCGGGCATGTATGTCCGTGTCCAGATCCAGCAGGGCATCCAGAAGGCGGCCTTCGCCGTGCCGCAGCAGGCGGTGCAGCGCGATGCCGGCGGGCAGGCGAGCGTGCTTGTCGTGAATGCCGAAGACACGGTCGAACAGCGTCGGGTCAGCGTCGGCCGTTCCATCGGCGACCGCTGGGTGATTTCGGAAGGCCTGAAGGATGGCGACCGCGTCGTTGCCGAAGGTTTCCAGAAAACCGCGCCGGGCGCCAAGGTGAAGCCAGAACCATGGTCTGCGGAGCCCGATGTCGCTGCCGCCGGCAACGAGGGCGCGGCTTCGGCCGAGACCTCGTCTGAGACCCCGGCCGCCAAGCAATAAGGACCGATTTCATGGCACGTTTTTTCATCGATCGGCCCATTTTTGCCTGGGTCGTCGCAATCTTCATCATGCTGGCGGGCCTGCTCGCCATTCCCATGCTGCCGATTGCGCAATATCCGAATGTGGCGCCGCCGCAGATTTCGATTGCGACCACCTACCCCGGTGCCGCGCCCGAGGACATTTACCAGAGCGTCACGCGTCCCATCGAGGAAGAGCTGAACGGGGTTCCGGGTCTTCTTTATTTTGAATCGACCTCGGAATCGTCAGGCAGCATTTCCATCAACGTCACCTTCGCGCCGGGCACCAATATCGGTGAAGCGCAGGTCGAGGTGCAGAACCGCATCGCCCGCGTTCAGCCGCGTCTGCCGCAGGCGGTTACCCAGCAGGGCCTGCGGGTCGAACAGGCCGGCACCTCGTTCCTGATGATGGTGGCGCTCACCTCCGTTGACGGCAATACCGATGCCATCGGTCTCGGTGACTATCTCAGCCGCAACGTGCTTGGCGAATTGCGCCGTGTGCCGGGCGTCGGCAGCGCCCAGCTGTTCGCCACCCAACGCTCCATGCGTATCTGGATGGACCCGGACAAGATGCTCGGCCTCAGCCTCACCTCGTCCGACGTCATCGGCGCCATTCAGGCGCAGAATTCGCAGGTCGCGGCGGGTCGCATCGGCGCGTCGCCAAATCCGATAGGCCAGCAGATTTCGGCCACCGTCAACGTGCAGGGCCAGCTGACATCGCCGGAAGAATTCGGCGCCATCGTGCTGCGCGCCAATCCGGATGGTTCGTCCGTCCGGCTGCGCGATGTGGCGCGGGTGGAAGTGGGCGGCGAAAGCTACGCCTTTTCCAGCCGCCTGAACGGCAAGCCCAGTGCGGCCATCGGCGTGCAGCTGTCGCCCACCGGCAATGCGTTGCAGACCTCCGACGGCGTGCGCGCCACCATGGAGGAACTGTCGCGGTATTTCCCGCCGGGTCTGGAATATGAGATTCCCTACGACACCAGCCCCTTCGTGAAAATCTCGATCCAGAAGGTGATCAACACGCTGGTGGAGGCGATCATTCTCGTCTTCGTGGTGATGTTCGTTTTCCTCCAGAACATCCGCTACACCATCATTCCGACACTGGTGGTGCCCGTGGCGCTGCTCGGCACCTGCGCCATCATGTATGTCTCGGGTTTCTCCATCAACGTTCTCACCATGTTCGCCATGGTTCTCGCCATCGGCATCCTCGTCGATGACGCGATTGTCGTGGTGGAAAATGTCGAACGCATCATGGCGGAAGAGCATCTGTCGCCGAAGGAGGCGACCCGCAAGGCGATGGGCCAGATTTCCGGCGCCATCATCGGCATCACGCTGGTTCTGACGGCGGTGTTCGTGCCCATGGCCTTCTTCCCCGGCGCCGTCGGCATCATCTACCAGCAGTTCAGCCTGACCATGGTGGTCTCCATCCTGTTTTCGGGCTTCCTTGCGCTGTCGCTCACGCCGGCGCTCTGCGCCTCGTTCCTGAAGCCGATCAAGGCCGGGCACCATGAGAAGAAGGGCTTCTTCGGCTGGTTCAACCGCGGCTTCGACAAGGCCTCGCACAAATACTCCTCGTCGGTCGGCAGCATCATCAAGCGTTCCGGCCGCTTCATGGTCATTTATGCGGCGCTGCTTGCCGGTCTCGGCTGGGCCTATATGCAATTGCCCAGCTCCTTCCTGCCCAATGAGGACCAGGGTTACCTGATCGTCGACATTCAGGCGCCGGCGGAAGCCAGCAGCGAACGCACCCTGCAATCCATCCAGGAAATTGAAAAGATCTTCCTGGCGGAACCGGCGGTCGATCGCGTGATTGCGGTTTCGGGCTTCTCCTTCTCCGGTTCCGGCCAGAATGCCGGTCTCGCCTTTGCGACGCTGAAGGACTGGAGCGAACGTGGGCCGGAGGATTCCGCATCCGCCATCGCCCAGCGCATCAACGGCAAGCTCTGGGGCCTGCCGGGTTCCATGGCCTTCACGCTGTCGCCGCCGCCCATTCAGGGTCTCGGTAACTCCAGCGGCTTCACCTTCCGCCTGCAGGATCGCGGGGGTGCCGGACAGACGGCGCTGAGCGCCGCCGGAGCGCAGTTGATGGCGGCCGCGCAGAAAAGCCCGGTTCTGGCCGGCCTGCGTGTCGAAGGCATGCCGGATTCCCCGCAGGTCAATCTCATCATCGACCGCGAAAAGGCCAATACCTTCGGTGTGACCTTCAGCGACATCAACGCCACCATCTCCGCCAATATGGGCTCGTCCTACGTCAACGACTTCCCCAATGCCGGCCGTATGCAGCGCGTGACGGTGCAGGCGGAGCAGGGGCAGCGCATGAAGACCGAGGACCTGCTGCACCTCAACGTCCGCAACGCCAATGGCGGCATGGTGCCGGTAAGCTCATTCGCCACGGTGGAGTGGGTGCGCGGTCCCTCGCAGGTGGTGGGTTACAACGGCTATCCGGCGATCCGTATCGGCGGCCAGTCGGCACCCGGTTACTCCTCGGGTGATGCGATTGCCGAAATGGAGCGTCTGGCGGGCGAATTGCCAAGCGGCTTCGGTTTCGAATGGACCGGTCAGTCGCTGCAGGAAATCCAGTCGGGTTCGCAGGCGCCGGCGCTTATCGGCCTCAGCGTGCTGTTCGTCTTCCTGCTTCTGGCGGCGCTTTACGAAAGCTGGTCCATCCCGCTCTCCGTCATGCTGGTGGTACCGCTCGGCGTCATCGGTTCGGTGGCGGCGGTGATGCTGCGCGGCATGCCGAACGACGTCTACTTCCTGGTCGGCCTCGTCGCCATCATCGGGCTTTCGGCCAAGAACGCGATCCTGATCATCGAATTCGCCAAGGATCTGCGGGCGGAGGGCAAATCCACCTATGATGCGACGGTGGAGGCGGCGCATCTGCGCTTCCGGCCGATCCTGATGACCTCGCTTGCCTTCTCGCTCGGCGTGCTGCCGATGGCAATTGCGTCAGGTGCCAGCGCGGCGAGCCAGAACGCCATCGGCACCGGCGTGCTTGGCGGCATGATCTCGGCGACGATCCTTGCGATCTTCTTCGTTCCCGTTTTCTTCGTCTTTGTCATGAAGATTTTCGGGGATCGGAAGAAGCAGAATGAGATTGCTGCTGACGCCGTATCGCCGGCGGAATAAAACGGATGTGAAGGCCGTGCCATATTCATGTGAATGACAGCCCGGCACGACAAGAAAAGGCACGGTGCGAAAGCGCCGTGCCACGACTGGAAGGAGACATCGGAATGCGCCGTACCAAGGCCGAGGCAGAAGAGACCCGTCAGGCGATCCTTGCCGCTGCCGAGCGTGTGTTCTTCAAGAAGGGCGTGGCCAACGCCTCGCTGGACGAGGTGGCGGCCGCAGCCGGGGTGACGCGCGGGGCGATATACTGGCATTTTTCCAGCAAGACCGACCTTTTCATCGGTCTATACGAATCCGTCGCTTTGCCCGAATCGGATCTGCTCGATTTCGGTGATCCTGATCTCAAGGGGTTGACCCTGCTGGCCAAGATCGAGGAGGCGGCCTGCAAGTGGCTGGCGCTTCTGGCGCAGGACGAACAACGCCAGCGCATCATGACCATCAGCCTGCGCACCAGCTATTCAGACGAGTTCGCGCCTGTCCTGCATGCGCAGGAGGAACTGGACCGCTACCACAAGGAGCGGCTGGAAGCGGCTTTCGAACGGGCGCAGGCGGAAGGTGCCTTCAACGACAACTGGACGGCGGAATCGGCGCTCGGGGCGCTCTACTGGCTGCTGAAAGGCATCTGCTCCGACTGGCTGCTGTTCGGCAAGCGCTTCGATCTGGCAAAGGAGGGCGGCGAGGCCGTGCACAGCCTCATGAAAGGTTTCAAGCGCTCCGCAAATCCCTGATCCGATCCGCCGTTTGGCCGGGACGCATCCTTCAAATTTCAGTGTATTCTAAAAGACGAGCGAAATTTGCTTTACGTACCTCAAAACGGACGTTAGCTTCTTCTCCGAGCTTTGGGAGGAGTTCGCTCATGGTCGCTTCAAGGAAAATCGAGGGGCAAAAACCGTCCGTTCTCACCGGCTGTCGGTGACGGCGCATGGCTTTTGCTGACGAAACTTCAGCCCCGGCCCTTGTCCGGACCGTCGGGCTGTCGAAATCCTTCGGGCCGGTTCAGGTTCTGAAGGATATAGAGATCGCGGTGCGCGCCGGCGAGGTGCACGCCATCATCGGCGAGAACGGCGCCGGCAAGTCGACGCTGATGAAGCTGCTGGCGGGCAATGAAAAGCCGTCGGGCGGTGAAATCCTCATCGATGGCGCAGCCGTTGCGCTCGGCGGGCCGGTGGATGCCGAACATCGCGGCATCGTTCTCGTGCATCAGGAAATATTGCTGGCGCCGGATCTGACGGTGGCGCAGAATATCTATCTCGGCCGCGAATTGCATAAAGGTCCTGTTGTGGACGACCGCGCCATGCGCGACGGCGCCCGCAAGGCCGTTGGCGATCTCGGCGGCACGATCGATCCCGACGCCATCGTCGGCAGCCTGTCGATTGCCCAAAGGCAGCTGGTGCAGATCGCCCGCGTTCTACTGGTGCCGCATCGCGTGGTGATTTTCGACGAGCCGACCGCAAGCCTGACGCCCATCGAAACCGATGCGCTGCTGAATGTCATCCGCGATATCAGGGCGAAAGGCGTGGCCGTGCTTTATATTTCGCACCGTCTGCCGGAAGTGAAGGAGATCGCCGACCGGGTGACGGTGCTGCGCGACGGCAGGCTCGTCGCCTCGCATCCGGCATCAGAGCTGGAGCCGGCCGATATGGCGCGGCTGATGGTGGGGCGCGATGTGGCCAAGCTCTATCCCGACCGCAATGCCGGCGGGGAGCGTGAGCCGGTTCTTGAGGTGGAGCATTTTAACGTTCCCGGTTATGCGCAGGATGCCGGTTTTCGCCTGCGCAAGGGCGAAATCCTCGGTTTCGCCGGTCTGGTCGGAGCCGGCCGGACGGAGCTGATGGAGGGCGTGCTGGGCCTGCGGGCCGGGCGGGGAACGGTGCGCCATCTTGGGCGCGCGGTCACTTTCGCCAAGCCCGAAGACAGCCTGAAGGCGGGCATCGTTTACTTAAGCGAGGATCGCAAGGGCAAGGGACTGCTGCTTGCCAAGGATCTGCGCATCAATCTGACGCTTGCTTCGCTGAAGAAATTCAGCCGGCTGTTCCAGATCGACACCCGCCGCGAGACGGCGGCGCTTGATGATGCGGTGCGCGATTTCGACATCCGCACCGGCCGCAAGGATTTGCTGGCGGGTCAGCTCTCGGGCGGCAATCAGCAGAAGCTGCTGCTCGCCAAAATGATGTTGCTCGATCCGTCCATCGTCATCATCGACGAGCCGACGCGCGGCATCGACATCGGCACCAAGGAGCAGATTTACCGCTTCATCGCCGGGCTTGCGGAGGAGGGGCGTTCGATCATCGTCGTTTCCTCGGAAATGCCCGAGCTGATCGGCATCTGCGACCGCATTCTGGTGATGCGTTCCGGCCGGATCGTCGGTGAGGTGACGGGGGATCGCATGACCGAAAACGACATCGTGGCGCTGGCGACCGGTGTTCACACGCAGGAACCCGCCTGAGGCTGCGGGTTTCGAAAGATATGGCCTGAAGAAAAGACAATTGAGGGGAAACATGACCGAGGCCGCAACTGACACCGGCAAGACGCCGAAGACCTCGAAGGACTGGGATCTGCGTGCCGTGGCGCCGTTCGTGGCGCTGGCCCTGCTGCTGGTTCTCGGCACCATCGCCAATCCCAATTTCATCGGCATCGACAATCTTCTGAACGTCGTCACCCGCAGCGCCTTCATCGCCATCATCGCGCTTGGCGCGACCTACGTCATCACCTCGGGCGGGCTTGATCTTTCTGTGGGCGCCATGGTGGCTTTCGTCGCCAGCCTGATGATCCTGTTCATGAACAGCGGCGTCATCGCCAGTCCGCTTCTGATGCTGCTCACCGCCATGGCGCTGGCGCTCGCCATCGGCGCGGCCTGCGGGCTGGCGAACGGCCTCATCACCACCATCGGCCGCATCGAGCCTTTCATCGCCACGCTCGGCACCATGGGCATCTATCGCGGGCTGACCACATGGCTGTCGCAGGGCGGTGCCATCACGCTGCGCAACCCGGAAATCCAGACGCTTTATCGCCCGGTCTATTTCGGCAATGTGCTGGGCGTGCCGGTGCCGGTCATCGTGATTTTCGTGACCGCCGCCATCGCCGCCTTCGTGCTTTACCGCACCCGTTACGGCCGGCATCTGACTGCGGTCGGCTCCAGCGAGGATGTGGCGCGTTATTCCGGCATTTCGGTCGCCCGGGTTCGCACCATCGCCTATGTCGTGCAGGGGCTGTGTGTTGCGGTGGCGGTGCTGCTTTATGTGCCGCGCCTCGCTTCCACCTCGGCCACCACAGGCATGTTGTGGGAGCTGCAGGCCATCACCGCCGTCGTCGTCGGCGGCACGGCGCTGCGCGGCGGGGTGGGGCGCATCTGGGGCACGATCTGCGGCGCCTTCATCCTGGAGATCGTCGGCAACATCATGATCCTGTCGAACTTCGTCAGCGAATATCTGATCGGCGCCATTCAGGGGGCCATCATCATCATCGCCATGCTGGTGCAGCGCTCGCTCAGCCGCAGGTGACGTATCACGCCGCGCCATGTGGGGCAGGTGCGGTTGAAGGAGGAACGCCCCGGTCTTGGGAGGAAAGAGACTATGCGTAGAAAATTCATCGGCGTGGCCTTTGCCGCGCTGGCTGCGGTGCTGGCGGGCTCGGCCCATGCGCAGGACAAGAAGGTCACCATCGGCGTCTCCATTCCGGCCGCCGACCACGGCTGGACGGCCGGTGTCGTCTATCATGCCGAGCGCGTGGCGAAGCTTTTGATGCAGGAGCATCCGGGGCTTAATGTGATCGTCAAGACATCGCCGGATGCCGCCAATCAGGCCAACGCGCTGCAGGATCTGGCGGTGCAGGGGCTGGACGCTCTGGTCGTGCTGCCCTCCGATCCCGATCCGCTGGTCAACGCCATCAAGGAGATCAAGGACAAGGGCACCTTCGTTGCGCTTGTTGACCGTGCGCCGAGCGTCAACGACAATTCCATCCGCGATCTCTATGTTGCCGGCAACAACCCGGCGCTTGGCCAGGTGGCGGGCGAATACATCAAGAAGACCACGCCGGATGCGGAAGTGGTGGTCATTCGCGGCCTGCCGATCCCCATCGACCAGCAGCGTCAGGATGGGTTCGACAAGGGCATCGCCGGTTCGAACGTCAAGGTTCTCGACCGCCAATATGGCAACTGGAACCGCGACGACGCCTTCCGCGTGATGCAGGACTATCTGACCAAATACAAGAAAATCGACGTGGTCTGGTGCCAGGATGACGACATGGCGATTGGCGTGCTGGAAGCGATCCAGCAGGCGAACCGCACCGATATCCAGTATATCGTCGCGGGTGCCGGCTCCAAGGACATGATCAAGAAGGTCATGGATGGCGACAAGCTGGTGCCGGTCGATGTGCTCTATCCGCCGGCGATGGTGGCGACAGCCATGCAGCTGACGGCCGGGCATTTTTACGATCAGGTGCCGGTTGCCGGGAATTATATTCTCGACGCGACGTTGATCACCAAGGAGAATGCCGAGCAGTTCTACTTCCCGGATTCGCCGTTCTGATACGCGGCTTGCGGCCGTACGACTTCCGCTGCAAGGCGGGCGTTTAGGCGGGCGGAAAACCTTGCCGAGATCAGGTTTTAATGAGGCCGTTGCATCCGCACACCGTCACCCCGGACTTGATCCGGGGTCCAGCGCGATCAAGTCCTTGATCGTAAAACACTCATTCACGGCGCAGACGCGCCGTGGCTGGATGCCGGATCAAGTCCGGCATGACGGAGGGGCGCTCGGTGAAAGCCATCCGGCTCTCCACTCTTCACCCGTTCTTCCTGAACCACGCCGAAAGATAATCCACGAAGCTGCGCACCTTGGCCGGCAGGTAGCGGCGATGCGGATAGACCGCGTAAATGCCGCGGTCCTTGGAAATATAATCGTCGAACAGCGTCACCAGCTCGCCGGACTGGATATAGGGCCGGGCGATGAAGTCAGGCACCATGGCGATGCCGAGGCCGGCGCGGGCGGCGCGCAGCGTCGCCTGGGGGCTGTTGACCTCGATAGGCCCGCTGATGGTGACCGAATTCGAACCGCCATCCGGCTCGAGATAGCGCACCGTATTGTGAAAACGCGTATTGGTGTCGATGATGAAGGGAACACGGGAGAAGTCCTGCGGCCCGTCGAGCGGCCCGTGCTGCGCCACGAAATCCGCCGTCGCCACCGCATAGACGCGGAAATCGGAAAGCTTGCGGGCGATCAGGCCCGAATCCTCCAGCCGGGTGATCCGGACGGCAAGGTCGAAACCTTCCTCGATCAGGTCGACAAACCGGTCCTCGGCGACGATTTCCAGCGACAGCTCCGGATTTTCCTTGGCGAAATCGATCAGGCTCTGGCCGACATCGGCATCGATGAAGGTGCGCGGAACCGAAATCCGGAGCTTGCCCTTGAGATCGGCATTCTTCTCGCGCACCAGATCGGCGAGGTTGTCGATCTCCTTCAGAATGTCGGAGGCGGTGCGGTAATAGGTGTGCCCGGCCTCGGTCAGCGAAAACTGCCTTGTCGTGCGGTTGAGAAGCAGCGCGCCGAGATCGTCTTCCAGTTCCCGGACATATTTGGACAGAAGCGCCTTGGATCGCCCCGTCTTGCGCGCGGCGGCGGAAAAACCCTCCGCTTCGACGACATCGATAAAGGCGCGGATGCGGGTCAGCGTGTCCATGAAAATCCTCCGGTTCGTTCCATATAATTGAACGCTGAAGGAGGACTGTTCAACCCCAAAATGGTTGCTGAAAAAATCCGCTATCTGGTGAAAAAATCCTCTTGATTATGACGGCGAATATTCTTATCTCCCGTGCTGCCCAAAGTCGCACGTGCCCATGTGTGTCCGCCGGGTCCTCGATGTGGTGAGGATCTCGGTAAGGTACCTGGAACTAACCCCTCCAGTCGCTATTCCGGCCAACCGGAAAATGCGAGGACATACGAAGCAACGACGGTGCGGGCCTTTCTGGTTCTCTGCCGGCTCTCCATCAGCCGGGGTACTAAAGAGGCACACCATCATTGCCTGAAGTGCGGTCGGGTCATTCCCTCCAATCCATGGCAGACAAAGCCGAATGATGCTCTGGCAGGGCATCGTTCACATTCGCGCCTTGAGCGTATGCTATCGATTCTGCGCCTCCACCGGCTGATTCGAATGCATATCTCGAGCGTCCTTTGTCCTTCGGATTTTTTTCCGGAGTCGGTTTTATAGGGAATATATCGATGACGACTGCACGCATTCTCGACTTCATCAAGACCCGACGTCCCGAAGGCCCTTGCCTTGTGGTTGATCTCGACGTCGTGCGCGACAATTTCAACGCGTTCCGGCATTCCCTGCCGAACAGCGCGATCTATTATGCCGTGAAGGCAAATCCGGCTCCCGAAATCCTGAAGCTGCTCGCTTCGCTCGGCTCCAATTTCGATTGCGCCTCCGTGGCTGAAATCCAGATGGCGCTCGATGCCGGCGCGACGGCCGACCGTATCTCCTTCGGCAACACCATCAAGAAGGAACGCGATGTCGCCCGCGCTTACGCGCTCGGCATCGATCTCTTCGCCGTGGACAGCCATGAGGAAGTCGAGAAGGTTGCCCGTGCCGCTCCCGGCGCGCGCGTCTTCTGCCGCGTGCTGACGGATGGCGAAGGTGCGGAATGGCCGCTCTCTCGCAAGTTCGGCTGCGTGCCGCAGATGGCTGTCGACGTTCTCGTCTACGCGCATCAGCTCGGCCTCGAATCCTACGGCGTGTCCTTCCATGTCGGCTCGCAGATGATGAATCTCGACGCATGGGATGCCGCACTTGCCGATGCCAAGCGCGTCTTCGCTTCGCTGGCCAAGCAGGGCATCCACCTGCAGATGGTCAATATGGGCGGTGGTTTCCCGACCAAGTACCTGCGCGACGTCCCGGCTGCCGAAGAATACGGCCAGGCGATCGACACGGCGCTGCGCAAGCACTTCGGCAACCAGATCCCGAAGACGATCATCGAGCCGGGCCGCGGCATGGTCGGCAATGCCGGCGTCATCAAGGCGGAAGTCGTTCTCGTGTCGCGCAAGTCCGACAATGACAACCACCGCTGGGTGTTCCTCGACATCGGCAAGTTCGGCGGTCTCGCCGAGACGATGGACGAGGCTATCCGTTACCCGATCCGCACGACACGCGATCAGGACGAGATGCAGCCCTGCGTTCTGGCCGGTCCGACCTGCGACAGCGCCGACGTGCTGTATGAAAAGAACATGTACCCGCTGCCGGTCTCTCTGACCATCGGCGATGAAGTTCTGATCGAAGGCACGGGCGCCTATACGACGACCTATTCGGCGGTTGCCTTTAACGGCTTCGAGCCGCTGAAGGCTTACGTCATCTGATCCGAACGCCGCCTGCTGAAAAGGGCGGCGTCTCGACCAAGCTTCCGTTCCGGCCCTGCCGATTGTGCTGTTGCGCAAATCCCTGCTTGCTGCACCTCTTCCAGCCGAGGAAAGCGTGTCGGCGGGCCGGAACGGCTCCACCAATTTTTATCAAGGGCCGCGTGTGGGCGGTAGTGTGACGGGAGGCCAAGGATGGCCGCTCTTTTGAATTCGGTACGGGCATTTTTCACACCGCAGACATTTCATGTCGATCAGGAAAATCCGGGCGATGTCGTCGCCCGTGAGAACCTGCTGGACCGCGCCATGGGCGCCGGCCGCCGCCGCAAGTCTTCCGAAAAGCTGCGCGCCGGCCGCATTCCGGCCGAGGGCCTGGCGCTGGTCGCCCGCGATGAGGACGGCCATGTCATCGGCACGGTGCGCCTGTGGAATGTCGAAGCCGGCATCTCGCGTGAAGGCCGTGCCGTCGAAGCGCTGCTGCTCGGCCCGCTGGCCGTCGATGCCGCCCATGAGGGCAAGGGCATCGGCTCGGCACTGATGCGCGCGGCGATCGCCGAAGCCACCAGACGCGGCCATGGCGCCATCCTTCTGGTTGGCGACGCACCCTATTACGAACGTTTCGGCTTCTTCGCCGACAAGGCGCAGCATCTCATCATGCCGGGCCCGTTCGAGCGCAGCCGTTTCCTGGCGCTGGAGCTGAAAGCCGGCTGGCTGGAAGGCGCCGCCGGTCTTCTGGTGGCAAACGGCCGCCGGCTTTCGGCCTGAGCGATATCCGTTGATATCATTCCCCGGCTGAAAGGCCGGGGTTTAGTCTGCTGAGCAGGCTAGCAGCCAACTCTGACGTCATCCTCCGCCCTGTGCCGAGGATCTAACCACGTCTAATAAAATCAATGCGTTGGCAGATACTCGGGACAGGCCCGAGGATGACGTCGGCGCAATTGGTATAACTTTCCTTCTCATCGGACGACGCCGCTCTTCTTTCGTGTCCGGTTAAGGCGAAAATCCTGAAAGCCTATTCGAATGAGAGTCTTGTGCCTTGTCCAGAAATTTGAACCGGACAGCAATGGGACAAGTTCGGTATTGCGCAGGAGAGCTGCCACGGCTTTGCCAGCGGTCGCTCCGTCAAGAAACCGGTCTTTGTCGTTTCCACCCCATGGTCCATGCGGCGTAACCTTCCCCGCCGACAATTTTCCCGAACGCCTCTTGCTCTTGCGATTTTGCGGGTATATACCCGAGACAAATGCCAAACGATAGCTGCCACTGCATTCTGTTGCGCAAAGCATCCCGCAAGGTCTCGTCCTATTATGACGAGGCGCTGGCGCCGCTTGGCGTCAATATCGGCCAGTTCAGCCTGTTGCGGAACATCAATCGCACTGCGCCGGTCTCGCTCACCGATCTTGCCGCGCGGGTGGAGCTGGATCGCTCCACCGTTGGCCGCAATGCCAGGGTGCTGGCGCGCATGGGGCTGGTGGCGATTGGCCACGGTGAGGACCATAGGGAGGCGATGCTGACCGTGACGGAGGAGGGGCAGGCGATCCTGAAGACGGGCGCACCGCTCTGGGACAGCGTTCAGGACGAGATCGAGGCCCGGCTGGGGCCGGAAAAGACCGCGCAATTGCAGGAACTGCTCGCCGCCCTGTAATTTTTTGATCATGAAGCGGGTATCTGCCCGTAAAATCGGGTATATACCCGCAAGACTCGGCCGAAGGCCACGGGAAAGGGACCTTGAACATGCTCTCCACACGCCTTGCCAGCTGGATGGCCGGCAGAAACCTGCATTATGGCTGGCTGGTCGCCGCCACCACCTTTCTGACCATGCTGGCCACCGCCGGGGCCATGGGCTCTGCGGGGGTGATGATCCAGCCGCTGCATCAGGAATTCGGCTGGGATATCGCCGATATTTCTTCCGCCATGGCTGTCCGGCTGGTGCTTTTCGGCCTGCTCGGGCCTTTTGCCGCCGCCTTCATGAACCATTTCGGCATCCGCCAGGTGGTGTCGACGGCGCTTGCGCTGATCATGGGCGGCATCGTCGCCTCGTTTTTCATGACAGAGGTCTGGCAATTGCTGCTGTTGTGGGGCGTGGTGATTGGCGTCGGAACCGGCATGACGGCGCTGGTGCTGGGCGCCACGGTTGCGACGCGCTGGTTTTCCAAACGCCGCGGGCTGGTGATCGGCCTGATGACGGCCAGCAACGCCACCGGCCAGCTGGTTTTTCTGCCGCTTCTGGCGGCGCTGACGGAAGCCTATGGCTGGCGGACAGCCCTGACACTTTCCGTCGCGGTGATTGCCGTCGCCATGATCCTCGTGCTGCTTCTGATGCGCGACCACCCCGCCGATCTCGGCCTGCCAGCCTATGGCGAGACTGTCGTGACGCACCCGCCCAGGCAGGATCACAGGTTCCTCGCAACGCTGGTATCGCCGATACTGACGCTGAAAAGCGTTTCCGGCAACCCGGTCTTCTGGGTGTTGTTCGGTACTTTCTTCGTCTGCGGCCTTTCCACCAACGGCCTCATCCAGACCCACTGGATTTCGATCTGCGGTGATTTCGGCATGGCCGCCGTCACGGCGGCGGGTACGCTGGCGGTTATCGGCATTTTCGATTTCTTCGGCACCATCTTCGCCGGCTGGCTTTCCGACCGTTTCGACAATCGTTTCCTGCTGTTCTGGTTTTATGGTCTGCGTGGCCTGTCGCTGCTTTATCTCTCCTTTTCCGGGTTCAGCTTCGTGGAGCTTTCGGTCTTTGCCGTCTTTTACGGGCTGGACTGGGTGGCGACCGTGCCGCCGACCGTGAAGCTCGCCGCCGAGAATTTCGGCCGCGAAAAGGCGGGGCTGGTGTTCGGCTGGGTCTTTGCCGGCCATCAGCTGGGTGCCGCCACCGCCGCCTTCGGCGCCGGTTTCTTCAAGAGCGACTTTGACACCTATATGCCCGCGCTGCAGATTGCCGGTCTGATGTGCATGATTGCCGCCGTCTCGGTGCTGCTGCTCAGAAAGCCGGGCTCCGCCAACCTTGCGCCGCAGGCAGCGTGACCACTACCCATCGATTGGACAATGCGGGCGGCGGCGGATGATTTTCCGCCGCCGCCTCTTTTCGCCCAATCACTTGCCGCAAAATTGCTCCCCGCTTTTCCCCGTTGCCCCGTTCGGCCGCATCATTGTTCCCGCAACCGGTAAGGAAGGGCGATACGCGCGGCGCCCTTCGCGAACCGGAGGCCGGCATCGACAAGCATGGTTCTGGCAGGCCATGTTTCGGAAAGGCGCCCCGCAATGCCAGAAGCGGGGAGGGACCGATCCGATAGGTGCCGTGACAATACCCTGACCAAAGCGGGCCGGTATCACGGTCCAAAAGATGCGGTCCGGCAAATGCACGACTTCCCCCACACTCCCCTTCCATCCGCATTTGCCGGACCGATGTCCCGCCCCCCGCTGCTTTGCCGCCGCGGTGAATTTCCATGCGCAAAGCGCTTTGGACTTGTTAACCTCCCATTCTGAAACGTTGTAGATTTCAACGGCTCCGGCTGTACCTGCTGGCCGACATGGTCTAAACCGCTGTTCATCTTTTCACGCTCGATGGATATGAGAAGGCCTCTCCGATGACCGATCCCAAAGCGCTTGCAGCCCGTTTTCCCGGCGATTTCCTGTTCGGCGTCGCAACCGCCTCGTTCCAGATCGAAGGTGCGACCAAGGCGGATGGTCGCAAACCCTCCATCTGGGATGCCTTCTGCAACATGCCGGGCCATGTCTTCGGGCGGCACAATGGCGATATCGCCTGCGACCATTATAATCGCTGGGAAGAAGACCTCGATCTCATCAAGGAGATGGGGGTCGAGGCCTATCGTTTCTCCATCGCCTGGCCGCGTATCATTCCTGACGGTTTCGGGCCGATCAACGAGAAGGGGCTCGATTTTTACGATCGCCTCGTTGATGGCTGCAAGGCGCGCGGCATCAAGACCTATGCGACGCTTTACCATTGGGATCTGCCACTGACGCTGATGGGCGACGGCGGCTGGGCCTCGCGTTCCACCGCCCATGCCTTCCAGCGTTATGCCAAGACCGTCATGGCCCGCCTCGGCGACCGGCTGGATGCGGTGGCGACCTTCAACGAGCCGTGGTGCGCGGTGTGGCTCAGCCATCTCTACGGCATTCACGCGCCGGGCGAGCGCAACATGGAGGCAGCCCTTGCCGCCATGCACCACATTAATCTCGCCCATGGTTTTGGCGTCGAGGCATCGCGCCATGTCGCGCCGAAAGTGCCGGTGGGACTGGTGCTGAATGCCCATTCCGTCATTCCCGCTTCCGACAGCGAAGCTGATCTGAAAGCGGCCGAACGGGCCTTCCAGTTCCACAATGGCGCGTTTTTCGATCCGGTCTTCAAGGGTGAATATCCGGCGCAGATGATGGAAGCGCTGGGCAGCCGCATGCCCGTCGTGGAGGCGGAGGACCTCGCCATCATCAGCCAGAAGCTCGACTGGTGGGGCCTGAATTATTACACGCCGATGCGCGTTGCGCACGATGCGACGCCGGGTACGGAGTTCCCCGCCACCACACCGGCTCCCGCTGTCAGCGATGTGAAGACCGATATCGGCTGGGAGGTTTATGCGCCGGCGTTGCAGTCGCTGGTCGAGACGCTCTACAAGCGTTACGACCTGCCGGAATGCTACATCACCGAAAATGGCGCCTGCTATAATATGGGCATCGAAAACGGTGAGGTGAATGACCAGCCACGTCTCGATTATTATGCCGAACACCTCGGCATCGTCGCCGATCTCATCCGCGACGGTTACCCGATGCGTGGTTATTTCGCCTGGAGCCTGATGGATAATTTCGAATGGGCCGAAGGCTATCGCATGCGCTTCGGCCTCGTGCATGTGGATTATGACACGCAGGTGCGTACGCTGAAGAACAGCGGCAAATGGTACAGCGCGCTGGCTTCGGGTTTCCCGAAGGGCAACCATGGTGTGGTGAAGGGGTAAACCTACCCATGGCGTGATTGCGTCAAAGCACCGACCTCTCGTTCGTCATCCTCGGACTTGATCCGAGGATCCACGATCGGGTCGTATTGATGGATCCCCGGGTCAAGCCCGAGGATGACGGAGAGCAACTTCGAAAGTTCCGTCCCCTTATTATCAGTTTCCCAAACTTTTTTATCGGTTACCTGGCGGTGCCTGCTTGTGCCCGCCAGCCCGTCGCCTATGTCAGACAGGCTACGAAGCGTAGCGCCCGTTCTGTCGCCCAAGGGGCAGGGCGGGCTGGTCCTCCCAAGGGAAAACGAACATGCTTATCGAAAAACTCAACTGGCGTTATGCCACCAAGAAAATGGACCCTTCCAAGACGGTGTCCGAAGACAAGGTCGAGCGCATCGTCGAGGCGGCGCGGCTCGCCCCCACCTCCAGCGGTCTTCAGCCTTTCGAGGTGATCGTTGTCACCGATCCTGAGGTGCGCGCCAAGATCCGCGAGATCGCCTGGAACCAGGCGCAGGTTACCGATGGTTCGCATCTGCTGGTATTTGCGGCGTGGGACAACTACACCGAAGAGCGGATCAACCATATGTTCGATCTGGTCAATGAAGAACGTGGCATCAGGAATGAAGGCTGGGAAGCCTATCGTCAGATGCTGCTCACCTCCTATCCGCAGCGCGACCAGCAGGTGAATTTCGAACATGCCGCCCGTCAGGCCTATATCGGCTTCGGCATGGCGGTGGCGCAGGCGGCTTTCGAGGGCGTTGATTCCACCCCGATGGAAGGTTTTGATCCGGCGAAGCTCGATGAAATTTTGGGCCTGCGTGAAAAGGGTCTGCGCTCCGTTACCATCCTGCCGCTGGGTTATCGCCAGCCCGATGGCGACTGGCTGGTGAACCTGAAGAAGGTTCGCCGCCCGGCCGAAGAGTTCGTCAGCCGCGTCTGATCGTCGCGCAATCGCAAAAGCTTGACTGCCGCAGGGTCGCCAAGGCGGCTTTGCGGTAGATTTTTTCTCTCTTTTCAGATAATTGAAAAAACATCCCTGTTAAAAGATGGCGCCTGCGGGCAAGTATGCGCCATCGAATTGCCGATCCCCGGCATTTCTGAGTGAAAGCCTGACGAAATGACCCGGAAAATCAGCTGTCATCGAATGTGCCCCTAGGCTGCATGAAGAGAGCGGTTTCGTGCCGCAGCAGGATTTTTTGAGACCCGATCCGTCACGCGTTTTCCCAGAGTTTACAATGAGTTTTCCATCATCCGCGGCACCGCCCGCGACCCGGCCACAGGCGGCCCCAGAAGGGGCGGTCAACGACCCGATGGTCACGTTTGAAGGCGTGACCAAGACATTCGGCGGTGCCGATGGCAAGCCCGGCTTCGCAGCCCTTGCCGGTATCGATTACGTCGTGCCGAAAGGCTCCATCACCGGCATCATCGGCCGCTCCGGCGCCGGCAAGTCGACGCTTATCCGCCTCGCCAACGGCCTTGAAAAACCCTCGTCCGGCCGTGTGGTCGTCGATGGTGTCGATGTCGCGGCGCTGGATGAAAAGAGCCTGCGCACGCTGCGCCGTTCCGTCGGCATGATCTTCCAGCACTTCAATCTTCTCTCCTCGCGCACCGCTTTCGACAATGTGGCTCTGCCGCTCGAAATATCAGGCATGGGCAAAAGGGAAATCGAGACCCGTGTTGGACCGCTGCTCGATCTCGTCGGGCTCTCCGACAAAGCGAAGCGTTATCCGGCGGAACTCTCCGGTGGCCAGAAGCAGCGTGTCGGCATTGCCCGCGCGCTTGCCACCCAGCCGAAGCTGCTCCTCTCCGACGAGGCGACCTCGGCGCTCGATCCGGAAACGACGCAGTCCATTCTCGAGCTTCTGAAGCGCATCAATGCCGAGCTTGGCCTGACCGTGCTGCTCATCACCCACGAGATGGAGGTGGTGAAGACCATCGCCTCACAGGTGGCTGTCATCGACAGGGGCCTGATCGTCGAGGAAGGCACGACCTTCGACATCTTCACCACGCCGAAACACGAGACGACCCGCAGCCTGCTGTCGTCCTCGGTCGGCGTGAAGCTGCCGCACTGGGTCACTTCGGGTCTGAAGCCGCAGGCGGCGGAAGGCGACCGCGTTCTGGTACGTCTCGTCTTCTTCGGCGAAACGGCGTTTCAGCCGCTGACGGCCCGTCTGGTCGCTGAAATCGGCCCTGACGTGAACATTCTTGCCGGCACCATCGAGGAAATTTCCGGCGAACCCTTCGGCTCGCTGGTGGTCTCCTATCCGGCCTCGGCGGAAGTCACGGCCCGCGCCGGCCGCTTTTATGCGGAAACCGGTCTTCACACGGAGGTGCTCGGTTATGTCGCCTGATATGATCTTCAACCTTCTCTTGAAGGGCTTGCTGCAAACCCTGCATATGGTCGCGGTCGCTGGCATCGTCGGCTCCATCATCGGCGTGCCGATGGGCGTTTTCCTCGCCACCAGCGGCAAGGGCGAACTGTTTCCAGCACCTGTGACCAACCGTATTCTCGGCCTCATCGTCAACGCGGCGCGCTCCACACCCTTCATTATTCTTGTCGTGGCGATCATTCCCTTCACCCGGCTGGTGGCCGGCACGTCGATCGGCACCAGTGCGGCCATCGTGCCGCTGACGGTCGCGACCGTGCCCTTCATCGCAAGGCTGGTGGAGGCGGCAATCCGCGAGGTGGACAAAGGTCTGATCGAAGCCGCCCGCGCCATGGGTGCGACACCGCTGCAGATCGTCACCAAGGTGCTGCTTGCCGAAGCAAAGCCCGGCATCACGCTGGCGCTCACGCTCACCCTTGTCAGCCTCATCGGTTATTCGGCCATGGTCGGCGCTGTCGGCGGCGGCGGGCTGGGCGATCTCGGCATCCGTTATGGCTACCAGCGCTTCATGCCTGACGTGATGCTGGCCGTGGTTCTGGTGCTGATCGTGCTGGTGCAACTGGTGCAGAGCGCCGGCGACCGGCTGGCGCGCAGCTTCGACAAGCGGACCCGCAAGAATTAACTGCGTTTATAATAACAACCCAAGGAGACACCCATGAAAAAACTCATCCTCGCGGCTTCGCTCGCCGCTCTCTTCACCGCCGGTCAGGCGCTGGCCGAGACCATCAAGATCGGCGTCACCCCCGCCGAGCACGCGCAGATCATGGAACAGGTGAAGAAGATCGCGGCCGCCAAGGGCCTCGATATCGATATCATCGAATTCTCCGATTATGTCGTGCCGAACCAGGCGCTGAATGATGGCGAGCTGCAGGCCAATTCCTTCCAGCACCAGCCTTACCTCGACAACCAGATCGCTGACCGCAAGTTCGATCTCGTCAGCGTCGGCACCACCATCACCACCCCGATGGGCGTTTATTCCAAGAAGGTGAAGAACCTTGACGAGCTGAAGGACGGCGCGACCATCGGCATTCCGAACGACCCGACCAATGGCGGCCGTGCGCTTCTGGTTCTCGCTTCCAAGGGTGTGCTCAAGGTCAAGGAAGAAGCCGGCCTGAAGGTAACGCCTGCCGACATCACCGAAAACCCGAAGAACATCCAGATCGTCGAACTTGATGCTGCCCAGCTGCCGCGTTCGCTTGACGACACCGACGCTTCGGTCATCAACACCAACTATGCCACGGCAGCGGGCCTCAACCCGAAGAAGGACGCCATCGCGATCGAAAGCGAAAAGTCCCCTTACGCCAACATCATCGCCGTCCGTGCGCAGGACAAGGACAAGCCGTGGGTGAAGACGCTGGTGGAATCCTACCACAGCCCGGAAGTGAAGGCCTTCATTCTGGAAAAGTATAACGGCACAGTCATCCCGTCCTGGTAAGGGACGTCTCAATTCGCGTTAATGAGGGCGGCTTATTTAGCCGCCCTTTTTTTGCGCGGGGAGGACGCTGTAGCCGGTTGCGCATCGCCCTCATCGGGTTCGGCGTCGGGAACGCGATCCAGCACGGCAAGCGCCGCATCGATATTTCCGCGGCTGGCTCGTTTTTGCAAATTCATGATCGCGCGCCGGTGGCCGATGCCATCGGCTATAAACGCCGACAATAATTGGTTCAGCGATACGTTATCCTCCGCAGCCGCCTGTCTGGCCTCTTCCATCACATGGTCTGCCAATCTCAGGGGGTAGGTGCTCATTCCTGCTGTCTCCTTATTCTGTGCCGGGCAATAAAATCGCCGGCTCTCATGACCGACAGGCCAAATGCTGTGACTGCCGGGTGCTGAAAGTCCTTGTCACTGCTGACGATCAGTTCCGCGCCGGCTGTAAGGGCGCACTCAATGTAAATGTCGTCCTTCGGATCTCGCAGAAATGGCCTGAACCTGAACCAGGGGCAACGAGGTGCGCCTGGCTGAACATGGCGTCCAGCACGGTGTCGATATCGTCTCCGCTGATCGAAGGTGCGATGCCGAGCGTGCCGGGTCTTTTCAGAACGTCTTCATATTCCAGCGCCACTGCGGGCGACACGGCAAATTCAACGTTTCCGGCGAGCAGCTCTCGCAAAAGTATATGGGACGCTCCCCGCGATGATCGCAGAGCTGAAAGCACGACATTCGCATCAACGACGATCATAGCTAGATATGATATCGTATATGATGTCACGTCAAGCCTTGAATGGCAAGGTGACCTCCGTAGACCCTGAGAGTGACGAGATGACAGTCTCTCCCGTTCGCGGGGGAGGTTTTTTCTTTTCGACACGGTGGAAAATCCGTCTTTGATGAAAAACCCCCGGCATTTCAGGGAAGGATTTTTCAGGGTTGCGGGCGGACTGTCGTTTTATACCCGTTGTTTTTTGGGGCGCCGCCACAATGCCGTTTAACGGCTTCTGAATGTTTCCTTCGCAAGATGATGCTTTCGAAGGGGAATTTATGCGGATTGCACCGCGAAACATCGGGGATTATTTGCCGGTCGGGCGTAGAACCGCCGTCGGCGTCGTATTGTCCACTTTCGCGCTGGTGCTTATCATCGTCACCGCGCTGGTGCTGTCGGCCCTCAGTCAGGTCCGGGAAAAGGCGAACCTGCTTGACAATGCCCGCTCACGCG
Organism: Agrobacterium sp. OT33; assembly: GCF_017313365.1. NCBI lineage: Bacteria > Pseudomonadati > Pseudomonadota > Alphaproteobacteria > Hyphomicrobiales > Rhizobiaceae > Agrobacterium > Agrobacterium sp. OT33. Next base: position 374,795 of record NZ_JAFLMZ010000005.1, on the reverse strand, counting down.
AGACCACGGCGGGCGCTCTGGTCACCTTCCGCGAGCAATTGGGCGCAACGCTCAATGACTATGCCGCCTGGGACGATGCCGCCGAATATGTCTATGCACCTGACAGGTTCGACTGGATAGCCAGCAATTACGGCGACATGACGGTCAACAACGATCTCTTCGATACCGCCGTCGTCCTGGATGAAGACGGCAAGGTCCTGATGGCCTATCAGAACGGCAAGCCGGCCAAATGGGCGTATGACGCCTATTTCGCCGCTGGCCTGAAGGAGATGATCGAGCGGGTGCAGGCCATGCGGCCCGGTATCACCTCGCAGGCCACGGGTTTCGTCAGGACCGGTGACGGTGTCGCTGCCGCGGGCGTCGCGCTGGTTCGGCTCAAGTCCGGCGTTTTGCCGTCGGTGGGTGCGGAACGGCGTTATCTGATCTTCGCCCGTCACTTGAAGCAGGCGACAGTGGACAAGCTTGCCCGCAACTACGTCATCGATGGTCTGGAACTGCAATATGGCGACGGGCCTGCCGACAATCACGTGGATATCGTCAATCCGCTGGGCGATGTGCTGGCGCGGCTCGTATGGCGCTCGCACCTGCCGGGAGACGTCAGTTTCCATGAGGCGCGGCCGGTGGTCTTCACCGCGCTCGGCATTGCCGGAGCGTTCTTTCTGGTGCTCCTCATCATCGGTTCGGCCGCGCTCGACCGGCTGAAGGCGGATGAGGCGGCGGCGCGCGAGGAAGCCTTGCGCGACCGGCTGAGCGGTCTCAGCAACCGCGCCGGCCTGTTTGCAAAGCTGAACCGCATGGTCGACAAGGCCCGGCACGACAAGACCGATATCAAGCTGCTTTACCTCGATCTCGACGGTTTCAAGGAAATCAACGATTCCTACGGCCATGCCGCCGGCGACCGGCTGATCAAGGGCGTGGCGGCGGCGCTCAAGGTCCTGGTGCCGGAAGGGGCGGTGCTGGCGCGGCTCGGCGGCGATGAATTCGCCATCGCCATTCAGGGCAACGACGTCTGGTCGGAAGGCCGCAAGCTCTGTCTGGCCCTTCTCGAACTCTTCACGGAACCCTTCAGCATCGGTGAAAGGGTGGCGAGCATCGGCTGCAGCATCGGCACCTCGATGTCGCGGGCGGGCGACATCAATGGCGAGGAACTGTTGCGCCGGGCCGACATGGCCATGTATCAGGCAAAGGAGAACGGTCGCGGGCGTTACGTTTCCTACGAGCTGAAGATGGATGCGCTGCGCGTGGAAAAGCTGCAGCTGGAGGCCGATCTTCGCTGCGCGATCCTGAACGACGAGATTTCGGTGGTCTATCAGCCCGTCGTCAGCGCCGCCACGCGTTGCATCACCGGGGTGGAGGCGCTGGCGCGCTGGCAGAGGCCGGGGCATGGTTTCGTGCCGCCGGATATCTTCATCGCAGCGGCCGAAACCAGCGGTCTCATCGACCGGCTTGGCCTCATGGTGCTGCGCAAGGCGTGTGAGACGGCGCGGCAATGGCCATCCATCAAGATGTCCGTGAATATTTCGCCGGTGCAGTTCCGCAATCCGGCATTTTCCGGCCATGTCGCGGATATTCTCGACGCCACGCAGACGCCGCCCGAAAGGCTGAGACTGGAAATGACGGAAGGTTATTTCATCCAGCATCCGGAGCGGGCGAGTGCCGCGATCGACAAGCTGAAGCAGCTTGGCCTGCATATTGCGCTCGACGATTTCGGTGCCGGTTTTGCGAGTGTCGGATATCTGCGCCGCTTCGGTTTCGACCGCATGAAGATCGACCGGTCGCTGGTCATGGCGCTGGAAAAGGGCGGGCGGTCGCTGGAAATGCTGCAGGCAACGGTGGCGCTGGCCAAGTCACTCGACATTCCCGTGACGGCGGAAGGCATCGAAACCGAAGAACAGGCGGCTATCCTGCATCTGTGCGGTTGCGACGAATTGCAGGGCTACCTGTTCTCGAAACCGGTGGCCGCCGAAGAAATCACCGCCATGGTGGAAGGGCAGGCCGCGCCGCTGTTTGCGCTTCGGGCAGGGGCCTGAGCGGCGGCGGTTTCCGCGCTCCGATAGCGTATCCCGCTTCTCTCTTCCCCGCCGGGGAGGAGGTCGAGGGGCGAGACCGACCGGTTCCGCCGCCCTCCGTGAAAGCCGCCTGCCTTATCCCAGATGCTGTTCGCCGCGCTTCTTCGCCAGTTCGATCTGCTGCTGGCGGTCGCGGAAACGCTGGCGGTCCTCTTCGCTGCGCTCATCGTAGCAGCTCGGGCAGGAAACGCCTTCCTCGAATTTGGGTGACAGGCGCACTTCCGGGGTGATCGGATTGCGGCAGGCATGGCAGAGCTGGTGATCGCCTTCGGCAAGGCCGTGCACCACCGAGACGCGCTCATCGAACACGAAGCAGGCGCCTTCCCACAGGCTTTCTTGTTCCGGCACCTCTTCCAGATATTTCAGGATGCCGCCCTTGAGGTGATAGACCTCGTCGAAACCCTGTTCCTTCATGAAGGCGGTGGCCTTTTCGCAGCGAATGCCGCCGGTGCAATACATGGCGATCTTCGGCTTGTTGTGCAGGCCGGGATTGTTCTTCACCCAGTCGGGAAACTCGCGGAAGGTCTTGGTCTTCGGGTCGACCGCACCCTTGAAGACACCGATGGCGGTCTCGTAATCGTTGCGGGTATCGATGACGATGGTATCCGGGTCGGAAATCAGCGCGTTCCAGTCCCGCGGGTCGACATAGGTGCCGACGATGCGGTTCGGATCGATGTCCGGCACGCCCATGGTGACGATCTCTTTCTTGAGCTTCACCTTCAACCGCACGAAAGGCATGTGCGAGGCGCGGCTTTCCTTGTGCTCCAGCACGGCAAATTCCGGCTGGGCGCGCAGGAAGGAGAGCACGGCGTGAATGCCCGCATCCGGCCCGGCAATCGTGCCGTTGATGCCTTCGGCGGCGAGCAGCAGCGTGCCCTTGACGCCGTTCTTCCGGCAGAGCTCGAACAGCGGCTCGCGCAGGCTCTCGAACCGCGGCAGGCGGGCGAAATGGTAAAGTGCGGCCACAAGGAAATCGCCAGAGACTTCCGGGCGGGGGAGAATGGTCGTGTCGGTCATGGGCGCTGAAATACAGCGACGGCCGCTGCAAAGCAATATTTATCGGCGGGGAGCGCTATTTTGAAAATCGTCAAATCCCGGGATTTCACGGGTTCTCCCGCCTATTTCGCCGCCTGCCGCCACAAGAGGCCGACAATGCGGCTTTCGGTGCGGGCGGATTCGGAAAACACCTCGTTCGCCAGTTCAAGACCTTCGCTGCGCAGCGCCTGCTGCCTTTCGATGATCGCATCGAGAAGAAGCGCCAGCCGCTCGCCATTGCCGAAACGCTCCGGTTCCCGGTCGGCGACGGCGGCAAGAATGGAGAGATCATGCTCATGGCCGAGAATATCGACCAGCCGCTTGGTATCGGCCCGCTTGGCGCGCATGGCGGAAGGCCAGAGACGGCGCAGCAGGCCGAGATGCATCCAATAGGCCTGTCCCGCCTTGCGCAGTTCATGGAAATGTTCGACATCCGCCTGGTCGTGACAATCGGAAAGCGCCTTGCGCGCTTTCATTCTCTGTTTCGCCCAGCTGGTCCTCACCAGCCTTGCCGTCTTTTTCAGATCGCCCGGCAGGGAGAGGGCTTCCAGCTCCTCGCGTCCCGCCTCGCAGCCGGCGATGGCCGCCGCAATCGCCTCATCGAGGCCGGCCTCATGATCAAGGGCATCGTCGCGGCGCTCGCGCAGCATTGCCGTGATCGACCGTAATGCCTCGCCCTGTGTATCGGAAAGCGCAAAAGCCTCGAGATATTCCGCGGTTTCCACCAGCGCCGTCGCATCCCGCGCAAAGGCGAGCGAGCGGGCGATATCGCGGAAACGGGCATTTTCGGCGCGGCTGAAATCGGGCGCCGCCCTGCGGATGAGGCGGTAGAGCGCCCGCAGCCGCTTGAAGCGCTTGCGGGCATCGTGCACGGCCTCATGCGAACCCGAGGGTTGGTCGCGCAGGATGGTGATCGCGTCCTCGATCAGTTCCAGCCCGGCACGGCGGATTTCGTCGCCGAAGGGCTTCTTCGGATCAATTCTGAAGGGCATCCGGCAAGCCTCCACTCGGACAGTCCATGGCGAGCGACTGGTTGGAAAAGCGGCGGTCGCCCGTCACCTCCTTGCCCAGCCAGGAGGGCAGGTCTGGATCGGCATTCTCGTCGTTCATTTCCACTTCCGCGACCACCAGCCCCTGATAACGGCCTTCGAAAACATCGATTTCCCAGGTGAAGCCGCCATGATCAACCGTGTGACGCGTCTTTTCGATCACCACGCCCGGCGCGCTGGCCATCAGCTCTTGCGCGTCTTTGAGGGGGATGGAATATTCATATTCATCGCGGACAAGCGCGCTGGCGCCGATCTTGATGGTCAGTGTCGCATCATGCCCGTTGACGATCCTGACCCGGACGGAGCGATTTTCCAGCGAAGCGACATAGGCCTGCCGGAAAGCCATGCTATGCGTCACCTCATTGCGCCATTCACCGCCTGCAACAAGAAACTTCCGTTCGATTTCCTTGGCCATGCTGTCTCCGCAAACTGCGGCGCCAGATTATCGCAAGAGGGCTTCATGAAGAAGCGAATTGATTGAAGTATCTGTATAAAAAATGGCCTTGCCACGCCTCGACATCAAAGCCGGGGCAGGCTAATCGGTAAACCGGATTTCAATCGTTTCAATCGCGCAAGGGAGGCTCATCTTGGCCCAGGACTCCGAAAAACTTCTCTCCATCCTCAAACTTCAGCCGGTTGTTCCGGTGCTGATCGTGGATGATGCCGCGTCTGCCGTGCCCTTGGCGCGCGCTTTGGTCGCAGGCGGCCTGAAGGCAATCGAGATCACCATGCGCACGCCGGCGGCGCTGGATGCCATCCGCGCGGTTGCGGCGGAAGTGGAAGGCGCCAATGTCGGCGCCGGCACCATTCTCAACGCCCGGGATTTCGAAGCGGCAGCCGAAGCGGGCTCCACCTTCATCGTCAGCCCCGGCATCAACAGGAGCGTGCTGGAAGCCGCGCGCGGTTCCAAGGTGCCGTTGCTTCCCGGTGCCGCCACCGCCAGCGAAGTCATGGCGCTGCGCGACGAGGGTTACAAGGTCCTGAAGTTCTTCCCCGCCGAACAGGCCGGCGGCGCGCCTTACCTCAAGGCGCTGTCCTCGCCGCTCGCCGGCACGGTCTTCTGCCCGACCGGCAGCGTTTCGCTGAAGAACGCCAACGATTACCTCTCCCTGCCGAACGTCGTCTGCGTCGGCGGCTCCTGGGTTGCCCCGCGCGAACTGGTGGCGACGGGCGACTGGGCGGGCATCACCAAGCTTGCTGCCGAAGCGGCCGCACTGCGCGCCTGATCCGCATGGCTTCAAACCCGTTCACGAAGGCGTGAGCGGGTTTGACATTTGTATTCGGCCCACGGCTTCCTATCTCCCCCTGTAGATTTGACCTCTACAGGAGATTTTGATGTTCGACGCCAAGAAGCTTCTTGAACAATTCCTCGGTTCGCAGGTGCCGGGCCTTTCGGGAAGCGTCCGTGACAGAGCCGGGCAGGCCGCCGATATCGCCAGGAACAATCCCCTGAAAGCCGGTGCGCTCGCCGCCGCCATTCTGGGCACCAAGACCGGCCGCAAGCTCGCGGGCAATGTCGCCACCATCGGCGGTGTCGCCGCCATCGCCGGCCTCGGTTACCTCGCCTACAAGAACTACAAGTCCGGGCAGGCCCCGGAAGCCGCGCCGAAACCCGAGCCGGAGCTTCTCGCCCCGCCCGCCGATTCCGCCTTTCACCCGCAATCACCGGCCCTTTCCAATGATTTCGCGCTGAAACTCATCCAGGCGATGATCGCCGCCGCCAAGGCCGACGGCCATATCGACGAGAAGGAGCGCGCCAATATCATGGACAAGGTGCAGGTCTCCGGCCTCGATACGGAAGCGGAGCGTTTTCTGGAAAAGGAACTGGCCGACCCGCTCGACATAGACGCGCTGGTGGCCGCTGCCGGCACGGAGGAGCAGAAGGTGGAACTCTACACCGCCTCGCGGCTTGCCATCGAGGCCGATACGCGGGCGGAGCGCGGTTATCTCGATCTTCTGGCCGGGCGCCTGGGGCTTCCGGATGCGCTGGTGGATCACATCGAGGCGACTGTGGTGGCGGCGAAGGTTTGAGGTAGGCGTCTGGTCTCGGTGGGTGTGGCTCACCCCCCTCTGCCCTGCCGGGCATCTCCCCCTCAAGGGGGGAGATCGACAAGCGGATAGGCCTCGCCTCTCTCGACGTTTGCGAATGAAGTGGTGGGAGCGCCTCCTTCTGATCTCCCCCCTTGAGGGGGAGATGCCCGGCAGGGCAGAGGGGGGAACCACACCCACCAAAGCGGAAACGCGGCCACCGCCGCAATACCCCACTTCCCGGTTGTCATCCCGCCCCGCTTGCCCTAATCCTGTCCCCAGACAATGGGGAAGAGAATGCGCGATCTGAGTGATTTCAAGGGATGTCCGGCGCCTAAGCCGGTGGTGCTGAAGGGCCGTTATGTAACCGCCGAGCCGTTTGATCGCGAACAACATCTTGCAAAGCTCTGGACCGCACTTGGCGGCGAGGGCGTGAATGCGCTTCTCAAATATTTCCCGCAAAACGCCTTTCCCGATGCCGATGCCTTTGGCGACTGGCTGGTCGGCGCGGGCCAGAAGCTCAACTGGGTCACGCTGGTCTTCGTGGAAAATGCCAGCGGCGATGTCGTCGGCATGGCAAGCTACATGCGGCCCGATCCCGCCAATGGCGTGGTCGAGGTGGGTTCTGTCGCCCATGGCGCGAAAATGAAGCGCTCGCCGCTTGCCACCGAAGCGCATTACCTGATGGCGAAACATGTGTTCGAGGATCTGGGGTATCGCCGCTACGAGTGGAAATGCCACAATGAAAACGAGCCGTCGAAAATCACCGCGAAGCGGTATGGTTTCACCTTCGAGGGCGTTTTCCGCCAGCATATGATTTCGAAGGGGCAGAACCGCGATACCGCATGGTTTTCGATGATCGACGGCGAATGGCCGCTGATTGGCAGGGCCTTTGAAATCTGGCTCGCGCCGGAGAATTTTGCAGCCGATGGCGCGCAGAAGCGCAAGCTTGAGGATATTCGTGCGGAGCTTGCCGATGCCAGCGCCTGAAAAACCTGCCGGCAGGAAGGATCGCTCGCCGGCCATTGCCGCTGCCCTCATCATCCTGGGCTTCGGGCTGGTATTCTTCGTCATGCCGAAAATCATGCTGTGGCTTGGCGACTATTCGCCCTGGCTTGCGGCTGCCTTCGGCACTGTAGCGGTGCTCTGTTTTTTCCTGCTGTTCTGGCTGCGCGCGCGTTACCAGCGCCGCCGCGACGGTTAGCGCACTTCAGGTCCCGGAGGTTCCGGGCCTTTGCCGTGGCGCATTTCCGGGCGTAAGCCCGCCACGCGCTTTTACGGGAAACGCGTTATAACTGCAGCGACGCGCCGAGCAGCATCAGGCCCATCAGGAGCACGAACAGCGCGCCGGCGATCTCGATCGCGTGGCTGATACCGGCCGCCTTGCGGCTGCCGGGGCCGGCGAAACGCACGGCAAGGCCCTTGGCCGATACCGCCATGATGGCAAGGAGCGACACCATGATGGCGGTGCCGAGCGACATGGCCAGCACGGAAAGGACGCCGCCGAGATAAAGCCCGTTCAGAAGCGCGAAGCTCATGACGATGATCGCGCCCGAGCAGGGCCTGAGCCCCACCGCGATGATGGCCGACCAGGCCTCGTGCAGGCTGAAGTTCTTGCCTTTCAACAGCATGGGATCGGGCGCATGGGATTTGCCGCAGGCGGCGCAAAGGTCGCCCGTGCCATCATGGTCGTGATCGGCAAAAACCGGCTTTCCCTGGAACCGCAGCCCGGTGCCCATGCCGGTGGCTCTGCCGGCCGATGTTTCCCCCGCCGTGGCGAAGACGGCGACGGGTTCGCGCCGGATGCGCAGCGACCAGAGCTTGCGCACCAGCAGCCAGGCGCCGAACAGCGCCACCATGGCGAAGCTGGCGATCTCCATGGCCTGTGTCGCCCTGGTCATGGTGATGGACGTGCCGCGCAGCACGAGCCAGGCCGCGCCAACCAGGCCGATGGCCACCGCCCCCTGAATGAGCGCCGAGACGAAGGAGATGAGAATGCCGCGTCTCAGCTGCGTTTCATTGGCGATCATGTAGGAGGAGATGACGGCCTTGCCATGGCCGGGGCCGGCGGCGTGGAAAATGCCATAGGCAAAGGAAAGACCGATCAGCGAGCCAAGCGCCCAGCCATCCTCGCGCATGGCCTTCAGCGCGCCGGTCAGCGCCCGGTAGAACATCTGCTGGTGTACGTTGATCCATTGCATCAGCGGCGCGAATGGCCCGCCGACGGAAAAGGACGGCTCGGCAGACCCGATGCCGAGCGGCGACTGCGCATGTGCCGCGCCGGCAAGGGCAAGCAGGCCGATGGCCACGAAGGCCAGAGGCCCGGCCAGACGGCCGCTGCGGCTCAGCATGACACCTCCAGCCGGGTGGCGAAGAGCTTCGTCATGTCGGTGCCGGTCGGGTCGTTGAAGAAGGCGTCGGTAAGCGAGCTCTGGTTCTGCGAGATCACCTCGTCCGGGTCGGGGCGGACGACATGGTGCTTGCAGGCATTCAGATCCTTGCCCTCCGTGGCAATGTCGGCGTCCCTGGCAAAATCGATTGCCGTATACATGGTCGGATCCCAGGCGCCGAAGCTGAGCTTGCCCTTGACCGCAAGCGGCTTGTTGGGCTTCACGGAAAAGAACATCAGGATCTGCTGGTCCTTGTAGTCCACGTGAATGGCATCCGGCTTGCCAAACTCCACCGGTTTTCCATTGGCGGTGATGAAGGTGTAATAGGAATATTCGGCGAGCGATTCCAGCACGGTGGTGCCGATCTCGGCCAGTTCGTCCTTGTCCAGCTTCAGGTCGCCGTTCTTGTCGTAATCCATCACCACGCTTGCCGAGAACATCTCGTCGAAACGCCAGATATTGCGCACTTCCTGAATGGTGCCGTTCGGTCCTTCGACGATTTCCATGCGCGCTTCGGCAAAGATGTGCGGATGCGCCGATGCCGCGACGGGAACGCAGGCGAGGCCGGCCGCGAGAAGCAAAAATCGTCTGTTCATTATCCGGTCTGTCCTGCGCTCGAATCTCGACGGCCCGACTCTAGCAGAAATTGGGACCGAATTTCGACCTGATGCGCTGTTTCATCCTTTGCGCGGCCGCCGGTCGGTCCTAGAATGTGCCGCTGAAGCGCGAGGTGACGCTGGAACCGCTATAGGCGAAATCGCTGTCGCGCTCGCCATGCAGAAGGCGGTTGAACTCCACTTCCAGCTTGCTGTTCCTGCCGGTGTCGAAGGACAGCGTGGCCACCAGCCTGCGTTCGCTGCTGTCGTAATTATAATAGATCCAGTCCTTGTGGACACGCTGCAGCGCAAGGTCCAGCCCCACTTTCTCGGTGAGCCTGCTTTTCATGACGAACTGCCAGCGGCGATGAAATTCGGCGATCGGGTCGTCCGGGTCGAAAAGCGCATAATCCTGCGAGAAGCCGATGCCGAAGGCGATGCGTTCGCTGGCCTTCATCTCCGCTTCCGCCCGCAGATAGGGGCGCGTGCGCTTTACCGTGTCGCTGATCTCGTCGCCGGAAATCGAGGTGAGGCCCGCCTCGGCCAGAACCGCCAAACGCTCGGAGAACCTGTAACCATAGGCCAGCGAACCGCGCAGCGTGCTGGCCTGAAAGCGCTCGTATTTCTCCCGCTGACCCTGCGGGACGGCGAGGCGGTCATAGGCAATGGTGAGCCCCGCCTCGCCGCCGGCCAGCGGCCGCTCGTGTTCGGCCTTCAGCGACAACAGCGCTTCATTGGCCTCCAGCCGGGTGGGCATGAAATAGGCCGGACGGAACCGCGCCTTGCCTTTCATCAGGCTGGCAAGGCCGGCCGTCAGCGTGTTCTTGCCGCCAAGGGCAAGGATGCCGAGCCGGGAGGAGGCTTCCAGCTTGTGATCCAGCCGCCGGTAGCCAATGTCCTCCTCGGGCAGATGCAGGAAGATATCGCCGGCATCGCTGCGCGTGCCACGCAGCTCGATGGCCCATTCCAGCTTTTCGGAAAAGCGTCTCGTCAACCCCAGCGCTGCGATGGTGTTGTGTTCATTGGCGAAACGGTATCGGGGGAGGCGAACCTCCTCGTGTTCGAGCGAATATCGCAGCTCCGCCCCTTCCAGCGCGACCTTGCCATTGAGCCCGAAGCCGGCGCGCAGCGAAATCGCGCTCAGCCGGTTGGTGTCGGCGAAATAATTGCTGTCATAGGCGATGCCGGACTTGTAGGTGACATTATGCTCGTCGGCGCTCTCTCCCGCCCGCACGCCGCAGGCGCAGGCAAGGCCGAGAACAAGCGCGATATATCCCCCCAGCCGCATTCGCATCTCCGGTCTCTAATTAAGCAATATCTTATATTTGGATGGTTAACAAAGTTCTCCGTGGAGCGTTACTGTCGTGACAGTCAGCTTGACGGGCGACATCGAATTGCAAATAGTCCCGGCAATGACGGGAAATGTAAAATTCTATTAAAATCACAAGTATTAGCGTTAATTATTTATTGTAATATTAGGCTTTGCTTGAATTAGAATCCTCTAAATATACAGTCCGGTTACGCCAGATGGCGTGATCAAACAAAGAGGAGAGAGAAATGATTGCAAAGTTTGCTTGTGTAGCCGCCATTCTTACTGTCGCTTCCGTTGGTCAGGCCAATGCCGGCGGCCTTCTGGGCGGCATCCTGTCTGGAAACAGCAACAAGGGTGGCGCACTTGTCGTCGTCTCGCCGAGCATCGATCTCGGCGTCAGCGGCATCCTGTCCAATAACGGGATTCTGAACGGCAACAAGACGGGTATCCTGAACGGCCTGCTGAATGGCAACAGGACCTCCGTCGATGTCATCGACAACAAGAATGACGGCGGCAAGAAGCGTCGGCACTAACTGAAACGGGAGCGGGATGGCCGGGCTTCCAGCCATTCCGCTCTTTCGCAACAGCTCGAAAATCTACAGGGATTTTCGACGCTCACGGTGCGCCCGGGTATAAACCGGAAATGATCCTCGAGTTGCGAGTGTATGACGCACGGCATTTCCGGCAGAATAAACGGCGCAACGCATGACTGGAAGGGGGCCTTGCGGCCCTCTCTTTTTGTCCGCGCCGCCAACGCGGGCCGGGTGCACAAAAGTACCGGATGGCCGCTACTCATGATGGTTTTTTGATGTGGTGACAGCCCCTGCGCATCAGGATGGGTCGCTCGTGAACATCTGCGTTAATTCTAATTTATATTTGGTAAATATTATAAATATTAACAGGAATACCTTCCATCAGGGCTTTTTGATCTGGGTTGTTTACGTGATTTTAACCACGATGTTCTTCAATCTGCGGGTGCGCTAACCCCGTCGCTACGCTGCGCTTCTGGTCGCGAAATATTCGCAGCCCGCAGGTGACGGGATGTAATTTTCAAGGAGCTATCGCATGTTGAAACAATCTCTTCTCGCGCTCGGCCTGCTCGGCGCCCTCTCCGGCGTGGCTGCTGCCGCCGACGCCGTCAGCGACATTCCGGCCGCGCCCGTCGTCAACGACGTTGCGCCCGCCTTTTCCTGGGATGGTGTTTATGTCGGCGCTTCCGCGGGTTACGGCTGGAACCGGGTTAAGTCGACCACTTTCGGCGTCACCACGGAGCATGAGTTTGACGGCGGCCGTTTTTCCGGTTTCGCGGGCTATAATTTCGAAGTTGCCCCCTCCGTCATTCTCGGTGTCGAGGGCGATCTCGGTTACGCCTGGGGGGACAAGACCATCGTCACCAGCGAGGTTTCCGCAGGTCTGAACGGCTCCGCACGCCTGCGCGCCGGTTACGCCATCGACCGTGCGCTGATCTATACCGCCGCCGGCTACACCGCGACGGACAGCGAAGTCAAAGCGCCGTTCGGCGAGGACAGCAAGGTCCTGCACGGCTGGACGGTTGGCGCTGGTATCGATTATGCCTTCACCGACAACCTATTCGGACGCGTCGAATATCGCTACAACGACTTCGGCAAGGCAACCTACCATACCGGTCCCATCACTTCGACCGGCGATGTCAGCGAACACGTCGTCAAGGTTGGTCTTGGCGTGAAATTCTGACGGTTATTCCGTTTTCGACAGGGGGCGGCGCAACGTTGCGACGCCCCGTGCGCCTGATGCGGCAAATCCGGCATCAATCCAGCGGACGTTCCGCCGAAGGCGAAAACGCACATTGCCTTTCAAGGCAGGCTTGAACAGCGGGCCGTTTTGGTGTGATGGTGGTCGCCGTCATTCCGTCCCGCCTCCCAGCCTTCAGTCGATTCCCATGCTACAGAAAAGCACGTCGCCGGGCGCGTTCGATCGTCAGGCCTATATGATCGCCCTGCTGGTTTTTATTGCCGGCAGCACCAATGCGGCCGTTGTGCCGTTTATCGGTTTCTACATCATCCAGGTGCTCGGCCATCCGCCGGCCACGGTCGGGTTTTACAGCGTGACGGCGGCGCTGGCCTCGATTGCCGCCAGCCGTATTTATGGTGAGCGTGTCGATGCCGGGGTGCGGGTGAGGCCGCTGTTGATACTTTCCGTGTGCGGCGCTTTTGTCGCGGCCGCAGCGGCGAGTTTCGGGCATCTGGCGCTGCTGGTGGCGATAACGGCGACCGGCATGGGGCTTTCCAACGCCGCCAGCACGCTCATATTCAGTTACGGCCGCTATCATGGCCGGGTGCAGGCGCTGGATACGGCCGCCTATAACGCCTTCCTGCGCACGATGGTGTCGCTGGCATGGATGCTGATTCCCGCCGCCGCCTATCTGATCTTCGACCTTGCCGGCGCAAGGGCCGTGTTCGCGAATGCCATGCTGATGGCGGTCATCTGGGGCGGGCTTGCCCTTGCGGTGGTGCCGCGAGACCAGACCAGCCCGATGGAGCGGCGGGCGGAAAACGACGGCGACGCGCGGCGCAACCTGCCGCTGCTTCTGGCGGCTGCGGCCAGCTTCTGCATGTCTTTCGCCCATGCCCTGTGCGCCTCGGCGCTACCGATATTTCTGGTGCGCGAGGTCGGCCTGCCGGATTACGTGCCGGGCCTGTCGCTCAGTGTCAAATGCGCCATGGAGGTTCTGTTCATCCTGCTTGCGCCGCGAATGATGCGCCGCTTCAGCGCCCGCCTGCTGCTGGGCGTTTCAGCGGTGATGGCCATCGTCGCCTTCAACGTCATCGCCTCGGTCACCACATTGCCGGCCATGATCGCGGGTGCGGCGCTGGAAGGTGCCTATTACGGGCTTTGCGCCGGCACCTGCCTCACCTTCGTGCAGGGTTTCGCACGCGGCCGCACCGCCCGTGCGACGGCGCTCTACATGAATTCCATCTTCCTCGCGGCGCTTTTTGCGGTGCCGCTGATGGGGTTCGTGTCGCAATATGCAAGTTTCGGCACCTCGATCCGGCTTGCTTCGGTCGGTGCCGGCGCGGCGCTGCTGCTCTTGTTCCTGACGCGGCGGCAGGTGGGGGAGTAGGGTATGCAGGGGGGGCGGCAATCTTGCACAAAGGCTTGTCTGGCGGCGACATAGCGGATGACCCTCATTCCTGTGCTTGTCACAGGAATCCAGTCGACGCGCGTCTGCGCGGCGGGAGACCCCTTTCAGCCCAAAGACTTGGGCTGGCTGGATTCCTGTGACAAGCACAGGAATGAGGGGAGGGAGATTGGCCGCGGAATGAGTGGCCGCCACGCGACCGTCCATCCCTCAAGCCGAAATATCGATGATCCCGCAATCTCCCGCTTCCGACGCGAAGGCGAGCAGCTTGCCGGTGGCGCTCCAGTCCATGCCGGTAATGGCGCCCTTGCCGGGGCGGCGCAGCAGGGCTTCCTTGCCGTCCGCGAGCCTTACGCCGAGGATCATGCCGTCGATGAAGCCGATGGCGAGCACGTCTTCCACGGGATGGAAGGCGACATTGGTGACCATGATGTTGGCGCGGCTGCCGAGTTCTTCCGGAGCCTTGCCCATCGGGCCGTCCTTGCCGGCAAACGGCCAGACAATGGCGGCCGGCGCGCCGGAGGAGGCGAGCCATTTGCCCTTTGCCGACCAGGACACGGATTTGACCTTGGCGGGGTAACCCGTCATGCGCATGTGGCGTGCTTCCATGCCGCCCTTGGTGGCTTCCATCTTCCAGCCGTGCAGGGCGTTTTCCTGCATGGTGGTGACGAGGAACTTGCCATCGGGCGAGAAGGTGACGCCGGTATGCGCGCCCTTCCATTCCAGATCGACGGGATCGCCCGCGGTTGCCACCCAATGCAGCGTCACACCGTTATAACGGGCAACGGCAATGCGCAGGCCCTTGGGCGCGAAGGCGATCGCCTCCACCGTGCGCTCTTCCTTGAATTCCTTGACCGTGCCGTCCGACAGCCGGACGAAGCTGGACTTGCCGACGCCATAAGCGACAGCCTTCTGCGGCCCGCCGGCCACGACGCCCACCCATTTGCGCGGCACATTGGCGAGTTCGCTGATGCTGCCGTCATGGCCGATACGCAGCACGCGTCCGTCTTCGCCACCGGAAAGCAGCGTGGCGCTGTAGGGATCGCGCACGCAGGTCAGAAGCCCCTCATGCGCCTCAGTCACCTTCTCGCCGCCATCCAGCCGGTGAATGGTGCCGGCGGCGGTGGCAAACAGGGGAATGTCGCCGAGAAAATGGGTCGAGACCACGTGGCCTTCGATATCAAGCGGGGCAACAGTCGGCATGGGGCATCGGTCTTTCGTATCTGTGTCGGATGGGCGGGGGTGTCATTCCCGCTGGCTGGCATGGTTCTAGAGCATTTCCGGCAAAAGCGGAACCGCTTTTACGTTCGGACGATTCGTGAAATCAAGGAGATAGAGCGCTTTGTAGTAGAGGAAACACCCTACACGGCAGTTGAAAATCATTGATACTCCTGCGCTCCGGGCTCACCCCCCTCTGTCCTGCCGGACATCTCCCCCTCAAGGGGGGAGATCGGCAAGACGCTCTCTCGTCACTTCATTCTCGATCGTCGAGAGGTGCGAAACCTCGCCACGGGACGATCTCCCCCCTTGAGGGGGAGATGTCCGGCAGGACAGAGGGGGGTGAGCCCGGAGCACGGGAGTATCAGTGATTTGCAACTGCCATGTACCGTGTCGAAGAACGCGCGTCGGACGGATGATGGACGCAGCCGTACCCCGGCGCAAGGCCGGGGTGACGGAGGGATAAGGATCAGGCCGTCGCGAGGCAGGCGTTGAAGCTCTTTTCCAGCTTCTCGCGGTCCAGTTCGCGGCCGATGAAGACGAGGCGGCTTTCGCGTTTTTCGTCTTCCTTCCACGGGCGCTGGTGGTCGCCCTCGATGATCATGTGCACGCCCTGCACGACGTAACGCTCGGCATCGCCCTTGAAGGCGATGATGCCCTTGAGGCGCAGAATGTTCGGGCCGTCGGTCTGGGTAACCTTCTGGATCCACGGGAAGAACCGTTCGGGGTTCATCTCGCCGCCGCGCAGTGAGACCGACTGCACCGTCACGTCATGGATCGACGAAACCGCGCCATGGTGGTGATGGTCGTGGCCATGGTCATGCCCATGGTCGTGGTGATGATGCCCGTGATCGTGGTCATGGTCGTGATGATGGTGGCCGTGGCCGTGATCGTGATCGTGATTGTGGTCGCAATCGGGGCCGCAGACATGATCCTCATGGCCATGCTCGAGGAAATGCGGATCGTTTTCGAGCGCGCGTTCCAGATTGAAGGCGCCCTGATCGAGAACTCGGGCGAGATCGACGCCGGACCGCGTCGTCTTGTAGATGCGCGCGGATGGATTGATGGCGCGCACGATATCCTCGATGCGGGCCACTTCCTCCGGCGAAACGAGATCGGTCTTGTTGACGACGACGACATCGGCAAAGGCGATCTGGTCTTCGGCCTCGCGGCTGTCCTTCAGGCGCAGCGGCAGGTGCTTGGCGTCAACGAGGGCAACGACGGCGTCAAGCTCGGTCTTGGCGCGCACGTCGTCATCCATGAAGAAGGTCTGGGCGACCGGAACCGGATCGGCAAGACCTGTCGTCTCGACGATGATGCCGTCGAAACGGCCGGGGCGGCGCATCAGGCCTTCCACGACGCGGATCAGGTCGCCGCGCACCGTGCAGCACACGCAGCCATTGTTCATTTCGTAGATTTCTTCATCGGACTCGACGATCAGATCGTTGTCGATGCCGATCTCGCCGAATTCATTGACGATGACAGCGTATTTCTTGCCGTGGTTCTCGGAGAGAATGCGGTTGAGAAGCGTCGTTTTGCCGGCGCCGAGATATCCCGTCAGGACGGTGACTGGAATGGGCTTGGCTATAGCTGTTTCGGTCATGGAAAACCCCGCGTGGAGAGAGGCCGTCAAGCCTCAGGAAGATGTGTCGTCGTCCATATAGGCGCGACGTCCTGGCAGTTCAAAGAGATTTTGGCCGAATTCGGCCATGTCACTCAAATTTTGTTATGAAATAACGTTATGTCAAAAGCGTGGATATCTTCAAGCAGTTCGACAAGGCCTTTTACGGCATGGGAAATCAGCCTTTCGCCCTTTTCCGAGGTCGCGGCGGCGGCGTTTCCAGCAACGCCGTCCGGGTTCAGATCGCTCATCAGCCAGCCGAAGGCATGCGGGCCATAGGCGCGCAGGTGTTTGAAGCGGCTGGCGAAATCGCTTTGGCGGGAAGGGAAGTCGGCGGCTTTCTGCATCGCCACGCGCTCGGGGTGAAGCGCCAGCATGACCGATGTTTCGATATCGCCGCCATGAATATCGACCGCCTTGTCCTGCGGCTTCACGATATCGGCCGGTACACCGAAACGGGTCCAGCTGGTGGCGACCGCCAGCATGCCGAAACGGGCGCGGGCCTCGGTGGCGACGATGGTCATCAGCGGTGAATTACCGCCATGGGCGTTCAGCATCACGAATTTGCGCACGCCCTTGTTATATTCCGCCTCGGCGATGCCAAGCCAGCGCTCGATGGCCTCATCGTATCGCAGCGTCTTCGTGCCCGGCACATTCATGTGTTCGATGGAATATCCGACCGGTTCCGCCGGCAGGAAGGAGACGGGCAGATGGCCGGGCAGGGCGGCGGCGAGACGGGCGGCGATGCCTTCGGCAATCAGCGTATCGGTCTCGAAGGGCAGGTGCGGCCCGTGCTGCTCATGCGCGCCGAGCGGCAGCACGGAAATTGCACCTGTTGCGCGAAGATGCGGGTCTGTTACGTTTTCGTCGTGATAATGCGTGTATGAGTTTGGCATCTGGCAGTCCGCGCGTGCATTCGTTAAGGATTTCCAGCAACATATATCGGTTCCGCCACAGGGTAAAAGGCACTCGCATATGAGCAAGGACAAATCCGGGCATAAGGACAAAAGCGCCAAGAAGGAAAAAGGCGGCAAAAAATCAAAGGACGCCAAAAAAAGGGATGAGAATTTCAACCCCGAGGAACTGGCGCAATCCATCACCCAGGCCGCCCGTTCCATGCGCACGGCGCTGAGTCACAGCCTGGCCGAAAGCGGGCTTTATGCGGGCCAAGACGGCGTCATTCTGGCGCTGGCGCAGGAAGGCAGCCTGACACCGGGCCAGATCGCCCAGAAGCTTGGCGTCAAGGCGCCGACCATGACGCGCACCATCGGCCGCATGGAAGCCCAGGGTTTCGTGGAGCGCAGCGGTGACGACGAGGATGGCCGCGTGACGCTGGTGAAGCTGACCGAAGCGGGCCTGAAAAGCGTCGAACACATCAACGTCTCGATTGCCGATTGTGGTTCAAGGGCCGTAGAGGGGCTTTCAGCCAAGGATGTGCGAAACATCGTTAAACTTCTGAAGGTCATCGACGGCAATCTTCAATAATTTTGTTGAAATTTTTAAAAGAACCGTTGGTTTTGTGGGGATTCCTTAAACGGGTTGCGGATTTTGTTTAAATTGTTTAATTGCAATTTAAACAGGGACATCCGTCGCTGACACGCGTTTGGGGAGGAATGCCGTGGCCCAAAAGGTCAAACTGTCCACCATTGCCGAAAGCCTCGGTCTTTCAACCGCCACCATTTCGCTTGCCCTGCGCGACAGTCCGCTGGTGGCCGCCGATACGCGCGACAAGATCAAGGACCAGGCGCGGGCGCTGGGTTATATCTACAACCGCCGCGCCGCCAGCCTGCGCACTTCGCGCTCCGGCATTGTCGGCGTGGTGTTCCACGATGTGATGAATCCGTTCTATGGCGAAATCCTCAAAGCCATCGAAAGCGAGCTGGACCGCAGCCGCCAGACCTTCATTCTTTCCAACCATTATGATTCGGTGGAAAAACAGCGCACCTTCATCGAAACGCTGCTGCAACTCGGTTCCGACGGCATCATCATGTCGCCGGCCATCGGCACGCCGATCGAGGACATGACGCTGGCCGAAGAAAATGGCATGCCCGCCATCCTCGTGGCCCGCTCCATGGACGGCGTCGACATGCCGACCTATCGCGGCGACGACAGCTACGGTATTTCGCTTGCTACCAACCACCTGATCAGCCTCGGCCACCGCACCATCGCCATGGTTGGCGGCACCGACCAGACCTCGACCGGCCGTGACCGTTACCAGGGTTACGTTAATGCGCTGCGCAAGGCCGGTATCGAGGTCGATCCGAACCTGCGCATTCCCGGCCCGCGCTCCAAGCAGGGCGGTTTCGAGGCCGCCGTGCATTTCCTCTCACTGCCGCAGAAGCCGACCGCCGCCGTCTGCTGGAACGATCTCGTCGCCATCGGTCTCATGAACGGCATTTCCCGCGCCGGTCTGGTGCCGGGTGTCGATATTTCCGTCACCGGCTACGACGATCTGGAAGAGGCGGCGATTGCCACGCCGGCGCTGACCACGGTTTCCAACGGTCAGGCCGAGGTGGGGCGTCTCGCGGCCCGCGCGCTGCTGGACAGGCTGGCGGGCAGCCACGAGCCTGACGGCATTCACCTCATCAAGCCGGAAATGCGTATCCGGCAATCGACCGGGCCGGTGCGGCCGCGGGTTTGAATATATCGCCCGGGAATATGGATGCGGCAGGCTGCATGTTTCTGGTTGTTCGCGATGTTTCCTTCTTCCGTCATTCCGGCCTTGAGCCGGAATCCAGCCACCGCGTGTCTGCGCGGTGAAAAGGCTCTCTCAGCCCAGGGACTTGGGCTGACTGGATGCCGGATCAAGTCCGGCATGACGGTGAGGGGTGCCGCAAAAAAATCGGCATGAAACTTCCGTCTGCCCCCATAGCATCCCCTTATTGCCCTTTTCACGGCCGCCTTTGTTTGAAAAGATCGCCGCCCAGAGGAGTGGGATGGCGAGCGGTTCGCCTGAAGCCCGCTCCGGCTATCGGAATGTTATCAGGAGGAATATCCGCTCATGTCTGACAAAAAGGCCGTCGTTCTCGTTCCCGGCAAGATAAACCCGCGCGTTCTCGAACGCCTCGAAGGCAAGGTCGAGATCGTGGCCGTGCCTGCCGGTACCGAGCCGGTTCTGCCTGATGGTGCGGCGGAGCGTGTCAATGCCATCGCCGTTTCCGGCGTCGTCAACGCAAAGTGGATCGATGCGCTGCCGAAGCTTGAGATCATCGCCAATTTCGGCGTGGGTTATGATGGCGTCGATGCCAAACATGCCGCCACGCGCAACATCGTGGTGACGAATACGCCCGATGTGCTGAACGACGAGGTGGCGGATACGACGATTGCGCTTTTGATCAACACCGTGCGCCGTCTTTATCAGGCCGAGACCTGGCTGCGTGACGGCAAATGGGTTGGCGAAGGCCCGTTCGCGCTCTCGCCGTTTTCGCTGCGCGGTCGCAAGGTTGGTCTCTTCGGCATGGGCCGCATCGGCCAGGAAATCGCCAAACGGCTGGAGCCCTTCAAGGTGGAAATCGGATACCACACCCGCAGCAAGCGGGATGGCCTCTCCTACACCTATTACGGCTCGCTGAAGGAGATGGCGGAAGCGGTCGATGTCCTGATCTGCATCGTGCCCGGCACGCCGGAAACGCATAAGGCGATCAATGCCGAAATCCTGACGGCGCTTGGACCTGACGGCGTGTTCATCAATGTCGGGCGCGGTTCCAGCGTCGATGAGGATGCGCTGCTTGAGACGCTCAAGAGCGGCGCCCTGGGTGCTGCCGGTCTGGATGTGTTCTATGCCGAGCCGAAGGTGCCGGAAGCCTTCCTGTCGCTGCCGAACGTTTCCCTGCTGCCGCATGTCGCCTCCGCCTCGGTTCCGACGCGCAACGCCATGGCCGATCTGGTGGCCGACAATATTCTCGGCTGGTTCAGGGACGGCAAGGTGCTGACGCCGGTGCCGGAAACGCCGGTTAAGGGGTGAGGCCGGAACCTCCACACACCGTCACCCCGGACTTGATCCGGGGTCCAGCATGATCAAGTCTTTGATCATAAAAGACTCCTGTCACGGCGCAGACGCGCCGTGGCTGGATGCCGGATCAAGTCCGGCATGACGGAAGATACGTTTCGCCCTTTGTCGGCGTCCTATTCCGCAATCTCCGCGCTTCCCACCCATCGCCCTTCGGCAAACGACCTAGCCATGGCGTGGATGCTGCGCTCGATCTTCAGGCCTTCCTCGAAATCGATGATATGCGCCTTTTTCCCCTCGATTGCCGCGATCAGTTCGCGGCATTCGATCACCTTCAGGTCGTTGAAGCCGAGGCCGTGGCCGGGGGCGGGGATGAAGCGGTCATAGGGCTTGTGGTGCGGCGCGGTGAGGATGGTTCTGAAACCCTGCTCCTCCGGGCGTCCATCCGTGGTGTAAAGCTGGAACTCGTTCATCCGCTCCTGATCGAACAGGATCGAGCCCGTGGAACCATAAATCTGGATGGCGATGCGGCCCTTGCGGCCCCAGGCGGAGCGGTTGGCAATGAGCACGGCGGAAATGCCGCCTTCTAGCTTTAAGAGAACGCTGGCAAGATCGTGCGTCTCGACGGCACGGTTGCCGCCACCGGCAAGCGGGCGGGTCTCGTAAGGTTTCACCATGTCCGTGATGGCGCTTTCGGCATGACCGAAAAGGGCATAGAGAAGCGACAGCGGATGCACGGCAAAATCATCCAGCGCACCGTAACCGGAAGAGGCCTCGCTCTTCCAGTAGAAGGGCTGGGTGGCATCCGCCATGAAGTCCTCGTCCATTTCGGCGCGGACGTGATAGACGTTGCCGATGGCGCCTTCGTCGATCAGGCGGCGGATATGGCGGATGACGGGGTTCTGGATGTAATTGTAGCCCATCGCCGCCGCCTTGCCGGAACGGCGGGCGGCATCGCGCATCTTCACCGCATCGGTAAAGGCGGGCGCCATCGGCTTTTCACACCAGACATGCTTGCCGGCCTCAAGGGCGGCAATCGCCATTTCCGGGTGGAAGGCGTTGGGCGTAGTGACCGAGATGACGTCGATCTCGGGATTGGAAAGCAGGTCGCGCCAGTTGCCCGTAGAGTGGGCAAAACCGAACTCGGCGGCTTTCTTCGCGGCAAGCTCGGGGTTTACTTCCGCTAGCGTCACGAGGCGGGGGCGTTCCACATCGCCGAAGACGCTCGTGACGTTGTTCCACGCCAGCGCGTGGCATTTGCCCATGTAACCGGTGCCGATAAGGCCCACGCCAAGAGCGGCCATGCTATTCTCCTCCCGAGAGTTTTAGAATGAAATCAACGTATTGAGCGTTTATTGAAATGTGGCAGGCGAAACAAAGCCCCTCTGTCCTCATCCCTGTGCTTGTCACAGGGATCCAGCCAGCCCAAGTCCTTGGGCTGTGAAGTCTCTCCCCGCCGCGCAGACGCGTGTCGGCTGGATTCCTGTGACAAGCACAGGAATGAGGGACGTCGTGCGTCTCAGGGATTATCCCGCTTGAAAATCCAGTCATGATCCGGGTGGTTCTTGAACCGCCATTTACGCATCGGCCCGGCCATCACGTTCAGATAATACATCTCATAACCATAGGGCGCGCCGCAGGGGTGGTGGCCTTTGGGCACCAGCACGACATCGCCGTCCGACACCGCCATGGTTTCGTCCAGCGATCCATCTTCGGTGAAGACGCGCTGGAAGCCGAAACCCTGCGCCGGGTTGAGCCGGTGATAATAGGTCTCTTCCAGATAGGTCATATTGGGGTAGTTATCCTCATCATGCCGATGCGGCGGATAGGACGACCAGTTGCCCGACGGCGTGAAGACTTCCGTTACCAGCAGGCTGTCGGCCACATCGCGTTCTTCCATGGCGATGGGGAAGATGTAACGCGTATTGGCACCCTTGCCACGCTCGGTGAACTGCACGCCATTGGGGCCGATCTGCTGCGCCTCGCGGCTGCCTTTTTCGCCGGGTGCGGTGCAGACGCCGACGGTGCAATCGGTCGTGGCAGTCAGCGACCATTCGGAGCCGGCCGGGACATAGACGCAGTGCGGCGGCTTGCGTTCGAACACATTCATGCGGTCGCCGAGTTCACCGAAGTCCTTATCCCCTGCGGAAATCGTCGCCTTGCCTTCGACCAGCACGAGGATGACTTCGGTATCGCCGGTGTTTTCCGCCGCCGTCTCGCCCGGCTTCAGGCGGTAGAGGCCGAAACCGACATAACCCCAATCCGCGCTTTGGGGCGTGATATCATGCACCTTGCCGCTGGTCGCGACCGGCTTGCGCAGAAGTGAGGTCATGGTGGTGTTCCTTTTTGTGAGCAGTACGATAATTCATGCCATCTCGTCATTCCGGCCTTGAGCCGGAATCCAGCCGACGCGCGTCCGCGCGGCGGGAAGACTCTTTTCAGCCCAAAGACTTGGGCTGGCTGGATTCCGGCTCAAGGCCGGAATGACGGATGGGGTAGGCCGCCCGCCTTCCTTTGCTCAGTTCAAGCAGCCTGAGCTTTGTCCAGCCCTGCTTCGCGCGCAAAAGCCTTCAGCGATTTCAGCCCGAGGCTCTGATATTCGAATGGGTTGCGGATATCCGGGTCCTGTTCCGCCTCGATCACCAGCCAGCCGCTGTAGCCATGCTCGGCCGCCACCTTCAGCACCGGCGGGAAGTTGACGCCGCCTTCGCTATCGCCCGGCACGGTGAATACGCCACGGCGAACGCCTTCGAGGAAGGAGAGCCGCTCACCGCGAACCTGATCGGCAATGGCAGGGCGCACATTCTTGGCATGGATGTGGCCGACGCGGCCCATATATTTCTGCGCGACGCGCACGGGATCGCCGCCGCCGAACAGGCAATGGCCGGTATCGAGCAGCAGATGCGTCTTCGGACCGGTATGCTTCATCAGGAGATCGATTTCCTCTTCGCTCTCGACCACCGTTCCCATGTGGTGGTGATAAACGAGGGTGATACCCTGTTCTGCGGCAAAGGCGGCCAGCGCCTCGACGCCCGCGCCGAATTTGGCCCAGTCCTCGGCTGCAAGGCGCGGACGGTCGACCAGCGCCTTGTTGTCATCGCCATGGATGGCATTGGAGGTCTCGCAGACGATGATGACCTTGGAGCCCATGGCCTTCAAGAGATCAAGCGCCGGCTGCATCGCCTTCTTTTCGGATTCGATGTCGTCGGTCAGAAGGTTCAGCGAATGCCAGCCGGAGACGAAGGAGAGGCCGCGCGGCGAAAGCACACCCTTCAGGCCTTCCGGCTCCGTCGGGAATTTGTGGCCTTTCTCGATGCCGTCGAAACCGATCTTGGCGGTTTCATCGAGGCATTGTTCGAGGCTGATATGCGCGCCCAGCGTGCGGTCGTCGTCGTTGGACCAGGCAATCGGGTTGGTACCGTAACGGATCATCTTACTGTCTTTCCTTGAGATGGTTTTCATAACGGGCGCGGGCCGGGCCGATTTCGGCGCGGTCGGATACTTCAGGCACCGCGACATCCCACCAGTGACCGCCGGCCTGCGGCGTCGGGTAAGGATCGGTATCGATGACGATGACGGTGGTGCGGCTGGAGGCACGGGCCGCCGCAAGCGCCTCTTCCAGCTCGGTTATGGTGGAAACCTTGCGTGCATCCGCACCCATCGACCCGGCATGGGCCACGAAATCGATGGCGATGGGGTTGACGTTGGTGTGGGCGTAGAGGTTGTTGAACTCCGCGCCGCCGGTTTCCATCTGCAGGCGGTTAATGCAGCCGTAGCCCCTGTTGTCGGTGATGACGAGCGTGATCTTGACGCCCATGGCGACCGATGTCGCAAGCTCGGAATTCATCATCATGTAGGAGCCGTCGCCGACCATGACGATCACGTCCCGGTCCGGTTCCGCCATCTTGATGCCGAGACCCCCGGCAACCTCGTAACCCATGCAGGAGAAGCCGTATTCCATGTGATAGGAGAGCGGCAGCTTGGATTTCCACAGCTGATGCAACTCACCCGGCATGGTGCCTGCGGCGCACATGACAACGGTATTGTCACGCGACTGGCGCTGCACCGCGCCGATGACCTGCATGTCTGTCGGCAGGCTGTTGACCTGGTCTTCGCCCGGTGCCGCCGTATCGGCATCGGCTTTCTTAAACCATGCAGCCTTGAGACCGGCATCCGGGGCCGCAAAACGGTGGCTGCCAAGCGCTGCGGAGAGCTTTTCAAGCCCGATCTTCGCATCCGCCGTCAGGCTGATCGCATCGTGCTTGGCGCTGTCATAGGGCTGAACGTTGAGCGCCAGAATTTTACGGTTCGGGTTCTTGAACAATGCCCATGAACCTGTCGTGAAATCCTGAAAACGTGTGCCGACGCCGAAGACCAGATCGGCCTTCTCGCTGATGATATTGGCGCTTTCCGCACCGGTGACGCCGACGGGGCCGAAATTCAGATCATGATCCCAGGCGAGCGCCGATTTGCCGGCCTGCGTTTCGACGACGGGGATGGAATGGGTTTCGGCAAAGCGCTTCAGCGTCTCGGTTGCGCCAGCAAAATGCACGCCGCCGCCGGCAACGATGATCGGGTGCTTGGCTGCTTTAAGTGCAGCGACCGCTTCTTCGAACTCCACGACATCCGGCTCAGGACGACGCTGACGCCAGACACGCTTTTCGAAGAAACTCTCGGGGTAATCATAGGCTTCCGCCTGCACATCCTGGCAGAAGGCGAGCGTGACGGGGCCGCAATCGGCCGGGTCCGTCATGGTGCGCATGGCGCGGGGAAGCGCTGTCAGCAACTGTTCCGGCCGCATGATGCGGTCGAAATAACGGCTGACCGGGCGGAAGCAGTCATTGACCGTCATGGTGCCGTCGCCGAAATCTTCCAGCTGCTGCAGCACGGGATCGGGGCCGCGATTGGCGAAGACATCGCCGGGGATCAACAGCACCGGCAGGCGGTTGACATGGGCAAGGGCAGCCGCCGTTACCATATTGGCGGCACCCGGGCCGATGGAGGAGGTGACCGCCATCGCGCGGCGGCGGCGCAGCTGCTTCGAATAGGCAATGGCCGCATGGGCCATGGATTGCTCGTTCTGGCCGCGATAGGTCGGCAGTTCGTCGCGGATGCCATAAAGCGCCTCGCCGATGCCGGCGACATTGCCATGGCCGAAAATGGCCCACATGCCGGCGATATAGGTTTCGCCGTGTTCATTCATCTGCGCTGCCAGGTAACGAACCATGGCCTGCGCAGCCGTCAATCTGATTGTCTTCACGCTGCCTCTCCCTTTTTGGCGCGCGCCTCATCCCAAATGCGGCACAGGCTGGTATAGCGCTGCGCCATATCCCTGACCGCTTCCTCATCGGTCATCCTGCCACCGAGCCAGTTGCGGGCGGCATCCGCGAAAATCGTGCGGCCAACGGCGAAACCTTTTACCAGATCGAAGCCGGCGGCAAGGCGGAAGCTTTCTTCCAACTCGCTTTGCGGCGCGTCTAGACCGAGAACGACGATGCCGCGCACATAAGGATCGTTGCGATGCACGGCGTCGCAGGCGTTTTTCCACGCGGCGCGGGTCTTCATCGGTTCCAGCTTCCACCAGTCGGGATAGACGCCGATCTCATAGAAACGCTCGATGATACGGGCGGCGGTAAGGTCGTCGGTCGGACCGACCTTGGAGGGAATGACCTCCAGCAACATTTCCAGCCGGTTGCGGCGTGTTGCCTGGAACAGACGCATGACGGTCTCTTCCTGCGCGGCGCGCATCTCATCCGTATCGTCGGGATGATAGAAACACAGAACCTTGACGACATTTTCAAGCGGCCATTCGGAAAGACCGCCGAAATCCTTGCCGAGATCGGGTTCCAGCGTCAGCGGGCGCGAGCCGGGCCATTCCACCGGGCGGCCGATCCAGAGGCCGGAACCGCTGGCGGCAAACAGGGCGTCACGGCCAAGGCGGCCGTCGCAAAGAATGCCGTAACCCGCCTCACCACCGGCAACCTGCTGCGCGGCCTGAAGGCAGAGTTTCTTGAAAGCGCCGATCTGCTCGTGCTTGACGCCAAGCTCGTCGGCGATGGCTTCCAGCTGCATGCGGTGGTCAAAGGCGAAGACGCGCATCGTGTCCCAGTCGCCCTTGCGGTTGGTGGACCAATGCACCTGTTCCAGCGCCTCGTCCTTGCGCAGCGCCTTGTTGCGAATGCCGGCCTTGAAGAAATATTGCAGTTCTTCCCAGCTCGGATAGGCCGGTGTGCAGCCATGGCGGGAGACGGCGAAAGCACCGCAGGCATTGGCGTATTTCAGCGTCGTCGGCCAGTCTTCGCCGCGCAGCCAGCCGCGGAACAGCCCGGCCATGAAGCCATCGCCGGCACCCAGAACGTTGAAGACCTCGATCGGAAAACCTTCGCCCGTCTCGCCATCGTCGAGGCTGGCAGGAATTTCGCCGGCGAAAACCGAAGCGCCCATCGGCCCGCGCTTGCACACCAGCGTCGCGTTCGAAACCTTGCGCACGGCCTTCAACGCGGTCAGCGTATCGGTGGAACCACCGGCGATGTGGAATTCCTCCTCCGTGCCGACGATCAGGTCGAACAGATGCAGGGTGGATTGCAGCTTGGCGGTGACCTTCTGCGATTCGACAAAACGGCTTTCGCCATCGCCATGGCCGGCCACACCCCAGAGATTGGGCCGGTAATCGATATCGAGCGCGGTCTTCGCGCCATTTTCGCGGGCGAGTTTCAGCGCCTTCAGCACGGCTGCTTCCGTCTTCGGATGCGACAGATGCGTGCCGGTGGCGCAGATGCAGCCTGCCTCGGCAATGAAGGCGGGATCGATATCGTCTTCGCTGAGCGCCATGTCGGCGCAGTTTTCGCGATAGAAAATCAGCGGGAACTGGTTCTGGTCACGAATGCCGAGCAGCACCAGCGCGGTCAGCCGCTCCGGGTCCGTCTTCACGCCGCGCACGTCAACGCCTTCGCGCACCAGCTGTTCGCGGATGAAGCGGCCCATATGCTCATCGCCAACGCGGGTGATGACGGCGCTGTTGAGCCCGAGGCGTGCGGCACCGGCTGCGATGTTGGTGGGAGAGCCGCCAATATATTTGGCAAAGGAGGCCATGTCCTCCAGACGGCCGCCGACCTGCGAACCGTACAGGTCGACAGACGAGCGCCCGATCGTGATAAGATCAAGTTTTTTCAAAAGGTTCCTCCTTCGGGCCGCCTGTCGTGGCGGCCTGCCTCACATGTTTGGAGCGACACCGGGCGAAGCCGCCCGCATCTTTCGCCATCCCGCTCCGGTGAGCCTCCTCCGCCCACTGTCATCCGTCACGAGACGGACGACGATGGAATGTCCGTTTCATGGATTTGGATCATAAATTCTATTTTTTCCGTTTTCAATAAAAATATTCAGGCTGTTTTGCGAGTTCCCACAGCCACGGCGAGCGTGATGGCCAGACAGAGCGTGGCGGAAAGCGAGCGGAACGCGCCGAAATCGATCTCGGTGACGGTTAGCAGCGTCGCGCCGGATTTGCGCAGCGGATTGACGGCGGAATCGGAGAGCGCCACGACCGGAATGCCGTTGGCGCGGGCGTTTTCCGCCAGTTCCAGCGTCTCGGCGGAATAGGGGGAAAAGGTGATCGCGATCAGCGCGTCGTCACGGGAAATGGCGCTGATATTGCCGAGCCCGCCGACCGCACTGTGCAGAACCGCCGGCACCTTCATCTTCTCGAAGGCATAAGCAAGGTAGCTGGCAATCGGGAAAGACCGCCGCAATCCGACAATATGCACGGTGCGCGCACCGGCCAGAGCCGAAACCGCCTCGTCAAGCTGGCGTGTATCGACCGATTTCAGCAGCATTTCCAGCGAGGACCGGCCGGCCTCCACGAATTCGGCAAGCAGGCCGGATGCGCTTTCATCGCCCTTCTCACGCAGATGGTCGAGCCGCGTGGCATAATCCGGCCAGCCGCCGACATAGGAATCGCGGAACAGCCGCTGCATTTCCGAAAAGCCGGAAAAGCCCATGATCTGGCAAAAACGCATGAAGGCAGAAGGTTGCACGCCAGCCCCTTCCGCCATTTCGGCGACGGTGGAAACGGCGATGCGATCCTGATTGGAAGCGACATAATCGGCGCATTGCCGCAATCGTTTCGGCAAACCCTCCGCGACCTGGAGCAGCCGCTCCTCAAAAGCCTTTACGGATTCTGGCGCCTCGATTGCCGTCATTGTCGTTCCTTTGTGCAGACTGAAATCGTGTGCACTTTAACTGCAGTGGAATTTTTATTCCATTGGGTTTTTTGAGGAAGGGCAAATGAGACGGCGGGGGCTTTGTGTGATCGGTCACCCTCCGTCATTGCGGCCTTGAGCCGAAATCCAGTCGGCGCGCGTCTGCGCGGAGCGAAGAGTCTTTTCACCCCAGGACTTGGGGTGGCTGGATACCGGCTCAAGGCCGGTATGACGGAGATATATATATGAACGCGCAACGGTGATGCGTTGGCTCAGTGCAGCCCGCCAACCCCAAGATGCGTATCGATAATATCCGGGTTCTCCGCAAGATCGCTGGACGGCCCCTCCCAGACGATGCGGCCGCGTTCCATGATAATGGCGTGGTCGGCGAAGTCGATGGCCATCTGGATGCGCTGTTCGACGAGAAGAATGGTCATTTCACCGGATTGGGCGAGTTTGGAAAAGGCGGCCATCAGTTCTTCGCAGATGACGGGGGCGAGGCCTTCGAGCGGTTCGTCGAGCAGCAGCACGCGCGGCTGGCCGAGAATGGTGCGGGCGGTGGAGAGCATCTGCTGTTCGCCGCCGGAAAGTTGCGAGCCGAGATTGCGGCGGCGCTCCTTCAGGCGCGGAAACAGCGTGTAGGCTTCCTCGATGGCCGATTTCGGCCGGGTCTTGAGGCCGACGAACAGGTTCTCCTCGACGGTCAGCGTCGGGAAGACATCCCGCGTCTGCGGCACGTAACCGAGGCCGGCTTTGGCGCGGGCGGCACTCGGCAAAGCGGCGATGTCCTGCCCGCCGAGACGGATATCGCCGGCAAAGCGTTTCGTCTGGCCGGCCAGCGTGGCGAAGAGGCTGGTCTTGCCGACGCCGTTGCGGCCGAGAACCGCGAAACGCGAGCCCGACGGCACGGAAAGCGACAGGCCCTCGATGACGCGGGTGGGGCCATAACCGGCGGTGAGGTTGACGATTTCAAGCGGCGCTGCGGGCATCGGCGTAACTTCCCAGATAAGCTTGGCGGACTTCCGCATTGCTGGTGACGTCTTCAGGCGAACCGTCGAAGATGACCGCACCTGCGGCGAGCACCACCACACGTTTGGCGAAGCGGAAGACTAGATCCATGTCGTGCTCGATCATCAATATGGCGAGATCGGCGGGCAGCCGGTCGAGCGCCTGTTCGATGCGCGCCGTTTCCGTGGAAGGCACGCCGGCGGCTGGTTCGTCCAGCAGCAGGATTTTCGGGCGAAGCGCCATGGCAAGCGCGATCTCGATCAGCCGCTGTTGGCCATAGGCGATTTCACGCACCCGGGTTTCGGCAAGCGCGAGAAGGCCAAGCGTGCCGAGAATGTCGCGGGCTTCGCTCATGACCGCGGGCATGGCGCGGTAACGGCCGAAAATCCGGCCGGTCTTGCCTTCACGCTGGAGAATGGCAAGCGCCACGTGTTCTTCAGGCGTCATATCCTGAAACAGCCTTGTGACCTGGAAGGAGCGCACAAGGCCGCGTTTCACCCGCTGGCTGGCACTGAGGCCGGTCACATCCTCGCCGGCGATGCGCACGGTGCCGGCCGAGGGCTTGATGTTGCCGGTGACGAGATTGACGAAGGTGGTCTTGCCGGCGCCATTGGGGCCGATCAGCACCGTGCGATCTCCCGGCGAAAGCGACAGCGAGACATTGTTGGTGACGACGAGGCCGCCGAAATTTTTCTTGAGGCCGGAGACTTCGAAAATGGCGCTCATTTGCGACCTCCACGGATGCGCGCGATGATCTGCTCACCCGCGCCATAAAGCCCGCGCGGCGCAAAAAGCACGACGGCAATCAGCAGCAGGCCGACAATGGTGAGCCAGTGGAACGGATTGGCGGCGGAAACGACATCCTCGAACCACATGAAGGTGACGGTGCCGATCAGCGCGCCATAAAGCGAACCCGCGCCGCCGAGTACCAGCATGACCAGTGCTTCGGCCGAAAGCGTGAAGCTGAGGCTGTCGAGGCCGACGACCTGGGTGGAAATGGCGTTGAGCGCACCGCCGATGCCCGCGACGATGCCCGATATGACGAACATCTTTAAAATCGTGCCGTTGACGGCGCCGCCCATGGCCTGAATGCGGATGCTGTCCTGCTTGACGCCGCGGCACAACATGCCGAAGGGCGAATTGACCACGACCCTGAGGGCGAGGAAGACGACGAGCAGCAGACAGACGCCGTAAATATAAGCGGTGCGGCCGAAAAGATCGAATTCGAAGGTGCCGAACAGCGCGTCCGGGGAAACGCCGGCAAGCCCGTCGCTACCGCCCGTCCAGCCGGATGCCTTGTTGGCCGCCTCATGGAACAGGTGGATGACGGCGATGGAAAGAACGAGCTGCGGCAGGCCATGGGCGCGCAGGAGAACCGTGCCGGAGACCAGACCGGCCGCGCCGCCCGCGCCCGCGCCGATCACGGTCATCAAAAGCGGATCGGTGATCTCGAAATGGGCGGCGGCAATGCCGGCGGCATAGGCGCCCGCGCCGAAGAGCGCCGCATGGCCAAGCGTTGCGACGCCGCAATAGCCGGTAACGAGATCGATCGACAGCACGAGCAGCGCAATGGCGATGATGCGGGTCAGAAGCGCCAGATTATCCGGAAACAGGTAATAACCGGCAATGGCGGCGGCAATGATGAGGAGCGGCCCCGCAAGCGTGCGCAGCGGCGAGCGCGCCTTCGGGGTGTCTGCCGTTTCAGTCACGTCGTTCATGAGCACCGCCATCTCATTTCGCCCTTCCGAGAAGGCCGCGCGGGAACAAGGTGATGATCACGATGACCGCCAGGTAAAAGAAGAATTCGCCATATTCGGGGGCGAGATACCGCCCGGTCGTATCGATGGCGCCGAGCAGCAGACAGGCGATCAGCGCACCGGGAATGGAGCCCGCGCCGCCGACCGAGACCACCACGAGGAAAGTCACCATATAACGCAGCGCATAGTAGGGTTCGACCGGCAGCAATTCAGCGCCGATGACGCCGCCCATGGCGGCAAGGCCGACGGCGATGGCGAAGCTGACGGCATAGATAACCTCGGTGCGAACGCCGAGCGCGGCCGCCATGGCGGCATTGTCGACAGCAGCGCGCAGCTTGATGCCGAAGGCGGTCTTTTCGAAGGTGAACCACAATGCGCCGGCCACGGCCAGACCGCAGGCAATGGCGAAGATGCGGTGGGTAGCGATGGTGCGGAAGCCGAGATCGGTGGGGCCGGCCAGCTGCTGCGGCAGCGGAATGGTCTTCAGCGTTGGGCCGAAGACGAAATTGGCGATGCCGATGATGCAGAAGGTAATGCCGATGGTCATCAACACCTGCGTCAGCTCCGGCGCGCCATAGATGCGGCGATAGAGGAAACGCTCAAGCGGAATGGCAATGACAATGGTGCCGACGATGGCGACGAGGATCGCCACGGCATAACTGAGGCCGAGGCCATGCGCGGCATAGGAGGCGAGATAACCGCCGATCATGGCGAAGGCGCCATGCGCCAGATTGACCACCCGCATCAGCCCCATCGTCACTGAAAGGCCGATGGAAATGATGAACAGGACCATACCATAGGCAAGCGCATCGATGAGGATGCTGAAGACCGTCTGCATGTTGAAAAAACTCCTCCCGGTGCTACAACGCCCGTCCGGGCCGGAACCGAACCGCCATAGGGGCGGTTCGACCGTTTCAAGAATGGCCGCCATTGTGGCGGCGAGGCCCGTGTCGCCGGTTATTTCGCGGCGGCGAGGCCCGGATCGCCCTGTTTTTCGAAGGTCTGGACTTCCTTGTTGTAATAGCTACCGTCATCGGCTTTGGCCACTTCGCGCAGATAGATGTTCTGCGTGATGTGGCGGCTTTCCGGATCGATGCTGACAGGGCCGCGCGGGCTTGTCCAGGAAAGACCCTTCACCGCGTCCACCGCCTTTTCCGCATCCTGTTTGCCACCGGTCGCCTCGATCATCTTGCTGATGACATACATGCCGTCAAAGGCGCCGACTGCGGGGAAGGACAGTTCCTTGGGATTGCCGATCGCCTTGGCGGCGGCTTCCACGAAGGTCTTGTTCTCAGGGGAATCATGCGAGACGGCGTAATGGAAGGTCGTCTGCATGCCGAGTGCGGCTTCGCCAAGCGCCGGCAGGTCGGATTCCTGCGTCAGATCGCCCGGCGCGAAGAGCTTGACGCCTGCGGATTTCAGGCCGTTATCGTTGAAAGCCTTGACGAAACCGAGTGTCGTCGGGCCCGACGGCAGGAAGGCGAAAACGCCCTGCGCACCGGAGTCCTTCACGCGCTGCATGATCGGGCTGAAATCATTGGTGGAGAGCGGCATGCGGATGGTTTCCACCACCTCGCCGCCGGCGGCGGTAAAGGCCGCCTTGAAGGCGTTTTCGGCATCGACGCCCGGGCCGTAATCGCTGACCAGCGAAATGACCTTCTTCACGCCGCCATCAAACGCCACCTTGGCGATGGGGGTGGAGGTCTGCCAGGTGGTGAAAGAGGTGCGCACCACATAGGGGCTTTTCGTCACGATGGCCGAGGTGGCGGCATTCATGATGACCATCGGCACATTGCCCTGCTTCAGCAAAGGCGTGACGGCCATGGCGTCGGGAGTGAAATAGAAGCCGGCGAGATATTGCACGCCTTCCTTCACCACCAGCTCCTGCGCCAGCGCCTTGGACTGCGCCGGATCGGCCTGCGGCACATCGCGATAGACGACCTCGACCGTGTCATCGCCGATCTTGTTGCCGTGAAGGGCGAACCAGGCGTCTATGCCGGCCTTGAAATTCTTGCCCTGCAGCGCAAACGGGCCGGAGAACGGACCGACCACGCCCACCTTGATCGTCTCGGCATAAGCGGCAGTACTGAAGCAGATGGCCGCGATTGCGGCGGTGATCCGTAGTTTCATGATTTCCTCCCAGTTGATCCGTGGCTCCCATCCACCGATCCAGGCTGCCAGATTGATGAGTGCCGTGGCCAAAGTAAAATGAAATAAGGGGGGTAATAAATAACCTGACGGTTATCAATACCCTGTCATTCCGCTCTGCCCCATACCGGATCGGACATTAAGCGCCGCCCGGCGATTCTCAAACCGGCGACCGCCGGCGATGGCGTGAGGTGAAGACAGCTTCGGGCAAACCCGGTGCGGAATAGTGCTTGCAGGGAGGCGAAAACCCGGGACTTTAACCAGTTCGAAGGGGATTGTTCGTAGTCTCTCGAAGCATATTTTTGAACTTTACTTGGTGTCTTGATGGGTGAATATCAGAACAAAGCTGTTGAGCTGATGCGAAATCGCATTGGAGAAAATATGCTCAACAACAGGATCGAGCGTCGTGAGGCATTCCTGCGCAAGGCGCTCACGCTCTATCATGCCATGGGCGGAACGGCGGAAGATATTCAGGCGGCGTTGAAGGATGCCGCATCCACACCGGCTCCAGCCATCGATCTGGCCGTCGGCGACGTCATGTACAAGCTCGCGGCGATCGGCCACGTTGCCGATATCGATATTATTCAGGCGGGTTACAACAAGCTCGACGCAGCCAATCTGCATATTCTCAGCAAGGGAAAGAAGCTGCTGCAGAAGCAGCGGGATCAGAAGCTCGCCGCCGCCACGACGACGAAATAGGCTCACCGCATTTTCGCAGCGGGGTTGCAGTGCATGCTCCAAGGCGAGGCTGGAGCATGCATGGTCACAAGTTTGTGCCTCAGGTTATGATCGGAACCCAGATCTCCACGGTTCCACGCCCTGTTTGTGGATCGAAGCGCCGGTCATAAAGCTCGAAATCGGGAGAGGGAGCGGTCTTCAATCCGGCATCGGGCAGCGCCTTGTTCCAGATCGTATAGACCGTTCCGGGAAGATCCGAGACGTGGCCGTTATGGACAAAAACCGCATAGGATTGCGCAGGCAACTCGACATGATCCATGCCCGGCGTTTTCTTCAGCGCCCTGACGCCGGCGAGATATGTGCAGTTTCCGGCTTCATCGGCAACGCTGCAGACGCCGTAAGCAGCCCCGGCCACCGCCTCCTCGACGTCGCTTTCCCGCATGTTGAAGGCCTGCCACAGCGCCGGAATGGCGCCGTTGTTTTCCAGCGAGCAGGTGGTGCTGAGGCCGACCACCATAAAGGCGTCGCGCCGGCGTATTTCCGGCGGCTGGACGTCGACGAACATGTCTTTTTTCATTTTGAATGGCTCCATGAGATCAAGGGACGAGGTTGATCGGGCCTTGCGAACAATGCTCGGTAATGTGTTGAAATAATTCGCAAAGGCTCGTGTGAACGCCTCATGGGACCCGTATCCCGCACCGAGCGCGACGGTGAGGATGTCAGCATCGCACCCTGCGATGGTTCTGGCCGCCTCGGATAGTCGGCGCGCGCGGACATAGGACATGATCGACAGACCGGTGGAAAGCTGAAACAACCGGCACATATGATGCGTGCTGATGGCGCAGCGGTCGGACAGGACCGTCAATGTCAGGTTTTTATGCAGATCGGTTTCGATCTGCCAGATGAGCTTGTCCAGAGCGGGCATGGGGTCTCCTGTGGTTCACACCCGCACCATGCAAAACCGTTCCGCTTCATGCTTGATCGGGTTTGACTTGTTGTCGCGCATAAGGCCGACAATACAGGAGACATCCGAACATTGTCGGCCTTATGCGCCGCCTCTCGCAAATTAACGGGTTGCCAGCGCGCCCGAAGGTGAACACGCTGGCATGGCCGTTC
Source organism: Agrobacterium sp. OT33 (assembly GCF_017313365.1). NCBI lineage: Bacteria > Pseudomonadati > Pseudomonadota > Alphaproteobacteria > Hyphomicrobiales > Rhizobiaceae > Agrobacterium > Agrobacterium sp. OT33. The sequence continues at coordinate 339,508 of NZ_JAFLMZ010000005.1, read as the reverse complement.
CGTCTGGCGGCGTCAGGCGATTTGCGGCGACACAATCTCCTGCCATGCCTCATAGGCGGCGAGGACCGTTTCCATCTGCGCGGTATGGCCGGTGATGAAATCGTCGCCGTAGATGGTTTCATCGGGATATTCGGTGATCAGCGTCATCGGCACGGTGTGGCGGTCGTCGATGGAGGACAGGCACGGGAAGCCGTTGATGATGCGGAAACCGGTTTCGCCGGCGTGGATTTCATAAAGCGCGATCTGGCGATTATTGTAGTCCAGAAGTCCTGGAATGGCGCCCAGATGGCGGGTTACCTTGTCGAGCAGGGCTTCCGCCTGACTTTCCCAGTCCGCGTGGTGGCGGATGATGAGGAAGAAGCCTTTCGGCAGCGTCCACATGGCGAAATTGCGCGGCACATAACCGGATAGAGGCCGGGTCCACTCGTGTGAGGGATAACCGTGCAGGTTCACATGCAGGCGCGCGCCGCTCATCTCCTGCGCCTTGAAGCGGATTTCCTTCTCGTTGAGATGCGCGCCCGAATTTTCCGGGGTGCGATATTCGAGGTCATCACCAAGAGCGGTGTAACGCGCGGCATGATGCATGTGGCGCGGATTGTCGACGCGCAGGCGCTGGTGCAGGGCGTAGCCGTCAGGATTTTCCAGTGGTGAAATGGTGAAATGAGCGCCCTTGCGGTCTGCGAGCTTGCGGGCGGCGCGGATGGCGCCGACGATGCCTGTCGTCTCGTTGGGGTGCTGGCCGCCGCTTACCATTACGGCGGCATCGCTGCCGGCCACGTAACGGGCGGCAAGGACGCGACCGGAGCGTGAGCGGGCGTCGAAGGTCTCGCCGCCGATCTCTTCAAGCAGCTTTACGAGCTGGCCTGCCGCGACCGGTTCGCGGGCCGTATCGATCGGCTGCTCGCCGCCATCGAGGAAGGCGGTGGTGAGCGCACGGGACTCGATGCGCAGCGAGACTTCGCCGGCGCTCTTGACGATCTCCGGCACGATCTGGCCAGGCTTCAGGCCCCGATCACCCAGCGGGCGGCCGGATTTCTTCTGGAAGAATTCCAGGAGCGAGAAATAGAAATCCTCATGCAGCGCTTCACGCAGGCTGACGACCTCATCGCCGACGGAGAGGGCCAAATCTTCGGCCGGATGCGCGACGCGGATGTTCAGTTCTTCGAAATAGGGCTCCTCATCGCCCCAGCCGTGGTTGGCGACGGCATGGATCGCCGTTTCGAAAAGCCGCTCGTAATCCGTCTCCAGCCGCTCGCCCGCAGCATCGCCGGCAGGCCGGAACCAGCCGGTTGGCGAGACATTGGTTTCGCCGACGATATCGGTATGAACCCGGTTTGGGGCCAGAACCTTCAGGGTTTCCTGCTTGCCGTTGCGGCTCAGCGTAACGTCATAATGGAAGGCGTCGTCGTCGCGGGCGATGAAATCGATCTTCGCATCGCCCACCAGAGCGGCCAGCGGATAGGCCTCCAGCCGGAAACGGTTGGCGGGGGCGTTGGCGTGCACGGGGTAACGCACCTCGATGGTGTCGACGCCATCCAGATTGATCTCTTCCAGAAAGGTGAAGAGAAGTGGCTTATAGGCGCTGCGGATGCGGGCGCTGACGCCCTTTTTCTTCAGCCTCTCTTCGGCCTCGCGGCGGCTTTTGGCGTCGTCGAAGGTCCATGCCTCGAAGGACTGGCCGGGTGTCGCGCGGCTGACGAGGGCATCCAGAGTACGCTCGAAGGTCTGGTCGAAAATCTGGCTCATCTGGATTACCTCGAGGTTCTGCCTGTTGGGTCAAGGCTGTCGCGCAGCCAGTCGCCGAGAAGGTTGAGGCCAAGCACAGTCAGCAGGATGGCAAGGCCGGGGAAAACGCTGACCCACCATGCGGTCTGCAGATAGGTGCGGCCATCCGCCAGCATGCCGCCCCAGCTCGGGATGGTCGGATCAACGCCGAGGCCGAGGAAGGTGAGGCTGCTTTCCAAGAGGATGTTGTTGGCGACATTCAGCGTCATCAGCACGATGACAGGGCCGATAAGGTTCGGCAGCAGGTGCTGGAGAATGATACGCCAGTCCTTCACGCCGATGGCGCGGGCGGAAAGGATGAATTCCCGTTCCCGAAGCGTCAGCACCGAGCCGCGCACGAGGCGGGCATATTGCACCCATTGAGACACGATCAGCAGGATGATGGTGTTGGTGAGGCTGCCGCCGACAATGGCGATGAAGGTGATGGCCAAGAGAATGAAGGGCATGGCGAGCTGGATATCGGCAAAGCGCATGACCAGCATATCCCAGAAGCCGCGATAATAACCGGCGACCAGGCCGACCGCGACGCCGAAGATGACCGCGCCGATAACAGAGGTGAAACCGACCAGCAGCGAAATCTTGCCGCCGGCGACGACACGGGCGAGCACGTCACGCCCGAGCGGATCGGTGCCGAGCGGATGGGCGGCATTGGCGAAGGGCTTGGCAAGGCGGGCCATCAGGTCGATCTTGTCCGCACCGCCCGGAAACAGCACGTCGGAAAAGATGACGGCAAGGCAGATGACTGTCGTGAGGAACGCGCCGAGGACGAATTCGAGATTGGTGAAGCGCGCGAGACGCGAGGTTTTGGCAGCCATCGTCACTTACTCCGTGCGGATGCGCGGATCGACAAGCCCGTAGGCGATATCGACCAGAAGGTTGATGCCGACGATCATCAGCGACAGAACGGTGATGACGGCCTGAAGCACGGGATAATCACGCGCGCCGACCGCATCGAAGGCCAGCGTGCCGAGGCCCGGCCAGTTGAAGACGCGCTCGATGACGACGATGCCGCCGAGCAACCCGCCGAATTGCAGGCCGAAATAGGTGATGAGCGGAATGGCGCAATTGCGCAGCGCGTGTTTGTAGAGAACCTTGCTTTCGCTGAGGCCCTTGGCGCGCGCCACCATGACATATTGCGAGCGCAGCGTATCGAGCATGGCCGTGCGCACGAGGCGGACATTGGTGGCCGTCAGGATGACGCCCATGGTGACGGCGGGCATGATGTAGCTTGCAAAACCGCCCATGCCGCTTGGCGGCAGCCAGCCGAGCGTGATGGAGAACAAGAGCACCAGCATGGTGGCGAGCCAGAAATTCGGGAAGGACAGGCCGATGAGCGAGAAGATACGGATCACCTGATCGGCCGTCTTGCCGCGCGAGGTTGCGGCCTTGATGCCGAGCGGGATGGAGAGCGCGATCGACACCGCCATCGAGATGAAGGCGAGCAAAAGCGTGGCGGGCAGGGCATCGGCGATGAGGCGCGAGACCGGCGTGCTGCCGGTGAAGCTGCGGCCGAAATCGAGTGTCACGAGGCCCTTCAGGAAGCTGAAATATTGCACGAAGAACGGCCGGTCGGTGCCGAGTGCTGCGCGGATGCGCGCCAGATCGTCTTCCGTCATGCTGCCGCCGCCCTGGAACATGGTGACAGCCGGATCGCCGGTGAGGCGAATGGCGAAGGAAACGAGAAGGGTGATGGCGATGACGACAAAAATCGCCTGCAGCAATCGCTTGATGAGGAAACCGGCCACGTTTTTTACCTTGAAGAGAGACCCGGCCTTGCCCGCATTGCGGCGGGCAAGGTGTGTTGATCAGAAAACCAGCCTGATTATTCGACGGTGACGTCGGTCAGCTTCAGGCGGTTATCCGGCGGTGCGACGAAACCCTTGACCCGCTTGTTGATGCCGTAAATGGCATTGGTGTTGTAAAGCGGGATTTCCAGCGCGCGTTCGGCGGTATAGCTGCCGATTTCCTTGAGGATCTTTTCGCGCTCGGCACGGTCGGTCAGCGGACGCTGGGATTCCAGCAGCTTGTCCAGCTTCTCGTCCTTGTCGTAAGGGTTCCACTTTTCACCGGAGTGATACATGGAATAGGCCGTGTTGTCGTAATCGAAGGTCCAGCCGCCCCATTTCTGCTGGAACATCGCGCCGGTCTTGCCCTGCGGGATGATGTCGTTCAGCAGCACGTTGGTTTCATAGGGCTTGATGGTGGCGGTGATGCCGACCATGGAGAGGTAGCTGGAAATGACCTGCGCCACCTCGTTCATCGTCGCGTCATTGCCGCGGATATCGATCTGCAACGCCGCGCCTGCCTTGACGCCGGCTTCCGCAAGCAGCTTTTTCGCGCCTTCCGGATCGTAAGGCAGCGGCTTCAGTTCCGGATCGTAACCGAAGGACAGCGCGCTCTGGAAGCTTGCGATTTCCGATGCCTGGCCGGCGAGGATCGACTTGACGATGGTGCCGCGATCGACGGCCATGATGATCGCCTTGCGCACCTTCGGATCGGCGGTAATGCCGTCACGGGTGTTGAAACGCAGCGCATCGACCGTCGGGCCGGGAACGCTGACGATCTCAAGTTTGGAATCGCCTTCGATGACCGGGATCATGCCGATCGGGATGGTGGGCGGAATGACGAGGTCGACGCGGCCGGCCTGCAATTCGGCAACGGCGGTCGCCGGCTCGGCGATGAAGCGATATTCAAGCTCGGAAAGTTTTGGCGCACCGCCCCAGTAATCGGGGTTGGCTTCCAGCTTGATATTGGTCTTCGGCGCGTAGGAAACGAATTTGAATGCGCCGGTGCCGACTGGGTTGAGGTTGAAGTTGTCCTCGCCCTTTTCCGTGATGTAGGCAGGCGGAACGATCATGCCGCCATAACCGGCAAGCTTGGTCAGCAGCACCGGATCCGGCGCTTTCAGCTTCATGTCGACGGTGTAATCGTCGATGACATCGACGCTTTCGATGGCGACATAGTTGGAGCGCTGCGGTCCCTTGGCACCCTGTTCACCAAGAAGGCGCTCGAAGGTGAACTTGACGGCGGCGGCGTTGAAGGGCTCGCCATTGTGGAACTTGACGTTCTGGCGCAGCTTGAAGCGGATGCGCTTGCCTTCATCCAGCTCTTCCCAGGATTCGGCAAGGCCGGGCACAACCTTCAGGTCCGGGCCGCGATAGGTCAGGCCATCGAAGATGTTGGTGGCGACGGCCGCCCACTGTACGAGGAAGGTGTCGATCGGGTCCCAGCTGCCCGGGTCCTGCGGGCTGGAAATGGTCATCTTGCCGGCGGCGAGAGCCGGTGCGGCGGTGAAGGCCGTGGCGGCCATGGCAAGTGCGACGAACGTTGTCGTCATCCCCTTCTTTATCATTGTCATCTACCTGTTCCTCTTCAGATGGTTGCGGTTCTGGTTGTTATTCAGGCGCTCTTCGCGATGAAGTGGCCCGGATTGATTTCCTCATGGGCGAGAATGGCCGGCTCATCGCCGACACGGCGCACGGGATTGGGTATTTCTCCCTCGATCATGGCGATGCGGCGCTCGATGGTCGGATCGGCGACCGGCACGGCCGAAAGCAGCCGGCGGGTATAATCATGCGTCGGCGTTTCGAACACCTGCCGGCGGCTGCCCATTTCCATGATCTGGCCAAGATAAAGCACGGCGACGCGGTGGCTCATCTTTTCCACGACAGCCATATCATGGCTGATGAAGAGATAGGCAAGACCGCGCTCGGCCTGCAAATCCATGAACAGATTGATGATCTGCGCCTGAATGGAGACATCGAGCGCCGAGAGCGCCTCGTCTGCGATGATCAGCTTCGGATCGGAAGCCAGCGCGCGGGCAATGCAGACGCGCTGGCGCTGGCCGCCGGAAAACTCGTGCGGATAACGCGCGGCATGTTCGGAGCTGAGGCCTACACGCTCCAGCAATTCATCCACCCGCCGGCGTACCGCCTTCTGATCATTGATCAAACCGTGGGTGTTGATCGGTTCGGCAATTGAGAACCCAACCGTCTTGCGCGGATCGAGCGAGGCGAAGGGGTCCTGGAAGATATATTGCACTTCCTGGCGCATGCGGAAGCGCTCCGCCGCCGACATTTCAGAATAGCTGCGTCCGTTGAAGGCGATTTCGCCTGATATTGCGGTCTGCAACTGCTGAATGGTGCGGCCGATGGTGGATTTGCCGGAACCGGACTCGCCCACCAGCGCCAGCGTCTCGCCGGCGTGAATATCGAAGCTGACCTTCTGCACGGCGCTGCAACGGTGTGTCGCCTTGCCGAACAGGTTCTTGCGAATATCGAAACGCACGAACAGGTCCTTGACCGACAAAAGCGGCTTGGCGTCATATTTCGCGGTGTTCTGCACACGCTCCTCGCCGATCACCACCGGCTGGCCGTCCTGCAGCACGGTAAGCGGCAGGCGCTTGGGAAATTCTTCGCCTTCCATGCTGCCGAGGCGCGGCACGGCGGAAAGCAGGGCACGCGTGTAAGGGTGCTGCGGGTTGGCGAAGATATCCTTCACCGGGCCTTCCTCGACCTTCTTGCCCTTCCACATGACAACGACGTCATCGGCCATTTCCGCCACCACGCCCATATCATGGGTGATGAAGACCATGCCCATGCCGAGCTTCTTCTGCAGGTCGCGCATGATATTGAGGATCTGCGCCTGAATGGTCACGTCAAGCGCCGTCGTGGGCTCGTCGGCGATCAAAAGCTTCGGCCGGCAGGCGAGCGCCATGGCGATCATGACGCGCTGGCGCATGCCGCCGGACAGCTGGTGCGGATAGCGTTTCAGAAGCTCGGCCGCATCGGGCAGGCGCACCATTTCGAGCAGCGTCTGTGCTTGCGCCAGCGCCGCCTGCTTGCCCATCTTTTCATGTAGCACAAGCACTTCGCAGATCTGGTCGCCGATGGTGAAGACGGGGTTGAGCGAGGTCATCGGCTCCTGGAAGATCATGGCGATCTCCTTGCCGCGGATCGCGCGCATCTCCTTTTGCGACGTCTTCAGCAGGTCCCTGCCTTCAAACAGGATCTTGCCGGTGGGGTAGGTCGCGCCCATCATATCGGCAAGGCGCATGGTGGACAGCGAGGTGACCGATTTTCCCGATCCGGACTCGCCGACAATCGCCACGGTCCGGCCGGGCTCCACGCTGAAAGAGATATCGTCCACGACGCGGCTATTACCGAACTCGACGCTCAGGCCTTCGACCGAGAGGAGGGCGTTGCGGTTTGCGGCAGTCATGTCAGCGTCTCCGGCTTGGCGTGCGCGGCAATTCTGGCGCGGCCATCTGAATTATGGAAGGGCAAAGGGCGTGGAATAAGGGCTCGGTATGCAGGGCTGCGCGGGAGGCGGTGAATGTCGCGGAAAAGCGCATGGTGTCTCACGCCACCTTGAGGGTGCGATGCACATCGGATACGGCTGGCGGACGCGGATATTGCGATCTTTTTCCGGCCCTGAAAGCAACCGCGTCGGTGCCGGCAGAACGCGCGGCATCGGCCCCGGAATCGATGATGTGCATGAAATTGTATTCCCCACCCTTGTTTTACAAAAAAGCTAACAAAACCGGACAATCATGTCCAGAGTGTTGAACAATTTTTGTGTACTGCTCTACAAATGCGCAGGTGCATTTATTTTGGGCGCGGGGCGAGGGCGAGATGAACGTCAGCGTGTTTCCGGGCGGGCGCCGCCGGTTGGCCCGCCGGGCATATGGATGTACGCAATCTCGCCACACACGAAATCATCCTCGTGTTTTTCTCGAGACTCCATTGATTTCAACGGTTGCAAATCCGCCCGGATCAGGCCCCCGAGCGGACTGCGGAGGGATTGGCGGGCGAATTTTGTCTTGATGTCCGCAAGCGTAGATGATTGTGCTGCTTCTCGTCGTAGAAGGCGGATATGGATCACCGAAAAAGGATAGAGAATATGACGAATGGAACGGCTGCGGTCAGACTGTCCGGCTTCCTGCGCTGCGCATCGGTGGAGGATATCCGGCTTGTGGAAACCCATCTTCCCGAACATCTTCGTCTGACAAGAGCGGAGCCAGGCTGCATTTCCTTCGATGTCACCCGGACCGACGATCCTCTGGTCTGGCGGGTGGAGGAGCTTTTTGCCGATCGCGCCGCCTTTGATTTCCATCAGCAGCGGACGCGGGCATCGGAGTGGTTCACGGCCACCGCCGCCATTCCACGGGATTATGAGATAACGACACTGGCTTGAATACGGGTTGGCCGCAGCGACATTCCTGCCGGCTGCGGCCTGATCGTATCGTGACGATACCTATTCCCTCGGCATTCCGACCGGCGGGGCAAGGCGTCGCTGCGCGGCAATGCGGAAGGGTGCGTTCATCGCGCCATAACCACCGTAAGCGCCGCGCCTTTCGATGATCTCGAAAAAGAAACCTTCCCCGAAGGTGCGGCTGTAGATCTGGAAATATTCGCCATTATCGTCGCGGTCATAAAGAATGCTGGCGGCCCTCAGCGCATCGGAAAATTCCGGCTCCAGCCCGAAACGGGCTTCCAGATCGTCGTAATAATTGCGCGAGATCGGCAGGGCGTGAAAACCGCGCGCCTGCAAGGCTTTTGCGGTGGCGAAGATATCGTCGGTGGCAAACGCGATGTGCTGGATGCTGGTGCCGAAACCCTCGGCCAGAAATTTGCCGGCGAAGGTCTTGCGATTGTCGGCACCGTTCATGGTCAGGCGGAAATGCGGTGCCGGCACGCTTTCGATCGCCTGACTGCGCACCAGCCCGCCGGGATCGACGACGTCCACCATCGGCGTGCGGCGGGTGGAAAACAGCGAGGTGTAAAACAGAAGCCAGGTCAGCATTTCATCGTAATGCGTTGTTTGCGCAAGATGATCGATCCGCGTCAACCCGGCATCGCCCTGTGCCTTCGGGCTGCCTGTGGAGACGAATTCCTTGTCCCAGATGGAGGCGAGCGCCGGCGAGGCATCGAGGAAATAGATGACGCCGTTGCCCACGCCCTGAATGGCGGGAACGGCGACTTCGCCTGATTTGCGCGGTTCGGCAAAGGTCGGTGCGCCGAGCGCTTCCGCCCGGGCAAGGGCTGCCCCGGCATCATCGACCTTCAGGCCGAAGGCATAGGCATTGGTGCCGTGGATGGAATAGGACGCACCGGCGAAACTGTCGCCGTCATCGCTGGTATTGATGACAATGCGGATATCGCCCTGCGTATAAAGATCGACATTGCGATTGCGATGCCTTGCGGTTTTTTCAAAGCCGAGCGTGGCGAGCAGGGTCTCCAGATGGGCCTTTTCCTCCGGCGCGGTGGTGAATTCGACGAATTCCACCCCTTGCGTCTCAACCCGTTCCGGCATGGCGGGCACGTCGATGCGAATATCGGGTTCGAGGCGGCGCACCTGATCCATGAGGTTGACGAGCGAACGGTGCCCGTCTTCGGCGAGCAGCCGGGCCGAGCCGCCACGGAACTGGTCGTTGAAGATTTCCAGCGACAGCGGGCCGCTATAGCCGGTGGCGGCGACGGCGCGCATGAAATCCACGACAGGCAGATCGCCTTCGCCCGGCATGTTGCGGAAATGGCGGCTCCAGTAGAGCAGGTCCATGTCGATCAGCGGCGCATCGGCCAGCTGCACGATGAAAATCTTGTCGCCGGGAATGGAGCGGATCGAATTGGGGTCGATCTTGCGCGACAGCGTGTGGAAACTGTCGAGAATGATGCCGACATTGGCGTGGTCGGCGCGGCGCACCACCTCCCAGGCATCGCGGTGATCGCTGATATGGCGGCCCCAGGCCAGCGCCTCGTAACCGACGCGCACGCCATGTTTCGCCGCAAGCTCGCCCAGTTGATGGAAATCGGCCGCCGCGCGGTCGATGCCGCCAAGCGAGACCGGCGAGACATTGGAGCAGATCAGCATCAGGTCGGTGCCGAGTTCGCCCATGATATCGAATTTTCGCTCTGCCCGCTCAAAGGCGCGGGTGCGGTGCGGTTCCGGCATGCCCTCGAAATCGCGGAACGGCTGGAACAGGGTGATATCCAGACCGTGATCGGCGGCCAGCGCCTTCACGTCGCGCGGCGAGGCGTCATAGGTCAGGAAATCGTTTTCGAAAATCTCAACGCCGGAAAAGCCCGCCTTGGCGATGGCCGCCAGTTTTTCGGGGAATTCGCCGCTGATCGATACGGTTGCAATGGATGTGCGCATTGGCATGCCGTGTCTTATCGTGTCATAGCTCGCCATATTGCCTTCCTTTTCAGCCTTATGTACTGATTGGTTAATAATCAGGGCGTGACCGGAAGCCGGCCGCCCCACCGATGGAATGGATGATGACCAAAAGCGCGACTTCGAACGGAACCCGAGGCAGCCGGCAGGCGAAGCGCGATCCGGAAGGGGTTCGCCGCGACATTCTTTCGGTGGCCATGGAGGAGTTTTCGCAGAACGGCCTTTCCGGCGCCCGCATCGATGAAATCGCGGCGCGCACCCGCACGTCCAAGCGCATGATCTATTATTATTTCGGCGACAAGGAAGGCCTTTACAAACGCGTTCTGGAGGAGGCCTATGCGCAGGTGCGTGGCGGCGAAGGCAGTCTTGAGCTGGATGATCTCGAGCCGGTCGCCGCGCTTGAGAAGCTCTGTCGGTTTACCTTCGAGCACCATCGCCGCAACCCCGCTTTCGTGCGGATGGTGATGACGGAAAACATTCACCACGGCAGGCATATCAGGGTTTCCGAAGCGATCCGCGACGTCAACCGGCCAGCCATTGAAATCATGCGCCGAATATTGAAGCGCGGGCAGGATGCCGGCCTGTTCCGGCCCGGACTGGACGCTCTTGAACTGCATTGGCAGATCAGCGCCCTGTCTTTTTATAACGTCTCGAATACCGAGACCTTTTCGTTCAATTTTGGCAACACGCTTTTTAGCGAGGCCGGCCAGGAAGCGCTGTCCGCGCATGTGGCGGAGATGTTGCTGCGCTATGTCTTGAGGCCCGAGCATATTACGCGGATCGGGAAAGGCGATTGATGAGGTGGCGCAGCGCCACCTCATAACCTTCGATGCCAAGGCCGGCGATGACGCCTTCGGCGCGGGTCGAGACATAGGAATGGTGGCGGAAGACCTCGCGTTTGTGGATGTTGGAAATATGCACTTCGATGACAGGTGCTTCGAAGGCGTTCAGCGCATCGAGGATCGCCACCGACGTATGGGTGAAGGCGCCGGGATTGATGACGATGCCGGATGATTTGCCGCGCGCCTCGTGAATCCAGTCGATCAGCTCATATTCGCGGTTGCTCTGGGCGAAAAACAGCGCATGACCGGCGGCTTCCGTGACGGTGCGGCAGTTGGTCTCGATATCGGCCAAGGTCTCATAGCCATAGATTTCCGGCTGGCGCTGGCCGAGCAGGTTGAGATTGGGTCCGTTCAAAACAGTGAAAAGGCTCATGCCACGCCCTCGGCCATGCAAAGTTCGGTGAAATGCGCCGTCATGCGCTCTGCATCGGGCTCGCGGCCGCAGAAGAGGCGGAATGCGCCGACGGCCTGGAACACGGTCATGCCGCCGCCGGGCAGGGTGCGACAGCCCTTTTTCGCCGCCGCCGCCAGCAATTCGGTGACGAGCGGCATATAGACGATATCGGCCACCCAATGCCGCTGCTCGATGAGAGCGGCCGCAACCGGCATGCCGGGATGGGCGGGCATGCCCATGGGCGTTGCATGGATCAGACCATCGGCGAAGGGCAGGGAGGCCGCCGGGTCTGTTACGGCAAAGGCGCGGCCCTTGCCGAAACGGGCGTTCAGTTCGCCGGCCAGCTGCCGCGCACGCGCAAGGTCACGGTCGAAAATATCGAGATGGGCTATATCGAGCTTCAGCGCCGCATGGGCCACGGCCACGCCAGCCCCGCCCGCGCCGACCAGCAGCGCCCGGTCACGCCTGGCATCCGGCAGGCCGCGCACGAAGCTTTCGTAAAAACCGTACCAGTCGGTATTGTGGCCGATACGGCGGCCATGCCTGAAGACCACGGTGTTGACGGCGCCCAGCATACGGGCATCGTCGGACAGCTCATCGAGGTGGGCGATAACCGCCTGCTTGAACGGATGGGTGATGTTGGTGCCGGCAAAACCGCGCGCCTCCAGCTCGTCGAGCAGGTCGGGAAGGGCGCTCGGCGGCAGCTTGCGGGCGGAGACATCCACCAGTTCGTAGGAATAGTCGAGGCCGTGGGCGGCGCCCTCGCGCATATGCAGCGCCGGCGATTTGGAAAGCTGGATATCGGCGCCAATCAGGCCGACCTTGAATGCGGTTTTCTCTGTCATGATCACGGGTCGCTCATCGGACGGGGTGGGAGAGGCGGGACAATCCCGCCTGTCTGCGAGCGCGCGAACCTCAATGGTGGGCGAGAATTTCGCCGAGGAACGTGCGGGTACGCTGGTGCTTGGGGTCGCGGAAAAATTCTTCCGGTGGGCCTTCCTCGATGATCTCGCCTTCCGACATGAAGACCACGCGGTCGGCCACCTGCCGGGCAAAACCCATTTCATGGGTCACGCAGATCATCGTCATGCCGTCGCGGGCAAGGCCGATCATGGTGTCGAGCACTTCCTTCACCATTTCCGGATCGAGCGCCGAGGTCGGTTCGTCGAACAGCATGGCTTTCGGCTCCATGCACAGCGCCCGGGCAATCGCCGCGCGTTGCTGCTGGCCGCCGGAAAGCTGGGCGGGGTACTTGTCCGCCTGATTGAGAATGCGCACGCGCTCCAGATATTTGCGCGCCGTCGCCTCCGCATCGGCTTTGGAGACACCCTTCACCCGCATGGGGGCGAGCGTGCAGTTTTCCATGATGGTCTTGTGCGGGAAGAGATTGAAGCTCTGGAACACCATGCCCACCTCGCGGCGCACCGCATCGATGGCGCGGCTGGAATCCGAAAGCGTGGTTCCCTCGACCGTGATCTTGCCCTCCTGGATTTCCTCCAGATGATTGATGCAGCGGATGAGGGTGGATTTTCCCGAACCCGACGGCCCGCAAAGAACGATCTTCTCACCCTTGCGAACGGTCATGTTGACGTTTTTGAGCGCATGGAAGGCTCCATACCACTTTCCAACCCCTTCAAGGGCGATCAGCGGAGCCTGAGCGGCGGATTGCGGCATGGAACTTTCCTTCATGCTTGGCAGCAGTTTCAGTTGACGGTGTAGGGGATGTCCTGAAGCGAGGCCGGGAATTGCGGCACCGGCCGCTTCATCCATTTGGCATAGACTTTTTCGAGGTCGCCATTGGCCTTGATCCTGTCCAGATAGGCGTTCAGCGCTTCGTTCCAGTCCTTTTCGCCGGGACGCGTGGCGGCGCTGTTGTAAAGGGTCACGAGATCGAACTTCACCTCGTAGTCCTTGCCGCCGGCTGCGGCGAGACGATCGCCGTAGAACTGGTTGCCGCCGATCGCCTCGATCTGGCCCGACAGGATCGCCTGAATGGTGGCGGCGTCGTCATCGAAGCGAAGGATATTCGCCTTGCTGCCCGCACCGGCGGTCAGGGCCGTATCCATCGGGCTGGATTTCGGCGCGCCGACGGTCATCCCCGTCAGGTCGTCGAAATTGGCGATCTTCCTGTCCCTGGTGGCATAAACCGACATGACATTATGCGCGTAGGGCTGCGCATACTGGACATTTTTCGCGCGTTCCGGCGTCATTCCCATCGATGCGAATAGGGCGTCGACCTTGCCGGTGCGAAGCGAAGGAATGCGGTTGGCGACCGCAAGCGGCACGAACTCCACCTTCACTCCGAGATAATCCGCAAACCCCCTTGCCAGATCGGCATCGTAGCCCTCCTGGACGCCGGTGGAGTTTATGAAGCCCCAGGGCGCATTGTCGCCCTGGATGCCGATAATCACCTTGCCGCTGGATTTTGCCTCTTCCAGCGTTCTGGCATCCGCGCCTGCGGGTGTCAGGATTGGCAGCAGCGCTGCCAATCCGACTGCAAGGGCTGTCCGCCAACCTGTCCGGTTGTTGAAAATTCCCATCGGTTGCTCCTCCCGATATCAGCCTCGCCTGATGCTCACTTCACGGTGAACGGAATGTCGGGCAGGCTGTCCGGGAAGGCCGGCACGTCACGCTTCATCCACTTGTCATAGATCTTGGCCAGCTGGCCATCCGAGTTGATCTTGTCGAGGAAGGTGTTGATGGTCTCGTTCCAGTCCTTTTCACCCGGACGGGTGCCGGCGCCGTTATAAAGCGTCGTCAGATCGAATTTTGGCTCATATTTGCCTTCGGCCGCCGTGTTCAGGCGGTCGCCATAAAACTGGTTGCCACCGACCACTTCGACCTGACCGGAAATCAGCGCCTGAATATTGGCGGCGTCATCGTCGAAACGCAGGATGTTGGCCTTGGAACCGGCGCCGGCGGTGATCGCCGTATCCATGGCGCTGGACTTCGGCACGCCGACGGCGATGCCGGTCAGATCGTCATAGCCGGCGATCTTCTTGTCCTTGGGGCCATAAACGGAAAGGACGTTGCCGGCATAGGGCTTGGAATACTGGATTGTCTTGGCGCGTTCGGCCGTCATGCCCATGGTGGCAAAAAGCACGTCGACCTTGCCGGTCAAAAGCGCCGGGATACGGTTTGCCACGGCGAGCGGCACGAACTCGACCTTGACGCCGAGATAGTCGGCAAAGGCCTTGCCGATATCGGCATCGAGACCGTCCTGCACGCCGCTCGAATTGACGAAGCCCCAGGGCGAGTTGTCGCCCTGAATGCCGATGACGACCTTGCCCTTGGCCTTGGCTTCCTCCACCGTGCCGGCGAAAGCGTCGGCCGGTGCGACGAAGGGCAGCGCAACCGCTGCCGCGGCAAGCGCCATGAGGGTGCGACGTGAAAATTTCATGCTGGTGGTTTTCATCTTTTGCTCCTCCTTACAAAGCTGATGAGATGATTTTGACTAGCGGGACGCGGCCTGTAGCCGCTTTTCGACGCCGGCGCCCCACAGGGAGAGCGGCCAGCAGATCAGGAAATAGATGATGCCGACGAGGGCAAAGACGGTGAGCGGGCGGAACGTCTGGTTGGAGACGATCTGGCCCGCCCGCGACAGCTCGACGAAACCGACGATTGCCGCAAGCGAGGTGCCCTTGATGAGCTGCACGAGGAAGCCGATGGTGGCCGGCAGCGAAATCTTGAAGGCCTGCGGCAGGACCACGTCCTTCATGCGCGACAGGTAATGCAGGCCGAGCGCGTTGGCGGCTTCCGTCTGGCCCTTCGGCACCGCCTGGATGCCGCCGCGCCAGATTTCGCCGAGGAAGGCGCTGGCGTGCAGGGTAAAGGCGATGGCGACCGCAATCCAGGCATCGACATTGAGGCCGGCGAGCGCCACGCCGTAATAGACCACGAAAAGCTGCATCAGGAGCGGCGTGCCCTGAAAGACGGCGATGTATCCGGTGCTGGCCCGCTGGATCGCCACGTTATCGGCGACGCGGGCAAGCGCCACACACAGGCCGAAGACGCCGCCGCCGATGAAACCGATCAGGGTCAGGGCAAGTGTCCATTTCAGGCCTTGCAGCAGGAAGAAGAGTTCGTTGGGACCGATGGAAGCCATTGTCTTTTCCTCACTTGACCGGATAGCTGAACGATGCGCGGGAGATGAGCGAGAAGACGCCCATCATCAGCGAGGAGATGACGAGATAGAGCAGGGTGATCGAGAAATAGACCTCGAACGACCGGAAGGTGTCCGCCTCGATCTTCTGCGCCACCGAGGTAAGCTCGTAAGCGGCGATGGAGGTGCAGACGGAAGTGGTCAGCGTCAGCATGATGAACTGGCTGGTGAGCGAGGGATAGACCGCCCGCAGCGCCGGCTTCAGGATGATGTGGCGGAAGATCTGTGCGCGGTGCAGGCCGAGCGCCAGTCCCGCCTCCACCTGGCCTTTTGGAATGGAATCGACGCCGCCGCGAATGATTTCAATGGCATAGGCGCCGCCGTTGAGAGCCAGCGCGATGATGGCGGTAACCGTGGGGTTGAGCCTTATGCCGATCTGCGGCAGGGCGAAGAAGATGAAGAATATCTGCACCAGAAACGGCGTGTTGCGGATGACTTCCACAAAACCGATGACGAGACCGCGCAGCAGCCGGAACCGTGAACGGCGGGCGATGACACCGAATACCCCTATGACGGTTGCCAGCGACATGCCGGCAATGGCAAGGCCGATCGTTGCCAGACAGGCCAAAAGCAGCTCCGGCAGCTGGTCGAGGACCGCTGAAAAATCGAGACTGTAAGACATTCTTCCTCCCAACCCGTGCGGGTCCGGACAGGCGTTCCGCCTTGTCCGCATCGCCCTGGAAGCCTTTCGGCGCCAAAGCCCTCCATTCGTCTGGCCTTGCCCCGAGGGTTCTTTCTCCTCGCTCGCGGCATGGCGTCGACAAGATTGTTTGTACCAGTTAGTTCATTTTTGTGTCAAGCGCTTCGGCCGGTTAAAAAGCAGCTGAAAAGCTGTTTTTTATGCATCTGTCATTTTTGAGAAAGTCTTGTGTTATCAATGGCTAATGCGTGGATTCGCAAGCTTTTTCAAGGCACGGCGACGCCGCCGCCGAAGAGGCGGCGGGAGGCGTTCGGGATGCCGATTCCAGAGCGAAAACCGTCAGGTTTGCCGGCTAGTCTTCGCCCGCACCCAGCCTGTCTATCTGTCCGGCGAGGCGTTCGGCGATCAGCAGGCAAGCGCCCGTTGCCGTCACCATTTGCGGCAGTGTCATCCATTCCAGCATCCAGCCCGCGCCTGACCTTTCCTGTTCATGGACAAGCGACTGGTGCAGCGCGGAGATCTGCACGGCATTGAAGCGTGCCAGTGTCACCAGCGTTTCGGCATTCACCGGATTCTGCTTGTGCGGCATGGCCGAGGAGCCGCCGCCGCCGGAGAGGCGGATTTCGGCGCCGAGTTCCGCCATCAGTGCGATATCCTGGCCGAACTTGCCGAGCGCGCCGGTGATGAGAGACAGCAGATTGCCGAATTCGGCAATGCCGTCGCGCTGGCTCTGCCATTGCGGCCTGTCGGCAAGGCCGAGGCGCTTTGCAAGATCGGTGCGCACGGCAGCGGCATGGTCGCCAAGCTTTTCCAGCGTGCCGGCCGCGCCGCCGAATTGCAGGACAAAGCCGTTCCGGGAAAAGGTTTCAAGCCGCAGCAGGTGGCGCTCCAGCAGCGCGATCCAGCTCGCCGCCCGGTCGGCGACGGTGATGCCGATGGCGGCCTGCATGCGGGTATAGCCCGTCAATGGGTTATGGCCGTCGCGAGAGGTGATGTCTCCGAGCGTATCAATGAGGTGGCCAAGCCGGGTGGCAATGATTTCCGCCGCCGCCTTCAACCGCAGCATCAGGCTGGTATCGATGACATCCTGGCTGGTCGCGCCGAAGTGCACCTTCTCCGCCGCTGGAGAGGCGACTGCCGCCCGCATCTGCCGCACCAGTTCCGGCACCACCACGCCATCCTTTGCGACGCCGTGGCGAAGCGCCGTCATATCGGCGGCGAAGTCGGCAAGCCCCGAAACGATCGTTTCCGCCACATCTTCCGGGATGAGGCCTGCTCCCGCTTCCGCCTCGGCCAATGCCAGCTCGAAACGGACCATGGCGTCGATATCCGCTCTCGCCGAAAACAGCTCGACAATCTCGCTGTCGCCGAACAGGCCGGACAGGAACGGATGTTCGAAAGGGGAAAGGCTCATTCTTCCGTCTCGCTCAGATATCGAAAAACACGGTTTCGCCTTCGCCCTGAAGGCGGATATCGAAACGATAGACGTTGCCTTCCTCCTTTTGGGCGACAAGCGTGGCGATGCGGCTCTTCTGTTCGACGCGGGCAAGAACCGGATCGGCCGCATTGGCCTCCTGTTCTTCCGGAAAATACATGCGGGTCTGCAGGCCGATATTGATGCCGCGCGCGACGATCCAGAAGGTGATGTGCGGTGCCATCGGCCGGCCATCGCGGAACGGCACTGTGCCCGGCTTGATGGTTTCGAAGATGAATTCACCCGTATCCATGTCGCCGGGCGAACGGCCCCATCCGATGAAATTCGGATCGGCCTTGCCGCGTGTTTCGCTCGGGCTGTTGTAATAACCGTCCGTATCGGCCTGCCAGATTTCGATCAGGGCGTCCTTCAGCGGCATTCCCGCGCCGTCATAAACCGTGCCGCGCACACTGATGCGCTCACCGCGCGCCTTGTCGTTATAAAGCGGACCGGAACCCAGATCCTTTTCAAACACGCCTTCGATGCCGACGAAATTGGGCGTGCAGCCGATATGCACATAGGGTCCCGCCGTCTGCGAGGCGGTTTCCTTGAAATAGTTGAGCGGCTGAACCATGGTCAGTTGCCCTCCATGCGGTTTTCGAAAAGGGTCGAGCGGCGACCGCGCAGGACGATATCGAACTTATAGGCCAGCATGTCCATCGGCAGCGTCGCATTCATGTCCAGCGGCGCGATCAGCCGCTTGATAGCATCTTCATCCGGAATGGTCTTGACGATGGGACATTTCCAGATCAGCGGGTCGCCTTCGAAATACATCTGGGTGATCAGCCGCTGGGCAAAGCCGTGGCCGAAGACCGAGAAATGGATATGGGCCGGCCGCCAGTCATTGACGCCGTTCGGCCAGGGGTAAGCACCCGGCTGGATGGTCTTGAACCAGTAATAACCATTCTCATCGGTGATCGTGCGGCCAACGCCGCCGAAGTTCGGATCGATGGCGGCGAGGTAGCTTTCCTTCTTGTGGCGATAGCGACCGCCGGCATTGGCCTGCCAGAACTCCACCAGCGCGCCATCCACGCCGCGGCCGCGCTCATCCAGCACCCGGCCGTGCACCAGAATGCGCGGGCCAACCGGCATTTCGCCGGGGCGGGCATAGTTGAGGATGAGGTCGTTATCCAGCGGGTTCAACATGCCATGGCCGAAGACGGGGCCGGTGATCTCGCTTTTCGTGCCTTCCAGCGAAATCAGCGCGCGCTGCGGCGAGCGCAGGATCGAGGTCTTGTAGCCGGGCGCATAGGCGAGCGGATGAATATCGCGGTTGCGTGCGAAGAACGGCCCGGTTTCGGGCGGCTGGTTGCTCATTTCGTCTCCTCCCCATCGCCAGAATTATCAAGGGAACTATCGGCCTTCATGCTGGCCAGGGCAAGCTTGGCGATCTTGAAAGCATGGTTGGCGGCGGGCACGCCGGCATAGATCGCCACATGCAGCAGCGCCTCGCGGATATCGGCTTCGGTGGCGCCGGTATTGGCGGTGGCGCGCACATGCATGGCCAGTTCCTCGTCCTGACCGAGTGCGGCGAGCAGGGCGATAGTCACCATCGAGCGCTCGCGCTTCGTCCAGTGATTGCCGGACCACACCGTGCCCCAGGCGGCTTCGGTGATGAGCTGCTGGAATGGCTGGTCGAAGCCGGACGTCATGGCCTGCGCCCGGTTGACATGGGCGTCGCCCAGCACCGAGCGGCGGGTCTTCATGCCCTGTTCGAAACGTTCATTCTTGTCGATATGGTCCGCCATCGGTCAATGCTCCGGCAAGGTCTTCAGAAAAATGGAGGCCGCCTGTGTGTAGGCAAGCGGCTGTTCAAGGCAGGGGATGTGTCCGCAGCCGGCAATGGTGACGAAGCGGCTTGCCGGGATAAGATCGGCCAGCGACCGCACCAGTTCCGGCGGTGTCGAGCCGTCCTGATCACCCGCGACGCAGAGTGTGGGCACGGCGATGCGGCCCGCTTCATCGGTAAAGTCGGCATCGCGGATGGCGGCGCAGGTGCCGCTGTAGCCGGCTTCCGGCTGCTGCGAAAGCATGTTGCGCGCACCGGCATAGGCAGCATTGTCAGGCTGGCGAAACGCTGGCGTGAACCAGCGCTCCATGACGGGATCGACCAGCGAGGCGAGGCCGTCGGCGGCGATCTTGTCGATGCGGGCGTTCCACATTTCGGCCGTGCCGATCCTGTGGGCGGTGTTGCTGAGCACGAGTGCGCGCACCAGATCGGGACGGCGGGCATAAAGCCCCTGCGCAATCAGTCCGCCGACCGACAGGCCCCAGATGATGGCGCCTTTGACGCCGAGATGATCGAGAAGCGCGATCAGGTCACCGGCATGATCGTCGATGGAATAGGGAGCGCCTCCGACATCGGAAAGCCCGTGGCCGCGCTTGTCGTTCAGGACATAGGCATAATCATTGCCAAGCGCTTCGGTGACCGCATCCCAGATGCGGAAATCGGTGCCGAGCGAATTGATGAAGGCGATGACCGGCTTGCCTGTGTCCAATCCCTTGACGCGATAATGGATCACGGTCTCGCCGCAGCGCAGAAAATGCATGATGTGCTCCTCCTGCCGGGGATATTGCAAGCCGGTTCCGGTTAAGTAAAATGACATTATCGATGAAAATCATAACCTGTGGATTATACAAGCGATGGTCGACCAGCGTATCAAGTTCCGCCACCTGCAGACTTTCGTGGAGGTGGCGCGGCAGAAAAGCGTCATCCGCGCCGCCGAAATCCTGCATGTCAGCCAGCCGGCGGTGACGAAGACCATCCGCGAGCTGGAAGAGATTCTTGGCGTCTCGCTGTTTGACCGGGAAGGGCGCGGCATTCGCATCAGCCGTTATGGCGAGGTCTTTCTGCGCCATGCCGGCGCGACGATGACGGCGCTGCGACAGGCGGTCGATTCGGTCTCGCAGGAGGCGGCGCGGGCCGGTCCGCCGGTGCGGGTCGGCGCCCTGCCCACGGTTTCGGTGCGGATCATGCCGCAGGCGATGGTCGGTTTTCTGGCGGAAAGGACCGGCAGCCCGGTGAAGATCGTGACGGGCGAAAACGCCGTTCTGCTGGAGCAGCTGCGTGTCGGCGATCTAGACCTCGTCGTTGGCCGTCTTGCCGCGCCGCAGAAAATGGCGGGCTTTTCCTTCGAGCATCTCTATTCTGAAAAGGTGCGCTTCGTGGTGCGCGCCGGCCACCCGCTTTTATCACCCGGCCTTTCGGTGTTCGACCACCTGCATGAATATCCGGTGCTGATGCCGACGCGGCAATCGGTGATTGGCCCTGTCGTCGAGCAGTTCCTGATCGCCAACGGCGTTCCGGCCCTGCCGATCCGCATCGAAACCGTGTCGGACGCCTTCGGCCGCGCCTTCCTGCGCACCAGCGATGCGATCTGGATCATCTCCGAAGGCGTGGTGGCGGCGGATGTGACGGACGGTATTCTGGCGATCCTGCCGGTTGAAACCGGCGATACCAGCGGGCCGGTGGGGCTGACGGTCCGGGCCGATACGCAGCCCTCGTTGCCGCTGTCGCTGTTGATGCAGGCTATTCGCGAGGCGGCAGGCGAGTTGCTGGATGGGAGGGTGGAGGCTGGCTCTTGAGATGAGGGTGAGGGTCGGAAAAGCCTGAGAAGCTCTCCTCCGTCATTCCGGCCTTGAGCCGGAATCCAGCCACGGCGCGTCTGCGCCGTGAGAAAGGAGTCTTTTGCGATCAAGGACTTGATCGCGCTGGACCCCGGATCGGGTCCGGGGTGACGGGTGTGGAAACGGTAGAGATAAAAGCCGCGTGTCTCTGGCAGCCCCTAATAAGGAAGCCCGACATAATTCTCCGCAAGCGCTGTCGAGGCGGCGCGCGATTGCACGAGGTAATCCAGCTCCGCCTCCTGAATGCGCTGGCCGAAATCTCCCGTATCGGGAAAACGATGCATCATCGTCGTCATCCACCACGAGAAACGAACGGCCTTCCAGACGCGGGAAAGCGCTTTCTGCGAATAGGCATCGATGCCGGCTTCAGATTTTTCGCGATAAAACTCGACCAGCGCCTCGCTCAGATAATGCACGTCGCTGGCGGCAAGGTTCAGGCCCTTGGCGCCGGTCGGCGGCACGATATGGGCGGCGTCGCCGGCCAGAAACAGCCGTCCGAACCGCATGGGTTCACTGACGAAGGACCGAAGCGGTGCGATGGATTTTTCGAAGGACGCGCCGGTGACCATCACATCCGCATGGTTTTCCGGCAGGCGGCGGCGGATTTCATCCCAGAAGCGCTCGTCGCTCCAGTCCTCGAGCCGGTCCTCCAGCGAACATTGGATGTAATAACGGCTGCGCGTGTTTGAGCGCATGGAACAGAGGGCAAAACCGCGCGGGTGGTTGGCATAGATGAGTTCGTGGTTGACGGGCGGCACATCGGCGAGAATGCCGAGCCAGCCGAAGGGATAGACCTTCTCGAATTCCTTGATCGCGCCTTGCGGCACGGATTTGCGGCTCACCCCATGAAAACCATCGCAGCCGGCGATGAAATCGCAATCGATCCGGTGGCTTACGCCGTCTTTCTGATAGGTGACATAGGGGCTTTCGCCATCGAAATCATGCGGCTCGACATTTCCGGCGTCGTAGATGGTGACGAGGCCCGCCGCCTCGCGCACATCCATCAGATCATGCGTCACCTCGGTCTGGCCATAGACCATAACGCGTTTGCCACCCGTCAGATCGAACAGATCGATGCGGTGGTCTCGGCCGTCGAAGGTCAGCGAAAAACCGTCATGCGGCAGGCCCTCGCGGCGCAGGCGCTCATCCGCGCTGACCTTTTCCATCAGCTGCACGGTGCCTTCTTCCAGCACGCCGGCGCGAACACGGCCGAGGATGTAGTCCTTGCTGACCCGATCGAGAATGACGGTCTCGACGCCGGCTCCCGCCAGAAGCTGGCCAAGCAGCAGCCCCGATGGGCCGGAGCCGATGATGACGACCTGTGTACGCATTATTTCCTCCCGAACTTGTCTCCGGTCAAGAAACTGACCAAGGCGGGTCGCAAGCTCAATGGACTTTCCGGTCCGTAAATTGCACAATCCGACCATCAGGCGCAGGAGTGGGGTGAGATGCGGGCGGCTGCCAATGAAGGGCTTTATGGCGAGGAAGCCTTGCAAGGCACCGATTTTCGCTTTCATTGCGAGACGCTTTTTTCGCGAAGCAGCCTGCACCGCTTTGAAATCGGCCTGCACCGTCATGCCGCCTTTCTGCAAATCTTGTACATTTTTGGCGGGGAGGGTGATGCGTTGCTGGATGGCCGCATTGAGCCTATCCGCCCGCCGGTCGCCATCATCGTACCGCCGGGTTTCGAACATGGCTTCCGCTTCTCACGCGATATTGGCGGGATGATTGTCACCATGCTGCCGGGGGCGCTGCCGGCGTCGGTGCAGGCGTTGTTGCTGCGGAATTTCCAGCAGCCAGTGCTTCTGCCCTTGCGGGATTTTGCTGAGGGAGAATGCCTACGCAGTGGTTTTGAACGGATTTCCGCGGAATATGAGGCGCGCGAGATCGGTCGCGATGCGATGATCGAAGGCCAGCTCGCCACCGTGGTTGCGCTTCTTTCACGGGCGGCGCGACCGCTTTTGGAAACCAGCGGCGAGGGCCTTGCCGAGCAACGTTTCGAACGGTTGCTGTCGCTGATCGCCCGCCATATCCGCGAGCCGCAAAAAGCCGGGTTTTACGCAAGGAAACTCGGCCTTTCAGAAACCCATCTCAACCGGCTCGTCCGTTCTGTTTCCGGCCTCAGCTTGCAGCGGCTAATCGCTAAGCGTCAGATCGAGATCGCCCAGCAGGAACTGGTCTTCACGGTTTCCAGCGTGCAGATGATCGCCGAAGGGCTTGGTTTTGCCGATCCCGCTTATTTCAACCGCTTCTTCAGGCGGGAAACCGGCATGACGCCGCGCGCCTGGCGGCTGGAGGAACAGCGCAAAATGGGTGATATGGGCGCGCGGCTGACACCGTCTCAGTCTCAGACCAGCATTCGCGCCAATTCCCGCTGAACGGAAAGAAGCGCCGGCAGATAACGCTCCACCAGATATTCCATTGAGGCGACTGAAGCGGCAAGCCCGACATTGAGCGCGGCAACCGTCTGGCCACGCACGCTTTTCAGCGGCACGGCGATGGAGCGAAGACCAATCTCCACTTCCTGATCAATCAGCGCATAACCGCGACGGCCGGTCACCTCTATTTCGGTGAGCAGGGCTTGCATGTCGGTGATCGTCTTTTCCGTGCGGGCAACCAGCCGGGAAGCTCCGAGAATGTCGCGCTGCCGCTCGGGTGTTTGTGCGGAAAGCAGAACGCGACCCATGGAGGTGCAATAGGCAGGCAGGCGTGACCCCGGCATCAGCGCAATGGACATGACCCGCTGTTGCGCGGCGCGGGCGACATAAACGATTTCGGTCTCGTCCAGGATCGAAACCGACGTGCTCTGGCCGATCTCTTCCGAAAGACGGTCGATGAGCGGCTGGACGATCTTCGGCAGCGGCATGGTGGCGAGGCAGCCGGTGCCAAGCCGCAGCACTTTCGGCGTGACGGTGAAGAACTTGCCGTCGTAAGCGGCATAACCAAGCTCCGAAAGGGTCAGCAGACAGCGGCGTGTGGTTGCCCGGTCCAGCCCGGCGATCTCGGCGGCGTCGGAGATGGACAGGCGCGGTCGCTCGGCGCTGAAAGCCTCGATCACCCGCAATCCCTTGGCGAGACCGCCCATCATGTCTCTTTCGCTGACGGCCATGCCCAAGCTCCATTTGTGCGATATACGAACAAAAATCATATAACGCACAAAATCCTTGCCGTCGAGGCGATTTCGGCCTTACCTCATGGCCACGCAGCCTTGCCGGTTCCATCCGCTCGGCTGGATGGAGGTTTTGAGAATGGACAAGACAATCAAGAGCGCCGAAGAGGCGCTTTCCGGCATCGGTGACGGTGCGACGATCATGATCGGCGGTTTCGGCGGCTCCGGTGCGCCGATCGAACTGATCCACGCGCTGATCGACAGGGGACCAAAGAACCTGACCGTCATCAACAACAATGCCGGCAATGGCCGCATCGGCATCGCCGCGATGATCGATGCCGGCATGGTCAGGAAGATGATCTGCTCCTTCCCGCGCTCTTCCGATCCGCGCGCCTTTACAGACCGCTATCTGGCCGGTGAAATCGAGCTGGAACTGGTGCCGCAGGGCACGCTGGCCGAGCGCATCCGCGCCGGCGGTTCCGGCATTCCGGCCTTCTACACCCCGACCGGTTTCGGCACGGAACTGGCTGAAGGCAAGGTTATCGCGGAATTCGACGGCCGCTCTTACGTTCAGGAACGCTGGCTGAAGGCGGATTTCGCCATCGTCAAGGCCGAGCTTGGCGATACCTATGGCAACCTCACCTACAACAAGGCGGGGCGCAATTTTAACCCGCTGATGTGCATGGCCGCGAAGACCACTATCGCGCAGGTCTCGAAGATCGTCGCCGCCGGTGAAATCGATCCGGAGCATGTCGTCACGCCCGGCATTTTCGTGAACGGCGTCGTGGAAATTCCCGATCCGCAACAGGAAGAAGTCCTCATTCGTGCGGGAGTAGCCTACGCATGACCCAGACCATCGACACCCGCGAAGACATCAAGCTCTCCAACGCCCAGATCGCATGGCGCGCGGCGCAGGACATCGAGGATGGCGCTTATGTCAATCTCGGCATCGGCTTTCCGGAAATGGTGGCGCGTTACCAGCCGCCCGGCCGTCAGGCGATTTTCCATACCGAAAACGGTATTCTCAATTTCGGCGAGGCACCGCCGGAAGGTGAAGAGGACTGGAACCTCATCAATGCCGGCAAGAAGGCCGTGACATTGAAGCCGGGTGCCGCCTTTTTCCACCATGCAGACAGCTTCGCCATGGTGCGCGGCGGGCATCTGGATGTGGCGATCCTCGGCGCCTATCAGGTGGCGCAGAATGGCGATCTCGCCAATTGGCGCGTCGGCTCCAAGGGCGTGCCGGCCGTTGGCGGCGCCATGGATCTGGTGCATGGCGCCAAGCAGGTCTTCGTCATCACCGAACATGTGACCAAGAACGGCGAACCGAAGCTGGTGGAAAAATGCAGCTTTCCGTTGACCGGCGTTGGCTGCATCACCCGCATCTATACCAGCCATGCGGTGATCGACGTGGTGGATGGCCGTTTCGTGCTGCGTGAAAAACTGCCGGCGATGACGTTTGAGGAATTGCAGGTCATGACCGGAGCGCCGCTCAGTGTGGATGGCGAGGTAACCGATCTCGTCGCGCCGGAACTTTGAGGCCAGAACTCCAGATCGTTTTGGTTTTTTTCGAATCGCCAAACCGATCTATCTCTTTGATTTTACGCGTTGTCCGGACGTAAAAGCGTTACCGCTTTTGACTTGAAACGCTCTAAGGAAAGACCGATGACCGAAGCCTATATCTGCGATTATATCCGCACGCCCATCGGCCGCTTCGGCGGCGCGCTCTCCTCGGTTCGCGCTGACGATCTTGGCGCGGTGCCGCTGAAGGCGCTGATGGAACGCAATGCCTCCGTCGATTGGGAGGCCATCGAGGATGTGATCTTCGGCTGCGCCAACCAGGCGGGCGAGGATAACCGCAATGTGGCGCGCATGTCGCTGCTGCTTGCCGGCCTGCCGGTTTCCGTGACCGGAACGACGATCAACCGGCTGTGCGGCTCGGGCATGGATGCCGTCATTGCGGCCGCCCGCGCCGTCAAATCGGGCGAGGCGGAACTGATGATCGCCGGCGGCGTGGAAAGCATGAGCCGCGCGCCCTTCGTTCTGCCGAAAGCCGAAAGCGCCTTTTCGCGCAATGCCGAAATCTATGACACCACCATCGGCTGGCGTTTCGTCAACCCGCTGATGAAGGCGCAATATGGCGTCGATTCCATGCCGGAAACCGGGGATAACGTCGCGATTGATTATCAGGTTTCCCGCGAGGATCAGGACGCTTTCGCCGTTCGCAGCCAGCAGAAGGCGGCGGATGCGCAGGCCAATGGCCGTCTCGACAAGGAAATCGTCTCGGTGACGATCCCGCAGCGCAAGGGCGATCCGCTTGTCGTCTCCAGAGACGAACATCCGCGTGCGACCAGTCTCGAAGCACTGGCAAAGCTGAAGCCGGTCAACAGGCGCGATGGCGCGACGGTGACGGCGGGCAATGCGTCTGGTGTCAATGACGGTGCCGCCGCGCTCATCATCGCTTCAGCGGAAGCGGCGAAGAAATACGGTCTGACGCCGATTGCCCGCATTCTCGGCGGTGCCGCCGCCGGCGTCCCGCCGCGCGTCATGGGCATTGGCCCGGCCCCTGCCTCGGCCAAGCTTTTGGCACGGCTCGGGTTGAAGCAGGAACAGCTTGACGTGATAGAACTCAACGAGGCCTTCGCCAGCCAGGGCCTTGCGACCCTTCGCCAGCTTGGCATTGCCGATGACGATGCGCGGGTGAATGCCAATGGCGGCGCGATCGCCCTTGGTCATCCGCTCGGCATGTCGGGTGCCCGCATTGCCGGCACGGCGGCGCTTGAACTTGCGCTGACCGGTAAGCGGCTTGCGCTCGCCACCATGTGCATTGGCGTCGGGCAGGGTATCGCCGTGGTGCTGGAGCGGGTCTGACGGGACAAGCGGCATTCGGTATCGGGATACGCGGCGAGTGCCGTCGCGATACGGTGCGGATGTTGCTGTAAAACGGTGCGAATGCCCCCTTAAATGGGTATGAATGTCGCTGCCGCGGTTTCATGACGGTGGTTGGGCCGTTCAGGCCGCTGGCCGACGATTTGCTTGCGTTGGCCCATACCACCCAGCCCACCTACTCCCCCTTATTCCTGTGCTTGTCACAGGAATCCAGCCGGCGCGCATCTGCGCGGCGGAGAGTCGCCTTCAGCCCAAGGGCTTGGGCTGGCTGGATCCCTGTGACAAGCACAGGGATGAGGGAGGAGGCGGGATAGACTAGTCGCAGTGGCAGTCGTGATGGACTAGCAAAGCTGGCACTGTTCAAGCGGCGGCGGGTCGGAATTTTTCCCATGACGCTCCCAGCCATATCCCTTCGCCATATTGGATTCCATCATCATCCGTGACATGTTTTGCGAGATATGACGGAAATCTTTCCGCCTGCGGGAGCCAGCATGAAGCGTCCAACCATCACCGATGTCGCAAAAGCCGCCGGCGTCAGCGTCGCCACCGTCGACCGGGTGCTGAACGGCCGCCTGCCGGTGCGGGAGGAGACCGCGCGGCGGGTGTTCGAGGCGGCGGAGAAGATCGGTTTCCACGCCACCAACATCATTCGCCAGCGTATGCTGGCCGATATGCCGTCCTACAGTCTCGGCATCATACTGCGTAAAGAACGGCACGCCTTTTACCAGACCTTCGCCGATGAGCTGGAGCTTGCGGCGCGCAACATCCGCGATCGCCACCTCAACCTGCGCATCGAATTCGCCCAGTCCGGTGAGCCGGGAGAACTTGCGGCGCTGCTGACCGGCATGAAGGGCCGCGTGCAGGCGGTTGCCGCCACGGGGCCGGACCATCACGATGTCACGGCCGCTGTCGAGGCGCTGAAGGCCAAGGGTATACCGACCTTTTCGCTGCTGTCCGATTTTGCTCAGGGCGTGCGGGAGGCCTATTTGGGCGCCAACAATATGAAGGTTGGGCGCACGGCAGCCTGGATGATCTCGCAGCTGGCGCGCGGCAGGGGCAAGGTGCTTCTGCTGCTGGGCGGGCACCGTTTCCACGGCCATTCGCTGCGCGAAACCGGCTTTCGCAGCTACATGCGGGAATATGCGCCGGAATTTGAGGTGATGGATGCCCTCATCACGCTGGAAACGCGTCGCCTGACCTATGAGCTTGTCATGGACACCATCGCCAAGCACCGCGATCTCGTCGGCATCTATTGCATCGGCGGTGGCATGGAAGGGGTGATCGAGGCGCTGCAGCAGGAAAACCGGCACGAAAACATCGTCTGCCTCGTGAATGAACTGACGCCCGAATCCCGTCAGGCGCTGCTGGAAAGGCGCATCAGCGGCGTTTTCCAGACACCGTTACGCGAGCTATGCGCCGACCTTCTGGCCACCATGGTTCACACCATCGAACACGGCATGGCGGAAACGCCGGGACAGCGTTTTGTGCCTGCGCATCTGTGGGTTCCTGAGAGCCTTTGATGGTTTGATGGATTCCATCATAAATCCGGCGCGCGTTTCTATCAGGCTTGATGGTTTCGGCGGTCCCTGACGCGTTGACGCCGGGGCCGGACTAGGAAATCTTGGCCTGCGTGCGGAACGGGCAGGAGGCCGGACCCACGCGACATTAGATTATTTCAAGGCTGTTTGACGCTGCGGGTTTCCTTCGCGGCGAAGGCCAGCTTTTGCCGGAAGGCGGTGGCGGCGCGATGCGCTCAGGCCGGCTCGACCGGTTCTTTTCAAAGGGGTTTGGAGGAGAACGACATGAAAAGACATTTCGCAATTGCAGCTTTCGCCGTCATGCTGGCAACGGGCGCTTCGGCGCAGACCGTCGGGGTTTCGATGGCCCTGTTCGATGATAATTTCCTGACCGTGCTGCGCAACGGCATGATTGATTATTCCAAGGGCATGAGCGGCGTGTCGCTGCAGGTCGAGGATGCGCAGAACGATGTCGGCAAGCAGCTGAGCCAGGTGCAGAATTTCGTCGCCGCCGGCGTCGATGCCATCATCGTCAATCCTGTCGATACGGACGCGACCGTAGCACTTTCGCAGGCCGCTGCCGCCGCCGGTATTCCGCTTGTCTATGTCAACCGCCAGCCGGTCAATCTCGACAGCCTGCCGGACAAGCAGGCCTTCGTCGCCTCCGATGAAAAACAGTCGGGCACCTTGCAGACGCAGGAAGTCTGCCGGCTGTTGAAGGCAGCGGGCAAGACGGAAGCCAGGGCCGTGGTGATGATGGGCGAGCTTTCCAACCAGGCGGCGCGCATGCGCACCCAGGATATCAAGGATGTCGTCGCTACGCCCGAATGCAGCTTCATCAAGCTTGTCGAGGAGCAATCCGCTAACTGGTCGCGCACGCAGGGCTCGGACCTGATGACCAACTGGCTTTCAGCCGGCGTCGAGTTCGATGCGGTCATTTCCAACAATGACGAGATGGCCATCGGCGCCATCCAGTCGTTGAAGGCGGCAGGCCGGTCGATGGACAGCGTCATCATCGCCGGCATCGACGCCACGCAGGACGCGCTTGCCGCCATGGCGGCGGGCGATCTGGATGTGAGCGTTTTCCAGAACGCCGCAGGCCAGGGCAAGGGGGCGCTGGATGCGGCGCTGAAACTCGCCAAGGGCGATGCGGTGGACAAGAAGGTCTTCGTACCCTTCGAACTGGTGACGCCTGACAACCTCAAAAACTATCAGGCCAAGAACTAGCCTTGGCCTTGCCCAGGCGGCTTCTCCGCTCCCGGGGAGTGCCGCCGGGCAGGCCGAACGCGCCGGAGCCGGCAGGATGGCCGGCTCCGGCGACACGACATGAAGCAACCAGCAGCGATTTCCGTGGGAGGAAACCTTGAAGAAACTATTGATGGCGACGGCACTCTGCATTTTCGCGACACCGGCCTTTGCCGAGACCCGTATCGCTGTGTCCATGACGTCTTTCGACAATCCGTTTCTGACGATCCTGCTCAACGGTATCAGGGCCGAGGCCGGACGCGATAAAAACATCGAGCTTCTGGTTGAGGATGCCCAGCTTGATCCGTCGAAGCAGCTTAATCAGGTGCAGAATTTCATCGCCAATGGTGTCGACGCGATCATCGTCAATGCCGTGGATGGCGACGCCACCGCCGCAATCACCAAGGCCGCATCAGCCGCAAAAATTCCGCTGGTGTATGTCAACCATCCGCCGGCCGAACTGGAAACCGGCCTGCCTGACGGAACGGCCTTTGTCGGTTCCAACGAACTCGATTCCGGCACCATGGAAGCTGAAGCCGCCTGCAAGCTGATGGGCGGCAAGGGCAAGGCCGTCATCCTGATGGGACCATTGGAAAACCACGCGGCACTGGTGCGCACCAAGGATGTCGAAACGGTATTTTCCAAACCGGAATGCAAGATCGAAATCCTCGAAAAGCAGACAGCGAACTGGAGCCGTACGCAGGCGCAGGACCTTGTCTCCTCCTGGCTGACGGCGGGCATCCAGTTCGATGCCGTCATCGCCAATAATGATGAAATGGCGATAGGCGCCGCGCAGGCCCTCAAGGCAGCGGGCGTTTCCATGAAGGATGTCGCCATTGCCGGCATCGACGCCACGCCGGACGGTCTTGCCGCCATGCAGGCCGGAGACCTCGATATCACCGTTTACCAGAATGCTACGAAGCAGGGCGAGGTCTCGGTTCAGACGGCGGTGAAGGCCGCTGCCGGGCAAAGCACCGAGAAGACGCTTTGGGTGCCGTTCGAACTCGTCACCCCGGAAAACATGTCCGCTTACGCGAAATAGACGGGGCTTTGGCCCCGGTCCATCTATCACTCCACTGGAAACAGCCATGAAACATACGCTCGATCCCCACATGTTCCGGCACCTCTCCCTGGCCGAAACCTGCCGCAAGGTCGCAGACCTCGGTTATGAATACGTCGAACTTTCGCCGCGTCCGGATTTTCTCTCCTGGTGGACGAGGCCGAAGGTCTATCCCGAACGGGTCGCCGAATTCAAAAAGGCGTTGAAGGACCATGGTGTCGGCCTTGCGACGCTGCAACCCATGTATCGCTGGGCAAGCCCCTATCCGGACGAATGGGAGGTGGCGATCGACAACTGGAAACGCGCCATCGAGATTGCCGTCGAGATGGAATGCCCGATGTTCGTTTCGGAATTCGGCCGTGGCGGCTCGCCGGAGCGCAGCCTTAACGACCGTTCCGGCCTGCATCGCCCGGAAACCTGTGAGGCGCAGTTCTTCCGCGCTATGGATATTCTGGTGCCGATCCTCGAGCGGGAAGGGCTGGTGCTGTCGCTGGAGGCGCATCCCGAAGACTGGCTCGAGGAGATCGCGCCGGCCATCGACATCATCAAGACCATCAATTCCAAGGCGGTAAAGGCATCCTTCATCGCGCCGCACACGTTCTTTTACGGGCCGGACATGGTGGCGAACCTGCGCGCGACCGAGGGCCATCTGGTGCATGTGCGCCTTGCCGATACCTATGACCACAACAAGTCGTCGCAGCTGCGTTACATCGTCAATCCGCCCGGCTCCAAGGTGAGGGTGCATCAGCACACGGATTTCGGCCAGGGCGAGATCGACTGGGAGACCTTCTTTGCGACGCTCGCCGACATGAAATTCGATGGCGTGCTGTCGAACTGCGTCTTTGCCTGGGAAGATCGTGTCGATGAAAGCGCGCGGTTCATGCTCAGCGAAACCCGGCGATACGTCGCCAAATACTGGAAATGAGGTTTTTCAGATGACTGTGAAAATTGGTGTCGTCGGCACCGGCGCAATCGGGCGTGATCATGCCCGCCGTATCAACAAGGTTCTGGGCGGCGCGAAGATCGTTGCGCTCAGCGACGTCAACCGCGCCTCGGCCGAGGCGGTCAAAAACGACATCGCCCCGGATGCCGTCGTGTTCGCCACCGGCGAAGAGCTGATCGCATCGCCCGATGTGGATGCCGTGCTCGTCACCTCATGGGGCGCAACCCATGAGCAATATGTGCTGGCGGCCATTGCCGCCGGCAAGCCGTGCTTCTGCGAAAAACCGCTGGCGACAACGGCCGAAGGCGCAAGACGCATCGTCGACGCCGAAGTGGCGCATGGCAAACGGCTGGTTCAGGTGGGCTTCATGCGCCGTTATGATGCCGGTTACGTGGCGCTGAAACAGGCGGTGGACAGCCGGATCGGCGCGCCGATCATGGTGCACGCCGCCCACCGCAACCCGACGGTTCCGGAGCAGTACGTCACGCCCATGGCGATCCATGACACGATGATCCATGAGATCGACGTGCTGCGCTGGCTGCTTGACGATGACTATGTTTCGGCACGGGTTCTCTTCCCCCGTTCGGCGGCCAGAAGCCATGCGCGGCTGAAGGACCCGCAGATCGTCATTCTGGAAACGGCGAAGGGCACGATCATCGACGTCGAAATCTTCGTCAATTGCCACTACGGCTACGATATCCAGTGCCAGGTGGTGGGCGAGGACGGCATTGCCAGCCTGCCGGAGCCGATGTCGGTGCAGACGCGCCTCGGCGCCAAGCTGCAGAATGATATCCTCACCGACTGGAAGGATCGCTTCATCGCCAGCTATGATGTGGAATTGCAGGACTTCATCCACGCGGCGGCAAAGGGTACGGCATCGGGACCGAATTCCTGGGACGGCTACGTGGCCGCCATCACCTCCGACGCCTGCGTGGCCGCGCAGGAGAAGGACGGGGCAGCCGTCGCAATCGAGCTTCCCACCCGTCCCGCCCTTTATCAGTGAGGTCTTTCATGCGTTTTGCCATTAACCACATCACCGCGCCGAAGCTTTCCCTTGAGGCGTTCTTTGCGACGGCCCGCGAACTCGGCCTCACCGAAGTCGAAATCCGCAACGACCTGCCTGATATCGTCGGCACGGTGGATCCGGCCGCGGTAAAGGCGGCAGCCGAAAAGGCGGGCGTGACGATCATCTCGATCAATGCGCTCTACCCCTTCAACGTCTGGTCGGGCGACCTGCCTGCGCGGGCCGTCGCGATGGCCGATTATGCGGCGGCAAGCGGCGCGAAAGCGCTGGTCATGTGCCCGCTCAATGACGGCACGGCAGTGTCCTTTGACGATCTCGTCACGGCGCTGAAGGCCATGAAGCCGATCCTTAAGGAACGCGGCCTGATCGGTTTCGTCGAGCCGCTCGGTTTCCCGATCTCGTCGCTGCGCACCAAGGCCGAAGCGATCAGGGCCATCGATGCGGCCGGTGGCGGCGATGTCTACAGGCTGGTGCACGACACCTTCCATCATCACCTTGCAGGCGAGACCGAGTTCTTCCCGGAGCGAACGGGACTGGTCCACATTTCCGGCGTGATCGATCCCGCCGTCTCCGTCGCCGACATGCTCGACGCCCACCGCGTTCTGGTGGATGGCGGCGACCGGCTGGAGAATATCGCCCAGATCAGGACGCTCGAGGCGGCCGGTTACAGGGGACCTTACAGCTTCGAACCCTTCGCGACGGAAGTGCACGACCTGAAAGACCCCGCCGCTGCCGTAGAGAGCAGCATCGACCATATCTCCCAGGCGCTCTGACCGCCTTGCCGCCCGGGGTTCGCCGCGGGCGGCGTTTCTTGCGGGGGATTAAAAACCCAAAGAAATCAATTCCGCATTTACGGATGATGCTGTAGTCTTCCGCAGATTAGAGAGCAGCAAACGGGCACGGGTATTCTTCAGATCGACTGCGTGAGGCAGGCTTTCTGCCCGCACCGTCCGAAGAAGAGTGGTTGAATTTCCCCTTTATGAAAATAGACAGGAAAACGACGCTTAAGGACGTGGCGCGGGAGGCGAATGTTTCGCTGAGTACCGCTTCGCATGCCCTCAATGGCACCGCACCCTTGACCGCACAGGTTCGCGAGCGGGTGCTGGAGGCGGCCCGCACGCTTGGTTACCTTGAAAACCGCCGGCAGAAGGCGACTATCGCCACCCTGCGCGTGGTGCTGCTCGCCATGACCAATGATGCCGCGCCGCAGAGCGACCTCAACATGGTCAGCTGGACGATGCTGAACGGCTTCCGTCGCGAATGCGAGCGGCGCGGTATTCGTATCGTTCCCTATGTCAGCGCGACGAGCCGGCTTGATCCGGTCGCTGTGGCGCAGGCTGCCGATGCCGACAATGTCGATGGTATCGTGGTCTTGAATGATGACA
This sequence comes from Agrobacterium sp. OT33, assembly GCF_017313365.1. Taxonomy (NCBI): domain Bacteria; kingdom Pseudomonadati; phylum Pseudomonadota; class Alphaproteobacteria; order Hyphomicrobiales; family Rhizobiaceae; genus Agrobacterium; species Agrobacterium sp. OT33. The sequence continues at coordinate 305,237 of NZ_JAFLMZ010000005.1, read as the reverse complement.
GGTCGCAGCTGGTCGAGGCGCTGTCCGCGCTTTCCAGGCCGGTGGTGCTGATCAATGGCGAAGACCCGGCCATGATCGTCGATACGGTGACGGCCGAAAACCGTTTTGGCGCCCGTCTCGGTATTGAGCATCTGCTGTCGCTCGGGCACCGCAATATCCTGCATATCACCTGGAAGGGGCGCACGACGATCCGCCGCCGTTATGACGGTTATAGCGACGCCTTTCTGGCGGCTGGCCTGACAGTTCCGGCCGATATGGTCATCGAGGTGGAGAGTTATGAGCCGGAATGGGGCGAGATCGCCATTCGCCGCCTGCTGGCCGAGGAATACCCGCTCAGAAACGCTACCGCCATTTTCTGCGCCGCCGACAATCTGGCGCTCGGCTGTCTGAAGGCGCTGACGGAAGCCGGTATCCGGGTTCCCGATGATGTCTCGGTGCTGGGTTTCGACGATATCATGCCGGCCGCCTTCAGCGCGCCGCCGCTCAGCACCATCCAGCTGCCGGCCGACCGGCTGGGCGGCGCGGCGCTTTCGCTGCTGGAGCAGCGGCTTGTGGCGGCCGATCCGACGCGCCCGGCGCACCGGCTGGAACTCGGCTGTCGGCTGGTTTTAAGGGGCAGCATCGCGCCGCCACCGAAGTAGGGTGATCCAACGCCTCCGGGGCTCGTGGCCATATGTCTTTAGGGCGATTAGCTCTCCTCCCGTCATTCCGGCCTTGAGCCGGAATCCAGCCGACGCGCGTCCGCGCGACGGGAAGACTCCTTTCAGCCCAAAGACTTGGGCTGGCTGGATCCCGGCTCAAGGCCGGGATGACGGGGTGAAAGGAGCACCTGTGACATCACCAAGCCAACGGTGAAGTTAGGGTTTCAACGCGAGTGTCCATAATCCCCTTTACTTCATCCCCGTGCCGGCAATGCCTGTCGTGATGTAGCGCTGCAGGAAAAGGAATACGACGGTAACAGGTGCCAGGCTGAGGAAAGTCATGGCGAGAATATAGTGCCATTGCACCGAGAACTCGCCCTGGAAGGCGTTCAACCCCACCTGCAGCGTGAAGTTTTCGCGGCTGCTGAGAACGATCAGCGGCCAGAGGAAGTCGTTCCAGCGCCAGAGAACCGAGAAGATGGCGAGAACCGCAAGCGCCGGCGCCGTCAGCGGCAGGATGATGCGCCAGAAGATGCGGAATTCGCTTGCCGCATCGACGCGGGCCGCCTCGATCAGCTCATCGGGAATGGTCAGCATATATTGCCTGAGCAGGAACACGCCGGTTGGTGTGGCCACGGTAGGGATGATGACGCCCCAGAGATTGTCGACGAGGCCGACGCCAACGATGACGAGATAGGCTGGCACCATGACGACGGTGAGCGGGATCATCAGGGTGGAGATGATCAGCACGAAAATCGCCTTCTCGCCGCGGAAGCGGTATTTCGACAGCGCGAAGGCCGCCATGGCATTGACGATCAGCGTCAGGATAGTCGCCACGAAAGTGACGAAGACCGAGTTCTTGAGGAAGGTCAGGAAGCTGAAGCGGGTCAGCGGATCGGTGAAGTTCTCCGTCGCGATGGTCAGCTTCTGGACGGGCGTTATTTCCCGTGTGTCAACGCTGACCGGCGGGCCGGGATTGGCCGGATCGACCATCTGGGCCTTGAGGCCAACGCGGCGGACCATGGCCATTTCCCGCTCCACACCATCGATGGTGGCTTTCCACAGGCTGAGCTGTTTGTCGTAACCTGGCACCTCCACCTGCACGGCGGCGCGCGGCAGAAGGCTCGGCGGAAACCGGGTGATTTCGGCTTCCGGTTTCAGCGAAGACATGGCGGCCCAGACGACCGGGATGAGGACGGCGAGCGTGCCGCCAATGAGCCAGACCCAGGACAGGATATCGGTGAGGCCGATCCGGCCGGGGCGGCGGGTGCGCGTGAGGAAGGAGACGGCGTTGGACATGGTCAGGACTCCATCTTTTTGCCGAGGCGCAGCTGCACGAGGGTGAGTGCGAGAAGCACAAGACCCATCAGAACCGATGCGGCGGATGCGAGGCCGAACAGCCTCAGATCGCTGCCGAAGGCCATCTGGTAGATATATTGAACGACGAATGTATTGGCCGTTCCCGGTCCGCCGCCGTTGGTAAGAACCCAAGCTTCATCAAATATTTGCACCGATCTGATCATCAGAAGGATGAGCACGACGAGCAGGTTGGGGCCGAGAAGCGGCAGGGTGATGCGGAAAAGCGTGCGCCGGGGTGAGGCGGCGTCGATGGCGGCGGCTTCATAAAGGTCCTTCGGGATGGCCTGAAGGCCGGCCAGCAGGATCAGCGTATAAAAGCCCATATGGAACCAGACCGAGACCACCACGACGAAGAACCGCGACCAGCCGACATCCAGCAGGAAGATTTCCGGCGGCACGCCGAGCATCTGGAAAAAGGCGTTCAGCAGGCCGTTGCGGTCGAGGAACCATTTCCAGATGAGGCCGATGACGACAGGCGACAGCAGGACGGGATAAAAGAACATGGCGCGGAAGAAACCACGCGCGGCAATCGCCCGGTTGAGGATGAGGGCGGTGATGAGCGCGACCAGCAGCGTGGCGACGACATTGAAGCCGACGAACCACAGCGTGTTCCAGATCGCTGTCCAGAACAGCGATTCCCGGCAGCTTCCGGGGTCCATGTAGCTCTGGCAGTCCAGCAGCTTGCCGAAATTTTCCAACCCGACGAAGGGGCGGTCGGTGATGAGAAGTTCGGTGCCGCCGGTAAAGGCGTAACCGACGGCAATCGCAATCGGCAGGAAGGTGAAGATGCCGAAGAGAACGAGGTTCGGCATCAGGAAAATATAGGGCATGCGCCTTTTGCCGATCAGCCGCTCGATGAAGTTGAGCGGCACTTCGGCGATCGCCATCACGGCATCGAGCGCACGGTCGGACAGTCTCGCAAGCGTCGGATTGGCCATGCTAACCTCTCCCTTCGCTGCCGAGGCGCGGCAGCGCCAGTTCCGTTACGGGATCGAAGACATGCACCTTTTCCCGCGCGGGCATGATCTTCAGCACAGAGCCGGAAGCGGGGGCGAAATGACCGGCCTGATGCACGATGATCTGCTCTTTCTCGCCCTGGAGGTTGCCGTAGAGATAGGTCTCGGTGCCGAGGCTTTCGTGATACTGCACCTCGAAGGGCAGGCCGGCATTGTCGGTGATGGTGAAATGCGAAGGGCGGATGCCCGCCAGAACCGCCTGTCCGGGGCTGACGGTTGCCGGGTCGACAAGGCAGGGCAGGGAGACGCCATAACCGGCGTCGATGGCGATGCTGCCGTCGCTACCCTTGGTGATGGTGCCCTTCAGCATGTTCATGCGCGGCGAGCCGAGGAAGCCGGCAACAAAGAGGTTGCGCGGATTGTCGAAAAGCTGAAGCGGGCTGCCCACCTGCTCGATGCATCCGGCACGCAGCACCACGATCTTGTCGGCCATGGTCATGGCTTCCACCTGATCGTGGGTGACATAGATCATCGTCGTCTTGATATCGCGATGCAGGCGGGTGATTTCGGCGCGCGTCTGCACGCGCAGCGCCGCATCGAGGTTCGACAGCGGCTCATCGAACAGGAAGATGTCAGGCTCGCGCACGATGGCGCGGCCGATGGCGACGCGCTGGCGCTGGCCGCCGGAAAGCTGCTTCGGCTTGCGGTCGAGATAGGGTTCGATGGCGAGCATGCGCGCCGCTTCGTTGATGCGGCTTTCGATTTCCGCCCGCTTGAATCGCAGGTTTTCCAGACCGAAGGCAAGGTTCTTGCGCACGCTCATATGCGGATAAAGCGCGTAGGACTGGAACACCATGGCGATCTTGCGCTCGGCGGGAGACAGCGCGCTGACATCGCGCCCGCCAATGCCGATGGTGCCTGACGTGACATCCTCAAGGCCGGCGATGATGCGCAGCAGCGTCGACTTTCCGCAGCCCGAGGGGCCGACGAAAACGACGAACTCGCCGTCCTCAATATCGAGGTCGATGTCATGCAGCACATGAACGGCGCCGAAGGCCTTGTTGAGGTTTTCCAGTTTAAGACTTCCCATTACCTGCTCCCTTCGGACAAGTTCGTCGTCGCGACGATCTCTTGGCTGTTCCAGCCCTCGGGCAAGGGCGTCGTTCTTTTAATGGCGACATCATGCGCCGCAAATCCTTCCACGCCGGCAAGATAGACCGCCGGCATTCCGCCGGGGTAATCCTGAAGACCGACGATCCTGCCTTCGGCATCCCGCGTCCAGGCATTGGCGCGGCCGGCGGCATCGGGGCTTGGCGCAATATCCGCATTGGTGGGGCGCAGATCATATTGCAGGCCGGTTCCGAGCTTGCCGGGCTGCTGCGCCAGCGTGATGCGCTCCAGCCTGACATTGTGGATGCCGGCCTTCGACGTGGCGACGAGGTTGATCGCGCCTTCCATGGAGCCGCTCAGATCTTCCACGATCAGATTGTCGACGCTGCCGGCCTGACGCTCGGGGCGGCGGTCGACGACGGTGACGGTCACGGCCTCGCCGGAGCCCCAGAAGCCGCCCGGCGTTTCGTGGCACTCGGCCTCGATCCGTGAAAAGCGGATGTTGCGCATGGCGCCGCCATCGCGGGAGAAAAGGCCGATGCCGCGATTGGACTCGACGATCTTGCAATCCTCGAACACCACATTGGTGAAATTGCCGAAGGATTCCGTGCCGAGCTTCAGGGCGCAGCTGACGCTGGAAACGGTGCAGCGGCGAACCGTGATATCATCGCAGACACCGACCGCCTTGCCGTCCGGCCCGGCGCTGGTCTTCAGGCAGATGCCGTCATCGGCAGTCGAGATAAAGCAATCCTCGATCAGCGCGCGCCGGCAGGCATCCAGCACGATGCCATCCGTATTGGGCAGGCGGCGGTCGTTTTCGATGCGGAGATTGCGGAAATTGAGAACGTCGCAATCGACCATATGCAGCGTCCACATGGGCGAGCCGCTGACGAAGAGGTTTTCAAGACGGACGTTGCGGCAGGCTTCCAGCACCATCACGCGTGGACGCCGTGCCGCCGGGATATAGGTTCCCATCGCCTCGTCATCGCCGGTGATGAAGTTCTTGCCGCCGGCCTCGATCCGGCCGGGGCCGGTGACGGCGATGTCGCTTGCGCCCCGGGCAATGATCATGCCGCGATTGGATTCCTCGGCGATCACCGAAACCGTTGTATGGGCATAGGCCTCATAGTCTGAAATGGGGGCAAGCACCGCATCTTCGGCAAGGTGCAGTTCCACGCCGGTCTTGAGCTGGAGGCCGCCGCTGACATGGCGACCGGCCAGAAGCGACACGCGACCGCCGCCCGCTGCCGAAACCGTATCGATCGCCCGCTGGATGTCGGCCGTGGCGTCATGGCCGCCGGCCGTGATGGTGATGTCAGGCTGAACACTCATGATACCTGCGGCCTCTTCAGAAATACGTCGATCAAAAGCAGCATCGTCAGCGCCTGCCCATAGGGCGTCGGCAGATTGGGAATGCGGCGGTAAAATTCGAGATCATGGCCCATGGGCGTGCCGTCGGAGACGCCGTGAACGACACCTTCGTCGTCAATATTGCCAAGCACTGCCTTCAGCGCCCGTTCCGCATGCGGCCGGTTCTCTTCGCCGAGAATGCCGGCCTCGATGCCGCGCAGAATGCCATAGGCTATACCCGCCGTTGCCGATGTCTCGACCGGCGAGGTCGGGTCATCGAGAAGTGTGTGGAACATGCCGTCCTCGCGCTGATATTGCCTGAGCGACCGCACCTGGCTTGCCAGCACATTGGCGAGGAAACGTTTGTCTTTTTCGCCGAGCGTCGGTACCAGTTCGAAAAGTTCGGGAATGGCAACCGTGATCCAGGAATTGCCGCGCGCCCAGAAGGCATGAGCGAAATTGTGACGGCCGTTGAAGGTCCAGCCATGATACCAGAGCCCGGTGACGGGGTCCGACAGATAACGCGTATGGACCATGAACTGGTAGACCGCCTCGTCGATCCAGTCCTGGCGTTTGCAGACGACGCCGGCGCGGGCGAGGAACAGACATGCCATGAACAGCGTGTCGTCCCAGAGTTCACCCTCGTTCAGCCGCTCCTTGACGACATGCTGGAAACCGCCATCTTCGGTTTTCGGCAATTGATGCACCAGCCAGTCGGCCCAGTCTTCCACCAGCGCCCGGAAATCCGGCCGGTCGACATGTTCGGTGAGGATGACGAGCGGCAGCATCGGCGCGGAGCTGTTGATCTGGCGCGGCGGCAGGCCGCGCTCGATCTGCCAGCCATACCATGTCACGAGGTCGTCAAGCGCCTTCCGGTCGTTGGCGGCGAGCGCCCGGCGCAGGAAGCCGTAAAGGCCCACACCCACTTCCCAGTCCCACTCGTCGAACTGGATCTTGCCATCGGAGCTGCCGCTGACCAGACCTTCCTGAATGCCCTTGAGGCGGCTGAAGGCGGCGGCGACATTGTCGATCGTCGTCCTGAGAGTGTCTTTTTCCATGCTTGGCTGGTTCATCTGTCAATTCCGCTTAGGAGTAGAATGGTTGCGCGGCGCCACCCGATGCGGGGTCGGCACTGTCGAAGGTGATTTCGGGCTGGGGCTGGTCGTGGTCGAAGGCCATGGCCTGCCCGCCGATGGTGAATGCGCCGTCCCAGGTGAGGGTAAGCTCAGGCCCGCCCGGCGGCGTGACCGAGAGCAGGCGGCTTTCGGCATCGAAGGCGACCCGCGTGGCGAGGATTTTTTCCCGAAAACGGGCAAATTCCGCGACATCCCCGCAGCCGATGATGCCGACCCAGCCGGCGCGGCGGCCGGGCGATCTGATTTCGCGATTGGCGGTGGCGCCTGCGGTGATGGGCTGAAGCCCGTTCGTCGCATAAAGCGCGGCAAAGCCGCGACCCGAGCGGGTGATGAGCCAGTTGCCTTCCATCAGCACCTCGTCCAGCCCGTCGCGGCCGAGATAGGCATGGGTCCAGTCGTTGCGGTGATCGTGCGTATCGAAGATCATCATCGCCAGATCGCGATGCTGCGCCACGCGTGGCAGGATGCCGCTTCCCGCCCAATAGGAGGGGCGCTGGGTGCCCCACGGATCGTCTTCGCCGGGATGATTGACCCAGAGCCGCGCCATGGGATGGCCGGCGAGTTTGATATCCATGACGTGCTGTTGGTGGCCCTTGCGGCCGGTCTTGTGGTCGACAACGGTGGAAAGCTGGGCGGCCTCGTTCTTGAACAGCACGAGCTTGCCGGGCTCCAGCCCCTGCGCGTAGCGCGCCTCGACCATGCGGCCGCTTTCCAGCTGGGAAAGGGCGGCAAGATGTGCCGGTGGCAGGTAATCGCCGCAGCAGAACATCGGCAGCGAAGCGACGCCGTTGTTGAGCCAGCCCTGACCGAAGGCGACCTCGGCGAAGGGCGCCAGTTCCGTCAGCGGCCCGGCGCGCAGCTCCTTGTCATAGGCTCTGCCTTGCGAACCGGAGGGAACGCCGCCGAGCGTATGCAACGCGATCATCTCGAAAATGAGATCGAGCTGGTGGCGGGCGCGGGCGGTAAGCTCCGGTCCGGCCCAATGTTCGATGGCGAGAAGGCCGATGAAATCCACGGGATAATAGGCGGCCGAATTCCATTCGGCGAGGCCATGCGCCTCGACGCTGTCGAACCAGCGCTCCAGCCGGTCGGTGGCGAGCGTGGCCTGTTCTCTGCCGGTGCGGCCGGAGGCGGTGAAGACGGCGTCGGGCAGATAGTGTCCGGCGAGCAGCTGGCTGGTGTGGAAGCAGAGAACATGGTTCTCGCTCCAGAACCACATGACGTCATTGCCGGGTTCGTCCACCCAGTAGCGATAGCCAAGGATCGAGGCGTCGATCCGTGCCCGCATTTCAGTTGGCAGGCGGTCACCATGGGCGCGCACCAGCCAGAGCAGCGGGATCATCACGAAATCGGAGCAGTCCTCGCGCCGGTCGATGGAGCGCAGCGTCGCATCGACGATGCCGCCGATGGTGTTGAAGTCATCGCTGCCGGTGGCGACCATCGCCAGCGCCCGGCCGATGCGCCATGCGCCGAAACGGGCGCTGAAGGAGAGGGCGGCCTTTTTTCGCCCGTTGATATCGGCATTGGGCGCTTCCGGCGCGATATCATGCATGAAGGCGGCGTCGATGACGCGGGTGACCGTTCCCGCACCCGAGCCCATGGTGATCCTGACGCCGTGATATCCGTCCGAAATGCCTGTCGTCCCGGGGATTGTCAGCGTGGATTGCCCGGCCTTCAGCACGGTATCCACTTCCGCCAGCGCCGCGCGTTCATGCCCATGGCTTTTCACCGCGATGTGCACGGGCAGGTCGCTTGCAGGGGGTGCTCCGAAAACCAGTTCGAGGTCGGTGCCGCAAAACACGTCGCGTGCCGGGCGAACATCGCGCACCAGCGCGGCAAGGCGCTTCGTTTCCTCGCGGTCGAGCGGCACGGGCAACACGACTGTCAGCGGCGTCGGATCGATAACCTCAAGCTCGAAGAACCAGATGATGTCGCGTTCGGCCAGATCCTCGCAGAGCAGCAGCACCTCGTTGTCGCCGGCTGCAAGGTCGAGTGTCACGTCGCTGTTGGTTTCGACATTGCGGATGAAGGGTTCGAAACGCACCTGTTCAGCGCCGTTCACCCAGATGCGGACGCCGCCGCAGGTGCGCAGCCGGAAATGCGCCTTTCTGGCGGCATCGCTGCGGAACGTCCCCTTCAGCCAGCGCTGCACATGGGTGGGAACATGCCAGAAACCGGTGAATTCGACGCGGCGGTTGGAACCCGGCAGGTTGAGGTGAGACACCGCAAAGCCAGTCTCGGGTGCGATGTCGCGGCCGATCATGGTCTGCTGGAAGGCTTTGCGGCAGGGAAGGTCGCCGACATCGACGAAACCATTGATGAAACGGTAATTGACCCGGTCTTCCGCCGGCGCGGGTGTGCCCGGAAACGACGTCTCCACCAGATCCGAAACGATCCACGCGGTCACCGTCTCGCCGTCGGCGACGGTATATGTGGGCTGCGACGCATCCGTCGCCAAAGGTCCATCCGTCATAATGGATCGCCTCCCTTCGATCTTTATGAAATTATTTTCACAATTCGATTTTCGCTTTTTCGCGTCGATTTGTGCGATTTATGTAAAACAAACAGCTTGACGTTTATTCTGTCAAGCCGCAAAACAGGATAAATCGAATTAAGCAGAGGAGCTTCTATTCGATTTGTGAAAATATTTTCATTGGGAGGATGAGCATGATGAAATTGTTTTCGGGCGTCAGCGCCCTGGTAATTGCCTCCGTCGCCGGTCTTGCGGCCGCGCAGGCCGAAACCCGCACGATCACTTTCCTTTTTACGGATGACGACCAGGGTTACGTGCAGCGCATGGCCGATCTCAGCAAGGAGTTCGAAACGGCCAATCCGGGCGTGAAGATCAACTTTGTGTCCTCGGGGTATGACGCCGTTTCCAAGCAGCTGCCGGTGCAGCTGGCGGTCGGCGAAGGTCCTGACATTGCCAAGATCACCGACTGGCAGCTTGCGCCCTATTATCTCGACATGCGGCCTTACATGAAAGATGCGGAAGCCTTCGCGAAACTGCATGGTTCGAGCCTCAACCAGCTTCGTCTGCCCAACGTCAACGATCCGCAGTCGATCAACGGTTACATGGCGTCGCAGACGCTGAACCTGCCCTTCGTCAACAAGACCCTGTTCGAGCAGGCGGGTGAGCCCTTGCCCGGCCCGACCGCGAAATTCAGCGAGATCGTCGAGGCTTCCGCCCGTGTCGCCAAGGCGACCGGCGTGCAGATCCCCTTCACCATGGACCGTTCCGGCCACCGCTTTTCCGGCGGCGCCTTTGCTTATGGTTCGAGCTATGTGAAGGACGGCAAGTTCAGCTTCCCGGACGATGCGGCGAAGAAATACATCGCCGATATCTATTCATGGACGCAGAATGGCAGCTTCCCCAAGGAAATGTGGGGTGCGGCCGGCGGTTCGCAGTACAAGAACATGGGTGACGAGTTCGTCAACGGCAATGTCGTGACCTATCTGGCCGGCAACTGGATGGTCAATCCGTTCCAGAACAAGATCGGCGACAGTTTCGAATGGACGGCGATCAATGCGCCCTGCGGCGATGCCGGATGCTACGCCATGCCCGGCGGCACCGCGATTGTCGGCTTCAAGCGCACCAAATACCCGGAAGATGTCGCTCATTTCGTCGAATTCCTCGGCTCCGAGAAGGTGCAGCGGGAAATCGCTGAAAACTACGTTATCCTGACGGGTGCCGAGATCGTCGATCCGCAATACAAGCTGAAAAGCGAGGACGCCAAGGCGGCGATGAAGGTCTTCCTCGACAACAAGAAGAACGTGCCGCAGGCGGCCCGCGATTTCGAACGCGCCAAGGGCGGCAGCGCCATGTATCAGCAGATCGTGCAGCGCATGAGCCAGCTGATCGTCGGCGAGTTGACGCTCGACCAGACCTACAAGGTTCTGGAAGATGACGTCGCCAAGATCAACGAGGCCGTTGCGGTCAAGAAATAAGGGGCGGCCATTCCGGCTTTGCCGGAAGAGCCAAGCATCGAACGATATGCCCGGAGCCGGTCTCCGGGCATATCTCTCCGCCTTTTTTGGGCGGATAGTGCCGCATATGCTGTCTCGATCAGCACCATCGAAAAACTGAAATACGCTCCGTTTAAACCTGATGACGAGGCGCGCGGGAAGCCGCGCCGCCTGTTTTCGTCACGCGTCAATCGCTGCAAATCATAGGATTCGTCATGGCCAAACTGAAGATGTCGTCTTTTCCGTCCGCACGCCCGACCCTGCTTGCCTCCGTCGCATTGCTGGTTCTTGTCCCGAGCGCGCAAGCATTCGATCGCACCGGACCGGCAGGTCAGGGCTACGCCATCACGGTGCCGGAACCTGCCGCGACCTATCCGCTGCCGCTCGCCGACAATTATCGCAACCAGACCGGCAAGAATGAGAAGGGCGAGGACGTCCGCGCCTATGACGACCGGGACAACCCGATCATCGAAATCCTCTCGGGTTTCAACCGTATCTGGACGCTCGGCGATGAGAAATGGGCGGATGGTGGCGCCAATGGCGACGGCCCCTCGGATTTCAGCCATGTGAAGATCGTCGATCCCGCCGTCTGGCAGGAAAACATGCGTTACGTGCTGTCCGTGACCGGTGAAAACCGCACGCGCGCTGCCGCTTTCGAAGCCTATATGAATGATCGCCGTTCACAGGGTTACAGCGTCATCGACGGCATGGGCCCGCTTGCCGACTGGTATCGCGAAGGCGCGGGCGCGACGACGACGATCAATCATACGCTTTCGGATTTCGATCCGAACGAGGTCATCACCCGCAAGGAGGACGACAAGGGCACCGAGGCGGGTGCGGCCGATAGCGAGCTGAAGGATTTCGTCGCCTTCATGAAGGTGATCCGTGGCCCGGAAGGCACGACATCGCCGGCGAAATATTTCTATTCCACACCACGGCCCTGGCGCATGAACGCCAAGGGCGAGGTGATCGAGACCGGCAAGGAAACGATCGGCGACCGTTCATTCGAAAGCCATGACAGCGACGCCGGCGTCATCGTGCCGGCGCTGAAATATGCCCGTGAAAATCGCGGCCGCGCCAAGGATGGCGGTTTTCCGAGCGGGCACACCAATGCCGCCTATCTTGCCGCTATCGCCTATGCCTATGCCGTGCCGGAGCGTTTTTCCGAACTGCTGACGGCGGCCTCCGAACTCGGTGAAAGCCGCATCGTCGCCGGCATGCATTCGCCGCTCGACGTGATCGGCGGCCGCATCACCGCGACCGCCATGGCCGCCGCCATGTTGCAGGACCCGAAAAATGCGGAGGTGAAGAAGGCCGCGCATGAGGCCTTGCAGGCCTATTTCGCCAAACGTCTGCCGCAGGGTCAGTCGCTCATCGATTTCGCCCATGGCGCAAAGCCGGATGTCGATCAATTTGCCGATGCGGCGAAGAACGGGGCGGATTATCGCAGGCGCATGACCTATTCCTTCAGCCGCGACAAGGCCGCGGGCGATGCGGCGATGGTGGTGCCGAAGGGGGCGGAGGTCCTGCTGGAAACGCGCCTGCCTTATCTCGACGCCGCAGAGCGCCGCGCCGTGCTGTTTTCCACCGGCATCGAGGCCGGTTATCCGCTGCTGGATGACAGCAACGGCTGGGGCCGTATCAATCTGGTGGCCGCCGCCGGTGGCTACGGCGCGTTTGACGGCGATGTCGAGGTGACCATGGATGCCGCAGCCGGCGGCTTTAATGCGGCAGACAGTTGGACGAACGATATTGCCGGGGCGGGACGCCTCGTCAAATCCGGTAGCGGCGCGCTGACGCTCAGCGGCCACAACAGCTATGGCGGTGGCACGATTGTCAGGGACGGAACGCTGGTGGCATCGTCTGCCGATGCGCTGGGAACCGGCGGCGTGCTGGTCAGCGGCGGCACGCTCTCGCTTGCGGGAGAACAGGATACCGTCATCGGCGGCGATTATGCGCAGTCGGGCGGCACGCTGGCGGTCGATCCGCAGAAGGCTGCGTTGCGGATCAAGGGCAATGCGGTGCTGGAAGGCGCGGCGCTGAAGCTCGTTTTTGACGGCGGCGCACCGGCAGCCGGCACGCGGCTCGACGTGATCTCCGCCAACGGCCTGACCGGAACATTCGCCACGATAGATGCGGGCAATGTGAAGGTGCGGCCGGTCTATACCGGCTCGGCACTGTCGGTGGTGGTCGAATAGGCCGATGCAAGGTTCTGCCGGGCGCGGTTGAAGACGTTGCGCCCGGCGGGGTTTTATTCAGGCGTGCTGCCGCCGCATCAGCAGAAAGATGACGGGTGCGGCGAGCAGGGAGACGATGGCGGCCAGTGCGAAGGAGGCCTGATAGCCGAATTTTTCGGCGATCGCGCCGGCCCCCAGACCGCCGGCCATGCTGACGATGCCATCCATGCACTGGAACAGGGTAAAATCGACCCCGGCCTGCCGTGGATCGGACCAGCCCATGAAACAGGCATAAAGTGCGACGAAGCCGATGGACATGATGCCCGACGAGCTTGCCACCGCCACCGCCATGACCACCCATTGCGAGACATCGCGGTGGACGCTGAAATAGGCGAAGACGCAAAGCAGCGCCGTCTGCACGAAGATGGCGACGAGCAGAACCCGCGACGCGCCGTAAAGCCTGACCAGCGTGCCGCCGAGCAGTGCACCGGCAAAACCGATGATCATGCTGCCGACACCGTTCAGCGCGCCGATGGTGGCGAGATCAAAGCCGTAATCGACCAGAAACGGGCCGAGCATGGCCAGCCCCCATTTCTGCGCGGCGACATAAACGGCCGCGACCAGGAGGCCGGTGCGCACCTCACGCCGCCGCAGGGCATTTCCGATCGAGGGCAGGTGATCCCGGGTCTGCGCCACCGTTCTTGCCGCCGGGCCGAACAGGAAGGGCAGGGCAAGCAGGATGATCAGTCCGGCCATGACCAGCGTGGCGCTCATCCAGCCGGCGCGTTCCACCAGCACCAGAAACAGGCCCGCGCCGATAGCCGACCCGAGATAGGAGCCGCCCACCTGCGCGGCATTGCCCCAGCCGTGATGTTCGGCCGCCAGCGTTTCGACCGCGTAGCCGTCGCAGGCGATGTCGACGGTCGCCGTCACCAGCGCGATCACCGACAGGATGGCGATGGCAACGGAAACCGGCGAAGGGCCGGTGAAGGCAAGCAGCGCGAGGCCGCAGGCGCAGGTGATGATGCCGGCACCGACGATCACCCGCGAGCGGTTCCTGCCGACCGGCGGCAGCCGGTAACGCTCCACATGCGGCGACCACAGGAATTTCAGCGCCCAGGGCAGAACGGTGAGATAGAGCAGGCCGATCTGGTCCAGCGGCAGGCCGGCGGTTCTGAGCACGGCGGGCAGGCCGAGAAAGGTCAGCCCGCCAATCACGCTCTGGCCGACATAAAGCCCGCCGACCGCCACGAAGACGGCGGCCGGCGAGGGCTTTGTTGCGACGGGGTTCTGCTGCAACATCAGAAACGGTACCGGATGCTGCCGACGACCTTGCGGCCTTCGTCATAATAGCAGAAGCCCGTGGTGCAGACCTGTTTCACCTCGTCGAGAAGGTTGGTGGCATTGATCTGCAGCTTCACGCCTTCCAGCGAGGGCAGGGCCTTGCCGAGATCGTAGCGCAGCGAAGCATCAACGAAGGTGCGGGCCTCATTGTCGAGAATGGGCGTGTGCTGGTTGTCGCCGAAGCTCGATCCGACATAACGCAGGCCCGCGCCGATGCCGAGGCCTTCAAACGCGCCATCCTGGAACTCGTAATCGGCCCAGAGCGAGAAGGTGTGATAGGGCGAGGAATTGAGCTGCTTGCCCACCGTTTCCGATGTCAGCTTGGTGATTTCAACGTCGTTATAGGAATAGGAGGCGATGACGCTCCAGCCATTGTCGAGCGAGGCCGTGGCTTCCAGTTCCACCCCGCGTGAGCGCAGATCGAGCTGGCGCAGCAGGTTGATGCCGGAGGAGGTCTCGTAGACCGTGGCGTTGTCCTGATCGAGATTGAAGAAGGCGGCGCTCAGCAGGGCATTATATTGCGGCAGGGCGTATTTGACGCCGAGTTCATATTGCTTTCCGACCGTCGGCTGCGCCTGCCCCGTCACCGTTCCCGAGGTGATGATGACGCCCGGATTGGCGACGAAGGAGGTGCCGTAGCTGACATAGGGCATCACGCCGCTGTCGAAGACATAACCGAGGCTGGCGCGGCCCGTCGTTTTGGTTTCATCGCCGTCATAGGTGGGAGCCGTCGCCGCGCCGACGGTCTGGGCCTGATATTCGGTGTCCAGCCAGTCGTGGCGGATGCCCGCCGTCAGGCGCCAGCGGTCAAGCTCGATCTGGTCCTGCGCATAGATGCCCAGCGTGTTCATGCGCTGCGTCAGGATCAGCGATACGTCAGGCGTATAGGTGTAGGTGTCGGTGAACAGGTCCGGACCGCCGCCCTGTTTCGAGGTGTAGGACATGTGGCTGAAGTCGATGCCGGTCAGCAGCGTGTGTTTTGCCGGGCCGGTGTCGAATTCGGTCTTCAGGTAATTGTCGGCGGAAACGCCCTCATTTTCCTCGATGGTGATGCCGGGCCAGCTGTCGAACACCCATTGCTGGTCGGCCGAAAGGGCGGAATAGCGCGCCTTGCTGTAGAAGGTGACGTTGTCGTTGATTTCGTGCTCGAACTCATAGCCGATACGCCATTGTTTTTGTTCGAAATCATTAAAGCGGGAATCGCCGCCATAGACCGATGTCGCACCGATGGAGGTGCCGCTGGCGCCATATTTGTTGATGTAGCCCCAGGTGCCGCCGGTGGTGCTGTCCATATATTCGCCGAGCAGCGTCAGTTTGGTGCCGGCATCCGGCTGGAAGGTGAAGGCGGGCGCGATGAACAGCCGGTCGTCCTTGATGGCGCTGATTTCGTTGCGGCCGTCGCGGGCAAGGCCTGTCAGGCGGTAAAGCATGGTTTTTTCATCGTCGACGGCGCCGGAAAGATCGAAGGCGCCCTGCACGCGGCCGAAGGAACCATATTGCAGTTCCACCTCGCGCAGCGTCTCCTCCGTCGGGCGCTTCGAGATGATGTCGACAATGCCGCCGGAGCTGCTTGCGCCATAGATGGAGGCGGCAGGTCCACGCAGGATGGAGACGGCTTCCACGCCATAGGGTTCCAGCCGGGCGCTGCCGTTCTGGCTGCTGACCTGCCGCAGCCCGTCGCGGAAGATGCCGGTGGTGCTGAGATCGGTGCCGCGCACCTTGAAGGCGTCGAAACGCGGTTCCGCGCCATATTGGCCGATGCGTGCGCCGGGCGTGTAGTTCAACGCTTCCGAGAGGTTCTGCGGTTTCAGGTCATCGAGCTGCTTGCGGCTGACGGTGGTGATCGACTGGGCGGTTTCGGCAATCGGCGTGTCGGTCTTGGTGGCGGTGCGGCCGGATTTGCCGACATAGCCCTTGCTCTCCAAAACGCCCCTGGCGCCTTCCAGACCGTTGCCCTGCACGGTGATGGGGGCGAGCAGGGTGGTGCCGGCGGCGGCCGATCCGCCGCTCTCTCCGGCCTGATTTGCGGGATCGAAAATGCGGACCGTGTTGCCGCCGGCCAGACTATAGTTCAGCCCCGATTCGGCCAGAAGCCCGCTGACGGCGGCCGAGACGCTGAGCGTGCCCTTGACGCCCGCCGTGCTGCGGCCCCTGGTGATGGCGGAGGGATAGACCATACGCAGATTGGCCTGACGGCCGAAGGTCAGGATGGCGTTTTCCAGCGGGCCGGCGGGAATGGAGACCGTGACCGTTGCGGGCGCACCGCTTGCGGCGGGCGGTGTCTGCGCTCTGGCGCCGGTGGCGCCGGGACCTGCCGCGACGATGCCCCCGATGATCGCCGTCGTCGTCAGCCAGAACCAGCCGCGTGCCTGCTTGCCCAAATTCATGTCTTTCCCTCTCAACTCATGATCTCAAGCCGTCCCGGCGCAAGCCGAAACGGGTACTGATTGCCTAGAGTGAAAAGGCGGGCTGCCTCCTGACGTCGGAGCCGTAAAAAAGTTACTTTTTATCGCGAGCGGACAAAAACCAGCATGTTCGAAAGCCGTGACACCGAAACGGGAAGGCTTTCTTCGAGAATGATCAGGGCCTGATCGGTATCCTTCAGGTCGAATATGCCGGATACGTGCTGCCTTGCCGCCGCCTCATCCAGAATGACGATGCGGCCCCGGCGATACTGGGAGAGGGTATCGAGAACCTCGCGTAGCGGCTGGCCGGAAAAGACGAGCTTGCCTTCCCGCCAGGCCATGCTGTTGGCAACATCCTTGCGGGCGCGCACCAGCCTGCCATTGTCGTCAAGCGTGACGGTTTCGCCGGGCGTGAGAACGGCGACATCGGTATCCGTCGTCACCTCGACGCGGCCTTCCTCCACCTGCACTTCCTGCGGCAGCGCGCCGCTGCCGGCGCGCACCGAATAATGGGTGCCGAGCGCCTTGGCCGTCAACGATCCATCCGTGACGATGAAGGGGCGCTCCGGGTTCTTCGTGACATCGAAATAGGCTTCGCCGCGAAGAAGGGTGATGCGCCGCTCGTCTTGCGAATAGTGCACGGCAATCGCCGTGTCGGTATTCAGGCTGATGCGGCTGCCGTCTTCCAGCGCCAGCACCCGCGTCTCGCCGATTTCGGTGTAATAATCCGCCTGCCAGCGGTCCTTAAGCCCGCTGTTCTCCGCAAACAGCGCCGCAAGCCCGATCATGCAGAGACCGGCCACACCCGCCAGCGCCGCCCGGCGTGGCCCGCGCCTTTTTGGCTGTTCAGCCGGCGCAAGCTCGATATCGCCAAGCTCGCCCCAGAGGCTCTGCATGTCCTCATAGGCGCTAGCATGGGCGGCATCGGCCCGCAGCCAGACATGAAACGCCTCGCGCTCTGCTTCCGTCGCATCTGCGGATTGCATGCGCGCCACCCACAGCGCCGCCTCTTCGGCCAGACCGTCATCGGTCAGGCCGCCATCCTTCAGGCCGTACGGGCGTTCGTTCATGTCCTGATCTGCCGTTTTGTTGCGTGCCGATGTTTATTCCTTTTCCCTTATAGAGTGAAAAAGGATGCGAACACCTGATGCCGGTTTACATTTTTATTTCCGCGCGGATCCGACGGCAGTGCAGCAGCGCCTTGATGATGTGTTTTTCCACCATGTTGCGGGAAATGCCGAGACGGGCGGCGATCTCGCCATTGGAATGGCCATGCAGACGGCTCAGCACGAAAACCTGCTGGCACCGCGTCGGCAGGGCCTCGATGGCGCCTGCCATCAGGACGAGATGCTGCCGGCCGGCGACAATCCGTTCCTGCCCGGGTTCCTCGCAGGCAACGGCAAAACCCGTCTCGTAAGGGGCAAATAACGGCCGCTCGCGCGACTGGCGGATGACCGTCAGGCGGGCGACCGACCGGGCGATCTGGAAGAGATAGGCCTGCGGATTGTCGATCAGCGTCGCATGAGAAACTTCCAGCGCCCGCAGCAGGGTTTCCTGCATGGCGTCGGCGGCGTCTTCCCGGTTCTGCAGGCGCCGGCGGAAAAACCGCATCAGGCGGTTTTCTTCCTTGGCATCAAGAACCTCAAACAGGGCTTTGCTCATCAATCGACCCGGTGGCGTATCGGCCTGGCGCATGAGGCGGGCGAGGGACAGGCGCACCGCATCATGTCGCAATAAACATGATTGTTGTTGTCATATTTACTGCCTTCCGGCGCCGGCTGCCAACCGGTAAAAAACCGGGGGGCGGATCAGGCTCACGTTTCCGTGATGATTGTTGCGGGATTACATCAGCTTGTCTGGCCCGCCCCTTAAAGGAAGTAGCGCACCCTGAGCGGCAGCAGCGCAGCACCGATGGCGGATGGATCGCCCTTGGTTTCACTGAGAACCAGCTTCGCCTCCTTTGGCCCGACACCATAACGATGTTCGCGCTGGGAGGGCATGTGCGTGCGTTCGATCATCATCTGGCCGAGCGCGCGCGGCAATTGCCCGCCGAAGACAATGGCCTGCGGATCGAGGACCGCGATCAGGCTCGCCACCAGCCTGTCCACCTGCGGCATGGTTTCCGCCAGCCATTCCTCGACGCCCGGCCATGCGGGGTCGAACTGCTGATAAAGCGGTTCGATCGAGTGGATGTCGACGCCGTTTTTCTGGAGCGTGGCGATGAGATATTGCAGCGCCGGCCGTTTGGGCGATTCATCCGGGCTGTATATGCCGCTGAATTCCCCGGCATTGCCATGAAAGCCGTGAAACGGCTGGCCGCCAAGGATCAGTCCGCCACCGAAACCGTAGTTGAATGACAGATAGGCGAAGGTCTGGCACCAGGAGCCGACACCGCGAAGGCTTTCGCCGATCGCGCCCGTGGTGGCGTTGTTCTCCAGCCAGACCGGCAGGTGGAACCGTTTCTCAAGGATCGGCTTCAGGTCCATCAGCGACCAGTCGCGCAGGGGCTCCGGCGCATTGAAGGCGCGGTCCTCCGACACGAAGAAGCCGGACATGGAAAAACCGAGGCCAAGCAGGCGCTCGCGCGGGATGCCGTGTTCCAAGAGCTGCCTTTCGAGGGCCTGTGACAAGGCCGCCAGCGTCTCCTCGCGGTCCTCCGGAAGCATCTTCAGCTTTTCCTCGACGACGACGTCGCAGCGGAAATCGGCGATGCAGATCACCACGGAGTCGGTGTTGATGGAAATGCCGAGCGAATAAGCCGCCTCCGGCACCAGCTCGATGGTGGGGCTCGGCTGGCCGCGCGTGCCCTTGAGCGGCGCGCCGGTTTGCAGAAGCCCACGCTCCAGCAGGCCTTCGATCAACCGGTGCACGGATTGCTGCGTCAGGTTGGTGTGGCCGGTGATCGATGCACGGGCAATGGGGCCGTGGCGGCGCACGATATCCAGAATGAGGCGCTCGTTTTCGCTGGCAAGCGGCTGGCGGTCAAAGGTCTGGTGCGGCGTCTGATCTGTTGTCATGGCCTTGGATAACGGCTGCGCGAAGCGGCGGCAACATGGGGCATTGGTTTGCGACAGCATTTTTCACTGGACTGTCACAAATATTACACTTAGAGTGTATTAATAAGGGGCCGGTCAACAACGGGTCCTCAGGAGGAACCATTCAATGCGCATGAAATTTCTTGCGATCGCCGCGCTTGCGCTGGCGACGACGGCAGCGCCGTGCCTTTCGGCAGACAGCAACATGAAAAACCTCGACTTCGATCTGTCGAAGGTCACGCGCGACAATTTCTACGAGATCGTCGTTCCCGCCGCCAAAGCCGAGGGTGCGGTGACGATGTATAATTTCGCCGGCAGTTTCGCCGATACCTGGAAGGAGCTGATCAACCGTTTCGAAGCCAAGTATGGCATCAAGGTCGCCTATAGCGACGTGAAGGGCGATCAGGCGAACCAGCAGCTGATCGCGGTACAGGCGGCAGGGCAGGATTCGCCCGTCGATGCCTATTTCGCCGGTGGCGGCAGCTATCCGCTTCTTTCCGCCAAGGGTGTTGTCGGCAATATTGCGCTGACGAAAATTCTGCCGAACATGGCCAACTATAATCCGGAAATGGCCGAGACCGTCTTCGGCAAGCCGCATGGTGGCAGCTTCCCGCTGGTGCATCTCAACCAGACGGCTATCGGTTATGACTCTGCCTTCGTGAAAGCCGAGGATGTGCCGAAGAGCTTCGAGGACCTGCTGGTCTGGGCCGAAAAGAACCCCAAGCGGCTTGGCGTCACCCTGCCGGCCAAGGGCGGTTCCGGCGGCGGTTTCATCTATTCGGTCGCGCTCAATTATCTCACCGGCGACTGCCGTGCAAAGCTCACCGACTATAACCAGACGCTGCAGCAGGCCGAGGACTGGGCCATGGAGTCCGAGTGCCTTACGCCTGTCTGGGACTATTACCGCCGTCTTCTGGCCGTGGCTGAATTGACGAACGGCAATGCCGACACGCTCAACCTCATCAACAACCAGCAGCTTCACATGGGCACGGTCTGGGAAGACCAGGTCATGAGCTTCCTCGGCACCAAACAATTGCCTGACAGTTTCCGCATCACGCTTCTGGAAAAGGGCCAGGTCGGCTCTGGCGACGCCATGTTCGTGCCGGCCAACGCCAAGAACGTCGCCTCGGCGCTGCTGCTGATCGATATGGCGATGAGCAAGGAATTCCAGCTCTGGAAGCTGGAAAACAAGGCTTCCCGCTCTCCACGCGCCGATGTCACCAATGATCTGATGCCGAAGGCGGTGCAGGAGCATGTGCTGCCGCAGAGTGTCTATCCGCGCCTGTCGCTGCCGGCTTTCTGGGACATGTCGACAGCGCTTGCCGAAGCGCTCGATGAAAAAGTCCTCAACCAGTAACGCGACAAGGATTGCCGGATCGTGTGCCGCAAGTGGCTGCACGGTCCGGATAGCCTTGGTCAAAAATATGAGGGAGGCTCGCCATGAGTGAACTCGAGATCAGCAATATCAGCAAGGATTACGGCGCAAGCCGGGCGCTTCATCCCGTATCGATCACCGTGGAGCGGGGCGAATTCGTCACCATTCTCGGCCCTTCCGGTTGCGGCAAGTCCACGCTTTTGCGCATCCTCACCGGCATCAGCCAGCCTTCGGGCGGTGAAATCCACCTTGGTGGCAAACGCATCGATCAGGCGCCGCCGGAGGCGCGCGACATCGCCATGGTGTTCCAGTCCTATGCGCTTTTCCCGCATATGTCGGTCGCCAAAAATCTCGGCTTCGGGCTGAAGATGAAGAAGGTCGCGAAGGACGAGCGGGCGCGGCGCATCGCCCATGCGCTGGAGATTTGCAACCTCGCCGGTCTGGTGGATCGCATGCCCCGGCAATTGTCCGGCGGCCAGCAGCAGCGTGTGGCGCTGGCGCGGGCCATTGTCATGCAGCCGAGCCTGCTTCTGTTCGACGAGCCGCTTTCCAATCTCGATGCCAAACTTCGCGATACGCTGCGCCATGAGCTGACCGAGCTTCACCGCCGCATCGGCGCCACCAGCCTTTATGTTACACACGATCAGGCCGAAGCCATGGCGATGTCGGACCGGATCGTCGTCATGAATGCCGGCCGGGTGGTCGAGATCGGCACGCCGCTTGAGCTTTACCGCTCGCCGAAACACGCCTTTACCGCCGGCTTCCTCGGCCAGACCAATCTTTTGCCGGTCTCCGCGCAGGGCCAGCAGGCGCAATTGCCCTGGGGGCAGTCCGTGACGCTTGACCGGGTTGCCGCCGGAAGTGTCCAGATTTCCGTTCGTCCGGAAAACATCCAGATCCGCGCCGATCAGGCCGGCGAGGGCACGGTTTCCGCCGTTTCCTTCATGGGCGCCAATGCGCTCTATACGGTCGAGATCAGCGGCCGCCATATCCGGATCAGCCAGTCCGGTGCTGAAACTCTGATCGATGCCGGGCATAGGGTCGCCCTGCAATTTCCCGGTTCGGTCCATCTTCTCGATGACAGGATGGCGGGGGAGGCGGCATGATGGCCGGGCTCCTTCGAAACAGGCGTGCCCAGCTTCTATTCCTGCTTTTGCCGGGTGTCGGGTATCTTCTGGTCTTTTTCGGCGGGCCGTTGCTGTCGGCGCTGGTCGGCAGTTTCAGGCAGGAGGATGGCAGCTTCACGCTGATGTTCTACCAGCGGATTTTCACCCGCCCGTCGATGATCCGTGGTCTTACGACCTCCATCTATTACGGCGTCATGCCCGTCATCGTCTCGCTTGCGGTTTCGGTGCCACTGGCGCTTCTGATCCGCAAGAGCTTTCTCGGGCGAAAACTGTTCAGCGGCCTTTACAAGCTGCCGATGGCGGTGCCGGGCATCATCGTCGGCCTGATGGTGATCGTGGTTTTCGAAAGGGGCGGGTTCCTCGACCGGCTGGTCGCGCCGCTCGGGCTCGAACTGCCCAAGCTCGTGCGTGATGACTGGGGCATCGGCGTCATTCTCGCCAGCGTCTGGAAGCAGATACCTTTCATGACGCTGATCATCACCAGCGCCTTTGCGGCCATCCCCGAGGATATACGTTATGCCTCCCGCACGCTTGGCGCGTCGCGGCTGAAGACATTTTTCTTCGTGGAAGTGCCGCTCGCCATGCCCGGCATCACCGCCGCCATTCTTCTGACCTTCATCGGCTCCATGGGCTCCTATGCCATTCCCGATATCGTCGGCCCGCCGACGGCCCGGCCGCTTTCGGTGCTGATGATCCAGGAGTTCAATCAGGGCCGCTTTAATCAGGTCTATGCCATGGGCATGGTGTTGAGCCTCTTCGCGGTCTCCGTCCTCATTCTCTATTATTCGCTGACATCCCGCATCGGCCCCGGCCAAACCCGCGGAGACGCATGATGAGCGCTATCACCATTGAACCTACAATCACTCCCCGCCGCCGTGCCTTTACGCCGGAGGACAGGATTTTCGTCTCCATCGGTCTTTATGGCGCGCTGACGCTCGCCATCGCCGTGCCGCTGGCTCTGATGTTCCTCTGGAGCATCGCCGATGGCTGGTCGCCGCCGCTTGTTGTGCCGGAGCATTACACCACGGCGCGCTGGGCGGGCATTCTCGGCGATGCAAGCCTCATCCGCGCCGCGATCAACAGTATCCTGATCGCCATCGTCGTCACCTTCCTGACGGCGGCCATCGCGTTACCCACGGCCTGGGCCATGGCGCGTTTTCCCTTCCGGCTGAAACGGCTGGTGGAGATTTTCATTCTGGCGCCGATCATCATTCCGGGGCTGGTCGTCGCCGTCGGCATCGGGCAGGTGTTTCTTCTCTTCGGCCTTGCCTATTCAGTAACCGGGGTCATTCTCGTTCAGATCGTCGGCACCCTGCCGCTGATGATCCGGCTGATGACGGCGGCGCTGGAGACCATTCCAGACGATCTCATCCATGCCGCCCGCTCGCTCGGCGCGGGAACAATCGGCATCGTCCTGCACATCATATTGCCGCTGGCGGTGCCGGGCCTTCTCGCCGGCGGGCTGATGTCCTTCATCGGCAGCTTCGAGGAATTCGACAAGTCCTTCATCGTCGGCGCGCCTGTTGTCGAGACGCTGCCGATCAAGCTCTACATGTATCTCGACCCCTATTCGATGCAGCTGCCGCTCGCCTCCATCGTCTCCTTCATCCTGCTTCTTCCCGCACTCATCGTCTTCATCATCGCCGGCCGCATCCTGCGCGACGATCTGATGGCGGCGGGCATGGGGAAAATCTGATCCGGGAAGCCAAACCCCGGTAATTGCAACGTCCGAAAGTGAAAATCATGCACCAGACCCTTGCCACCTCCCGAAAGACCTCCACCGCCTGCAATGTGCTTGCGCTCTGCTCACGCGACAATCCGGCCATCCTCACCATCGCCCATCGCGGTTTCTGGAGCGCCACCGCCGAAAACTCGCTCGCCTCCGTCCGCGCCGCGGTTGCCGCTGGCGTCGAGATGATCGAGATCGACACGCAGGCGACGGTCGATGGCCGGCTGGTTGTCATTCATGACGAAACGCTCGACCGCACCACGACGGGCAAGGGCACCGTGAGCGCGCTGCCTTTCGAGGTGGTCCGCGCAGCGAAGCTGAAGGCCGGCGCGGGCGGCGATGCGGCTGGCGTGACCGATGAATGCGTGCCGACGCTGGAGGAATTGCTGGAAGAGGCGCGCGGCAGGATCACCGTCAATATCGACACCAAATTCACCCGCGATCTGCCACAGGTCATGGAAACCGTGCTGCGGCTTGGCGTCGAGGATCAGGTGCTGGTGAAAACCGATATCGATCCTGAGGCCGGCCATTTCGAAGTGCTGGCGACCGACTGGTTCGGCAAGATTCCGCATATGCCGATGTTCCCGGTGAGAAAGGGTAAGTTTGCCGAGGATCTGCGCCGGATCGAGGCCTTGAAGGCGCCGATGATCGAGGTGAAATTTACCGATATTGCCGATCTGGCCGAGGGCCGTGCCGAGATGGAGCGCCAGAATATCCGCCTCTGGATCAACTCGCTCGACGTTTCCCATTGCCTTGATTTCAACGATACGCGGGCGCTTTCAAATCCCGAAGCCGTCTGGGGTGCTCTCGCCGGGGCGGGCGTCGGCGCGGTCCAGACCGATGAAGTCGAAGCCTTCACCAACTGGCTGAAGGCCGGCGCCGGCGAGACGGGCAGAGCATGGACACGATGAGCGAGCGTCTCGAAAGCGCGGTCGCCATAGTCGAGGAAGCGATGGGCCTTGCCCTTCGCTTTTTCGAGGCGCGCGACGGCATCGCCACCCGGACGAAGGGTTTTCAGGATTTCGTCTCGGAAGCCGATACCACAGTCGAAAAGCTGGTGCGCGACCGTCTGGCGGCGGCCTTTCCCGGAGAAACGGTGCTGGGGGAAGAAATGGGCGGCGTTGCCGATGACGCCTATTGGATCATCGATCCCATCGACGGCACCGCCAATTTCCTGCGCGGTTCGCCGCTCTGGGGCATCTCCCTCGGCTTCGTGCGCAACGGCCGGCCGGAACTCGGCGTCGTCGCCATGCCGGTGTTCAAGGACATTTATGCGGCGGCGGATGGAACCGGGCTGATGCTGAACGGCAAGCCGCTTGCCCGCCATGTGCCCTTCGAGGATGTGCAGGTCATGTCGCTGGGCGATAGCGCCGCTGCCGATGCGGAAGAGGTGGCGGCCCTTAACGTCGGGCTTCGGCATGCGGGCTGGGTGGTGGAATCCATCCGCTCGACATCGATCGGCCTTGCCTTTGCCGCGCGCGGCATCTTCGACGGCCATCTGCAGAAGCTGACGACCATGTGGGATATCGCCGGCGGCGTCGTTCTCGCAAGGGAAGCGGGTCTCGATGTCCGTATCGGAACGCGCTCTGGCAGCGGTATCCCCTGGGTCGCCGCCGCAACGCCGGCGCTGATGGCGGTGACGGAAGGGCTGTGGCCGGAAATCAGGGGAAAAGTGCCTGCGGAGCCCGCGTGAATCTTCTGAAAAGCAGAGGCCGGGTGCTCTTCAGACACTCGGCATCCCGCTGCTTTCTGAAGTTCAGTGTTTGCGGGCGAGAGCAACGGCATCCGCGCCCGCTGGAAAGTGGAGCTGTCCCGAGGTGTCGTGCACCGCGCTCCAAACCGCTTCGGCGACATCACTTTCATGGGTGGTCAAAGCCGGTTGGGAGAAAGTCTCGAGAATTGGTCCTGCAAAGCCCATGTAATCTTCGGGAAGCAGCTGCTCAAGCGGCAGAATGGCGTTGTTCGTGAAGCTGGTTGTCGGGGCATAACCCGGCTCGACCAGCTTCACGCCAATGTTGAAATGCGTCAGTTCATGCGTGAGCGAACCGGTAAATCCCTCAATGGCCTGCTTGCTGGCGGTATAGGCGGCGGCAAGCGGGAAAGAAGCAAGCGTAACACTGGACGTGACGTTGATGATCATGCCGGACTGGCGTTTTCTCATCTGCGGGATGACGGCCTGTGTCATGGCCATCACACCGAAGCTGTTGGTGTCGAAGATCGTGCGCACCGCCGACATCGGCGTAGCCTCAAAGGCGCCGACCATACCGATGCCGGCATTATTCACCAAGACGTCAATCGGGCCGGCCGCATCGATCGCTGCTGCAATGCTATGCTCGTCTGTCACATCCAGTGACAGCACGCGCAACCGGCCGGTATCGTCAGCAAAGCGGGTGGCGCTTGGACGCCGCATGGTGGCGATGACGTTCCAGCCGCGTGCGAGGAACAGTTCGGCAATCGCTTTGCCATAACCCGACGACGTGCCGGTGATGAGGATGGTGTTGGTCATGGTAAATCTCCGTTGTTGATGTGCAGGAGATAGACGGGCTGAACTGGATGATATATGCTCAAATGGCTATTATTTGTTATTGATCGTCCAAACATGGATCCTCTCAGCGATATCGTCGACCTTTTGCGACCCAGCGCCGCCGTCTCCAAGCCGATTTCCGGCAAGGGCAGATGGGGAGTGCGCTATCGTCCGCATGATGCGCCGGGTTTCGCGCTCGTCCTTGCCGGTGCCGCATGGGTGATGATGGAAGGCCGAGCTCCTCTCAGGTTGATATGCGGAGATTTCCTGCTTCTGCCCACAACGCCCGCTTTTTCGCTTTGTAGCGAGACCGATGTCGAGTGCGTCCCCGTCGAACCGCAGGATCGGGCTGTCCGCCATGGCGAACAGGAGGGGGCGCCTGATTTTGTCGCGCTGGGCGGAAGCTTCCGGTTCGAACGCATCAATGCTTCACTTCTGCTGTCACTGATGCCCGAAATGATCTACGTGCCGGCGGCGGAGAAAGGCGCATCGCGGCTGGCGCGGCTGATCGAGCTATTGTCAGAGGAATGCGCCGGGGAGGATCCAGGCAAGGAACTGATCATCCGGCGCATGCTGGAAGTTCTTCTGGTGGAAGCGCTGCGCCGGCCGGGAGTGGGGAATGCGGCAATTCCCGCGGGATTGGTAAAGGCAATGCGTTTACCCGGCCTTGCCCGCGCATTATCGGCGATGCATGAAGATGTTCGCGTGGGCTGGACGGTTGCGGAACTGGCGGGAATCGCCGGCATGTCGCGTTCGGGCTTTTCCGCGCGTTTCGTTGACATGGTGGGCTGCGCGCCGATCGAATATCTCGCCCGGTGGCGGATGGCGCTTGCGAGAGATGCGCTCCTGCGCGGGGTAAAATCGCTCGACCGCATTGCCGATGAAATCGGCTATGAATCCGCCAGCGCATTCAGCACCGCGTTTCGCCGGAGAATGGGCGTTGCTCCGGGAAGCTTTGCCCGGGCAAACAATGACGATCATCCCCATTCCACGGCTTTTCTCTAGCTATTGCCCTCATGGCAACGCCTGAAACCCTTCAGGAGTTGGCTCCGCGTTCCTCCGTGCCGGTGTAGGAGCGTTCACTCCAGAGCAGGGCTTTGCGCGTCGGATCAGACGTCACTTCGATGATGGCCCCGACGAACAGGATGTGGTCGGCGGCATCGATGGAGCCGACGAGTTCGCAATCCATGGATAGCAGCGTATCTGCAAGCCTCGGGTTTCCCGAAGGCCAGAGATCCCAGTCGCCAACGGAAAACCGGTCTGGCAGGTTGCCCTTTCCGGCAAACACGTCGGCAACCTCTTCCTGCCCTCTGGCCAGCGCCGAAACGGAGAAGCGCCGGCTTGCGGCGATGAGATCGACCATGCGGCTGCTGGCGTCGATGGAGATCATCAGAAGCGGCGGCTCCGCGCTGAGTGGCATGAAGGAGGTGATCGTTCGCCCGATCCGCTCTCCGGCATGGGCGGCGGCGGCCAAAGCCACGGTAAAGGCGAGGCCGGCCATCGCATCCTTGAATTCACGCGGTGAGATCGCCGGGGAGGCCGAGGCTTTCAGCGGGATATGCGCGTGATTGACGACACCGCCATCGATCAGCCTGAGATTATGAGACATGCAGTGCCGGGCTAACCGCCCGCTCCCGGATTCTTCGAAAAAATGGAAAACTTGGCCGCAGCGCCATTCATGATGTCGGCATTGTCAGGCGGCGTCCTTTTCTGATGCACGCGTGGCCAGATGCCGGAATAGTGGCGGTTGAGGTCGAGCCAGACATGCAGCCCCGCCTCGGTATCCGGCCGGATTGCCGCCGCAGGACATTCGCGTTCGCAGATGCCGCAATCGATACATTGGTCGGGATGGATGACGAGCATGTTCTCGCCTTCGTAGAAACATTCGACCGGGCAGACCTCCACGCAGTCCATATATTTGCAGGCGATGCAGTTTTCGGTGACGACATAGGGCATGGCAATGCTCGAATGGAGTTGCAGCCGGACGGCGGCTGTCCGGCTGCGCCTGATCCGGCCAGTCGCCCGGGGCAGCGGGGCCGGCCGGATCGGTGGGGCTCAGATCAGAGGCGGGCGGCCACTGCCTGCCAGTTCACCAGATTGTCGAGGAAGTTCTCGATATAGGCCGGACGCTTGTTGCGAAAATCGATGTAATAGCTGTGTTCCCACACATCGCAGCCAAGAAGCGCCTTCTGCCCGAAGCAGAGCGGATTGACCCCGTTTTCGGTGCGGGTGATCTTCAGCGTGCCGTCGGTATCCACCACCAGCCACGCCCAGCCCGAGCCGAACTGCGAGGCGCCGGCAAGGGCGAAATTCTGCTTGAACAGCGATACCGAACCGAAGGATTGCGTCAGCGCGTCTTCCAGCGCCTTCGGGATGGCATGGTTTCCCGGCCCCATGATCTCCCAGAAGAGATTGTGGTTCCAGTGCTGGGAGGCATTGTTGAAGATGCCGGACTGCGCCACCGCGCCCTTCTCATAGGTGCCGCGGACGATGTCCTCGAGGCTGCTTTTTTCCCATTCGGTACCTGATATCGCCTTGTTGAGGTTATCGACATAGGCCTTGTGATGGAGATCGTGATGAAACTTCAGCGTCTCCTCGGACATGCCCGAGTGGGCCAGCGCATCATGGGCATAGGGGAGATCGGGAAGCTGGAAAGCCATGGGGTATCCTTTGTCAACTGTTCGCTCAAGAGCATGGAAAGAGCCTTGCGAAAACAAGGTGACACCACTTCTAGAACTTCAACCTTGGTTGAGGTCAAGAGGTATTTTGAGGGGTGAAGACGTGGATATCGGATGCCGGACTTATTTTCTGCCATGCCCGGATAGTGGGTGGGGCAGGGATTGCGATTAGACATCGTCAAAAGCCCGCTTGCCTCCGTATCGGCACCCGGATTTTTCCAAATGGTCCGTATGCCGGCAGTTGAAGTCCGTTGTGGCCTTGACACAGCGAGCCCGGCGACTAGACGGGTCAGGTGTTCATTTTGGGAGTATAGACATGAAAACGCTGGCAGCCGTTTCGGCTTTCGTGGGCAAGACCTTCGCCGCCTGGGTCATCCTGTTCGCCGTGCTTGGCTTTTTCTTTCCGGATACGTTCAAACAGATTGCACCGTGGATCGTCACACTTTTGTCGATCATCATGTTCGGCATGGGGCTCACTCTCTCGGTCGATGACTTCAAGGAGGTCGTCAAAAGGCCGTTCGATGTGACGATCGGCGTACTCGGCCAGTTTCTCATCATGCCGCTTCTGGCGGTGCTGCTGACCCGGATCATTCCCATGCCGCCGGAAGTCGCCGCTGGCGTCATTCTGGTTGGCTGCTGCCCGGGCGGCACCTCTTCCAACGTCATGACCTATCTCTCCAAGGGCGATGTCGCCTTGTCCGTTGCCTGCACCTCGGTAACCACGCTTGCCGCGCCGCTGGTGACGCCATTCCTCGTCTGGCTGTTTGCGAGCCAGTTCCTGCCCGTTGATGGCTGGGCCATGTTCCTCAGCATCGTCAAGGTCGTTCTGGTTCCGCTCGCCCTCGGCGCTGCCCTGCAGAAACTCCTGCCCGGCCTCGTCAAGACCGCCGTTCCGGCACTGCCGCTTGTGAGCGTTATCGGCATCGTCCTCATCGTTTCGGCCGTCGTGGGAGGATCAAAAGCCGCGATCGCCCAGTCCGGACTGATGATTTTCGCTGTCGTCGTGCTGCACAACGGGCTTGGCTATCTCCTCGGTTATCTCGCGGCAAAGGCAACGGGCCTGTCGCTCGCCAAACGCAAGGCCATTGCGATCGAGGTGGGCATGCAGAACTCCGGCCTTGGCGCCGCACTCGCCACGGCCTATTTCTCGCCTCTCGCCGCGGTTCCGAGCGCCATTTTCAGCGTCTGGCACAATATTTCCGGCGCGGTTCTGGCGAACTGGTTTTCGGGCCGGGTGGACGCAGGCTCCGCCAACGAAGCCGGCTGAATCTCCATATCTGTCGGGCCGCCTGTAATTCAGGCGGCCTGACGCTGCCTTAGAGCGGCATAGTCTGACGTGTTATGGCCGGTGGATTAAGCCGGGCAAAGCCCTCTTGGCGCTGATACGGGAAATGCGGATAGGGAGCAGTCGTCTCGCTGGCCTCGTCCAGCTTCGCCACCTGTGCGGATGTCAGTTCCCATCCCACGGCATCGAGGTTCTGGCGAAGCTGTTCCTCATTGCGTGCGCCGATGATTACCGTGGAAACAGTGGGGCGTCTGAGCAGCCAGTTGAGGGCGACCTGCGGCACCGTTCTGCCCGTCTCTTCCGCGACAGCATCGAGCGCATCGATCACGCGGTAGAGATGTTCATCCTCCACCGGCGGGCCGAAGCTGGCGGTCTCATGCAGGCGGCTACCTTCGGGCAGCGGCGCGCCGCGGCGGATTTTTCCGGTCAACCGTCCCCAGCCGAGCGGGCTCCAGATCATTGCGCCAAGACCCTGATCCGCGCCGAGCGGCATCAGATCCCATTCGTAATCCCGGCCGATCAGGGAATAATAGACCTGATTGACCACATAACGCGGCCAGCCATATCGGTCCGCGACGGCAAGCGATTTCATGATCTGCCAGCCTGAAAAATTCGAGACACCTGTATACCGCACCTTGCCGGAGCGGACGAGCGTATCGAGCGTCGCCAGCACTTCCTCAACCGGCGTGAAGGCATCGAAGGCATGGAGCTGAAGGATGTCGATATAGTCGGTCTTTAGGCGGCGCAGGGCATCATCCACCGCGCGCAACAGCCGGAAGCGGGAGGATCCGGCCTCGTTTGGCCCGTCGCCCATCGGCAGGCTGGTCTTGGTTGAGATCAGAACGCTGTCGCGCCTTCCCTTAACGGCTTCGCCAAGCACTTCCTCCGATGCTCCATTGGAATAGACGTCGGCGGTATCGAACAGGTTGACGCCGGCTTCCAGACAAATATCGATCAGGCGCCGGGCTTCCGTGGCGTCTGAATTGCCCCAGTTGCTGAAGAGCGGGCCGGAGCCGCCGAAGGTTCCGGTGCCGAAACTCAAGACCGGCACTTTCAGGCCGGATTGGCCGAGATGGCGATATTCCATGGAGCGTTCCTTTGTTGCTTCGAAATGGTCGCGGACGGGGCTCTGGCCGCGCCGCGCTCTGTCCATCCCGTCATGATCTGGCAGATGAAGATTGCGATGCGTTTCAATCGCTGTCTGAAGATAGACGCTCGCTCTTCAATGAAATAGAATGCCGAAAATACTATCACTTGTGAGATGAAGTCATCATGGCGCGACTGGAGATCAACCGGGCAGGGGAGATGGAAATCTTCGTGCGGGTCGTCGAACTCGGCGGTTTTTCCCGCGCGGCCGCCGCGGCAAACATGACGCCTTCGGCGGTGAGCAAGCTGATCGCACGGCTGGAAGGCCGCCTTGGCGCGCGTCTGCTCAACCGTTCCACCCGGCAGCTTCAGATAACGCCGGAGGGCTGCGCCTTCTATGAAAGGGCCACCCGCATCCTCGCCGATCTCGAAGAGGCCGAACGCGCCGCCGGTCGGGGCGAACAGCCTGTCGGCCGCGTGCGGATCAACACCAGCGCTTCCTATGCAACGCATATTCTTGCGCCCGTCCTGCCACGGTTTCTGGCGCTTCATCCGGGTATCACGCTCGATATCGTCCAGACGGATCTGGCGGTCGACCTTCTTGCGGAACGCATGGATGTCGCGGTGCGTGCCGGGCCGCTGAAGAGTTCAACTCTCGTCGCCCGGAAACTCGGTGAGACAAGGATGATCATCGCCGCAGCCCCGGATTATCTGGAGCGCTGTGGCGTGCCGCAAACCATCGCCGATCTGGAGGATCATAATCGCCTCGGATTTGGCTATATCCGGTCAGTCGAGGGGTGGCCGTTGCGGGACGGCGGAAAGACCGCCGTCATTCCGGCGACCGGGCGCGTGCAGGTCAGTGATGGCGAGGGCCTTCGCCGTCTTGCCCTTGCCGGTGTCGGTCTGGTTCGCCTTGCTGCCTTCACCGTGCGGGAGGATATCGCCGCCGGCCGGCTCATATCGGTCCTCGATCACCTCGATACGGGCGAGACGGAGATGTTTCATGCCGTTTATGTCGGTCAGCGCGGACCTCTTCCAGCGCGCATCCGGGCGCTGCTCGATTTTCTGGGCGAATACGGGCGGGTGAAATGACCTTTCGATGGCATCGGAAGTCGCGGCGGGATGAAGGCGGCAGGCGGCCGAAAAAAGAGCATCCGGAGGACCGGACGCCTATGGCCTCGGACCGGACAGCGTGAAGGCACCAACCGATTTCAGCGTTATGTGTGTCTTGCCGGCAAGCATGTTCGGTATCGCGCCGCAAAGGCTGCCCGTCGTCACGACATTGCCTGCCTTGAGCATCCCCCCTGTGTTGAATGCCGCATTGGCAAAGGCGACCAGCGGCGCGAGCGGATCACCATTCGGATGCTTTACTGTAGCATCGAACAACGATAACTGCCCCTCGGTAACGGTGAGCTGCGGCAAGTTCTCGCCATTTCCGGCAAAGACATCCACGATGCCTCTATCCACTTCCGGACCGATGACAAAGCCGTGGTTGGCAAGGCGATCCGCGAGAAAAAGCGGAAACGGCACCTGATTTTTTTCCACCAGCCTGTAGCGAAGAAGTTCAGCGCCAAGGTGGACCTTGTCGATAAATCCTATCAGGTCGTCCCTGGTCAGCGACCCTTCGGTCGCGGCCGGGATATCGGCGGAAAGGGTAAAGCAGATCTCGATCTCGATGCCTTCGGTGCCATCTTGAGGAAAAAAAGCGACGTTGGTTTCGTCGACCCGAACGCAATCGAACATGGGCGCCCCGATGGCCTCGCCATCCGGGCGGATCGCCAGTTTCCAGCCGGCAACCGGTTTCGCCCAGTTTTTCGCAAAAGCCCGCTGAGCCGCCATAGCCTCTTCGAGGGTGGTGGGAATGAGGTCCTCGCCCTGAACCGCCGCCAGAGAAATCTTCGTGACCTCGCGACTCGCTGTGGTGAAGCTTTCAGCCAGTTTTTCGATTGCTGTCATTCACTCATGTCTCCTGACGATCTTACACGTCGAATGCTGTCACGATTTGACGCTGTGTGCCAAGGCTATCAATGCCGAGTTCGACCACATCGCCGGCTTTTAGAAAGACAGGCGGTTTCATTCCAAGGCCAACCCCGGGCGGCGTGCCAGTGGTGACAACGTCGCCCGGCATGAGGCGCATAAAGCGGCTGATATAAGAAACAAGCGTCGCGATCGGGAAAATCATCTTGGACGTCGAACCGGTCTGCATGCGCTGGCCGTTGACGTCGAGCCACAGGCCCAGATTTTGCACGTTGCCGACTTCATCCGGCGTGACCAGCCATGGTCCGAGAGGACCGAATGTCGGTCCGCTTTTGCCTTTGGTCCATTGGCCGCCGCGTTCTATCTGAAAGGCGCGCTCGGAGACGTCATGGCAGACGCAGAAACCCGCTATGGCGGAGAGCGCATCTTCTTCCCGCACATGATAGGCGGGCTCACCGATAACGAAGGCGATCTCTACCTCCCAGTCAGTCTTTTCCGAATCCTTTAGCAGGTAGATCGGATCATTCGGGCCGGAAATGCAGGACGTGTGTTTGTTGAAAAGCACCGGCTCTTCGGGGATGGGCGTGTTCGTTTCCAGCGCATGGTCGATGTAATTGAGGCCGACCGCAACAAAATTACCGACAGCACCGACGCAGGGACCGATCCGGACATCCGATGATACGGCCGGAAGCGACGAAAGATCAATTTTCGCCAGCTTTTCAAGGGAGCTGCGTGAGAGGGTCGGCCCAGCAATATCGGCGACGACGGAAGAAAGATCGCGGATGTTACCCTCCGCATCGAGCGCTGCGGGTTTTTCCTGGCCGATGGGACCATAACGAAGAAATTTCATCGGGTTTTCCTATGCAGCTGATTGCTGAACGGCATTTTCGCTGAGTGCGAATTCAAGGCGATAAAGTCCAGGTTCCGCGAGGCCGATGAGCTCGGTTCTGGAGAGGTGTTGTACCAAGCTGTCTGAAGCACCGGAGACGGAAGAGGCCGAGCCGCCTTCGATCATGATGATCCAGTTGGGTACGCCAACCTGCCGGCCTTTGCGTTCGGCGGTTTCGAGGCTGCTTGCGCCATTGTCTGCAATGCACAAATGGGCGCCGCTGACGCCGTTCAGCTTGCCGGTTTCGCAGAGAGCCTCGGCCAGCATCGATCGGATTGTCGCCCTGTCGGCCTCGGCCGCATCAAAACGAAAAGTGGCGATGAAGCCGCCGTCACCGCACCCATAAGAATAGTCGGTGTTGCAGACACCGCGTGTCGTGTTGCGGAAGTCAGTGGTTGAACGTTTTGTCCAGGGGGTGGGATTATTGAGCCGGTCTAGATAGGGCTGGCCTACCAGTACCTGCGCATCCGCTGCCTCATAGAGCGTGAAATATTCGGGTGTTCCCTGTTGCGCGATATAGCGGCGTCCGCGCAGGAAACCGGGTATCGATACCCGCTCGGGAATATGTTCGCGATTGTGCCATTCAATGAAATTTTCGCGGCCTTCCGGCAAGATGTCGTTCCAGATGGCGACGACGGCTTTTCCCAAAAGAGACATTGGTTCCCTCAATATGTTGCGCGACCACCGGACAGGTCGAAAACCGCGCCGGTTGAGAAGCTGCATTCGGAAGAAGAGAGCCAGGCCACCATATTGGCGACCTCGGCGGGTTCGAGAAAACGCCGCATGGGGATGCGGGAGAGAATATCGTCCAGCCGTTCCTTCGGCGCATCGATGCTCATCGCCGTCATGGAGGCGGCGGGGGTGATGGCGTTGACGAGAATATCAGCCGTTGCGAGCTCCTTGCCAAGGCTCTTGGTCATGGCCACAAGGCCGGCCTTGGCGGCGCTATAGGCAGCTGCCTGATGCATGCCTTCCTTGGCCTGGATGGAGGCAACATTGATGATGCGGCCGAAACGGTTTTTTTTCGCCGTCTCGATCATCAGTGGCACCAGAGCGCGGCAGACCAAAAAGGAGCCAAATAAATTGATGTCGATGATCCGGCGAAATTCCTCGACGGGAATTTCCCATAAGGGAGCGACGCTACCGACAATACCTGCATTGTTGATGAGAATATCAAGTCTGCCGAACTGCCGTTGCAGATTGATGGCAGCCGCCCCTATGCTTTTTGCGTCGCTGATATCGACACCGGCATGCGGCAGGTCGCCAAAGGAACCGTCCTTTAAGGCGCCCGGCAGATCCCAATGAACCACCGTTGCGCCGCAGTCTCGTAGGCGCTGGCTGATGGCGGCACCGAAGCCGCCCGCAGCGCCGGTCACGACCGCCACCCGGCCTTCAAGATCATAATGTGTGGACATGTTTGAAAACCATTCTTGCGCATCGAGCCCGGTAGAATTCACCGGGCTTCCTGCGCCTGCCGTTATTTTGCGATCAGGCTGTTGGTGAAGAAGGCGTCTGCCGGCATATCGGTCTTGATGTCCTGATATTCCTTCATCAGATCGAGTGTTTGCTGCCAGTCTGCCGCGGCCATTTCGCCGAGCGGCGCGGATGGCGCGGATGGTGACGGTAAAAGCTTGAGCGAGATTTCGAGCTGCTCTTTGAGAAGCTTGGGATCGCCAGTCGGTTTTTCTTTCACTGCCGCTGCAACGGCAGCGTCGGGATCAGCCTTGGCTGCCTCGATAGACTTTAGCGATGCGGCCACGAAGCGCTTGACCAGATCCTGGTTGCTGTCGACCAGCTTGGTATTGGTGATGATAGTCAGGCCTTGCGTGTTGACGCCGAGCTCTGCGAAGGAGAACACTTTCTGCTCCAGGCCCTTGGAATTCAGAACCACGACCTGGTTTTCAAGCCCGCCGAGAATACCTGCCGCACGATCCTGCATGATGGCGATAATCTTGCCAGGGCCATCCACATTCAGAATGTTGACCTTGGACGCATCGACGCCGTTTTTTTTCCAGACGGCGGGTAGGAGAGCGAGCGAAGCCTCGCCGGCGCTAGCTGCGACCGTCTTGTCCTCCACATCCTTGATGGACTTCACACCGGAATCCGCGCGAAACGTCATCGCGTAGGGAGACGTGTTGAGCAGGCCGAGCACGGATTTGACCGGTGCGCCTTTCGAAGCGCCGGCAATGACGCTGCCGCCATCGGCAATGCCGAACATGTCGCCGCCGGTTGCGACTGACTGGACCGTGCGCGCCGAGCCTTGGCCTTCGCCAATATGCAGATCGATGCCGGCCTCCTTATAGAAGCCCTTTTCGGCGCCATAATAAAAGATGGTGTGGACACCGCTCAAAAGGAAATTGAGACGCAGCGTCACGTTGTCCTCAGCCGCAGCCGATTGAATGCCCGCCAGACCCACGGCGAGCACGATCACGCCGCCCGAAAGCTTTTTTTTCATTATATTGAACATTTTATCCTCCCGTTTTTAATTGAATGTCGAATTCAGGTCGCGCTTTTCGCGACGGTAAAGTCGTCACGGCGCTGAGAAACGTGCCAGGGGATCGCGAAGCGCTCGATCAGTTCCACGATGCCGTAAAGAAGCAGGCCAAGAAGGCTGAGCACGATGATGACGGCGAAGGTCATGCTGGTGTTCATGTTGCCGTTATAGTTCAGCAGCAGGTAGCCAAGTCCATTGTCGGAGGCGACGAACTCCGCCACCACGGCCGCCGTCGCAGACAGTGCCGCAGCCACCTTGAAGCCGGCGAAAAGCGAGGGCAGGGCACCGGGTAGTTCAACCTTCCAGAAAATCTTCAATCGTCCGGCGCGATAGCTCTTGGCGAGATCGTAGACGTCGGGTTCGATGGATTTGAACGCCACGATAGAGTTGACGACGATCGGAAAAAAGGAAAGCAGGAAAACCAGCAGGATCTTCGAAGGCAGACCGAAGCCGACCCAGATGATGAAAAGCGGTGCGATGGCGATCTTCGGGATGATCTGGAGGATCACCAGCAGGGGATAAAATATCGCTTCGAATGCGCGGGAATAAACGACCAGCAGTGCGAGCAGCGTGCCCATCACAACGGCGACGAGGAAACCGAGCACCATGGGCTGCAGTGTATAAAGCGATGCGGTGAACACAACAGGCACGTTATTATAAAGATCCGCAAAGACCTTGCTCGGCGTCGGCAGGATATATTCCGGAACACTCAGGAGGCGTACTGCGATCTCCCAGACGATGCCTGCGCCCACGAGGCTGCCAACCGTATGGGCCTGCCCTTTGACGGCACCAATGACTTTCGAAAACATGCTTCCTCCCGAATTGCCCGCCAATCACGGGCAATTTTGTATTATTGGAACAATGTTCCATATGGACTGATGTTTCGTCAAGTGCTATTTCGGAAGGGACAGGAGACGGAATACAGCGGGAGGAACGTATGTTGCAGAGGAAAAAAGACAGGACCGGTTATGAGCCAGGGGTTTTGCTGGAGGGTGTGAGTAAATATTTTGGCCATCCGGACGCGCCCATCGTGGCGTTGGAAAAGCTCGACCTCACTATTGGTGACGGCGAATTTGTCGCGATCGTCGGCCCGTCGGGTTGCGGCAAATCAACGATGATGCGACTGATCTCGCGCCTTTCTCACGCCAGCACCGGCCAGATTTCTGTTTTTGGCGATGTCTCCAAGGAGCCGCCACCTGGAATGAGTATCGTTTTTCAAAACCATGTGCTTCTCGCCTGGCGAACGATCATCGATAATGTGCTGTTCCCTGCCGAAATGACCGGACGGAATCGGGAAGAGCTGCGACCGCACGCGCTGGCGCTTCTCGAATCCGTCGGATTGAAGGAGTTCGCCGACAGATATCCGCACGAACTCTCAGGCGGGATGAAACAGCGCGCATCAATCGCCCGTGCTTTGCTGCTTCAGCCGCGTCTGCTGTTGATGGACGAGCCTTTCGGGGCACTGGACGCGCTGACACGTGAACAGATGCGTATCGATCTGGAAGCGCTTTGGTTGAAGAACCGGATGACGGTGGTCTTCATCACCCATTCCATCGATGAAGCCGTTCTTCTTGCGGATCGCGTCATTGTCATGACCCCGAGGCCCGGACGGATCGAGAGGATGTTGATGATTGACATGCCGCGGCCGAGGGGTCTGGCGGCACGTCGCGAGCCGGAATTCATCGAAAAATCCGAAGAAATTACCGAGATTTTTCTGTCACGTGGAATTTTGCAACGCCATGTCTGACACGATGGGGCCTTTTGTCCAGCCGTTGAACGACGGGAGAATGGCCCCGTATCTTCTTAATGAGGCATCGCCTTTTGATGAAAATTGGCGAGGCATATGCGACTGGAGAATGAAATGGACAGGACGATCAATGTACCAAGCGGCGGCGTCGAGCGGACGATCGCCATGCTGGAGCTCCTCGCCTTGGCCGAGGAACCGCTCAAGCTATCCGATGTCGCTCATCAACTCGATATACCAAAAAGTGCATGCCACCGCATCCTTGCCTCCCTAATAGAGAATGGGTGGGCGTGGCAGAGTCCTGAGAGCGATTGTTACGCGCTGACCATGCGCATGGCGTTGGTGGGCCAGAAACAGTTGACGCGGCTGCAGGTCTCGGATCTGCGCCAACCGATCCTCAATGCACTGGCGGAGCGCACGCGCGAGCTTGTTCGCTTGACGGCTGTGCAGAACAATACGCTCGTCTGGGTCGGCTCCGCCCGCGGCCGCCGCTCGGGCCTCGTGTTCGAACCCGATATGAGCGCCGGCATCGTGCCTTATGCGACGGCAAATGGTAAAATATGGCTTGCGAGCCTTGAACGGGAGAGGGCGCTCAGGGTCGCACTCGAAGCAGGGTTAGGCCAGCCCGGCCAGCAGGCCGCTAACGCTATCAACACAATCGAGGCGCTCAATAGGGAGCTCGATGCCGTTGCAGGTCTCGGCTACGGCCGTGCAGTTGGCGAGGCCGAGGAGGGAGTGGGAGCAATTGCTGTCGCCATCCGCCAAGGGAATGAGGTCGTCGGAACCATGAGTGTTGCGGCACCGCTAACGCGTCTCACGGATGAGCGCGTGGCGGAGATATTGCCACTCCTGGCGAGGGCCGCAAGCGACATGGAAATCGCCTGGTAGCCAAGTTGGCTCTTCTCCGCTCAAATATGGGCCGCTGAAAAAAAATTCGGGCGGCGATGGCCGCCCGTTTTATTTTGGTGTCAAGCGACGTCTGCGTCGAATTGGATGCTGTGAAGCCGCTTGTAAAGACCGTCATTCGCCAGCAATTCACGCCGGCTTCCCTGTTCGGCCACTTCACCATTGTCCATGACGACGATCTTGTCGGCGCGGTTGATTGTGGAAAGGCGATGGGCGATGACGATGGATGTCTTGTTGAGCGTCAGGCGTTCCAGCGCATCACGCACGAGA
Source organism: Agrobacterium sp. OT33 (assembly GCF_017313365.1). Classification (NCBI taxonomy): domain Bacteria; kingdom Pseudomonadati; phylum Pseudomonadota; class Alphaproteobacteria; order Hyphomicrobiales; family Rhizobiaceae; genus Agrobacterium; species Agrobacterium sp. OT33. The sequence goes on along the minus strand of NZ_JAFLMZ010000005.1, from coordinate 265,674 downwards.
GCCTCGGATTCGGAATCCAGTGCACTGGTCGCTTCATCGAGGATCAGGATATCCGCGTCCCGAAGCATTGCGCGCGCAATTGCCACACGTTGGCGCTGGCCGCCCGACAGGCCAGAGCCGTTCTCGCCCAGCCTAGTGTTGTATCCGTCCTGCATCTTCATGATGAAATCATGCGCATTCGCAGCCTTTGCTGCCGCAATGATCTCTTCCTCTGTCGCGTTATCGCGGCCGACGGAAATGTTGTGCTTGATCGTCCCGGAGAACAGGAATGTTTCTTGACCGACGTAAGAAACATGTTCGCGCAGGCTTGCAAAGGAAACATCGCGCAGATTCATGCCGTTGATTTCAACGGAGCCGTTCTGTGGATCGTAAAGACGCATCATGAGGTTGATGATCGTCGACTTGCCACTGCCTGAGGGGCCAACCAGCGCCGTCATCTTACCGCCTTCGAAGAGGACGCTGATGTCCTTGAGAACAGGCTGGCCGGGCACGTACTCGAAGCTGACATTCTTAAGCTCGACATCGCCGCTTGCTTTGGGAAGCGGGACTGCATCCTTCTTTTCGGTTAGCGTTAGCGGGGCGTCCAGCACCTCGAACATCATGCGCACGCCGATCATCCCGCCCTCAATCTGCACGCGCATGCGCGCAAGTCGTTTGGCAGGCTCGTAGGCAAGGAGAAGGGCTGTAATGAAGGCCATCAGATCGCCGGGGGAACCGCCTTTTTCGAGTACGGTGTAACCTGAAACTGCAATTACCACAGCGATAGCAAGGCCAGACAGGGTCTCCATGATTGGGCTGGTCGCGGCTTCCAGTCTGGCTATGCCATTGGCCCGCTGCTCGACATCGGAAACCGCTTTGTTCATGCGTTGTGCCATCAGCTTTTCCAGGGAAAAAGCCTTTATGACTCGCACGCCGATGCTGGTTTCCTGGACGACGTTGACGATTTCGCCCAACGAAGCAAGTTCCGCCTCCATGATCTTTCGGACGCGCCGCAGCACGAGACGAACGCTGAAGATTGCTAACGGACCGATAATCATTGAAATCGCGCTCAGAAGGAAATTCTGGGCAAACATCACGATGATCAAGCCGAGGAGGGAGAAGAGGTCGCGGACGAAGGATGTGACGATCGTGTCGATGACGCTGCGGGCAGCTTGGGCGTTGTAGGTGACGCGAACGAGCAGTTCGGAAGATGGGAGGTTTTGGAAAAAGGACACGCCCTGCTTCAGAAGTCGATCGTAAATCTTGCGTTGCTGCTCGGCGACGATGCTGTTGCCAGCTTTGCTGAGATAGTAGCTCTGCACGAAGGTAGCGAGGCCCTTCACTATGAAGATAGCTGCCACTGCAAACGCAATCTCAAGGACGACATCGAAACCTTGCTTCAGATAGACGCTGTTGACGATATCACGCATTATCCACGCGCTGAGAGATGTCATACCAGCGACAACGAGCATCGCTGCTATTGCCGCAGAATACCAGCCAACGTGTTTTTTGAAGTTTTCCTTAAATAGCCGCGTTAACAGCTTTTTGTCGTCTGGCGACAAAAATGATCCGATCACTGCAATATCCTTGCGAATTCAAGATAAATAACGTTCCAAAGCAAGACCTGCTCACCGCCCCATGGCAAAGGCAATTGTAGTGTCACCTAGTCAGCATGTCACTCGTATTCACCTTGTTACATCATCAATCCGTGCTGTACGGAGATGTACGGAACACGGATCAAGATAGTCCGGCAACGACTTGCGTTTGCGAGGACGAAAAGCCTCCATTCGAATCCATGTGTGGCCTACATTAGCGGCTAGGAAATAGTCTTCCTCATTCTGTCTGTCAATATCGGCGCGTTGGCCCTGCTCGCGGGATGTGCGCGATCATCCCCCCCCCCCCCGCCAGAGGGGTCAATATTCCATGCCGAAACACATTCTTGAGGTGTCTAGCAGTTGACGTAGGCGTCGGGAAGTAAGCGCCTCGTCGGAACGTCCGAGTCATCACATCGTATAAAGCCATTGGTTTTTAGTGGCTGGATCATTGTCTCGACTTGAGCCTGAGAATAGGATATCCGCCTCAAAACATAATCAGCTACGCATTTTGCCGAGGAAAAATATGACCGACGATCTTGATTTCACCGGCGAACGCTATCTACCCACAATTGGTGGGAATATTTACCTTGAGCATATGCACCGGTATCATTTGGCGAAAAATTTTGTCAAAGGCAAAGACGTTCTCGATATCGCAGGCGGTGAAGGTTTCGGTACAGCACTTCTTGCGGAAACTGCCCGGTCCGTGATTGGCGTGGATATTTCAGACGAAGCGGTCCGTCACGCACAGTCGAAGTACAAAGCCGATAATATTTCCTTCAAGGTTGGATCATGTGAAGACATTCCCTTGCCGTCGGCTTCGGTGGATGTCGTCATTTCCTTTGAAACGCTTGAACACATCGAGGCCCATGATCGCTTTATGGAGGAGATCAAGCGCGTTCTGCGCGCTGATGGAATATTGATCATTTCCACTCCGGAAAAGTACGCCTACACTGTCGCGACTGGGCTGGTTAATCCCTTTCACGTCAGGGAGCTTTTAAAGACCGAATTTAACGAGCTGCTGGGACAATATTTTGCTCATGTGTCGATGCATGGTCAGAAGATTGGTTTTGGGTCAATGATCGCATCTGAAAACCAAGCTACGCGGTTTTTTGAAACGGACTCTGGAAACGGCGCAACTACTGCAGGTATCGAGTCGCCGATGTATATGATCGGTGTCGCGTCGGATCGGCCGGTCGATGATGTGAGCATGAGCGGCGTCTTTTCGCAGGATATTCAAGCGTCCGAACCAGTCCTCAAACGTGTCGAATTCGAACAGGCTCACTGGGCCGAAATCCTGATGAAGGATATTGATCAGATTTCGGGAAAAGTTGATGCGCTTCAGCGCAACAACTGGATGAGTCGGGCTTCTTTGACAAAGTTTCTGAAGCGTTTGATTTATGCTCGTTTGTTGTACACCTTGTCGGAAGTCAGTGCCTTCAGTACTCGAAGACGCAAACGGTTTCTGAAATCGGCTGAAAAGCGTGACCCGATGTTGCTGTCGCGCAAGGTCGATCAGTTCTGCCTCGACTATTATCAGAGAATTGCTTCAAACAGGATTATCGCGGCGAGCCGCTCCAGTATTAGCGCCCAGACCGGCGTGAGGGTGACTGCGATCGTGCCGAACTTTAACCACGCGCGATATCTTCCCCAACGTCTGGACAGCATTCTGTCGCAGACATATCCGCTTATCGATGTTCTGGTTCTTGATGATTGCTCCAGTGACGACAGTCGTTCGGTAATAGACTCATATGTCAAGCGTTTCCCTGAGCGTATCAGAGCTGTCTATAATACCGAGAACTCCGGAAATGTGTTCCGTCAATGGCAGAAGGGTCACTCGCTGGCGAAGGGTGATTTGGTCTGGATTTGCGAAAGTGACGATTTTTGCGAGCCGACTTTCGTTGAAAGAATGATCAATGCATTTCGTGACCCAAGCGTGATGATGGCGTTCGGGCGAATCCAATTTGCGAATAGTCAGGGAGAGTATTTTGCCGGGCTGGATCATTACCGTGAGGATAGTGAGCCAGGGATCTGGGAAGCGCGCCTGACTCGTCCGGCAGCCGAGTGGTTTCGCGGCGGCTTTGGCGTCAAAAATGTGATTGCCAACGTCGGAGGAAGCCTCTGGCGGCGTTTTGAGATTTCCGATCAGGTCTGGGAAGAGGCCAGAAGTTACAAAATCATGGGCGACTGGTACCTCTATTCGGCTATCGCAGCGGGTGGACAGATCGCATACGAGCCCAGTTCTGTCAGCTATTTCCGTATTCACGATAGCAATACATCCGGTAGCAGCGCCCAATCGAAGCCAGAATATTATAAAGAATATGCGCGACTGATGACATCGTTGAAGAAACGATGGGAGATTCCAGATGGTACCCTCAAACGCTTTATCGATGTCTGTCGTAGCGTCTCAAAAGGTGCTGGAGTTCAGACTGAAGAATTTCAAAAACTGGTGAATTACCAAAACCTTAGCACGGTCCCGCGTGAACATATTCATGTCTTGGTCGGCATTTTGGGCTTTTCGTTCGGCGGTGGAGAAATATTTCCGATTCATCTCGCGAATGCACTTCGCCGCAAGGGGGTAATGGTTTCCATTCTTCAGATGCACGATGCGGACGATCATAAAGACGTGCGGCGTATGCTCGATCCTGGTATCCCTGTTTATACAGCCAATGCGGTTCGCGACATGGGGATAGATAATTTCATCACGAATGCAGGAATATCGGTGGTCCATTCGCATGTTGCCAACGTTGAGGGGTTCCTGCTCGACGGACAAGGCATTTCCGCTCCCTTTATTTCGACACTGCACGGCTCCTATGAGGCGATGGATGTTTCGACGAGTAGGATCGACCGCTGGAGCAGGAAAATTGATAAATTCGCCTATACTGCTGATCGAAACCTGGGGCCGTTCGATACTCTGCAGATAGGCAAAGAAAAATTCGTGAAAGTTAAAAATGCGATGCCTGTTGATGAAGTAGCGTTTCCCAAAACGCGTGCTCAGCTGGGTGTGGCAGAGGATGCCGTCGTATTTTCGCTTGTTGCGCGAGGGGCTGAAGGCAAAGGCTGGGTGGAGGCCGTCAAGGCATATCGCTTATTGCGGGAGCGGCGACCTGATGTCCCAATGGCGATGCTTATGGTGGGCGAAGGGCCAGCCACGGACGATGCCAAGCTCTTGGCAACGACGGACCCGACTATTCATTTCCTTGGTTTTGTTAAGGAAATCTATGGTCTTTACCGTATCAGCGACGTCGCTCTGATACCGACACGCTTTCCAGGTGAATCTTATCCCCTATGCTTGATACAGGCACTTCAAGTTGGGGTCCCTTGCGTGTCGACAGATGTCGGTGAGATCAAAGCAATGTCACAGATCGATGGCCAGCAAGCAGGAATCATAATCGCGAATGACAGTGATAATGACCGATTTGTCACTGAATTGATCAACGCCATGGAAGAAATCTTGGAGAAAGATGTCCGTGACGGCTTTAGCGAGAAAGCGCAGATCCTTGGAGCGACATATGATATTGATGTGCTCGCTGGCGAGTACATCGATCATTATCGTTCGGTGCTCCCAAGGAAATGACTTTGGCAGCATTAAGGTGATAGGCTTTTTATGAAGATATTGGTTCTCGGCGGCAGTGGGTTCATCGGCTACCATCTTGTCGAAGATTTGGTAGTTGCGGGACACGAGGTGAAGGTGCTGGGAAGAAGCCGTCTTCCTGGTCGTCCGCTACCGGCAGGCGTACAGTATGTTTCAGGAGAATTGGCTGATAGCCAGCTGATGCGTGAGCTTTTGGTGGATGTCGGCGCCGTGGCGCATCTCATCAGCGGGACGGTGCCGTCCACGGGCGATAAGGATCCTGGCAAGGATGTTGAGCTGAATCTTCTCGGAACCCTAAGCCTTCTTGAGGATATGGCAGCATGCAATGTAACCCGCATTCTCTATTTATCGTCGGGTGGGACTGTCTACGGAAAGCCACAGGAAGTCCCAATTCCCGAGGGGCATATACTTGATCCGATATGTTCGTACGGTGTGGTGAAGGTTGCGATAGAATCCTATCTCAAACTTTATGAGACCAAGGCCGGTTTACGGCCTGTTGTGATCCGAGCTTCCAATCCTTACGGTCTTTATCAGGGTAACTTGGGTGTCCAGGGGATAATAGGCACATATCTCAACCTTGCCCTGAAACACCAGCCTATCGAGATATGGGGAGATGGCTCCACGATTCGCGACTATATTCACGTCAAAGACCTTAGCGGCCTATGTGTTACGGCGCTGCTCAGTGACAGGGTCGGCGTCTACAATGGGGGTAGCGGAACAGGGACTTCCGTTCTCCACATTGCGGAAATCGTACAGGAGATTACGGGTAATCCCATTCCAATAGTCTATAAGCCTCATCGAAGCCTCGACGTTCCGGTATCCGTTCTCGACATAGAGCGGGCAAGGATGGATTTTGACTGGGAGCCAAAGATAGGTTTGAGAGAAGGGATTGCCGGCGTCTGGTCGTGGTTGAAGGAACACGAATAGCCATTGCAATTACACGCTCGTTCGCTTCATGATAGGTGATTTGATAGCCTCGACTGCACCCTTGAGAAATCCGGCGGCCTTAGCCCGCCGGCGGGCTGAGAATAGAGCGCTGGGCGACATGATCAGCGCTAGGGCTTGAGCGAAGGTCGAAAGCCTTGGAAGTGGCCGCTGGTGCTTGATACCAGTATAAATTTTCGATTGCGCCATATGAAATGCTTTGAGCCGAGCGATTTCTGGAGATCGACCCGATGAGTGCCCCGCGGCATGGGAAACAAGGGCATCGCGCGCAAATACGAGTTGCCCTAGTTTTGCAAGACGCAATGATAGGTCATCGTCTTCGTGATAAAGAAAGATAACTGGATCAAAGCCATTCACCAGGTCGAATTTTTGCTTTGAAACAAAAAATGCAGCCCCGCTCAAAACGGGAACGACGGTATCCGCTGCGGGCCAGCCCTTTTTCATGTAGCGGCTGCGTGGTAATAACCAAGACCGTCGCTTGAAATATTCACTTCCGTCTGAGTTGGAAATTCGTGGATTAAATGCGACGCCTGACGGGTGACGATCGATAGCCTCCAGCAACGCTTCAATAGCACCTGCAGTCAATCGGGCGTCAGGGTTTAAAAACAGGATCCACGGTGTCTGCGCAACCGCCGCGCCCGCATTGCAGCCGCGGCCGAAGCCCTGATTGTCCTCCAACTGAACAGTCTTGATGTTTCTACGGGAAGGGAGGTCCGCAAAACTATTCGTTTTTCCGTTGTCGACGAGAACTATTGGTGACTCTTCGGGGACAGACGCGATCATGTCTGCTATGAGCGCATCACTCTTATAACAAACAGAGATTACCGTTACATCCGAGAGCGACAAACTAGCCATTTTTGACTCCAGAGATCAGGCGCGCCATCCTGCATCGACTCGGCACATTTTGATGAGCTGCTGTAGCAGAGGGCGGTAATGCGGTTCGCTTTACTTCACTTGAATCGGAAGCATATTCAGGCGCATTTACGAGGAGGCGAGTCTCCTAAGATAAACGCCATAGTCACCTTTGCCGGCATTTTCTGCGAGTGCTGAGAACTCGGATTTCGTGATGAAGCCCTTGCTCAGGGCAATTTCTTCCGGACACGCAATTTTGAAGCCCTGTCTTTTTTCCAGTGTCCGCACGAATTCACCGGCCTCGAGGAGACTTTCCGGCGTGCCCGTATCTAACCATGCATAACCTCTTCCCATAATCGATACTTTAAGTTTGCCGCGCTCAAGATAAGTTCGGTTTACATCCGTGATCTCATATTCGCCACGTGCGGAAGGTTTGAGATTGGCAGCGATGTCGACAACATCTGCATCATAAAAATAAAGGCCGGTTACCGCCCAGTTGGACCTTGGCTTCAGAGGCTTCTCTTCGATCGACATCGCGCGCATTTCACTATCGAAATCAACTACGCCATACCGTTCCGGATCATTCACATGATATGCGAAAACCGTGGCGCCATCGTTAACGCTTGTGCCGGCTTGCAGAAGCTGCGGCAATCCGTGGCCATAATATATATTATCACCCAGGATGAGGCAGGATGGCGAACCAGCCACGAAATCCGCACCGATCATATAGGCCTGCGCTAGTCCATCGGGGCTGGGCTGAACCGCATAGTCAATCGAAAGCCCCCATTTCGATCCGTCACCAAGAAGGTTCTGGAAGAGCGGCATGTCATGCGGGGTTGAAATGATCAGGATTTCACGAATTCCCGCGAGCATCAGCGTCGTAAGCGGATAATAGATCATCGGCTTGTCATAGACCGGCAGGATCTGCTTCGAGACTGCCAGTGTCATGGGATGCAGGCGCGTGCCGCTGCCGCCGGCCAGAATGATGCCCTTCATGGTTGTTCCTTTTTGATCTGCGCCAAGGTGGAAACGACCGCGCGCGTTGATTTTTGCCAGTCCGGCAGTCTTATTCCATAAACCTCGTCCAGCTTGCTGCAATCAAGCCGGGAGTTCACAGGTCTTCGGGCGGCGGTGGGGTATTCCGCCGTCGTGATATCGGTGACGACAACCGGCTTCCCGCCATTTTCGGCAGAAAACGCAAATACCTTCCTTGCGAAGTTCGCCCAGTTGGTTTCACCTGCACCGGCCAGATGAAAAATACCGCGGAGGCGGATTGAGGAATCCTGTGAAAGCCGTCGCGCTATCTTGATTGTGGCTTCGGCAATGTCATTTGCGGAGGTAGGGCACCCGAACTGGTCCGCTACCACATTAATCTCGTCACGGCTTTCTCCCAGCCGAAGCATGGTTTTCACGAAGTTGTTGCCGTACTCTGAATAGACCCATGCGGTTCGCAGAATCACATGATTGCCAGTCGCCGCGGCGACGGCCTTCTCGCCTTCTAGTTTCGATTGGCCGTAGACGGAGCGAGGGCCGGGAGGGTCGCTTTCAACATATGCCGTGGTTTTATCGCCGTCAAAAACATAATCAGTTGATAGATGAATGATCGGGATTCCCAGATCATGTGCGGTCTTTGCTAAGGCCGCTGCGCCATCACGATTGATGGAGAAGGCAATGTCCTTTTCGCTTTCCGCCTTGTCCACCGCTGTATAGGCTGCGGCGGAAACCAAGGCATCGGGCTTTGCCTCATGCAGCGCTTGCGACACAGTTTCCGGCTGCGCGAGATCGAGTTCGGGTCTTCCCAAGGTCACGATTTCAAGATCGGCAGGCGCCAACTTCCGAAGGGCGCTGACGACTTGTCCATTTTTGCCGGTAACCGCCAGCCGCATTCAATCAGCCTTTCGTCAGAACGCCGAGGCGCTCTCCGGAGTACACACCCTCGCGCAGCGGCTGCCACCACCACGCATTGTCGAGATACCATTCCACGGTCTTGCGGATGCCAGTGGCGAAATTTTCCTGCGCTTTCCAGCCGAGTTCGGTTTCGAGCTTGGTCGCATCGATGGCATAGCGGGCATCGTGGCCGGGACGATCCGTCACATATTTGATGAGCTCGGCATAGGGCTTAGGTTGCGGGCGCAACTCGTCGAGAATGGAGCAGATGCAGTTCACCACATCGATATTCTTCTGCTCGTTCCTGCCACCGACATTGTACTTCTCGCCGACGAGGCCCTTTTGAACGATAAGCCACAGGGCGCGAGCATGGTCTTCCACATAAAGCCAGTCGCGGATGTTCGCGCCGTTTCCGTAGACCGGCAACGGTTTGCCTTCCAGTGCATTGAGAATGATCAGCGGAATGAGCTTTTCCGGGAAATGGAATGGTCCGTAATTGTTGGAGCAGTTGGAAATCACAACCGGAAGGCCATAGGTGCGTTGCCAAGCTGTGGCGAGATGATCGCTGGCGGCCTTCGAAGCGGAATATGGCGACGACGGGTCGTAAGGCGTTGTTTCCTCGAAAAGACCATCATCCCCGAGAGAGCCGTAAACCTCATCTGTTGAAACATGCAGCATGCGGAAATTCGCCTTCGCGTCCTCCGCAAGGCTACTCCAATATTGCCGTGCTGCCTCCAGCATCGTGAAAGTGCCGTTGATATTGGTTTGAATAAAATCAGCGGCGCCGGTTATGGAGCGGTCGACATGGCTCTCGGCGGCCAGATGCATCACGTAATCCGGCTGGAATGTCGCGAATGCCTCACTCATCGCCGTCCGGTCACATATATCGGCCTGAAGGAAGCGGTGATTGGGTGCATTTTCGATTGGTTTGAGGGAAGCCAGATTTCCCGCATATGTCAGCTTGTCGACAGTGAGAACATCCGCGCCAACTTCGCTTACGAGATAACGTACGAGAGCCGAGCCGATAAATCCGGCACCGCCGGTAACAAGAACGCGCATCATCAGTTCCCAGTGTTTTGGTAAGTGAAATATTCAGGCAATTCGGACAGAAGCGGCTGCTTGGCATCCTTGTCGGAAAGGATACATCCCTCCAGATTCGGCCAATTGATCCCTATGGCAACGTCGTCCCATTTAACGCCGCGGTCGTTGGCTGCACTGTAGGGGGCCGTCACCTTGTATGCGATGACCGTGTCGTCAGTGAGCGTCATGAAACCGTGCGCAAATCCCGCCGGAACCCATAGCTGCTCGCCATTTTCGGGCGAGAGCTCGACAGCGGCCCATTGTCCGAAGGTGGGTGAGCCCGTCCTGATATCCACAGCAACATCCAGCAGCCTTCCCCGAATACAGCGAACGAGCTTGCCCTGTGCAAAAGGCTCTGTCTGAAAATGAAGCCCTCGGACGGTTCCGGCCTGTGCGGAGAGGGATTCATTGTCTTGCACGAACTCTACATCCGCTACATTTTCGCGAAACCATTCCCTCTTGAAAACCTCGCTAAAGTAACCCCTGCTGTCGCCGAAACGGGCCGGGATTATCTTTTTCAAGCCTGGTATCGAGAATGTTTCTAGTTGCACTATGCGGATCCTGTCTGGTCTGCCTACTCAGGGTGATATGGCTTTATCGGTAGGGACAGTCAATAACGCTTTATTGATGGCTCACACAAGAGCGACGGAATCTCCATCGAACAACATGTAGAAAGATTGTTGGCTTACTGCCTGTTTTTCATTTCTGGAGGGCGACGGCGTGTCCGGAAGAACTCCAAAAGCTACACCCGCTTATGCGGCCTGATCGACGTTCTCAGCTCCACCAGCCGCTCCAGGGTTTCCAGGCTCCGGTCCGGTCGGGCGCCGGAGAGGGCGAGTGCGAGGGTTTCCATCGCGATCAGGGAAGGGGCGTGCAGCGCCACGCCCTCGTTTTTGGCGCGGGGCAGGAAGAGGCAGGCGGTGGCGTGTTTCTTGAGAACGCTGTCTTCTTGGCCAAGCAGCATGATGATGGGGATGTCGAGACGGCCTGCCTCGGCGATGGCGGTCTGGGCTTCGCGGTGGGCGCGGCCGTGCAGCAGCATGATGAGGACGTGACCGTTTTCAAGATCGAGCAGCTGTTCGGCGAGCGTGATGCCTGTCGCATTGAGCGCATAGGAGCGGACGCCCGAGCGCTGGAACAACCTCGCCGCATAGGTGGCGATGATGCCGGAGGCGCCGATGCCGAGCACGCCGATGCCGCGGGCTTGCGAAAGAAGCCGCACGGCGGCGGCCATGGCTTCTCGGTTTTCCGCGTTGGCGAGCATTTCCAGTGTGTTTTTCTGGTTTTCAAGAACGAAGTCGATGGCGGCATCCGAATTGCCCGACATCGATTTGGTCGTGGCCGCCATCTTTTCCACCGGCGAGTCCGTCACGCCGAGATAGGCTTCCAGCGTCTCCTTCAGATCGACCAGCCCCTGAAAACCGAGTGCCTGGATGGCGCGGATGACGGTCGCATCTGACGTATTGGTCTCGAAACCGATTTCCAGCGCCGATTTACCGAGGACTGCATGGCGATGGCCATCAATATATTCGGCAACGGCAAGCAGGCCGGGTGACAGGCGATCACGGCGCTTGCGCAATTGATCGCCGAACCGGTCGATGCGCCGAAGCCTTGAAGTCTGCGTTTCGCCAGCCGCCATGGGTATTTCCGTGAAGGTGAGTTTCATACTCTTCTTCTCGGATTAGCAGTGTGCGAAGCCTGGAGGCAAGCGCTTTTGTTGGCGTCGGTCCTGTTCCTTTAATCTCTTGTTGCTGGCCGCGCGGTCAAATGTGACTGGACGGCGGAGATCATGAGGCTGAGCGCGGCATAGGAATTGGAAATTGCTTCCTCGCGTGGCAGGAGAATGTAACGGCCCTCGCGGCAGGCCTTGAGGAAACTGCAGAAGCCGGGCATCACGGCTTCCATCATGTCGATTTCCGCCTGCGGCGAAGCGCCTGTATCGGAACGATAGGGATCGAAGATGATATCGGCATCGAGTTCCGGCAGCCGCTCGGCGCTGATTTCGATGCGATCGCCTTGCGGTATGTCGTCGATGATGGCCGGGAAACGGAAGCCCGCATCGCGCAGCACGCGCCCCAGCGCCCGATAGGTGTGGTAGACGCTGATCTTGCCGTTGAGTGGCTGGAACACCGAAACCGTGATGGTGCCGGTATCGACCGAAGCCTTCAGCGCCTCGATCTGCGCCTGGTAGCGCCGGTCCAGAATGGCGAGGCGCTGTTCCGTGCCGGTCAGTTCGGCAAGCACTTTGTAGATATGCGGCGCACCATCCCTGGTATTGTCGATGGCGACGGTGGGGGCGATCCGTTCCAGTTTTTCGATGGCGGTCGGGCGGTCGGGTTCGGTGAGGATCAGGTCGGGCTTGAGGGCGACGATCGCTTCCAGATCGGCATTGATGGAGCCGATATAGGCGATGTCGCTATTGTCGAAGTCGATCCCTGTCAGGATCGCGCTGGAGCGTAGATAGGGTTTGCCGTTCGCACCCATGCGGCCGTGGCTGCCCACCGGCATCACGCCAAGTTCGATCAGCGGTATGGTGAGGTCGATATCGTGCAAGGTCACGATGCGTTTCGGTTTTGCGGGAATGGAAACATTCCGGCCGAGATCGTCGGTAAAAGTCCGGGTGATTTCGTCTGCATGGACCATGGTTGGGGCGGTAAATAGCCCGGCGACTGAAAGAAGGACGAGAAGTGGTTTGCGCATGGAAGACCTATAGGCGATGCCGGTGAAACCAGAGGAGGACGAGAAGGGTGGGCGCGCCGATGGCGGAAAGAACGATTCCGGTCGGCAGCTCCAGCGGTGAAAAGGCGGTGCGGGCAAGGGTGTCAGCGGATGCCACCAGCGTTGCGCCCGTCAGTCCCGCCCCGACGACCAATCCGGCATAGGAGCTGCCAGGCAATAAAAGCCGGGTGATATGCGGGCCAAGCAGGCCAACAAAGCCGATACTGCCGGTGAAGGAAACACAGGACGCTGTGAGGATGACCGCAAGCGTGACCTGCAGCGCGGAAAGCGGGCGTGTCAAGACACCAAGTGCGGCTGCGGCATTGTCGCCGAGTGCCTGTGCATCGGCGCTGCGGGCGACCAGAAGCAGGAGGCCAATGGCGAGAATGAGGATAGCGCCCAGAATCCGAACCGCGGTCCAGTTTGCCCCCTGCAGGTTTCCCGCCATCCAGATCATCGCTGTTTGCAGGTTGCGAATATCAAGCGATGCCATAAGGATAAGCAGCAAAGCTGACAAGAACCATGAAAAGCCGATGCCGGTCAGCACGAAGCGCAGGCGCGAGGTCGGGCCGGAAAGGCTGAAAATGAACGCGGCACTCGCCATCCCCCCTGCGATGCCAGCAGCGGGGCGCAACACCACCGGCAGGGCGGGCAGCAGGAACGCGCAGCCCAGCACGGCAAGCGATGCGCCTTCTCGCACGCCGAGCAGGCCGGGATCGGCAAGACCGTTACGGGTCGTGGCCTGCATGATGGCGCCGGCAATGCCGAGCATGGCGCCGGCCACCATCGCAAGCGCCAGTCGCGACAGCCGGAAGTCGAGAACCACGGCTGCGTCGGTCATGACGGGATCGGTGTTGGTTGCGATCACAAGCGACCACAGGGCCGAGGCGGGGATATGCTGGCTGCCGGCGGTGAGCGACCACAGGGCGACAAGCATCAGGCAGAGGAAAAGTGCCAGCAGAATGGTGAGCCGCGAAGGCATGAAGCGGACGGAAAAGCGCCCCAGTCGGACGACCTGATAACGGTTCATTTCAGCACCCTGCGCACCAGCCAGAGAAAGATCGGTGCGCCTACAAGGCCGGTCATCGCACCCGTCGGCAGTTCCTTCGGCAGGAGGATCAGCCGGGCGGCAAGGTCGGCGGCGATCAGCAGGGCCGCGCCGCCGAGCGCCGCAAGTGGAATGGCCAGCAGAAGCCGCCCGATCCTGAGACGCGCGACGAGCGGCGGCACCACAAGCCCGACAAAACCGATCGGACCGACGGTGGCGATGGCCGCGCCGCAAAACAGCGAGATGGAGGCGAGCGCCAGTAACCGGGTTGCGCGGACGGATACGCCAAGGGCTGCAGCGGCGCTATCGCCGAGCGTCAGGAGATCGAGCTGCGGAGCCACGGCAATGGCAAGGATAAGTGCGATGCCGGCTGCAGGCAGGGCCGCCGCTACTATTGTCATCGAAACACCGGCCGTGTCGCCCACCAGCCAGAAGCGCATCTGCTGCAATGTTTCTTCATTGAGTATGAGAATGGCGGAGGTCAGCGTTCCCGCAAGCGTGGAAAGCGCTATGCCGCAAAAGATGAGTTTTGCGGGTGTCAGTCCCTGTCGTCCGGACGAGGCGAGGAGAAGAACGAGGGAGAAACTGACGCCCGCTCCCGTGGCCGCCAGCAATGGCCGCAGGGCTGGCGTGGCGATCAGCCCGAGCGGTGTGACCGTGGCTGCGACGACGGCAAGGCTTGCGCCGGCGTTCAGGCCGAGAATATGCGGTTCGCCGAGCGGGTTTCGCAGCAGTGTCTGCAGCAGAAGCCCGGCCACCCCAAGGCAAGCGCCGGCCTGCAGCGCCGCCAGCAGGCGTGGAAGGCGCAGTCGCAGCAAGACCTGCTGGTCGAAATTGCGGGCATCGTAGGAAAATATCAGGTCATGCAGGACATGGGGTGCGACCGGGCGCGGGCCGGTGGCAATATGTGCCAGTGTCAGAAGCAGTATCGCCAGCAGCAGGCAAAGCGCTGCCGAAAGTGCACGGCCATAGGCCCGCATCTGCAAGGTCGGCAGGGTATTGTTTGCGGTGCCGGGTATCATGCCGCGCCGGTCCGTCCGGGCAGGGGAAGAAACACCGGCCGGGCCGTTGTCGGATGTGTAAGCTGGGTGACACGCATGTCGAACACATCCGCGATGATTTCGGCATCACAGGCTGCGGCCGTCTCCAGCCGGTGCCGCAGCCGGCCATCCTTCAGGAAGATCAGGTGGTCCGCATATTGCAGGGCAAGATTGATGTCATGCAGCACCGCCACGATCGTGCGGTTATGGTGCGTGACGAGACCGGCCAGCATGTCCAGCACCTCTATCTGGTGGTGCAGATCCAGATAGGTCGTGGGTTCGTCCAGCAGAATGATATCCGTCTGCTGCGCCAGCGCCATGGCAATCCAGGCGCGCTGCCGCTGACCGCCGGAAAGGCTGTCGACCGGTCTTTCCGCCAGTTCGGACATGCCGGTCACGAACAATGCCTGCTCCACCGCGCGGGCGTCGTCACTACTCCATTGTTTCAGAAAACCCTGATGGGGATAGCGGCCGCGGGCGACGAGATCGAAAACCGAAAGCCCCTCCGGTGTGTGGTTCTGCTGCGCCAACATGCCGAGCCGC
The DNA here is from genome assembly GCF_017313365.1 of Agrobacterium sp. OT33. NCBI lineage: Bacteria > Pseudomonadati > Pseudomonadota > Alphaproteobacteria > Hyphomicrobiales > Rhizobiaceae > Agrobacterium > Agrobacterium sp. OT33. The sequence goes on along the minus strand of NZ_JAFLMZ010000005.1, from coordinate 250,395 downwards.
CTTGCCACATCCCGTGTCGGGTGGCGGAAGATGTCGCGGCCGTCGAGAAGGATATGGCCACGGGTCGGCCTGTGCAGGCGGGCGAGTGCGGAAAGAAGCGTGGATTTTCCCGAGCCGTTCGGGCCGAGCAGGACGGTGAAACGGTTCGGTACGATATCGAGCGACATCTCCGTCAGTGCGGGCCGGTCGCCATAGGCAAGCTCGACGGCCTGCGCCGCGAGCCTTGTGTCCGTACCTGGAAATGTGTCGCCGCTGCTCAAGATCGTCCCCGTTCGAATGAACCGCCACCAGAATTATTGATGACTGTAGTAGTCAAGTATATGGGCCGCGAAAAAGCGGTTTTTACGGGTCGATTTGCCGGGAAAGCGGCGGCGGCGCACCAGATTGCAAGCGTCGATACCTGAATATCCGCCTTCGAACCGTGGCATTTGCCTGCTTTCTGCGGAAATAAAAGTTGACTACTACATTCATCAATTGAAAGAGCGGTGCATCGTCGCGATGACGATTTGGGACAGTCGGGGACAAACAGGATGCATGACGGTTCGATGATCATTCGGGTGGGCTCGCGGGCGCTGCTGGCATTTCTTCTGGCCGGGGTCGCTCTGCCTGCCTTTGCGCAGGAGAACGGAACGCCGAAGAAAGATGCCGACAGGACGACCGTACTCGAAACCATAACCGTCAATGCCGATGTCAAGAAAGGCGCGCGCGGCTATCAGCCGGTGACGACGGGCACGGCGACGCGCACCGAAACGCCGATCCTCGATATTCCGCAATCGGTCAATGTGGTGACGAGCGAGGTACTGCGCGACCAGCAGGCGCGTTCGCTGGATGATGCGCTGGCCAATGTCAGCGGCGTCACCCAGTCGAATACCTTGGGCGGCACGCAGGATGCCGTCATCCGCCGTGGTTTCGGCGATAATCGCGACGGTTCCATCCTCGTCAACGGGCTGAAGACGGCACTGCCGCATTCCTTCAAGGATACGGCCGAAAGGGTGGAAGTGCTGAAGGGGCCGGCTTCGACGCTCTATGGCATTCTCGATCCCGGCGGCATGGTGAATGTCGTGACGAAGAAGCCGGAAGACACGTTTACGGCAGAGGCCTATTCGCGCTTTTCCGCCTATGGCGCGGGCAAATATGGCACATCAGGCGGTTTTGACGTTACCGGCCCGATTGCCGGAACCGATTTTTCCTATCGCCTGATCGGCCAGGGAGAAAACAGCGATTACTGGCGCAATTTCGGAGAAAAGAAGAACTGGCTGATTGCTCCCTCGCTGAAATGGAGCGGCGAGGACACCGATGTCACCGTGTCCTACATGCACGAGGACTACAGCGTGCCCTTCGATCGCGGTACGATCTTCGATCCCGCGACCGGCAGTGCCATCAATGTCAGCCGACGGCTCAGGCTGGATGAGGCCTACAATATCACCGACGGCAAATCCGATCTCGCGAGCATCGCCATAGACCGGCAATTGTCCGATGATTGGAAACTTTCGCTCAATTACGCCTATAGCCGCAACGAATATTCCGACAATCAGGCGCGCGTGATGGGTTATAATTCCAGCACGGGGCAGGTGACGCGACGGGCCGATGCAACGCAATATTCCACCATCTATAATCATGCGGTGCGTGCGGATCTGACGGGTGAGGCCGAAATCGGCGGGCTACGCAACGACCTGCTGTTCGGCGCGTCCTATGATTACAGCGATACCCTGCGCACAGACATGCTTCGATGCGCGAATTCCACCAATTTCAACATCAACAATCCCGTTTATGGCCAGCTGCCGGCCTGCACCACGGTCAGGGCAGTCGATAGCGACCAGACGGAAGAACTCTCCACCGCCTCGATCTATATGCAGGACGCCCTGCATCTTAGCGATCAGTGGATTGCTGTCGGCGGCTTGCGTTACCAGTATTACGACATCTACGCCGGCAAGGGCCGTCCCTTCGTCGTCAATACCGAGAAGAATGGTGGCGAACTCATCCCCAATGCCGGCCTTGTCTACAAGCTGACGCCGGATGCCTCGCTTTACGCGAATGTGGCCAAGACCTTCCGTCCGCAATCTTCGATCGGGGCCTATTATGGCGGGCTCGATCCGGAAGAGGGGATTTCTTACGAGGTTGGCGCCAAGTTCGATCTTTTTGCCGGACTGAACGCCAATATCGCGCTGTTCAACGCCCGCAAGCGCAATGTCGCCTACTCGGAAGATGTCGGCGGTGTCTCGACGGTGAAGGCCGCCGGCCTCGTCCGCTCGCGCGGCGTGGAGGTTGATATTGCCGGCAGCCTGACAGACGATCTCGATCTGATCGCAAGCTACGCCTATACGGATGCGCTCGTACTTGAGGATCCCACCTATGCGGGCAAGCGCCTGCCGAATGTGGCCCGCCACACCGGTTCGCTTTTCCTTGCCTATGATGCCGGCGAAATCGGACCCAGCGGCAATACGCTGCGTATCGGCGGTGGCATCCGGGCGGTGGGTGAGCGTCCCGGCATCAACAACAATTCCTATTATCTGCCGGGTTACGCGGTCTTCGACGCCTTCGCCACCTATACGCTGCAGCTGGAAAAGCCGGTGACACTGCAGCTCAATCTGAAGAACATCTTCGACAAGACCTATTATACCTCGTCTATCGGCTCCACCAGCTATGCCAATGCTGTGGGCGAACCCTTCAACATCAGCCTGACGGCCAGCGTGAAGTTCTGACAGCAGGGCAGACATTCCTTGCCAAGAGCGGGGTGAATACCCCGCTTTTATTTCCACATCGCCCGCATCCGCGCACCCACATCGATGCGGATCTGCTGTGCGCTGCGTTCTGAGGCGGCGGCTGAGATGACTGGCCAGGTGGTGGCTTCGAAAAACTGCAGCAGGGTTGCCGGTATGAAGCGGGTTCTTGCGGCGTAGACATGCCGGTCGCCCTGCTGGCTCTGTCCGCCGGTGAAGAAGCGTTGCGGCGTGATCAGCGACAGGCTGTCCCTGGCGCGCGTCATGGCGACATAAAGCAGCCGGCGCTCTTCCTCCAGCTCCTGTGTGGTGCCGACCCCGAGATCGGAGGGGATGCAGCCATCCACCACGTTCAGGATGAAGACGGCTCGCCATTCCTGGCCCTTTGCCGAATGAATGGTCGACAGGCTGAGATAATCCTCGTCGAGAAGCGGCACGCCGGCCTGGTCGCTGGTGGCGTCGGGCGGATCGAGCGTCAGTTCGGTCAGAAAACGTTCGCGTGAGGCGTAGCCGCTGGCGATCTGTTCGAGTTGCAGCAAATCCGCCTTGCGGGTATCGGCATCCTCGTGGAGACGCTCAAGATGGGGCTCATACCACAGCCGTGCCTGCCCGATCTCGCCCGGCCAGCCTTTTTGCCCCTGCCGCAGCCCCATCAGCAATTGCGTGAAAGCCGTCCAGTCGTCGCCGGTCTTCGGTGGCGGCGGAATTTCGGCAAGGGCAAGCAGCGGCTCAGGGTCTGTCGCGATCGCATCGAGAATATTGCCGGCCTTCTTCGGTCCTATGCCCGGCAACATCTGCAGCAGCCGGAAACCGGCGACGCGGTCACGCGGGTTCTGCGCGAAGCGCAGCACGGCCAGCATGTCCTTCACATGGGCGCTGTCGAGGAATTTCAGGCCGCCGAATTTGACGAAGGGAATGTTGCGGCGGGTCAGTTCCACCTCAAGCGGGCCGCTGTGGCTGGAGGTGCGGAACAGCACGGCCTGCTGTTTCAGTGTCATGCCCGTCTCGCGATTGGCAAGGATCTGGTCGATGATGAAATTCGCCTGCTCGGTTTCGTCCTTCACCGTCACGAGTTTTGGGCGCTCGAGCGACTGCCGCTCGGTCCAGAGGTTCTTGGTAAACCGTTCACGCGCCAGATCGATGACGCCATTGGCGGCCGCCAGGATCGGCTGCGTCGAGCGATAGTTGCGGTCCAGCGTGATGATATCGGCTGCCGGGCTGAAAGAAGCGGGAAAATCGAGGATGTTTCGCACTGTCGCCGCGCGGAACGAATAGATCGACTGCGCATCGTCACCCACTACGGTCAGACCGCGGCCACCGGGCTTGAGCGCCATCAGCACCGAAGCCTGCAGCCGGTTGGTGTCCTGATATTCGTCGACCATCACATGGTCGAAGCGGTTGCCGATATCGTCCGCCAGAACGGGGTCGCTCACCATCTGCGCCCAGTAGAGCAGGAGATCGTCGTAATCGAGCACGTTCTGGACCTGCTTGGCCTCGACATAGGCTGCGAACAGCTCTTTCAGTTCACTCTCCCAGCTGGCGACCCATGGATAATGCTGGCGCAGGATTTCCTTCAGCGGCGTCTGGGAATTCACCGCGCGCGAATAGATCGCGAGGCACGTCCCCTTCGTCGGAAAACGGCTTTCGGTCTTGGAAAAGCCGAGTTCGTGCCGGGCAAGGTTCATCAGGTCGGCGCTGTCCTCGCGGTCGTGGATGGTGAAATCGATATTGAGGCCGATCTGTTCGGCATAGATGCGCAAAAGGCGCGCGCCGATGCCGTGAAATGTACCAGACCAGGAAAGCGCATCGGTCAACGCTCCCGAATTGCCGCCGATGACATATTTGCAGATCCGCTCGACACGCCGCGACATCTCAGAGGCGGCGCGTCTTGAAAACGTCATCAGCAGGATGCGGCGGGGATCGGCGCCATTCACGATCAGATGCGCGACGCGATGGGCAAGCGTATTGGTCTTGCCGGAACCGGCGCCGGCAATGATCAATAACGGGCCGGCCGTCTGTCCTTCCGCCAGCCCGACGCCGTGCTCCACCGCCTTGCGCTGCTGTTCATTCAACTTTTCCAGATAGGCAACCGCCATGCCTGCAATCCCTGATATGTGGTTGTCCGTCCGACGAAGGTCTTGGGGCAAAGTGCCGGCCGGCTGTGCTGCCGCTCGCCATGTTTGCCCTGTTGTCGCAATGATTAGCAAAGACTCAAACAGCAACCCAGAACAAAGGCTGAACGTGTTGTTCCAGCCCTTGAAGCCGAAACGTCCGCCCGGCAGCCGGTGGGCAGGGTGGATGCGATTTTGTCGCGATAACAGGATTTTCGATAGGAAAATCTCATATTTAGTTGAAATATATAAACATTCGTTCTCGCTGCCGCCGTGTTTTTCATATCGCTTCGAAAATCCCTGAACCAACCCGGCGGCCACGAGTTCAATCACCATGCCTCAGGAGGAGGCCTGTCTGTCGGGAGGACCACACCATGAAACATCTGAAATTCTGCCTGATCGCCGCTGCCGCTCTAGTCAGTTCGACATTTGCGGCGGCTGAACAGAAGGCCATGAAATCCGATGTCACAATCGCCTCGGATATCAATTACCTGCTCTATACGCCAAAGGACTATTCCGGTTCGGATAAAACCTATCCCCTCGTCGTCTGGCTGCATGGGGGTGATCAGGGCGGCAGTGACATTGAAAAGCTGCGAAGGAGCGGCCTGCCGAAAATGGTCGAAGAGGGGCGTGATTTTCCTTTTCTGGTGTTTTCGCCGCAAAACCCGAGCGAGGAACTGCTTTATCCGATCGAGCGCGTCGCGGCCGCTCTGCAGTCCGTGGTGGCTGATCATCGGGTGGACCGCAGCCGCATCTACCTGATCGGCTACAGCCGGGGCGGGTTTGGCGCGTGGTCCATGGCCGAGCAATTTCCGGACACCTTCGCGGCCGTCGTGCCGATCGCCGGCGGCGGCATCCGGCATTACCTCAACCGCACCAATGAGAAGACGGCTTTCTGGGCCTTTCATGGCACCAATGATGCGGTGATACCACTTTCCGACACGGTGGCCCTTGTGCAGCGCCTTCAGGAACTGAAACGCAATGTACGGCTTACGGTGTTCGAGGATACGGATCACGAAGCTGTCGAGGTGAAAGTGCTGAAGGACGAGGCCATGTGGGCATGGCTGCTTGAACAGAAGCTGGCCGGCGAGAAAGCACCTTCAGGTCCGTGAACTCGGGCTGACCGCTATTTTACGGCTGCTATAGCCGGTTCCACCCAGCGCTGGCGCCGCGGGGCAGATTTTTTTGTCAGAACCCTGTGGTCTCCACCCCGTAGCATTTCTCACAAGGCGTATCGGCGCCGGACTACATTCATCTGTTTTCGGATGAAAACGGAGATCGGCTGCGCTTGGTTTAACGAAGCTGCCTCAGAAAATCTGGAGCATCTTAGAAACTCGGCAACGTCGAAATTAACGAGGGCTTTCAGCACAATTGACCTCGAGGGAAATCGTGTCTAAGACCAAAGCAACGCTCTTATGCCCGTCGTTGTAATATTCTGGCAAATTCGTTTTCTGGACCGCTACGTGATTAAGCAGATAATTTGCATAAATTGGGGTACGAAATATGGTGCGCCCTATGTCAATCGGCTTTATGCCATGGTGGCGAGAAATATAACGCCACCATTTACATTTACCTGTTTTACAGACAATCGCGAAGGAATTCGTTCCGAAGTCCTGTGTGAAGACCTTCCCGTTATCGACTATGAAATTCCGCAAACAAGACGCGGTATATGGCCCAAGTCACGCCTTTGGGGGCCAAAGTTGGGATCGCTATCGGGGGTAGTGCTTTTTTTGGATCTGGATCTGGTTGTAACCGGTTCATTGGACGGATTCTTCGCATTCGGTAGTCCCGAGGACGTGATATTGGCCCGAAATGCCGCAAAGCCGTTCGAACGTCTGGGGCAGACCTCCGTTTATCGTTTTCCGGTCGGAAAGCTTGTTCCCATCCAGACAAAGTTCGCCGCCGATCCTGTTGGTTTGGCTGAGAAATATGGATATGAACAGCGATTTGTCACGCGTGAAGCCCCGGGCGGAATCAAGTTTTTCCCAAGAAAGTGGATTCGTCATTTTCGTTTTCAGTGTTTGCTTCCCTTTCCGCTAAACTTCTTTATTCCTGCCAGACTCCCAACGGGTGCAAGGATTGTCATTTTTCCCGGAGAAATCCTGCCTGAAGATGCTATCCGTGGCGGATGGGCGGGTCGCCAGGGCACTACGCTGAGACAGCATCTGAAAGCATTTATCGATTATGGCTTTCGTAGAAAGCGTCCCTTTCAATTTCTACGTCATTTTATGCGCCCGGTAGAATGGGTTGAGGATCACTGGCGCGAATAGAGAGATTTCGCCCGACCCGCGCAAGATTACCGGGTAATTTCTGAATTGTGGGCAGGTGCTGAAGACCACGCCTTGACGAAATGAGTTTGGCTCGGGGTGCTAGTCCATACAGTAATATATGCGCTTCGATGGTGCGCGCTTTCTCACAACTCAAGGATTTGTATTGGCAAGCCCAATGCAATAATGTTGTTCGTCAGGATATGAGCTTGAATAGAAAGCGGACCTGTTCAAGACATCTGGTTGTGGGTGATCTCCTCTCACTCAGGTCATTCTACTCCTCTCGACAGCGGTTTCAAAGAAAGCTGCTTTCGAACAGTTCGCCTGAATAGGCCGCATGGGTAATGCCCGCCTCAAGATCGGCCTTGGTCAGCTCATCGACAAAATCGCCGTTTTGCATGACCAGCACACGATCACACATATGGGCGATCACCGCGAGGTCGTGGCTGACGAGAACGAAGGTCAGGTTGCGTTCGTCACGCTGGTCCGCAAGCAGGTTCAGGATTTCCGCCTGAATCGAGACGTCGAGCGCCGATGTCGGCTCGTCGAGCAGCAGGATCGGCGGCTCGAGGATCAGGGCGCGGGCGATTGCCACGCGCTGGCGCTGGCCGCCGGACAGTTCATGCGGGAAGCGCTCGGCGAAATGTGCCGGCAAGCCGACCTGTTGCAGGGCAGAGGCGACTTTCGACCAGCCGTCGCCAAGTCCCATGGCGCGGATCGGTTCGGCAAGCGCCCGGCCGATGCGGTGGCGCGGATGCAGGGAGCCGTAAGGGTCCTGAAACACCATTTGCGCCAGCTTCAGTTCCTCGCGGTTGCGCACCTTGCCGACCGGTTTGCCGTCAAAGCTGATCGAGCCGGTCCAACCGGCCTCCAGCCCTGCCAGAGACCGCAGCAAGGTCGACTTGCCACAACCGCTCTCGCCGACAATGCCGAGCGTCTCGCCTTTATTGACCCGCAGGCTGACGCCGCGCACGACGTGATTGCGGTTTTCCTTTGCGCCGTAGACGACGTCGAGCTTGTCTACCGTGATCATCGCATCACCTCCGCATCGATTGCCTGACGATCCAGCACCTTGAGACGCCGCACCGGATTGCGGGGATCGGGCATCGCCGCGATCAGGCCGCGCGTATAGGGGTGTTGCGCATCCTCGAGCTTCGTCAGCGTTTCCACGACGCGCCCGCCATACATGACCAGCACGCGCTCGCAGAAGGCCGCGACCATGCGGATATCATGGCTGATGAGGATCAGACCGGAGTTGTTTTCCCGCACCATTTCGTCCAGCAGCAGCAGGACATCCTTGCGGACGCTGACGTCGAGCGCGGATGTCGGTTCGTCGGCGATAACGAGCTTCGGCTTTGCGAGCAGCATCATCGCAATCATCACACGCTGTCCCATGCCGCCTGAAATCTGGTGAGGATAGAGCCCCATCACGCGGTCGGGATCATTGATGCGGACGCGCAGCAACATGTCGCGTGCGGCGCCTCTGGCCGCCTTGCCGGTCAGTGCCAGATGCAGTTCGGCCGCCTCCGCCACCTGTTTTCCGATCGGCAGCACCGGATTCAGCGAATAACGCGGGTCCTGCATGATCAGCGCCATCTCGCTGCCGCGGATCGCGCCCATCTGCCGTTCGGATTTGTCGAGCAACGGTTCGGACAGGAAATCCATCCGCTCCGCCGTCACCGTGGCGCTTTTCGGCAGGAGCCGCATGGCAGCCCGGCCGGTGGTGGATTTTCCGGAGCCGGATTCACCGACGATGCCGACCCTTTCCCGGCCGACGTCGAAATTCACGTTGGAGACAGCCGGAATGGTGTTGCGGCCGAAGCGGACATTGAGGTCGCGAACCGAAAGAATGGGGGAACTGTCAGGAGCGGGCATGGCGCGGATCCAGGAGGTCGCGCAGCGTATCGCCGGCGATGTTGAAGGCAAGGCTCGTCAGCAGGATGGCGATGCCGGGCATGACGGCGACCCACCAGTAATCGAGCATGAATTTGCGGCCGCTGGAGATCATCGCTCCCCATTCCGGCAATGGCGGCTGCGCCCCGAGACCAAGGAAGCCGAGCGACGCGGCGGTCAGGATGATGCCGGCCATGTTCAGCGTCAGCCGGACGATAACCGAGGGAATGCACATTGGCGCGATATACAGGAACAGGATGCGCAACGGCGATGCCCCGTAAAGGCGCGCGGCGGCAACGTAATCGGTATTACGCACGACAAGGGCCTCCGCGCGGGCAAGACGCGCAATGGGCGGCCAGGCCGTCAATGAGATGGCGATGATTGCCGTGCCGAGACCGGCACCCATGGCGGCCGCGAAGGCCAATGCCAGCACGAGCGAGGGAAAGGACAGGACGATATCGGTCGCACGCATCAGGATGGCATCGGTTCGCCCGCCGAAGAAACCGGCCATGACGCCAATGGCAAGGCCGATGGGACCGACAATGACAGAGACCGACAGCACCGTCTGGATAGTGATGCGGGTGCCATAAACCAGCCGGCTGAAAATATCCCGGCCGAATTCGTCCGTGCCGGCCAGATGAGCCCAGCTGGGAGGCTGAAGCGCGTTTTCGAGAGCCTGTTGGGCGGGGTCGAAGGGGGCGATGAGAGGCGCGAAAATAGCCACCAGAACCAGGATGGCGAGAATGGCAAATCCGAACATTCCAAGCGGTTCGTCGCCGAGCTTTCGCAGTGTCCGTGCCGTGGTGGTCGATATGCGCGACAGGGCGCTGCGGCCGCGAGCGGCATTGTCATGCGTGATATCGGTCATCGTGCGACCTCCCGTGTGCGAGGATCGAGCGTGGTATAGGCCAGATCGGCGAGGAAATTGAGCAGCATGAAGATGAAGCCGATGACGATGGTGGCGGCAAGGATGGCATTCATGTCGCCGATAAGCAGCGCGTTCGTCATATATTGGCCGATACCCGGCCAGGAAAACACGATCTCGGTGACCACGGCGCCTTCCAGCAGGTTGCCATAGGAGATGGCCAGAACGGTGATGAGCTGCACGGCGATGTTGGGCAATACATGCCGGGTTATCGTGCGCGCCGGGCTGACACCCTTCGCGCGCGCGGCGATCACGTAGTCCTGGCTGAGCTGTTCAAGGGTGAAGGCGCGTGTCATGCGGGTGATATAGGCCATGGCCATATAGGCAAGGATGATGGCCGGCAGGATGATGTGCGAGAGCGCGTTCCAGAAGATTTCGGTCTCGCCCGCAAGAAGGCTGTCGACCAGCATCAATCCTGTCTTCGGCTCTACGAGCCCCTCGTAGAAAACATCGACACGGCCGGGTCCTCCGACGAGATTGAAACTGGCGTAAAAAATCACAAGGCCGACGATGCCGAACCAGAAGACAGGTATCGAATGCCCCACCAGTGCAAAAACGCGTGCGAACTTGTCGATGAAGGTGTCGCGGAAGAGCGCGGCGGCAAGGCCGAGCGGCACGCCGACGATGGTGGAGATGATGATCGCAAGCGTTGCGAGTTCGAATGTGGCCGGAAATGCCTGCGCCAGATCCCGGGTCACCGGATTTCCGGTCAGGATTGCGATGCCGAAATCGCCATGCAGCAGGCCGCGCAGATAGATGAAGAACTGCTGGTAGAGCGGCAGATCGAGACCGAGCCGCGCCCTCATGGCCTCATAGGCCTTGGGATCGGCAAGTTCGCCGACGATCGCTCCGACCGGATCGGTCGGCATTACCCGGCCGATGATGAAGGTGATGCAGAGCAGGATGAAGAGGCTGACGATCAGTTGCAGAAAACGATGTCCAAGCCCGCGCAAAGAGATTTCCGTCATTGCTGGTCGCACTTCCCTCTAAGAAGGCCGTCAATGGAGGTGCCTTTGCAAGCCGCTCGCCGAAGACGCGCAATTCTCCATTGCAAAAACTCTTGATGGTACTTCATCCCAACTCCTCCCTGAGCTAACATGAAAACATATGACGTGCTGCCATGTCATCATATGAGTAGCGAAGGGATTCGTATTCTGCAAGAGGGAAGAGTGGCATGATGGGCGACAGGGCGAGGCCGCGGGAGAGACGGGCGCAACAGATCATCGATAATCTCAGCGCAGAAATTCGCAGTGGAAAACTGAAAAACGGTGATCAACTTCCCACCGAACCGGAGCTTGAACGCAGCTACGGCGTGAGCCGTACCGTGGTTCGTGAGGCGATCGCGGATTTGCGTTCCGCCGGCTATGTCGTTCCCATCCAGGGCAAGGGGGTTTTCGTCAGCAATACCAGCGAATGGGCCGGCGTAAAACTGACGCAATCCGAAGTCGGCACCATTGCGGAAACGCTAGAGATGCTGGAGTTCCGGCTTGCGACGGAAGGGGAGGCGGCGGCAATCGCCGCCTATCGCCGCACAGCCCAGCAGGAGGCTGCAATCTCTGCGGCGCACCGGAAAATGGCCCGCGCCATCGATGCGGGTGAGACCACCGTCGATGCCGATTACGAGTTTCATACGGCCATTGCGATCGCCACGAATAACCGCTTTTATCTGGAGGCTCTGCGCCAGTTCGGTTCGCGCTCGATACCGCGCGGGCAGTTCCCGACGCTGCCGGAAACCGGTGACGCGAATTATCTTCGCAAAGTGCAGGCCGAGCACGAGGCAATCCTGCGCGCCATCGTCGAGCAGGATCCCGATGCGGCGCGAAAAGCCATGCGCGAACATATGCTTGCCAGCCAGCGTCGATACAGGTTGCTTTCAGAAGCGCAATAGCATCTCGACACTCATCTTATTTCATGCGATGTCATATGATGACTTGCATGGAGAGAGGAGAGAATCGATGTATGTCGGCACCCAGGTTGCTGCGCGCGATGACGAGGATTTTAAGGTTTGGGCGCAGCTCGGCGTCAAGAATATCAATGCTGATCCACCCGGAAAGCCCGAGAGCTGGACTTTTGAGGACTTCGAGCGCCACCGCGACAAGGTCGAGAGCTTTGGCCTTGTCCTCGACATGGTGCAGCTGCCGCTGCCGTCCCGCCCCATCGAACAGGCGTCGTATCCCGATATCCTGCTTGCAGGCCCTGAGCGTGACCGGCAGATTGATGCCGTCTGCACGATGATCGAAAATATCGCCCGGGCCGGTATTCCCGCGGCGAAATACAATCTCAACCTCATCGGCATTCCACGCACCGAGATGGAACGGGGACGCGGTGGCTCGCTCAATGAGGCATGGCGCTGGGACAAGGCCGATCATGACGCCGCTCCGGGTCTCGCCGGCGTTCTGTCCGAAGACGAGAACTGGGAGCGCATCGACTATTTCCTCGAACGCGTCGTGCCGGTTGCAGCAAGCAACAAGGTGCGTCTCGCCTGCCACCCTCATGATCCCTACACCCCGCCGGGTTACAAGGGTGTCACGCGTGTGCTCGGCACTGTCGAGGGATTGAAGAAATTCGTGCAGATGCGCGAAAACCCCTATCACGGCCTGAATTTCTGCCAGGGCTCGATCGGTGAGATGCTCGACAATCCGCGCGAGGAGATCGATGACATCATCCGCTGGTTCGGCAGCCGCGACAAGATCTTCAACGTCCATTTCCGCAATATCAGCGGCGGCAAACTCTCCTTCATGGAGACTTTCCCCGATGAGGGCGACATGGACATGGTGCGGTCGCTGAAGCTTTATCACGAACTCGGCTATCGCTACATGATCATGCCCGACCATGTGCCGACGATTGCCGGGCGCGATGCCGTCGGCGTGGCTTTCGCCTTCTGCTACGGCTATATCGCCGCCTTGATCGAAGCGCTTGATAACAAACATCTTTGACCATTCCGGCCCGCGACGCCCCGCTGCGTCGCGGCTTTTTCCCAAACATGAATTACCGATCTGTAGGAGGAGCAGGTATGAGAAAATCATTGATCCGTCTCGCATTCACCACGGCCCTTGGGGCCATGCTGGTGCAGGCCGCGCCGGCCCTGGCCAAGACACCCAACGACCAGCTCGTTATCGGAACCTCGCTGGCCCAGGTGCTGTCGCTTGACCCGCATCAGGCCACCGAAGGAAAAGCCAACGAAATCATGTCCAACCTCTATGACCGCCTGATTTCGGTCGATGGTTCGGGCAAGGTTTCACCGCAGCTTGCCGAGCGCTGGGAGATAGATGACAAGGGCATCACCTTCCATCTGCGCGAGGCCAATTTCGCCTCGGGCAATCCGGTAACCTCGGCAGATGTCGTCTATTCGCTCGGCCGGCTGTTGAAGATGAACCAGGCGGCTGCAGCCAACCTCAAGCGCGTTGGCTATAATGCCGACAATGTCGACAAGCTGGTGAGCGCGCCGGATGAAAAAACGGTGCGCATCGAGCTTTCCGGTGAAACGACGTCCGAGCTGCTGCTTTATCGTCTGGCCATGGTCATTGCCAGCGTCGTCGACAGCAAGGAGCTGAAGTCACATGAAACCAATGACGACTGGGGCAATGGCTGGCTGAGAACCAATTCCGCCGGTTCCGGTCCCTTTACGCTCAATCGCTGGTCACCCAATGAGATCATCATTCTTGAGGCAAACAAGGATTACGTGGCCGGCAGTCCGAAGATGCGTCGCGTCATCGTGCGGCATGTGCCGGAAAGCCAGGTGGAGCGCCTGATGCTGGAGCGTGGCGACATCGACATCGCCAGCGCGCTGACGGCGGCCGACCTTGCGACCTTCAACAACAAGGAAGGTTTCCAGATCCAGCGCGTGCCGACGGGTGGCTTCTACGTCCTGTCCATGAATGCCGGCAAGGAGCCTTTGTCCAACCCCAAGGTCCGCGAGGCGATTGCCTATGGCATCGACTACAAGGGCATGGAAAAGACCATCATGGGTCCTTACGGCCGGGCGCGTACGGTGCCGGTGCCGGAAAACTTCGAATACGCCATTCCGAGCCCGGACTGGAAGCTTGATGTGCCCAAGGCGAAGGCTCTCCTGAAGGAAGCCGGTTATGAGAACGGCTTTACGCTCAATCTGAAGACGATTGCGCAGACGCCGCGCATCGATCTCGCCACCGCGATCCAGGCGTCGCTCAGCCAGATCGGCATCAAGGTCAATATCCAGCAGGGTAACGGTTCGGACGTGATTGCCGCCCACCGCGCGCGTGATTTCGATCTGCTCATTCCGCAGACCGGCGCCTATATGCCGAATGTGCTGGGCTCGATGGAGCAGTTCTCCAGCAACCCCGACAACTCGCTGGCCGCCAACAATGCCGGCAATTTCGTCTGGCGCTCGGCCTGGGACATTCCGGAACTGACCGCCCTGACGGCAAAGGCTTCGCTGGAGCCGGATGCCAGGAAGCGCGGAGAAATCTACACCCAGATGCAGGAAATGTTCGTCGCCCAGAAGCCGGCGGTGTTGCCGATGTTCGAGAGATTCGAGCCGATCGTGCTGAATGCGCGCGTGAAGGACTATGTGGGTCACCCCAGCCAGACGACCCGGCTGGAAAAGGTCACGAAGGACTAATGGCAAACCACAGCCTCTGAAAACCTGTGACGGGCGGTTTTACCGCCCGTTTTTATTGGCGGCCATATCCCGACACCTTAGGGTAGGTCTTTGTTTTTCATGCGATTTTTGCGTGTCGACAACCCTGGCGATATCCGCCTTGTTATTCCTCCGGCATTTTCCGGGTCCACAAACCCTTTCGCAGCAGGCGATTATCGTCGTCATCCCAAGATTTCAGGGGTTTTCTCAAGGACTTCATCGGATTAGACCGTCCGCTGACTATCCTTTCCGCTGGGCGAGAGTCGCAGACTCCGCTCACCAACATCCCGAAAGATGCGTTGGCGATCATGAACCTTGCACAGATAAAACTTCCGTCGCGGCCGCTCAGCCTCAAACGTGGCGTCATTTCGGTGCCGGCGGCCTATTATTTCTCCATTCCGGTGCTTGTGGCGATCCTGGCCGTCATGCTCGTGGCCGAAGGTCCGGGCATATTGCGCGATTATCAGATCAGCAAGGATCCGCTGGAGATCGAAAGCGGCGATATCACCGGCAGCTGCAAGACGCGCAAGGCGATCTTCACGACTTGCGAGGCGGATCTTTCCTATGAACATGCCGGCGTGAGCTACAAGAAGGATGTCGAGGTGATGTTCGTCGACTTCCATTCCGGTGACTACGAAACCGGACTGGTGATTTCCGCCAGGAACCCGGAACTCGCGACGATCTCCCTCGGCCTCGACATGCTCTGGAACCGTATCATCACGCTCGGTGTATTCGTTGCCCTGCTTGGTTTCGGCAGTCTTGCGATGCTGTTTGCGCTTATCCGGGTCGTCAGGGTTCGTCTGCAGCTGCGGCAGCCCGCACCTTTGACCGTTATTCCGGTTGCGCTGACGGCGGTGGCTGAAAAGCGCAGCCGCCTTTTCGTGACCTATGCCGATACGGTGAGGGAGGGCAAGACCAAGCGGCAGTCCTTCACTCATCTGGAAAGGGGCCGCATTCCCGTCGTCGTTGGCCACACCGGAAAACACGATGTCGCGCTGGCGGTCTGGCACGGTAAAACCGCGCTGCCCGTCCTGCTCGACGACCAGCTGCAGCGGATTGACCTGTCGGAGCAGGAAAGGGCGCAGGCTCTCGCATCGATTGCACCAATGGTTGCGGATCAGGCACAGGAAGGCGCCTCCAGCGTGGACGCGGCGACAAGGAAGGGGCCAGGCCTCCTGCGCAGACTGGGAACTTTCGCCGCAATCGTGGTTCTCATAGTCGTCGCCGTCTTCGGTTACTGGCTATGGTATGTCACAAGCGCTCCGTCGCAATTCAACTCGCCGGGAATGGACATCAACAACATGCTGCCGGCAGCGCTCAACGAGTGGGGATGCGCCCGTCTGCAGGAGCGTTTCTCCGATGGCCCGGCGCCCTTCGGATGCACCGCTGCCGACTATCGAAGCTGGAAATAAGGGCCTGCCCTATAAACCCCGGTCAAGGCCGACGCGCAAAGCCCTGCAGCCTGTCGCGTCGGCCCTCGGGCTTTTCCCCCTGCCGTGCCGCGCAGATGGAGACATTTATCAATAGTTGCATTAGAGATTTATAAATAAACCACTTCCATAGTGCGATCGTGAGCGGTTCTTCAGAGGCTGGGAGAGTGCACCATGTTCACGGTTTTGGAATGCGTCGCCGTCCAGCACGATCATGCGATCGTGCTTCTTGCGGCATTGATCTGCCTGCTGGGCATGCTCGCCTTTTTTCACCTGTTGTTGCGCGCGGAAGAAAGCCCGGCCGGTCGCAAGCCCTATTGGGTGCTGATCGCCGCCTTCGCCGCCGGCCTCAGCGTCTGGGCCACGCATTTCGTCGCCATGCTCGCTTACAAGGGCCCGGTTCCCATCGGGTTTGATTTTTCCTTCACGGCTCTTTCGGCGGTTCTTCCGGTTCTGGGTTTCTGGCTGGCGCTCAGGGTCCGCTCGCTGGCAGCCCACAGCCCCGTCATCGTGGGCACGCTGGTCACGGTGTCCGTCGCCGTCATGCATTTTGTCGGCATGGCGGGAATGGATGTCGCCGCCACCATCAGCTATCGCTGGGGGCCGGTGATGGGCGGTTTTGCCGTTACCTGGGTGTTCTTTCTTCTGGCGTTTTTCCTGTTCCGGCGTCCGGGTACCTGGAAACAGCGCATCGTCATTCCGGCCGCTTCTTCGATCCTTGCGATCTGCGCGCTGCATTTCACCACCGTTTCGGCCACGGTCCTGTCGCCCGATCCGTCCGTTTCCGGTCCTGATCCCGACAGCCTTGCCCGACTGATCATGATTGGCGCCGTTTCCGGCGTGACCTTCCTTATCCTCTGCGCCACCGCCACCGCGGCTCTGGTGGATCGTTACCTTGTCGATCTGAAAGGCCTTGTCGATGCGACGCTGGATGGTCTTGCCGTCGTGCGCGATGGCCGTATCGTCGAACTGAACACCCGCTTTGCCGGACTTCTCGGCAATGACGAGATATTCCTCATCGGGAAAAATCCCGATGATCTCTTCAAGGCTGCCGACGGGCAGCCCGCCTATCTGCCGCGCCCCACGCCGGTGGAGGCGATCCGTGAGCGGGCCGACCGGCCGCAGGTGTTCGAGCTTGCCGTGCGCACCATCGAATATCGTGGCCGCCCCTGCGAGGTGATGGCCATTCGCGACCTGACCGAAAAGCGTGAGGCGCAGCGGGAAATCGAATATCTCGCGCGTCACGATATGCTGACGGGGCTCGCGAACCGCACCATGTTTCAGACGCGTCTTCGCCAGCAGATCGACAATTGCGGCGAGGAGGACGAATTTGCGCTGCTGGCGCTCGATCTCGACCGGTTCAAGGCGGTCAACGACATATTCGGCCATGCCGAGGGCGACCGGGTCCTGAAAAAAGTCGCCGGTATTCTGCATGAATGCGCAAGGGCGGGCGATGTGGTCGCGCGTCTCGGTGGCGATGAATTCGTCATACTGACGGCCCGGCATACGAAGGCGGAGGAAGCGCGGCTGCTTGCCGAGACCATTCTTGGCATGTTCGCCCTGAAAATGAATGTCGCCAATGATCCGACCTCCGTCGGCGTCAGCATCGGCATTGCGGTTTTTCCGCGTGACGGTCAGGATGACGAAAGCATCATGCATGCCGCCGATCTGGCGCTTTACCGCGCCAAGGTGGGCGGGCGTGGCATATTGGCCTTCTATGATCCGCTGATGGACCAGGAGGCGCGTGAGCGCCGCCAGCTCGAGACGGATCTGCGGCTCGCCATCAATCGCAACGAGCTGCTTTTGAACTACCAGCCGGTTCTGTCCGTCGAATGTGGGCAGGTCGTCGGTTACGAGGCGCTGGTGCGCTGGCAGCACCCGACGCGGGGCGTCGTCTCGCCGGATATCTTCATCCCCATCGCCGAGGAAAGCGGGATCATCATCTCGCTCGGCGAATGGGTGCTGCGCGAGGCCTGCCGTCAGGCAAGCACCTGGGCGCCGCATCTGAAAATCGCGGTCAACGTCTCGCCATTGCAGTTTTCCCTGGCCAATCTCGGCCATGTCGTCTGCACCGTCCTCATGCAGACGGGCCTTTCGCCCGGTCGGCTGGAACTGGAAATCACCGAGGCCGCCCTTCTCAAGGATCGCAAGGCGACGCTCATCATCCTCAACCAGCTGAAGGCGCTGGGTGTCGCCATTGTCATGGACGATTTCGGCACGGGTTATTCCTCCCTCAGCAATCTCCAGAGTTTCCCCTTCGACAAGATAAAGATCGACCGCAGCTTCATCGCCGCCATGAGCGACGACGACAACGCCCGCGCCATCGTGCGTGCCGTGATCGGCCTTGGCCGGAGCCTCGACCTGCCGGTGACGGCGGAGGGGATCGAAACCGATGCGCAATATCGCATGGTTGTCGATGAAGGATGCGCGCAGGCGCAGGGTTACCTCTTCGGCAAGCCGGATGTGGCGCCTGCCGAGGCGGCGGGCACCACCACGCGCAAGAAATATTCCGTTTGACGCGAGACAGGGGCGGCCCCCGGGTTGGGGTTCCGCCCCTGTTTTCCAGGGGAATGGCGTTCGGGTGGAGGAAACCTGTCAGCCGAACAGCGATGTCAGTCCGTAAACGGCAGCGGAGATCAGCGCCGCCGCCGGCATGGTCACGATCCAGGCGATGACGATGTTGCCCGCAAGCCCCCACCGCACTGCGGAGACGCGGCGGGCAGCCCCCACGCCGACGATGGCGCCGGTGATCGTGTGGGTGGTGGAGACCGGTATTCCGAGCCATGTCGCGCCGAACAATGTCAGCGCGCCGCCGGTTTCGGCGCAGAAGCCCTGCATCGGGTTCAGCCGGGTGATCTTGGAGCCCATGGTATGCACGATACGCCAGCCGCCGAACAGCGTGCCGAGCGCCATGGCCGACTGGCAGGAAATCACCACCCAGAAAGGCACGTAGAAGCTCTCGCCCAGATGCCCCTGGCTGAACAGCAGCACGGCGATGATGCCCATGGTCTTCTGCGCGTCGTTGCCGCCATGCCCGAGCGAATAAAGCGAAGCGGAGATGAACTGCATGACGCGGAAGGTGCGGTCCACCGCAAAGGGTGTCTGCCGCACGAACAGCCAGGATACGGCGAGTACCAGAAGCAGGGCAAGGAAGAAGCCGATCGCCGGCGACATGAAGATTGCGCCGACAGTCTTCAGCAGGCCCGACCAGACGATGGAATCGAAGCCCACTCTCGCCAGTCCGGCGCCGACGAGGCCGCCGATCAGCGCGTGCGACGAGCTTGAGGGAATGCCGAAAATCCAGGTGACGATGTTCCAGACGATCGCGCCCATCAGCGCCGCGAAGATGACCTGCGGCGACACGATGGCCGGATCGATGATGCCGGTGCCGAGCGTTTCCGCCACATGCAGGCCGAAGAACAGGAAGGCGATGAAGTTGAAGAAGGCCGCCCAGGCAACCGCATATTGCGGGCGCAGCACACGGGTGGAGACGATGGTGGCGATGGAATTTGCGGCGTCGTGGAGACCGTTCAGGAAATCGAAGAACAGCGCGATGGCGATGAGGCCGACAAGCAGCGGCAGGGCAAGCGCGACATCCATCAGACGTTCTCGATAACGATGCCGCTGATTTCGTTGGCCACATCCTCGAATCGGTCGACGACCTTTTCGAGTTCGCCGTAGATCTCGCTGCCGATCATATAGGCCATGGCGTCACCGGCCGCACCGTGGCGGCGGAAAAGGTCCTTCAGTCCCTGATCATGAAGATCGTCGGAGCGGCCTTCGACGCGGGTGACCTCTTCGGCAATCGCCGACAGGCGCTGCGCGTTGGTGCCCACCTTTTCGAGAAGCGGAATGGCTTCGGCAATCAGGTTTGCCGCACGCACGATCTCGTGGCCCATCTCTTTCATCAGCGGGTCGAATTCGCTCTGTTCGAAGAGGCGGATGGTCTTTACCGTCTTGTGCATCATGTCGATGGCGTCATCCATGGACTGGATGAGGTCCTTGATGTCGCCACGGTCGAAGGGCGTTATGAAACTGCGTCGCACCGCAAGCAGCACGTCGCGGGTAATGCCGTCCGCCTGGTCTTCGAGGGAAACGATAAGGTCGCAGTTTCTCTCGACGTCGATGCCGCTCAAGAGGTGGTCCAGAGCTGCAGCCGCTTTGACGACCGTTTCCGAATGTTGGCTAAACAGGTCGAAAAAACGGTCTTCGCGCGGCATCAGCTTGCGGAAAATGCTCATCATGCGAATTGGCCCTCAATGGCGCTATTTATGTTGTGGGGGGTAATTGTCATAAAACTGTCATAAATGCAGGCGGGGCATTGATGCAACCCGGAAAATCAGCACTATCAACGGATATGAAATCCTCCAAAAAAAGCCGGAAAGCCCGCCCGGCGCGCGCCCTGACATTACTTCAGCAACTCGCTGCCGTTCCCGAAAAGCTGTTCACCGGCGCTTTCCGGCAGCAATATGCCGCCTTGTGTTTTCGCTATGGTGGCAACGGGGACGATGTTGAAATCCTGCTTGTCACCTCGCGCACCAGCAGGCGCTGGATCATTCCGCGCGGCTGGCCGATGAAGCGCAAGAAACCGCATGAGGCGGCGGCGATCGAGGCGTGGGAGGAGGCCGGCGTGCGCGGCCGGGTAAGAAAGGAAGCGGTCGGCCGCTATACCTATCTGAAGATGCTCGACAATGGCGATGTCGTTCCCTGCGTCGTCGATGTGTTCCAGATCGAGGTGACGGGCGCGGAAACGAGTTTCAAGGAGCGTGGTGAGCGCCTGCTGGAATGGGTGCGTCCGGATGAGGCGGCAAGGCGGGTCCGCGATATCGAACTGAAATCGCTGCTGGTCGATTTCAGGCCCAGGGGCAAAAGGAAAGGCCGGACGGGCGAGGGGGCGTAACGGGCTGCCCTGTTCCCCGTGAGCGGCGCCCGAACCTGACGCTGTAATGCCGGGGCAATACGACATGCCCAGTTTCACCGGATGCGTTTCGTCAGGTGTATTATGCGTTTATGTCGTGCCGCCCTGCGGCTTCTTGCCCGTTACATCCATCCCATTATCGTTTTTGCCGTGCTTCTGGCCGGGCCGGCCACCATCCTTCTGCTTCGGTGACAGCCTTCGCCACCTTTGACGGGAAAAGCCTTGCCGCTTTTTCCGTCAAAGGCCGGATTCCATGCAAAACGCGGGTGTCTTCACCCGGCTTGCACCTCACCGGGGTGGGCCGGGTGCTCCGCTTTCTCCGCATCGTCAGGCGCTTTCGGCATCAGGTGGGCAAAACGCCTGACGATGCTGTCGATATAGGAGAGGATGGTCGGCACGACGATCAGGGTGAGGAGGGTGGAACTGATGAGGCCGCCGACCACCGCATGCGCCATTGGCGCGCGCTGAGCGCCGCCGCCGCCGATTGCGAGCCCGAGCGGGATCATGCCGAAGATCATCGCAAGCGTCGTCATGATGATCGGCCGGAAGCGGATGACGCCGGCGTTCGCCAGAGCCTCGTTGAGGGAAAGCCCGCGCTTCCTCTCGCGGTTGGCGAAATCCACCAGCAATATGCCGTTCTTGGTCACGAGGCCCATCAGCATGATGAAGCCGATCAGCGAGAACATGTTGATCGTGCTGCCGGCCACCATCAGGCCCAGAAGGACGCCGGCCAGCGAGAGCGGCAGCGAGGCCATGATGGCGAGCGGCTGCAGGAAGCTGCCGAATTGCGAGGCAAGCACGATATAGATGAAGATAACCGCCATGATGAGCGCCTTGACCATGTGGCCGATGGTCTCCTGCATGGTCTCGGCCTCGCCGCCGAAGCGGATGCGGTAACCGTCGGGCAGATCGCGGGCGGCCGTCAGGTTTCGCACGGTCTCCATCACTTCGCCGAGCGAGCGGCCGGCAATATTGGCCGAAACCAGCACTTCGCGGCGATTGTCGATGCGGCGGATTTCGGCGGGCGCCGGCACGGTGCCGATCTCCGCGACCTGATCGAGATGCACCATCTCAGGTGCGCCATTCGACGCGATGCGGCCGGTTGCGATCATCAGCTCGCCCAGTCTTGTGGCGTCGGAACGCCGTTCGCCGGGCAGGCGCACCACGATATCGTGGCTGTTGCCGTCCGTATCCGTCCATGTCGACACATCCTCGCCGCCGATGAGGGGAGAGAGTGCGGTGGCGAGATCGGAGCGGGATATGCCGAGATCGCTCGCCGCCTGACGTTTCAGGCGCACGGAAAGCACCGAGGTGACGTTGCGGGCGCTGGAATTCACATCCACGAGGCCGGGGATTTTTTTCATGTCGTCCACCAGACCGGCGGCGATTTTTTCGAGAACGGCGCGGTCGTCGCCGAGGATGCTGATCTGCACCGGGCTTTCGCCGCCGCCAAGACCGTTCTGAAGGATCGCGACCTCTATGCCCGGTATGGCCGAAAGGCGCTTGCGGACCGGTTCGGCCAGCGTGGCGGGTGTTTGCGTGCGCGCTGCCAGCGGCACCAGCCCGACCAGTACCGCGCCGCGCTGTTTGCCCGCCGCGCCGCCGGTGTTGATGGTGGAATAAAGCGTCTCGACCTCGGGAAATTCCCTCAGTGCGTTTTCGACCTGTCGCACCTTCGCCGTCGTGTAGTCCAGGGAAGAGCCCGCCGGTGCCGTGACGGTGACCTGGAAACGGCCCTCATCGGTATCAGGCACGAATTCCACGCCGACCAGCGGCACCATGAACAGGCTGCCGAGGAAGATGCCTGATGTGGTGAGCAGGGTGGCGAGGCGGTGGCGCAATGTCCAGCCGATCAGACGTCGATACCGCTCGGCCAGCCATTCGAAGCCGCGATCGAAACGGGCGACCAGCCGCCCGACCGGGCCGCGTTTTGTGTCCGGATGTGTATCCGGATCGTACCAGACGCTCGAAAGCATCGGGTCAAGGGTGAAGGCAACGAAGAGCGAGATCAGCACCGCCGCTGAGACCGTCACGCCGAACTCGTAGAAGAACCGGCCGACAATGCCGTCCATGAAGGCGACCGGCAGGAAGACCGCGACGATGGTGGCGGTGGTCGCGACCACCGCGAGCCCGATTTCGTTGGTGCCGTCGAGTGCGGCGCGGATATGGAATTTGCCCATATGCAGATGCCGGGTGATGTTTTCCCTAACGACGATCGCATCATCCACCAGAATGCCGATGGAGAGGGTGAGGGCCAGGAGGCTGAGGGTATTGAGGGTGAAACCGAGAAAATCGATGACGACGAGTGTGCCGATGATCGCGATTGGCAGTGTCAGCCCGGTGATGACGGTGCTGCGCCAGGAGTTCAGGAACAGGAAGACGATGGCGATGGCGAGCGCCGCCCCTTCGATCAATGTCATCTGCACCTGATCGACGGATTCGCGGATGGGCGTGGAGGTATCCGTGACAATGCGCAATTGCACATTGTGCGGGGCAAGCTCGGCATTGAGTTCATCGAGGCGGTTCCTCACATCCGTGACCACCTGCACGGTATTGGCGTCCTGAACCTTGACGATGTCGATCGCAAGGGCTGTGCGGCCATTATAAAGCGCGCGGTTTTCGGCATCGGCTGCGCCTTCGGAAACCGTGGCGACGTCACGAAGCGGGATTGCCACACCTCCTCGTCTCGCCACCACCATGTCCAGCAGCGCCTGCGGCTCCCTGATGCGGCCCTGAACCTGAATGGTTCGTTCGGATACGGTATCGACGATGCTGCCGGCCGGGCTGTCGCCATTGCCGGTGCGCAGCGCGTTCACCACCTCGTTGATGCCCACCCCGAGCGCGCGCATGCGCGTCTCGTCTATCGCAACGTCGATCTGCCGCTTGCGGCCGCCGACCAGGGTTGCCTGTCCGACACCCGCAACCGTGGTCAGCTGGCGCACCACCTTCTGATCGGCAAGGGCGGTGAGCGCCGGCACATCCAGCGACGGTGAACTGATTGCCAGCGACAGGATCGGTTCAGCGGCGGGGTCGAAACGGGAGACGGCCGGTTTCTTGGCCTCTTCCGGCAAATTCGTCTCGATTGCGGCGACCTTGTCGCGCACCTCCTGTGCTGCGGCCGCAGCCTGAACCTCGAGCTTGAACTTCACGACGACCACCGAGCGCCCTTCGTAGGAGGTCGAGGTGATCTCATCCAGTCCGCCGATGGCGTTCAGCGCATCCTCAACCGGGCGTGTCACTTCGGTTTCCACGGTCTCCGGCGTCGCGCCGGGATAGGTGGTGACCACCACCACGACGGGCACGTCGACATTGGGATATTGATCCAGCCCCAGACGCTGCAGCGAAAACATGCCCATGACCAGAAGCGCCACCATCATCATGGTGGCGAAGACGGGATGGGAAACGGATATGCGGGTCAGGAACATCTCAGCCTGCCCTGTCTATGGTCACGGCCATGTCGGGCTGCAATTCCGGAAGCGGAGCGGTCAGGATTGTTTCGCCATCCTTCAGCCCGGCGGCGACCTCGATCAGGCTGCCGTCGTTCCAGCGTGATCCAAGCGCCACCGTCTGGCGGCGGAGATGGCCATCCAGGACTTTCAGAACGTGATAACCGGTTTCATCCTTGCGCAGTGCTATTGCGGGGACCACGAGCGCATCTTTTTTTTCGCGCACGAGGATCGACCCGCTGGCGAACATCCCGCCCCACAGCCGCCCGTCGTGATTGACAAGCCGCAGATAGACGGCGACGAAACGCGTGCCATCTTCGGCAACCGGGCTGATGCGCTCGACGGTGCTCGGGACGGTCTGGCCGCTGATGCCGTCGATCTCCAGTTCCGCTGTCTGGCCCAGCGCAACACGCGGAATGTCGCGGGTGGCGACGAGGACCTTCGCCTCCAGAACGCTTGTATCGACCAGCGTCAGAAGCTCGCCGTCGGCGCCGATGCGCGCGCCGGCCTCGGCCAGCCGGCGCGTGACGGTGCCGCTGAAAGGCGCGCGGATTTCCGCATTGCGCAGGGCGAGGCGGGCGATATCGGCCTGTGCCGAAAGGCTCTGAACCCTTGCCGTTTTCACCACCACATCGCTTTTCGCCTTGTCCAGCTGTTCGGCCGATGCAATGTTCTTGGCGGCAAGCTGTTCCGTCCTCGTCAGGGCCTGCATCGCCAGCGTCAATTCGGCCTCGGCCGCATCCCGGTCGCTTTGCCGTTGCAGCAGCGCCGATTGCAGATCGTCGGTTTCAAAGCGCACCAGCACATCGCCCGCCTTTACCGCCTGTCCGTCCCGGACGTTCATGTCGAGGATCTTTCCAGCCTCGCGGGCGCGGATCGCAACGCGGCTGACGGGCTGAAGCTCGCCGCTGATGCTGAGCTTTTCCGCCATCCGGCGTGCGGCGATTCTCGCCGTTTCCGAGGCCGCCAGTTCGAACGGAATGCCGGCCGGGCTCATGGTGGCGGCTTCGACAATGCCCTTGAGGCGCTCATTGGCATCGACGCTGCCGCGCGCCGTGTCGAGAGCGGTGACGACGACAACGCAGCCCGCAAGCACGATGCCGGTTTTGATGGTTTTCTTTACCCACATAATCAATCCTTCCAGGCAAAGCTTTCTCTGTGGCCGCTCGCCGAGCGGTCATGTCGCCTGTTCTCAGGCGGATGATGTCTGGATAGGGGGCCATAATTGCAGCAGCATTACCCTGAACCGCTCCTGTTGCCGCAATACTGCCGCAACCTTTCTGGCAGACAACGGATGGCGAAGGGACGGTGATCCATGAGACTTCTGTTGATCGAAGATGAAAAGGAAATGGCGGATGCGCTGTCGGCAACGCTCGGCAAGCAGGGCATCGTCATCGACCACACGATGTGGCTTGGCGATGCGATGGAGCTGACGCGCCAGCATGTCTATGACGCCATCCTGCTTGACCGCCGCCTGCCGGACGGGGAGGGCCTTGCCTTCATCCCGAAACTGCGCCGCGCCGGTGTCGATACGCCGATCATCCTCTTGACGGCGATGAACGAACCGGAGGAGCGCATTGCGGGGCTGGACGGCGGCGCCGATGATTATCTGGGCAAGCCGTTTCTCGTCGGTGAGCTTCTGGCGCGGGTGCGTGCGGTGTTGAGACGGCCGGCAAACCTCGCGCCGGCCCAGATCACCGCCGGACGTATCGTGATCGACCCGCTGCATCTCAGCATCACGATCAATTCGGCTCCCTTCGATCTGCCAAGACGCGAGCTTCTTGTCCTCGTCGCGCTCGCGAAACGCAAAGGCAAATCCGTGCTGCGCTCCACGCTCGAGGCGGCCGTCTATAACTACGAGGAGGAGATTCAGTCCAATGCGCTCGACGCGCATATATCGCGGCTGCGCAAGCGTCTGCTGGACGTATCGGCCGGGGTGAGCGTGCATAATATCCGCGGCATCGGTTATCTGCTGAAGGAAGAGGCATGAAGGTGAAGGGCAAGTCCAATCCGTCCCTGTGGTGGCAATTGAGCTGGCAGCTCAGCATCGTTGTCTCCGCCATGATCGCGGTCGTCATCGTCGGCCTCTGCATTTACGGGGTGATGCGGGTCTCTCCCAATATCGGGCTTTGGGAGGACCTGTCTTCGACACTCGACGAGTCGCTTTCGCTCGATCCGCAGAAGGGGCTCGTCATCACCGAGGGGCCGGCGCTGAAGGCTCTCAAGGCGGAGAATGAAGAACTCTGGTTCGTTGCTTCGACGCTGGATGGCCAGTCCGTGACCTATGGCGCTGTGCCGCCGGTCTATGCCGAGCTATCGCGTTACGCCCATCTGATGGTGGATGCCGATATTCGCGGCGGTGCCGGCATATCCGAGGTCGCGCTGTCTGAAAGTCTCGACACGGCATCTGGCCCGTTGAGGGTCATGTTCGGCGGAACCTCCCATATCAGCGCGTCGTTTCTGACACTTCTTTTCGGCACCTATCCGATCTATGTTCCGCTGCTGGCGGTTATCCTGCCTGCGGTGTTCTTTTCCGTGCCCCGCATCGTGCGCCAGGCGCTCGCCGGTCTCAGTTCCGTCGTCCGGAAAGCCCCGGAGATCGATCCGCGCCGGGCGGGCGCGAAGCTGCCCGTCGAGGATGTGCCGCGGGAAGTCGTGCCGCTGATCGTATCCTTCAACAGCATCCTCGAACGGCTCGAGCAGCAGTTTCGGGCACGCCAGCGTTTTCTCATCGACGCGGCGCATGAACTCAGAACACCGATCGCCATCATGCAGACCCGGATAGAGGGCCTGCCGGATGGGCCGGAACGGCAGCGGCTGATGGAGGATGTCGCACGGCTCGGCGAAACCACGGAACAGCTTCTGGCGGTCGAGCGGAACGATCAGGTGCATGACCGGTGGGAGACGGTCGACCTGGTGGAGATCGCCCGCACTGTCGTTGCCGATCTTGCGCCGCTGGCGCTGTCTGCGGGTTACGATATTGCCTTCGATACCCGGATTGCGCGATACGAGATGCAGGGTAACCCGTTCGCCCTGCCGCGCGCCGTCAGCAATATCGTGCGCAACGCCATTGATCACGGCGGCAACCGGGGAATGATCCATGTGTCGGTTCTTGCCAATGGCGAGATCGCGGTTTCCGACGAAGGGCAGGGCATAGCCGAGGACCAGCAGGAGCGGATATTCGAGCCATTCTATCGCGTAACGCCGCGAAGCACGGGAGCAGGTCTCGGTCTCAGTCTCGTCAAGCAGATCGTCGCCGATCACAATGGACGTGTCCTTCTGGAAAGTTCCGCCTTCGGAAGCACGTTCCGGCTCTGCTTCTGATCGCGATTTTTGCAGTGCCTGCGGACCGCGATTGTAATGCTGCCGCAATTTTAGCTGTCGTAGCGTGCGGGGCACAGGAAATCTTTCCAACCGGAGCACATGCGATGAAACACCAGCGGAATCCGTTCGTCACGGCCAGCGGCAGCAAAGTTGCGCGCAGCCGCAGCGCCACCTTCGCCACCTTGCCTTTTGCCCTCATCATGTCCGGCTGTGCCTCCGTTCCGCTGCAGGAGGGCGGCACGCTGACATCCTATGCCCAGCTCAGCCCCGCCAAGGGCAAGTTCACCAAGACCAGAACCTTCGTGGATGCCAAGGGACTGGCGGCGGTCAAAACCGTCGCCATCGTGCCCACCACCTTTTCCTTCACCGCTTCGTCGCGGGTCACTTCGGAAAAGGACCGCGCGCTCGTGTCCAATGCGCTCGATCGCGCCATCTGCGTGGCGCTCAGCGACAGATACCGGATCGCCGCGCTCGGTCAGCCGGCGGATATGACGGTGCGTACCGTCATCACCGATCTGGTGCCGACCGACAAGACCATGGCCGGTGTTTCGACGGCGGTGTCGCTCGGCAGCAATTTTGTCCTGCCGGTCGGCGTGCCGCGTCTGCCCGTCGGGCTCGGCGGCCTGGCGGTCGAGGCGGAGGCGGTAGACAGCACCGGTGTCCAGCGCGCGGCAGCCGTCTGGTCGAAGGGTGCCAATTCCTTCACCGACAATGCCCGTGTTTCGGAAATCGGCGATGCCTACGGGCTTGCCTCCAACTTTGCCAATTATTTCGCGCGTATCCTCGTCACCGGCAAGACCTCCGAAGGTCTGGATATCTCGATCCCGTCCGGCCACCGTATGCGCTCGGCCCTCGGCGGCAAGCCGAAATATGCCGAGTGCGATGCCTATGGCCGGTCGCGTGGATTGCAGGGCATGGTAGCCGATCAATTCGGCGCACCGCCAGACTGGACGGACAAACAGGCAAAGGCCGCTTCGCGATAGGATCAGCAGGTCTCATCCGCACCCGCCGTTGCCGTGTTGGCGGAACGGGCGGCCTGCGCCCATAATGACTGCGCCATCGTCTTCAGCCACAGCGATTCCGCCCATCTGTCGGTGGAATCGTTGCCGTCCCGGTCGGTAATCGCATAGGGCCGAGGGCCGAGTTCGCATGTGAAGACCAGCTCGGCAGTATCGGGCGCACGGGATCGCCAGTGCCGGAACCCATAGTCCCACCAGTCCAGAAACAGATCGACCCATGGCCGGTGATGGGCAAAGGAAATCTCGATCTGGATCTGCTCGCACGAGCCGATGCGTCCGTGAAAGGCCTGCGCATTATTAAGGATGCGGTGGATTTGCCTGTGGCTCTCGTCTTCCACCGGAAAGGCGAATTCGCGGGCAACGAGATAATGGGAGAGATCGGCGAGAAGCGGCAGATCGGGTCGCTGCTCGAGCAGGTCCAGCGTGAATAGGAGATCGCTGGTGATGCGGTTGCGGTGGGTCTCGATGTAGACGGGAACGCCGGCCTCTTCGGCAAGCCGCATCCAGCCGTCCAGCAGCGGCAGGCAGTCCTCCACCCGGCGCAGGCGGATATCCGCCTGCAGATCGATATGGCTGACCGGAAATTCCTGCGCCAGTTCCAGCGTGTGGCGCAGGTCGTCGACGCTGCGTGGAAAGCACACGCCTTCGACCCTGAGGCCAGTGCCACGGATCGCTTCATTGAGACGCCGCACATCCGCACGGTTGGTACAATGCGCGCTGATCCCGTCAAACCCGGCTTCGGCGATCCGGGCCATGTTTTCCTCAAGGCCGGGTTCAGGGCCATTGCCGTTTAGCCGTTCCATGGCCCAGAGCGATTGAAAGACGAGCAGCTTCTGCATCAGGCTGCCCGCGCGCTTTTCAGCAATGTCTTGAGGTTGAGGCCGGGATCGGCAAGCGCCGCCGGATCGGGGCTGATACCGGCGGCAATCAGCATCTCGGCCAGTTTTATGTCTTTCGCGACGCTGTTGCCGATACCCAGCCCTGCTGCTGCGACAAGCTGGCCGTCCTCAAGGAAGAATTCCAGCTCGCCATCGCCGAGCGGACGGATGACGCCTTGATGTCCCGGCTGCGGCAGGCCCGCGACCTGAAGGCCGAGATCATATTGATCCGACCAGAACCACGGGAGGGCGGTAAAAGCCTCGTTTGCGCCGAGACTGTTGCGCGCGGCGATTTCCGCCTGGCTGCGGGCATTGCGCCAGCTTTCGAACCGGATATGCCCGCCGGCGGCTTGCGAGACGGCCGCGCAATCGCCGGCCGCGAAGATGTGGGGATCGCTGGTGCGCAGGAAGGCATCGGTCAGAATGCCGTTACCGGTCACAAGCCCCGCCGCTTCGGCCAGAGCGATATTGGGCACGACACCGATGGCGGAGACGACGATATCGGCGGACACGCGCCCGCCATCGGCGAGCAGGACTGCTTCCGGCGTAATCTCCGAAACGCCCTGACCCAGATGGAAATGCACCCCCTCATCGCGATGGCGCGCATGTATCTTTTCGGCAAAACGCGGCGGAACCGCCCGGCCGAGCGGCTGCGCCGCCGCTTCGATAACGCTGACCGTAAGCCCCTTGCCGCGCAGCACCGCCGCAAGCTCCATTCCGATCAGTCCGCCGCCGATGATCGCGATCCGTGCGCCGCTATCGGCGCGGGAGAAAATCGCCTCCGCATCCGCATGGGTGCGGAAATTGAGCGCCTGTTCGGCACCGGGACAGGCGAGTGTTCGCGGCTGCGCCCCGGTTGCGAGGAGCAGCCTGTCATAGCCAAGTGTCCGCCCGTCATCGAGCATCACCAGGCGGTCTTTCGCATCGATACGGCTGGCCGACACGCCTTGCAGATAGGCGATACGGGCGGCCTCCAGCGCTCCCTCCGCGCAGATGGGTTTCATCCGCACCGCAGCTTCCAGCGGTTTGGAAAGCGGCGGCCGTTCATAGGGCGGATGCGGCTCGGCGCCGACCAGCGTGATATCGCCGTCGAAGCCCGTTTCACGCAAAGTAAAGGCGGCACGGGTTCCCGCTTCGCCGGCGCCGATGATGACGATTGCGTCCATGATGTCTCCGTGAGAAGGGGCCGGCGCGCTTTTTCAGGGCGCACCGGCTGGGGGAGGGTCAGTTGCGGCTGGCGTAGTCGGTCATGTTCTTCCGCGTCACCAGTTCGAAAGGCACCATGACCTGCTTGTCGACCGGCGTGCCGCGCATCAGGGCGACGGCGGCATCGAGCGCACTTGTCGATTGCCCCTTGGCGTTCTGGAACACCGTGGCGTCGAGATCGCCGGCGGCCATGGAGGCAAGCCCGTCCGGGGTGGCGTCGATGCCGATGACGATGACATCATCCATCGAAACGCTTGCCGCCTTCAGCGCCTGCACCGCGCCGATGGCCATTTCGTCATTATTGGCGAAGACGACGTCGATGGGACGTCCGGCGGTGATCCAGTTCGTCGTCATGTCCATGGCGTTTGTCCGTGTCCAGGCCGCCGACTGTTCGTCGGCGATGGTGACGGCCTTGCAATCGCCGGATGCGAGCGCCTGTTTAAAGGACGAGGTACGGTCACGCGATGCCTGATGGGCAAGGTCGCCCATCAATATGTAAGCCTGCGCATCCGCCGCCTTTCCCTTTTCCTTGAGCAGCGAACAGGCCGCTTCGCCGGCCAGCCGCCCGGCATCGGTTTCCCTTGAGCCGACATAGGCCTGCTTTTCGGGAAGCTTGCCGACATTGTCCGGCTCGAGATTGAGATAGACGAGCGGAATGCCTGCCTTGGCGGCGGCATCGCTGATGCCGGGTGCGGCCGAGGTGTCCGCCAGCGTCACGATGATCGCATCGACGCCGGCGGCGATGAAATTATTGACCTGGTTGAGCTGCTTGGAAATATCGGCCTGCGCGTCCTCGACCTGGATCTTGACGCCGTCGACCTCCGATGCCCGGGCGCCGAGCCCTTCGCGCAGCAAAGTCTGGAAATTATTGTCGAAGCTCTGCATCGAAACGCCGATGGTCTCGGCCGACGCCGTGCCGGCGAAAAGGACCGCCAGAGCGGCCACGGTACAGATGGATTTCATGTTTGTCCTCCCTTGGGGCGCCGGGCCGCCCGTGTGCATTCCGGAGGCCCTTTCGGGCCTGCTCGAAAGCCCGGCCTAGCCGATGGTGACGCGTACTTCGCCGTCCACCACCTGCGCCGGATAGGTCTTCAGATTCTCGCAGGCGGGAAGCCGCAGGGCTTCGCCGGTGCGGTAATCGAAGGCGCCGGAATGCTTGGGACATTCCACCTCGAAATCCATCACCAGCCCTTCGGCAAGATGGATCGCCTCATGGGTGCACAGGCCGGCGGTGCAATAAACGCTGTCATCCGGCCCGCGATAGATCGCGTAGGTGCGTCCGGCGTAGTCGAAGCGGATCGCGCCTTCCTGTTCAATGTCGTCCAGTTTGCAGGCTGAAACCCAGCTCATTCGGCTGCCTCCCCGATGGTGTTGCGCGCCTTGCGGGCCGCGAGTTTTTCTTTGCGTTTGCGATAGCGTTCCTGCATGCGGGCCTCTCCTTCCGCCGAACCGTCGTGCCAGGTGCCAAACCACCGATCGAGCGGAATGAGGGCATCGCCGTAATTCACCTCGAAATATTTGTGGTGGAGGTAATGCGCATAGGCATGGCTATCGACCAGCTTGTCCTCGCCGACCTCGACCTTGTCGAAGCCGACATGGCCGGGGATCGCGCCGAAACCCGCATAGTGCAACTGATAGAGCATGAGGACCGGATTGGACGGCAGGATCAGGTGATAAAAGGCCGTGCCGAAATAGAGCAGATGCTCGACCGGATGCATGGAGAGCGACGACCAGGGCGACGGGTTCACCGAATTGTGGTGGACGGAATGCACCCATTTATAAAGCAGCGGCACATGGATGAGCCGATGAATGCAGAAGAAGTGAAATTCGTGGATGATCGGCACCACAAGCGCCACGATGGCAAGCGTCCACGGATTTTCGGCAAAGCTGAGCCAGGGCGCATAACCATTGGCATAGGCCCACAGCATTGCCACTTCGATGGCGGTCCAGATCGTCACGCCGGAAAGGAAGGTGCGCAGGATATTGTCGAGGTTCTGGCTCTCGAACCAGAAGGCCTTGCTCTTCTGTTCGGCGGGAAACTTGCCGTTATATTTGAAGCGGTTTTCCTGCCGCTTGAGGATGTAGAGATGGAGTTCGAAACCGCCGTAGAAGAGGAAAACGGAGACCGCATTGACTGCGTAAAGCCAGGCGATCCAGCCGATGCCGAGCGTGGCCATGGTTTCGACCGGCGGAATGACAAAGGCCCAATAGGCGACAGCCGAAAGTGCGAAGATCGCATTCCACGGGAAAAAATAATGCGGCAGCCACTTCAGTATCGCCATCAGGCGCGGCGGGAAAGCGAAGAGCGGGGCCGTTTCCACCGGCTGGTTGGGCGCCCAGTCGCCGCGCTTGTTGCGCGTTCCATATTTCAGATCGTCCATAGCGCTCTCCTTCGGGCGCCCGCGTTTGACACGCCCGTGCAAGTTTTCACGATGAAGGAGGGCGCTCGCACGCCTTGGCCGCCCGTCGCTCCCTGCGATCTGCGGCTTTCCTCCCTGACGCAAATTAGCAGGGAGGTTTGTGAATGCCGAAGCCTTCCTTGATCAAATCAGATCAAAGGCTCTCTGCGGTGATGGTAACGAAGCGGATGGGCGCGCTGTCGGGCTCGATATCGGTAAGACCGATCCGGCGAAGGACGAGGTCCAGCGCCCGACGGGCCTGCGCCTCGGGGGCCTGATCCAGCACGATATCCATGATGCCGTCATTCAGGGCCTTGCGCGTATAATCGGTCAATTCATGGCCGACGAAGAATATCTCGCCGCCGCGTGGGTGCCTGCGAAGAACGTCGATCAGTGCGGAATTGGCGCCACCGACATTATAGAGGCCGGCCATGTCGGGATAGAGATCCAGCGCCATGCGCAGGGTCTCGGCACTGTAATATTCGTCATCGCGGGTAAAACCCAGCCACTCGAAGCCATGTTCGCCTGCATGATCGCGGAAATAGTCGGAAAAGCCGCTGATACGGTCACGGTGAACCTGATAGATCGGATGGCAGAGCGCGATGACCGGGCCGGGCCGGCGCGCCATGCGGGTGATGAAATGCGCCGCCGTCCGTCCCGCCGCGCCATTGTCGATGCCGATGAATTCACCTTTTTCCGCCGAGGCGCGCGTTACGACGTGCACGACAGGCACGCCGCGCGCCACCACCGCCTCGACCGCGGCGCTGACCGCCGGGCTGCTCGGGATGGCGAGGATCAGGCCGGCGCGGGCTTCTCCGGCGGTGATGATGCGGCTCGCCAGCTCCTCCGGCTTCATTTCCTCGGCAAAGCTGCGGTGAACGACGACAAGAGGATCGAGTGTTGCGGCAATTCTTTCGAAGGCTCTGGAGAGCCGCCGGTAAAAGGTGGTTTCGGGGCGTACCATCAGCACTTCTATGCGCAGCAGCCCGCGATGGGTTTCCGGCAGGGTGCGGGGATAGTCCAGTTCCCGTGCGGCGATGACGACCTTTTCCACGAGTTCGGCGCGAACACCGCCGCGCCCGTTCAGCACCCGCTCGACGGTTGCTGTCCCGACACCCGCAAGACGGGCGATATCGCGATAATTCGGCCTGCTCAAATTCGGATTCCCTGCTGGTGGCGCGGCTGTCGGATTCTACCGCAGATGGATCAGGCGATGCCAAGTTTCTGGAGACCGCATTCGCGGACAATCTCGGCAATATGGCTGAACTGCGCAGACAGCGGATTTCTCTTGCGCCACACCATGCCGATGGTGCGCGACGGGCGCGGTTCCGCCAGCCGGAAGACCGAAACCGTGGACTGGCGTGTTTCCATATCGACCGCCATCTGCGGAATAAGCGTGACGCCGATGCCGGCGCCGACCATCTGCACGAGGGTGGAGAGCGAGCTGCCCTCCATCAGGACGCGTGGCGGCGCATTGGTCGTGCTACAGAAGGAAAGCGCCTGATTGCGGAAACAATGACCTTCTTCAAGCAGCAGCAGGCGCATTTCGCTGAGCTTGTCGGCGCTTGGCACCGGCATGCCCGCATCCTCCATCGGCCGCACCAGAATGAATTCCTCCGAAAACAGCGGAACTTCTTCCAGCGCCGGTTCCGAGACGGGCAGGGCGACGATCGCCATGTCCAGCTTCGCCTCCAGAAGATCCTCGATGAGCTTCTGCGTCACCGCCTCGCGTGGGCGCGCCTCCAGTTCCGGATAATGCCCCGTGAGCGTCTTGATGACCTGTGGTAGAAGATAAGGTGCGACGGTGGGGATGACGCCGATGCGCAGGCGGCCGCTGAGCGGGCCCTGGCCGGCGCGCGCCAGATCCTGCAACTCATCCACCGACCGCAGGATCGAGCGGGTGCGCTCGGCAAATTCCTCGCCAAGCGTCGTCAGCCGAATCTGGCGGCTGCCGCGTTCGACGAGCGGCGCGCCGATCAGTTCTTCCAGTTCGCGGATCTGCAGCGAAAGCGCCGGCTGGGAAATCGCACAGGCTTCCGCCGCCCGTCCGAAATGGCCGATCTTGGCGAGCGCGTCGAAATAACGAAGATGTTTCATGGAGAGCGCAATCATAAGCTCAGCATATCGCAGCCTTTAGAATATACAATTGGAAATTATGGAACCCGGCTGTTAGTCATCTTCATGACAGAAAGAAGCTGTAGCTGTGAGAGATCACCAGCGCCGCCGCACGGTTTTCCATGACCTGCCTCGGGTTCTGGCTCGGAATGCTGCACATGTCGAATTGATTATTTCGTTTAATTGTAAAACCCATCGGAGGGCGAAATGGACGCAACTTCAAAACCGGCCGGCAAGTGTCCTGTCATGCACGGAGGCAATACGGCCTCCGGTAAATCGGTAACCGAATGGTGGCCGAATGCGCTGAACCTCGACATTCTGCACCAGCACGATACCAAGACCAACCCGCTCGGCACCTCCTTCAACTATCGCGAAGCCCTGAAGACGCTCGACGTCGAGGCCCTGAAGGCCGATCTGCGCGCCCTGATGACCGACAGCCAGGAATGGTGGCCGGCCGACTGGGGCAGCTATGTCGGCATGATGGCCCGCGTCACCTGGCATGCCGCCGGTTCCTACCGCGTGACGGACGGACGTGGTGGCGCCAACACCGGCAACCAGCGTTTTGCACCGCTCAACTCCTGGCCGGATAACGTCAACACCGACAAGGGCCGCCGCCTGCTGTGGCCGATCAAGAAGAAATACGGCAACAAGCTTTCCTGGGCCGACCTCATCGCGCTCGCCGGCACCATCGCCTATGACGTTGCCGGTCTGAAGACCTATGGCTTTGCTTTCGGCCGTGAAGATATCTGGGCGCCGGAAAAGGACACCTATTGGGGTGACGAGAAAGAATGGCTGGCGCCGAGCGATGGCCGTTACGGCGACGTGAGCAAGCCCGAGACGCTGGAAAACCCGCTTGCCGCCGTGCAGATGGGCCTCATCTACGTCAATCCGGAAGGTGTCAACGGCAAGTCCGATCCGCTGGCGACGGCGGCGCAGATGCGCGAGACCTTCGCCCGCATGGGCATGGACGACGAGGAAACCGTGGCTCTCACCGCCGGCGGCCACACCATCGGCAAGTCGCACGGCAATGGCAGTGCTGCCAATCTCAGCCCCGATCCGGAAGCCGCAGGCCCGGAATATCAGGGTCTTGGCTGGATCAACACCAAGGGCCGGGGCATTGGCCGTGACACCGTGGTATCGGGCATCGAAGGCGCCTGGACGAGCGAACCGACCAAGTGGGACAACGGCTTCTTCGACATGCTGTTCAAGCATGAATGGACTTTGACGCACAGCCCCGCCGGTGCTTCGCAATGGGCGCCGATCACCATCGCCGAGGAAGACAAGCCTGTCGACGTCGAGGATGCTTCGATCCGCACCATCCCGATGATGACCGATGCCGATATGGCCCTGAAGGTCGATCCGATCTACCGCGAGATTTCGCTGCGGTTCAAGGACGATCAGGACCATTTCTCTGACGTCTTCGCCCGCGCCTGGTTCAAGCTGACGCATCGCGACATGGGGCCGAAGTCCCGTTACATCGGCCCGGATGTTCCGGCTGAAGACCTGATCTGGCAGGACCCGATCCCTGTCGGTTCCACAGGCTACGATGTCGCTGCCGTCAAGGCGAAGATCGCCGCTTCCGGCCTGCCGGTCGCCGATCTGGTTGCGACCGCATGGGACAGCGCCCGCACCTTCCGTGGTTCGGACAAGCGCGGCGGCGCCAATGGCGCCCGCATCCGCCTCGCGCCGCAGAAGGACTGGGAAGGCAACGAGCCCGCCCGTCTTTCCCGTGTGCTTTCGGTTCTTGAGCCGATTGCCCGTGAAACCGGCGCGAGCATCGCGGATGTGATCGTTCTCGCCGGCAATTACGGTGTGGAACAGGCGGCGAAAGCAGCCGGCTTCGACATCGCCGTGCCTTTCGCGGCCGGTCGTGGTGACGCTTCCGCCGAGCAGACGGATGCCGACAGCTTTGCACCGCTGGAGCCGCTGGCGGATGGTTTCCGCAACTGGATCAAGAAG
This sequence comes from Agrobacterium sp. OT33, assembly GCF_017313365.1. NCBI lineage: Bacteria > Pseudomonadati > Pseudomonadota > Alphaproteobacteria > Hyphomicrobiales > Rhizobiaceae > Agrobacterium > Agrobacterium sp. OT33. The sequence continues at coordinate 213,167 of NZ_JAFLMZ010000005.1, read as the reverse complement.
GACTATGTTGTCAGCCCCGAAGAACTGCTGCTCGACCGGGCGCAGCTTCTCGGCCTCACAGCGCCGGAACTGACCGTCCTCATCGGCGGTCTGCGCGTCATCGGTGCCAATTACGGCGGTGCCGCCCATGGCGTCTTCACCGAAAAGCCCGGCGCACTGACGACGGACTTCTTCACGACGCTGACGGACATGGCCTATTCCTGGGTTCCGACCGGCAACAATCTCTACGAGATTCGTGACCGCAGGACCGGTGCGGCCAGATATACGGCGACCCGTGTCGACCTCGTAATCGGCTCCAACTCCATCCTGCGCGCCTATGCGGAAGTTTATGCGCAGGACGATAGCAGGGAAAAATTCGTCCGCGACTTCATTGCCGCCTGGACGAAGGTGATGAACGCCGATCGTTTCGACCTCGTCTGAGCGGAAAGGGACTGCCCAATAAGGCAACACCTCCCCGAGAGATCGGGGAGGTGTTTTTTGACCTTGTCAAAGCAATCCATACGCCACGTTGTCGTTGCGTGTGAGCCCAATAATGATGCTGGCGCCTGTCGAGATCAGGGAGCTTTCAGCGGCGGTCGGATGATGAAACCGGCCGGTCAGCGTCTGGTTTTTCGGCTTTCCCCGACGGGGCCTTGCCGCCTTTTTCATTTTCATGCGCATCCGGCCCGGCAACGATGACGCCGTGGCCCTGTTCCTCGCGTTTCTTGTCGGCAAAATCGCCCGCTTCCTTCTTGCGATCCATGTTCATCTCCCGTGTTGAGGTCCTGTCATGGATTTAACGGGCGGTGCGGGCGGAGGTTCCAGAACTGCCGCGCAGGCGAATGTTTCTCTTTATAACGATCTTTGCTATTAACATGAATTGATAAGTCATGTTATTGGCGAAGGGGCGCGATGTCTGTTGCGGCGCTTGCCGCTTCCCGCGTCCCCAACCTCGGCTCGACAACCGGACGGTAACCGCATTGAGTTTCTGGCATTCCATGACCTGGCACACGGAAGGGATCAGCGTTACTGCGCCGGTCAAATGGCGCCAGTTTGACGGGCTGGTCAGCGCGTTCTGGGAGGCCGAAAGCCAGATGGGAGCGAAGGGTTATTATCTTGCCGCCGATCCCCGCATCATGATTTTCTTCAACGATGTCTCGTCACGGATCAGGATTTCCAACCGCGATGGCGAGCTTTCGCAGCATTCGCGGCCGATGACGCGGGCGGTCTATGTGCCGGCCGGCGTGCCGATGTGGACGAGCAGCAATGCCACGCATCGTTTTTCCCATCTGAACCTGCATATCCACAAAGACCGGCTTTTGCGCTTCCTGTCGCCGGCGGTCGGTGGCTCTGCGGCCATGACGGCGTTGCGCCGTCCCGTCGAGATACAGGATATCGGTGCGGTGGAAACGCTGGCAGGCCTGCTTGTCGATGAACTGGCCGAGCCTGCCAAACATCCGCTTTATGCCGAAAGCCTTGTCGGCGGGATCGTTGCGGGGCTGCTGGATATTCCCGGTCCGACACCCGAGCAGGCCAATGGCAGGCTGACGCAGGCACAGATGAACAGGCTGCTCGCCCGCGTCGAAAAGCGCGGTGACGACCGCATGACGGTTGCCGAAATGGCCGATATTGTCGGGCTTTCCGAAAGCTGGTTCGCCACCGTGTTTCGCCAGACCACGGGCAAGACACCGCTGCAATGGCAGCTGGAGCGGCGCATCAATGCCGCCCAGAAACTTCTGCTGGAAGGTGATCTGACCGTCGCCGATATCGCCGCGCAGCTTGGTTTTTCCGATCAGGCCCATCTGACCAAGGCCTTCCGCCACTCGGTGGGTGATACGCCGGCCGCCTGGCGGCGCATGCACAGGCTGCTATGAACGGGCGCGCCTTGCCGTTTACGCGAAGCGGTTGGGCGCAATTCCACAGACCTTGCTCTACGTCATCCTCGGGCTTGTCCCGAGGATCTGCTGCCTTCTGACTTGATGCGATGTGGTTAGATCCTCGGGACAAGCCCGAGGATGATGTTTAGAGTTAGGAAATATCCATAATACTCTGAAATACATTACGAATACTGAAGTTCACCACGTCTTGCGCAGGGTGACGGAAAACGCCCGGCCGGGATTGTAGAAGTCAGCGCCGAAACCACCATAAGCAACGTGTTTTTCGTTGAAGAGGTTGGAAACGTTGACATCCAGTGAGGCGGTCTCCTGGATCTTGTAGCTGAATGCCGCATCCACGGTGACACTGCTGCCGGTCGAGACCTTGTTGGCATTGTCGAAATAATAAGCGCCTGTGTAGCGGCCGCCCAGACCGAAGGTCATGTCGCCGAAGTGGTCGTTGCCGGCGAGCGTGTAGTTGACCCACAGCGAGGCCTGATGTTCCGGCACGAATTGCGGCCGGTTGCCGACATTGCCGCCCGTGCCGTTTTCGGTGATTTCCGCGTCGAGATAGGAATAGGCCGCCGTGAGGCTGAGATTGTCGGTGACTTCCGCCTTGGCTTCCAGATCGATGCCGCGCACGCGCACTTCGCCGATCGTGGTCGGCAGGCTGGTGATCGGGCTGGTGACGGTGATGTTGTTTTTCTTCAGGTCGTAGATCGAGGCGGTGAACAGGGCGGGGAAAGCCTCCGGCCGGTATTTGATGCCAAGCTCAATCTGCTCGCCGCGCTCCGGTTCAACGGTGAGGCCCGATGCCGGCACCACCGATTCGGCGTAGCTGATATAGGGCGCGATCTCATTGGTGATCTTGTAGGACACGCCGATGCGCTTGGTCAGTTCGCTGATGTCGCCGCTCGCCGTCGTGCCGTTCAGCCGGTTGGTCTGGTCGGTGTCGATCCAGTCGTTGCGCAGGCCGGCGCTGACGATCAGCCTGTCGAAGAAGGTCAGGTCCTGCTGCAGGTAGATCGCCTTGGTTTTCTGGTCCGTCAGCGAGCTGGCATAGAGCGGCACCGAGGAGGGCGCGCCGGTATAGACCGGGTTCATCCAGTCTATGCTCGGCGCAGCGCCGAAGTAGTTTTTGCTGCCGGATGTGTAGTCGTTATAGAAGACACCAACGAGGCTGCGGCTTTCGACATTTTCGAACGTCGTGTCATATTGCAGCCGTGTGTCGATCAGGAAGTTTTCGGTTTCGGTGTCGTTGCCGAAAAAGGCCCGGTCAGCGATGGTCGAACCGTTAGTCGGCGTGGATGCGATATAGGCGTAGCCGAAATCGGTATTGGTCTTGCTGTAGCGCGCATTGGAACTCAACGTCAGGCCGGAGCCGAAATCGTGGTCGAACATCACGCTGACCGAATTGCGGTTGGTGCCGCGATAATTGTAATCCGGTTCGCCGAAGAAACGGCTCCTGTCAAAATGGGAACCGACCGGATGGCCGCCGCCGCCGGGAACGCCATCCTTGTTGAGGTGGTCGTAAACCACGGTCAGGCTGGTGACATCGGTCGGACGCCAGGTCAGGCCGCCCATGAAGAATTTCTCGTCATCGCGGGAATAGTCATATTCCGCATCGGCATTTCTGAGCTTGCCGGTCAGACGATAGGAAAGCGTGTCGTCGCTGGTAATGTTGTCGCCGAAATCAAAACCGGTTTCGGCGCGGCTGTAGGAACCGCCGGTGACATAAGCTTCGCCGAAACGGGTGCGCTTCGGCACCTTGGTGGAATAGTTCACCGAGCCACCGGGATCCGAGACGCCAAAGGTGGTGGAGTTGCCGCCCTTCAGCACTTCCACGCGCTCATAGGCATAGGTTTCTTCGCGCAGCGCGCCGAAGGGGCGGCCGAGCGTCAGGCCGTCGCGATAGGTATAGGCGTCGAAACCGCGAATCTTGAAATAGTCGAAACGATCGTCGGAGCCATAGAAATCCGTGGTCACGCCGGCGGTATATTGCAGCGCTTCTTCCACGGTCTGCACGCCGCGCTGCTGCATTTCCTTGGCGGTGATGACGGAAACCGAGGCTGGCGTATCGAGAATATCGGTCGCCATCTTGCTGCCGCTCGTGGTGCGGGTGGCGACGATGGACTTCTGGTCATTGTCGCCGCTGTCGATGGTGATCCGTTCCAGAACCGTGCTGCCGCTTGTATTGGCAGCCTCCTGCGCCAGCAGGGGGCCGGGCAGGGTGGCGACAAGCGCCGTGCAGGCAAGCAGGGCCGTATCCCGGTAACGACGTCGCGCGGTTTTGCGGTTTCTGCCTTCGATTTCGATATTCATTGGTGCGTTCCAGAAGTTGATGTCCCTATCGCCGCTTCCACGGCCCACTCTCGAAGCGCCAATAACTTGAGAAAGTTTGTCCGGTATTGTAACTTTTTACGGTTTTGTACAAAACCCCGGAAATTTCACCGCTGTTCGGGCGGCATCTCTTCCTCAGGCTTGACGGGGACATGTGAAGCTGAGAGTTCAAGTCCACTTTTGAACCTTTGAGAGCTTCGTCATGCTTCGTCCGTTCCGCTGCCTCGTGCCGGCCCTTGTGCTGTTTCTGTCGATAATCGCGCCAAATATGGCCTTGGCGGATGATGCGACGAGTTATCCCATCGTTATCAAGCACGCCTTCGGTACGACGACGATTGCGAAGAAGCCGCAGCGTGTCGCCACTGTTGCCTGGGCAAACCATGAGGTGCCGCTGGCGCTCGGCGTCGTGCCTGTCGGTTTCGCTGCCGCCAATTTCGGTGATGATGACGGCGATGGCCTCTTGCCCTGGGTGGCAAAGCGGCTCACCGAACTCAAGGCGGACAAACCGGTTCTGTTTGACGAGGGCGATGGCATCGATTTCGAGGCCGTGGCGGCAACGCAGCCGGATGTCATTCTCGCGGCCTATTCCGGTCTTAGCCAGTCTGACTACGATACGCTGAGCCAGATCGCGCCCGTGGTCGCCTATCCCGTGTCCCCCTGGGCGACGGACTGGCGCGAGATGATTCGGCTGAACAGCGCCGGCCTTGGCATGGTTGCGGAAGGTGAAGCGCTGATCAAACGCATCGAGACGGAGATTGCCGAGGTGGTCGCCGGCCATCCGCAGCTGAAGGGCAAGTCGGCGATGTTCGTCACCCATCTCGATGCCACCAATCTCAGCGTCGTCAATTTTTACACCGCCAATGACAGCCGGGTGAAGTTCTTCGCCGATCTCGGGCTTGCCTCGCCGAAAAGCGTCGTGGAAGCAACGAAGCCGGGACAATTCGCCGCCGGCGTCAGCGCCGAGCGTGTCGATGCCTTCGACGATGTCGATATTGTCGTGACCTATGGCAGCAAGCCGCTGTTCGATGCCATGCGCGCCGATCCGCTTTTGGCCCGCATGCCGGCCGTTTCCCATGATGCCATCGTCATGCTGGGGCGCGATCCGCTCGGAACAGCGTCCAATCCCACGCCGCTGTCGATTTCCTGGGTGCTGAAGGACTATGCCGATCTTCTGGCGAAAGCGGCGGACAAATCCGCCGGGAAACCGCAATGACAACGCCTGGGGCCGACGGCGCTCCCACCCTGCCATATGCCGGCCGCTCCGGCCGCAGGTGCATGTTCTGGCTTGGCATCGTGCTGGCGCTTCTTGCAGTCCTTTGCGCGCTTTCGGTCGCCATCGGCACGCGTGACGTATCGCTGGCCGATATTACGGCGGCGCTTGCCGGCCGGGTTGAGACGGTTGCGGAAGCGGCCGTCGCGGTCCGCCTGCCGCGCACGGTGCTTGCGCTTCTGGCCGGGGCCGCGCTCGGTCTGGCGGGAGCCATCATGCAGGGCGTCACCCGCAATCCGCTGGCCGATCCCGGCATTCTCGGCGTTAACATGGGTGCGTCGCTCGCCGTCGTCATTGCCATCGTCTGGTTCGGCATTGCGTCTTCGCAGGCCTTCATCATTGCCGCGATTGTTGGCGCAGGTATTTCTGCCGTGTTCGTTTATGTCGTCGGCTCGCTCGGGCGCGGCGGGGCCACGCCGCTGAAACTGGCGCTTGCCGGTGCCGCCACATCCGTCGCCTTCTCGTCACTGGTCATCGCCGTGGTGCTGCCGCGCAGCGATATTGCCGGCGGCATTCGCGCCTGGCAGATCGGCGGTGTCGGCGGCGCGACCTTCGAGCGCATCGAGACCGTGCTGCCGTTTCTCGCCGCCGGTTTCGCCATCAGCCTGCTTTCAGCGCGCAGGCTGAATTCGCTGGCACTGGGTGACGAGCTCGCCGCTGGCCTTGGTGAAAATGTCGCTGTCGCCAGAGCCGTGGCCTCCCTCGGCGCCATTCTGCTCTGCGGTGCGGCCACAGCCATCTGCGGGCCAATCGGCTTTGTCGGGCTGGTGGTGCCGCATCTGTGCCGCCTGCTTGTCGGTGTCGACAATCGCTGGCTGCTGCCGTTTTCCGCGCTTGGCGGCGCCTGCCTGCTGCTTGCCGCCGATATTGTCGGCCGCATCGTCGCGCGGCCGTCGGAACTCGATGTCGGCATCGTTACCGCGCTGGTCGGCGCACCGTTCTTCATCTGGATCGTCAGACGCCAGCGGGTGCGTGAATTATGACCATGCATGCTGCCGTCATCGACACACTTGTCTTGAACCGCCACGCCCGACAGCGCCGGCGTCGCCTTGTCATTGCCGTCCTGTCGGTCCTGCTGATTGCCGCATTCGCCCTGACGCTGATGCTGGGGCAATCCTTTACGCCGCCCGGTGAGGTGATCCGCGTCTTGGCTGGCGAGGATATTGCCGGTGTCAGCTTCACCGTCGGGCAATTGCGCCTGCCGCGTGCGCTGCTTTCGGTGCTGGCCGGGCTGAGTTTCGGGCTGGGCGGTGTTGCCTTTCAGATCATGCTGCGCAACCCGCTTGCCAGTCCCGATATTATCGGCATCAGTTCCGGCGCGAGCGCTGCCGCCGTCTTCGCCATCGTCGTGCTGCAGCTGAACGGGCCGCTTGTCTCGGTCTTTGCCGTCCTCGCCGGTCTTGGCATTGCGCTGCTGGTCTATCTCCTGTCCTTCCGCAACGGCGTGGCGGGAACGCGGCTTATCCTTGTCGGTATCGGCGTTTCCGCCATGCTCGAAAGTTTCATCGCCTATATTCTCTCCGTCGCGCCCGCCTGGACGCTGCAGGAGGCGATGCGCTGGCTGACGGGCAGTGTCAACGGCGCCAAACTTGCCCAGACGTCGCCGCTCCTCATCGCGCTCATCCTGTTCGGCGGGCTGCTCATCAGCCGCGCGCGCGATCTGGAGGCGTTGCGGCTCGGCGATGATGCCGCGGCCGCACTCGGCGTGCGGGTTGGGAAAACGCGCATCATCGTCATCATCGCCGCCGTGGGCATGATCGCTTTTGCAACGGCTGTCTCGGGACCTATCGCCTTTGTCGCTTTCCTGTCGGGACCGATCGCTGCTCGTATCGTCGGCAGCAACGGCTCGCTGCTCGTTCCCGCCGCACTTGTCGGCGCGGTGCTGGTACTGGTGGGGGATTATTGCGGCCAGTTCCTGCTGCCGGGTCGATACCCGGTCGGCGTCGTGACCGGCGCGCTGGGCGCGCCCTATCTGATTTACCTTATCGTGCGGGTCAACCGCAGCGGAGGCTCGTTATGACCGGCCACTCCCTTTCCGTGAACGGCCTTTCGGCCGGCTACGGCGAAAACCTCATCATCGACGGGCTGGATCTCGTCGTTCCGCGCGGCAGGATCACTGTCATCGTCGGTGCCAATGCCTGCGGCAAGTCCACACTTCTCCGCAGCATGTCGCGGCTGATCACGCCCCGCGCCGGGCAAGTCCTGCTTGATGGCAAGTCGATCCACCGGCTTCCTTCGAAGGAACTGGCGCAGCGCATGGGCCTTTTGCCGCAGTCGCCGATAGCGCCGGAGGGCATTGTCGTTGCCGATCTCGTCAGTCGTGGCCGGCACCCGCATCACGGCCTTTTCGCCCGCTGGTCGCGGCAGGATGACGAAGCGGTTGCCGCAGCCCTCGTCGCCACCGATACGGTGGACCTTGCCGAGCGGCCGGTGGATGAACTGTCGGGCGGCCAGCGGCAACGGGTCTGGATCGCCATGGCGCTGGCCCAGCAGACCGACATATTGTTGCTGGATGAGCCCACGACCTTTTTGGATATCAGCCATCAGGTCGAAGTGCTCGATCTTCTGACGGACCTCAACTATGCCCGTGAGACCACCATCGTCATGGTGCTGCACGATCTCAATCTCGCAGCCCGTTATGCTGACCATCTCGTCGCCATGAGGGACGGAAAGCTGCATGTCTGCGGCACGCCGGAAGAGGTGCTGACGGAAGAGAATGTGCGCCACGTCTTCGGCATCGAAAGCCGGGTCATCGAAGATCCGACCTCCGGCAAGCCGATGATGCTGCCGATCGGGCGGCACCGGGTGGTGGGGGATGACGTCAGGTGCTGATCATGCCGCCTTGTGTTTGCTGGTGAGCTGAAAACCCAGGGAATTGAGGACGGCTATCGTCGTTTCAAGCGTCGGATTTCCCGTTTCGCTGAGCGACTTGTAAAGATGCTCTCTGGCAAGTCCGGTTTCACGCGCTACCTGCGTCATGCCTTTTGCGCGCGCGATGACGCCAAGCGCATTTGCAATGTATGCCGCATCATTGGTTGCGAACGCATCCTCCAGAAACACCTCAATGGCTTCATCGCTCCTGAGGTGTTCGGCGGGATCAAAGTTCGTGAATTTCTCACTCATCGTCATCACTCCATTGCGCCGCAATCTGCCTTGCGGCTTTGATGTCCTTCTCCTGCGTGCTCTTGTCCCCGCCACAAAGGAGAACGATAATGACATCGCCTGACCTTACGAAATAAACCCGATAGCCTGGCCCATAATGGATGCGCAATTCGCTGATGCCATTGCCAACGGGAGCAACGTCGCCTGCATGACCAAAGAAAAGCCTGTTCAGGCGGGACGTAATCAGAGCCTTGCCCCGTTCATCCTTCAGTTTGCCAAACCATTTTTGAAATGTTGCAGATTGCTTTAGCTGCATTGTATTTGAGACTGTAATTTATAAGTTACAGAATGGGAAGATGGAATATTGAAAACTGAAATCGGGTAGGTGAAAGATGTTGCCGGTCTGGCAGCACAGGAAGGTTGCCCGACTGCAATGGACAGCAATAAGCTGCTGACGTTACACCCTTATGCCAAGCCGTCACGGCCAGGCCGCATAAGATGGCGGCGGCACGTTCTGCATTCGCATTGCGGCCCGGCGGAAACGTCCGGGAGACGTGCCCTCGTTACGGGTGAAGAAGCGATTGAAATAGCCGGGGTCCTGAAAGCCCAATCGAAACGCGATTTCAGCAACTTGCAGTGATGAGTTCAGAAGAAGGTCGCGTGCTTCGGACAGCAACTCCCGGTGAATATAGGCCTGCGGCGAAAGCCCCGTGGCCTTGCGCACCGCAAATCCCAGGCGTTCACGGTTCACGCTCAGATATCTAGCATAATCATCCACGCCCCATTGGTCGCGCTTGTGCTGGCTCACCAGCAGGACGAAACGTTCGGTGAGGCTGCCGGGGGTGGAGATGGCGGCGGCGATATCGGCGATGGCGTGCTGGCAGATGCGGATGAGGGTGATGCAGAGCAGGCTGGCGATGATCGTGTCCGAACCGGTTGTCGCACGGACGTTTTCGCTGGCGATGGTCTCCAGATAACCCGCCAGCTCCTGCCGGTCTCTTTCCGCCGGCGCCTGCGTCAGAACACGCTGCAATATGTTGCGCACGGCGCTGGCGCTCGTGCCGGTGGGCATCGCATGGGCAAGCCCGATTTCGCTCGTCCTCAGCAGCGATCCACGGCTTCCGGCATTCAGCCGCAGCCGACCGGCGGGGCCGATGGGCAGCCAGACGAGTCCCGGTGCTACGACCGGCAGCGTCTTGTCACCTTGGAGAATTTCCGCTTCACCGGCGGAAAGGAGAAGCAGATGGGCGCTATCCGATTCCAGTCGGAATTCGGATAGGCGCAGCGTCGAGGCGAGGGTGCGCGCCGTAATCTCCACGCGATTGCCGGCAATCTGGCTTTGCAGCGGCATTCAACCTCCAAAAGTACAATAATGCGCTACATTAGTGCATTTTATATGCGGCTGTCATTGCTAAACTTTGCTCAGCGCAGGGGAAAACCTTGAGGAGAACGGCAACCCCGATAAGGCGCTTTGGGAGGAACATCATGAATAGTCTGAAGCGCAGAACGCTGTTCTGCCTGCTCTCCGGTGCTGCCCTGTCGGCGGTATCTTTCGGTGTTGCCAATGCGCAGGACCGTACCTCGGTGAAGATCGGTTATGCCGTTTCAAAAAGCGGCGCCAATGCCACGGGTGCTGGCATCACCACCATTCCGAACTACAAATTGTGGGTGAAGGAGGTCAACGATGCCGGCGGTCTCACTTTGCCGGATGGCAAGCGCCTGCCGGTGGAAGTGGTCGAATATGACGACCGTTCCTCGGCCGAGGATGCGGTGCGGTTCACCGAACGTCTGGCCAGCCAGGACAAGGTCGATTTCATTCTGCCGCCATGGGGCACCGGCTTCAATCTGGCCGTCGCACCGCTTTATGAGCGCTTCGGTTATCCGCAGCTTGCGGTCACAGGCGTGACCGACAAGGCGCCCGAATTTGCCGCGCGCTGGAAAAAGAGCTTCTGGATGCTGGGCGGCGGCCATGATTATGCCAACGCGCTGGCCGACGTTTTGAAAGCGGCGCGCGATGCCGGCCAGATCAATGACAAGGTCGCGGTGATTTCCGTGGCTGACGGTTTCGGCATCGATCTCATCAAGGCCGCACGGCCGGCGCTGAAGGAAGCGGGTTTCACACTCGCCTATGACAAGACCTATCCGGTTGGCACTTCGGATTTCGCAGCACTTGTGAACGAGGCGGCGGCGAGCGGTGCGGACAGCTTCATTGCATTTTCCTATCCGCCCGACAGTTTTGCGGTGACGAAACAGGCGCAGACGGCGAAGTTCAACCCGAAGGTCCTTTATGTCGGCGTCGGCGGTGCTTTCCCGATCTTCCCGAAGGTCTCCGATGGCAAGCAGGAAGGCGTGATCAGCATCGGCGGCGTCGATGGCAGCAGCGACAGGATCGAGGATTATTTCAAGCGCCACGAGGCCTTCATCGGCGCCAAGCCGGACAGCTGGGCAAGCGCCATCACCTATGCGAGCCTCGAAATGCTGGCCCAGTCCATCCAGCGTGTCGGCCTCGACAAGGCGGCGGTGGCAAATGAACTTTCGACGGGAAGCTTCGACACCGTCATCGGCCCGGTCAAGCTTGAGGACAACCAGCTTCGGCAGCTCTGGTGGGCGGGGCAATGGCAGGGTGACCGCTTTGTGGCGATTGCGCCGGCGGACCGTTCAGGCGTGGCAAAGCCGGTCATTCCGAAGCCGCAATGGTGAGCCTTTGCCGGCCGGGGCCGTGAACCCCGGCCGGCAGGCTTCCGCCATGTTCCAGACTGGAGACACTTCCTTGTTTTTATCCACCCTCATCTTCGGCTTGATGCTGGGAGGGACCTATGCGCTGATCGCGCTTGGACTTTCGCTGCAATATGGCATCGCCCGCATCATGAACCTTGCTTATGGCGAAGTGCTGATTGCGGCTGCCTTCATCGCCTTCGTGCTGTTTTCCAGCTATGGCCTGTCGCCGCTCCTGTCGCTGTTCATCATCGTGCCGCTCGGTTACGCCCTGTCTTTCGCGATCTATCGGGTCATGATGCGGCCGCTGGTGCGCCGTTCGGGCGGCTCCGGCCGTCTGGAAGTCGATTCCATTCTGGCGACCTTCGGGCTGCTCTTCGTTATCCAGGGCATCATGCTTGTGGCGTTCGGCGGCAACTACCATTCCTATTCCTACCTTGCCGAAGGCATCGACATCTTCGGCACGACCGTGGCGCTCAACCGGCTCTTGTCCTTCGGCCTGTCGGTCGCGATCGGTGGCGGGCTTTATCTGGCGCTCACCCACAGCCGCTGGGGTCTCAACCTGCGGGCGGTGGCGCTTGCGCCCAAATCCGCGCCGCTGGTTGGCATTGATGTGAACCGTGTGGCCTCGATCGGCTTTGCCCTTGGCGGCGCACTCGCCGTGGCCGGCGGGGTGATGATTTCGATGTACCAGACCTTTTCCGCCTCCTATGGCGTGGTCTTCACCATGAAGGCGCTTGTCGTCGTCATCATGGGCGGTGTCGGCAATCTGCTTGGCGCGCTGGTGGCCGGCCTGCTGCTCGGTCTCGTGGAAACCTTCGTGCTCGTTTATGTCGATCCCGGCCTCACGCTTGCCGCCACCTATCTGCTTTTCCTCGTGGTGCTGCTCTGGCGTCCGGAAGGCATTTTCGCAAGGAGGGGCAAATGATTCCGCTTCTCATCGGCCTTACCGCAGCTGCACTGCTGGCGCTTTCCCCCTTCTTTTTCGATGCCTATGGCGTCGGCGTCATCATCGGCCTGCTGGGCTATGCGACGCTCGCCTCCGCCTGGGCGATGTTCTCCGGCCCGACCCGTTATATTTCGCTCGCCACCGTCGCCTTCTTCGGTGTCGGGGCCTATACGGTCGCGGTGCTGAGCGAGGTTTTGCCATGGCCGCTGGTGCTCCTGTGCGCGGCCCTTGTCGGCGCGGCGCTGGCGCTTGTCGTCGGGCTTTCCACACTGCGCGTCGCGGGCATTTATTTCGTGATCTTTTCCTTCGGTCTTGCCGAACTCATCCGCCAGCTCATCACCTGGTACGAGGTGAATGTCACCGGCACGCTCGGGCGCTATATCTTCCTGCCGCTGGAGCCGCAGCATGTGCTCTGGCAATTGCTGGCGCTGGCTGTCGTCACCCTTCTGCTGGCGATCCTGATCGACCGCAGCAAGCTCGGACTGGCGCTGAAGGCAATCGGTGACGACGAGGTCGTGGCCGCCCATGCGGGCATCAATCTCGCCCGCACCAAGCTGACGCTCTTCGTGCTTTCCGCCACGATCATCACGCTTGTCGGCGCCATTCAAGCCCCGCGCTGGGTCTATATCGAGCCGGCCATCGTCTTTAATCCGCAGGTATCGTTCCTCACCGTCATCATGGCCCTGCTTGGCGGAGCCACACGCCGCTGGGGACCCATTCTCGGTGCGGTGCCGCTGTTCCTGCTGTTCGAGTGGCTGGGCGCCAACTTCCCCAACCATTTTTCCATCATTCTCGGCGCTCTCTTCATCCTCATCGTCTTTGTTCTGCCGGATGGCGTGCTGGCGGCGCTGGAGAAGCTGCGCAAAAAGGAGAAAGCCGCATGAGCGCCGTTCTCGAAATCACCGATATCCGCAAGACCTTCGGCGGGCTGAAGGCGGTGGATGGCCTTGGCCTCACAATCGAGGCCGGCGAGGTCATCGGGCTGCTCGGGCCGAACGGCTCCGGCAAGACGACGCTGATGAACCTGATCTCCGGGGCGCTGAAGCCCACCGAAGGGTCGATCCGGCTGAAAGGGCAGGAGATTGCCGGCCGGCGGCCGGATGTGATTGCGCGCGCCGGCGTGGCGCGCACCTTCCAGCTCGTGCGGCTTTTGCCGTCGCTTTCCCTGCTTGAAAACGTTGCCGTATCGGCCATGTTCGGGCCGAAGCGGCTTTCGCGTCCCGAGGCAGAGAAGGTCGCGCGGGCCTGCCTTGAAAGAATAGGTCTTGCCGGACGGGAAACCATGCCGGCCGGCGATCTCACCTATATCGACCAGAAACGGCTCGAACTGGCGCGTGCGCTGGCGGGCGAACCGAAGCTTCTGCTTCTCGACGAATGGCTTGCGGGCCTTAACCCCACGGAGCTGCAGGAAGGAATAGCGCTGATCCGGCGGCTGGCGTCCGAGGGTACGACGATCCTGCTGGTCGAACATATCATGGCCGCCGTGCGCGCACTCTGCCCGCGATCCGTGGTCATGGCGGCCGGTCGCAAGATCGCCGACGGACCGACGGCCGTGGTGCTTGATGATCCGCAGGTCATTTCCGCCTATCTGGGAGCGGCACATGCTTGAAATAGACGCACTGACAATCCGTTACGGCAAACATCTCGCGGTTGACGGCATATCGCTCAATGTTGCCAAGGGCGAAACGGTGGTGCTGCTCGGTGCCAATGGCGCCGGCAAGTCATCACTGCTGAAAGCGGTCGGCGGCATGGTGGCTCCGGCCTCCGGAGGCGTGCGCGTCAACGGTTCGTCGCTTGCCGCTGTTCCCGCCCATCAGATCGTGGAGCGGGGCGTGGCGCTGGTGCCGGAGGGGCGCGGAATTTTCGCGGCGCTGACGGTGGAGGATAATCTCCGTCTCGGGGCCAATCCCCGCCATGCCCGTTCAGCGGAAAAGGCGACACGAGAGCATATTTTCGCACTGTTTCCCCGCCTTGCGGAGCGGCGGCAGCAGCTTGCCGGCACCATGTCCGGCGGCGAACAGCAGATGGTCGCCATCGCGCGTGCTTTGATGTCGGCACCGGACTATCTGCTGCTGGACGAGCCGAGCCTTGGCCTTGCGCCCATCGTTACGCAGGAACTTTTTGCCGCCCTGGCGGAGATCAAAAAGAGCGGCCTTTCCATTCTGCTTGTGGAGCAGAATGTGCGCGAAAGCCTTGCGCTTGCCGATCGCGGTTATTTGCTGGAAGCAGGGCGGATCGTCGGGGCAGGCACGGCTGAGGCCCTGTCCGCCGATCCCGCCGTGCAACGGGCGTTTCTCGGCGGCACCACCGCCGCCATTGTCTGAACTCAGGAGAAAGACCATGCAGACTGTCAATCTTTTCATCGGCGGCGATCATTGCCCGGCCGTAAGCGGCAAGCGTTTCGAACGCAGCAACCCCATTACCGGCGATGTGGCGACCAGCGCGGCGGCAGCAACGGTAGAGGACGCCACCCGTGCGGCCGATGCCGCGGCGGCGGCCTTTCCCGTCTGGTCGGCAACGCCGCCCGGTGAACGCCGCCGCCTGCTTCTGGCTGCCGCGCAGGCGCTTCTCGCCGCCGGGCCTGATATTACCCAGGCGATGAAGGACGAAATTGGCGCGACCGACGCCTGGGCCGGGTTCAACGTCAAACTGGCGAGCGACATGCTGGTGGAGGCGGCAAGCCTGACCACCCAGATCAAGGGCGAGATCATCCCCTCCAACCGTCCGGGAACCATGGCAATGGCATTGCGTCAGCCGGCAGGTGTCGTCCTGTCCATGGCGCCGTGGAATGCGCCTGTTATTCTCGGCGTGCGCTCCATCGCCACGCCGCTGGCCTGCGGCAATACGGTTGTCATGAAGACCTCGGAACTGTGCCCGCGCACCCATGCGCTGATCATAGAAGCCGTCGCTTCGGCGGGTCTGCCCAAGGGTGTGCTCAACGCCGTCTCCAATGCGCCGGAAGATGCGGCGAAGATCGTCGATACGCTGATCGCGCACCCCGCCGTTAGACGCGTGAATTTCACCGGCTCGACCCGCGTCGGCCGGGTGATTGCCGAAACGGCCGGCCGTTATCTGAAGCCGACGCTATTGGAACTGGGCGGCAAGGCGCCGTTCATCGTGCTTGATGATGCCGACATCGACGCGGCTGTCGCGGCTGCTGCTTTCGGCGCTTATATGAACCAGGGCCAGATCTGCATGTCGACGGAGCGCATCATCGTGCTCGACAGCGTTGCCGATACATTTGTCGAGGCCTTCGCCAAAAAGGCTTCGAGCCTCACGGCCGGCGATCCGCGCGAGGGCAAAACACCGCTCGGCTCGCTGGTCAGCGCCGAAGCGACATCGCGCATCCGGGCGCTGGTGGATGATGCCGTCTCCAAGGGCGCGCGGCTGGTCGCGGGCGGCGGCGGCAATGGCACGATGGTGGATGCGATCGCCGTCGATGGCGTCACGCCCGCCATGCGGCTTTACGCCGAGGAAAGCTTCGGTCCCGTCGTCTCCATCATCAGGGCCGGCAGCATCGACGAGGCCGTGAGCATCGCCAACGAAACCGAGTTCGGTCTTTCCGCTGCGATTTTCGGCAGGGATCAGGCGCGGGCGCTTGCCATTGCCGCCCGCATCGAAAGCGGCATTTGCCACATCAACGGCCCGACTGTTCACGATGAGGCGCAGATGCCTTTCGGCGGCGTCAAGGCCTCCGGATACGGCCGCTTTGGCGGTACGGCGGGCATTGCGGAATTCACCGAACTACGCTGGGTCACGCTGCAGGATGGGCCGCTGCACTATCCCATCTGAACCGCAAACGGTACAGGCTGGCGGGCGGCGTTATCGTCGCTCGTCGATCAGCCAGCCGGTGAGTTTTCTCACCGCGCTGTCGCTGCTTTTCGGCCGCATCAGCCAGTAGCCGCGTCCCGGTGCATCAAGGCTCGGGCCGGCCGTCACCAGAACACCGGCCTCGAGCAACGGATCGACCAGCCCGGCCCAGCCGAGCGCGAAACCCTGTTCGCCGATGGTTGCCTGCACCACCATGGTGTAATTGTTGAAGCTGATATCGCCGCCATCATGCTCGGCACCGCGATGCACGCCAAAATGCTTGAAATAGGCAGCCCAGTCGAACCAGTGCGCCTGCGAGGTGTTTTCGAGGTGGATGAGTTTATGGCGTGAAAAATCAGCGACGCCCGCCGGTGCCGGCGTTTCCGCCAGGAGCGCCGGCGAGCAGACCGGCGTGACCTTTTCCGAAAGCAGCAATACCGCTCCTTCGCCCGCCTCCTGCCGCGTGCCGAAAATCACCATCACATCACTGTCGTGTTTGCCCTGGCCGAGTGGATCCTGCGTGGCGACGATCTGGATGTTGATGTCGGGGTTGAGCGCACGAAATCCGTGCATACGCGGGATGAGCCACAGGGACGAGAAGGCATAGTCCGTGTGCAGACGGATGGTCTGCCGCTCCTCCGTCCGGCGAAGCTGCTGCGCCAGAAGGTCGATGGCGTCGACATTGCGCGAGACGATCTCGAACAGCCTCTGACCCTCCGTCGTCAGTTCGATGCCGCGATGTCTGCGCTGCACGAGCGCTACGCGGAGTTCCTCCTCCAGCCGGCGAATCTGATAGCTTACGGCCGGCTGCGTCAGCCGCAGGGATGCAGCCGCCGCCGTCAGGCTGCCGCGGCGGGCAACCTCGGTGAAAATGCGCATCCATCCCAGGTCAAGCGGCCGGTCTGACATTAAAATTCCTTATATCAACTATCGAAAAATACCCGCTTCACAGGCAAAAGCAACGTGGTGTTCAATAAACTGGATTGATAAAAGGGGAGCCGCAATGAAAACCATTTCTCATCTGCATCGCATCGCCGCCGGTCTTTTTCTGTCCGTGGCGGCCTTCTCCACCCCGCTTCAGGCGGCCGATGACGCGGCTTGCAAGACGATCCGGCTCAGCGATCCCGGCTGGACCGACATCACCGCCACCAATGGCGTTGCCTCCGTGCTGCTGGATGCCTTGGGTTATGAGGCTGACGTCAAGACACTGTCGGTGCCGATCGGCTATCAGGCGATGAAAAACGGCGAGATCGACGTTTTCCTCGGCAACTGGATGCCGGCGCAGAAATCCTTCGTGGACGATCTGAATGCCGCCAAGGCGGCCGAGGTGATGACGAAGAACCTTGAGGGCGCCAAGTTCACATTGGCAGTGCCGGCCTATATGGCGGAAAAGGGCGTCAAGGATTTCGCCGATCTCGCCAAACATGCCGATGAGTTCGAAAGCAAGATTTACGGCATCGAGCCGGGTGCACCGGCCAACCAGAATATCCAGAAGATCATCGACGCCAATGATTTCGGCCTGAAGGGCTGGCAGCTCGTCGAATCCGGTGAACAGGCGATGCTGGCGCAGGTGGAACGGGCGGGCAGGGACAAGAAGGCGGTGGTCTTCCTCGCCTGGGCGCCGCATCCGATGAATGAGAAGATCGATATCGCCTATCTCTCCGGCGGCGACGCCTATTTCGGTCCGAATTTCGGCGGCGCGGAAGTTTATACGCTCGCCCGCACCGGCTGGCCGCAGCAATGCCCGAATGCGGCGACGTTGTTCAAGAACCTGAAATTCGATATCGGCATGGAAAATACCCTGATGGGCTCCATTCTCGGCGGCGAGGATTCGAAAGCTGCGGCAGCGGCATGGCTGAAGGCCAATCCGCAGGCGCTGGATGGCTGGCTGCAGGGCGTTACCACGCTGGATGGCAAGCCGGGTGCGGACGCCGTCAAAGGCAAGCTTGGTCTCTAAGCCGGAAAGTGGAAATGCCGCGTCCCAATATCCTGATCCTTATGGCCGACCAGTTCAACGGAACGTTTTTTCCCGACGGCCCGGCCGATTTTCTTCACGCACCCCATCTCAAAACACTGGCGAAGCGGTCCGTCCGCTTCGCCAACACCTATACGGCAAGCCCGCTCTGCGCGCCGGCCCGCGCCTCCTTCATGTCCGGGCAATTGCCGAGCCGCACGCGGGTTTACGACAATGCCGCCGAATTTGCTTCCGATATCCCGACCTATGCGCATCACCTGCGGGCGGCGGGTTATTACACCGGCCTTTCAGGAAAGATGCATTTCGTCGGCCCGGACCAGCTGCATGGCTTCGAAGAGCGCCTGACGACGGATATCTATCCCGCCGATTTCGGCTGGACACCCGATTATACCAAGCCGGGTGAGCGGATCGACTGGTGGTATCACAATCTCGGTTCGGTGACTGGCGCGGGTGTCGCCGAAATCACCAACCAGATGGAATATGACGACGAGGTGGCCTATAACGCCACCCGCAAGCTTTACGACCTGTCGCGCCGCCTTGACGACCGGCCGTGGTGTCTGACGGTCAGCTTCACCCACCCGCACGACCCCTATGTGGCGCGGCGCAAATTCTGGGACCTCTATGAAGACTGCCCGGCGCTCGAGCCAGAGACGGAAGCGCTTTCCTTCGATGAACACGACCCGCATTCGAAACGGCTGCTGGAAGCCTGCGATCACGGGGCGTTCGAGATCACAGGCGAGCAGATACGCCGGGCACGACGCGGTTATTTCGCCAATATCTCCTATATCGACGAAAAGGTCGGCGAAATTCTCGACGTCCTGAAGGCGACGCGGATGGAGGAGGACACGATCATCCTCTTCCTGTCAGACCATGGCGATATGCTGGGCGAGCGTGGCCTGTGGTTCAAGATGTGTTTCTTCGAGGGGTCCGCCCGTGTGCCGCTGATGGTGGCCGCACCCGGCTGGCAGCCGGCTTTGATCGATGCCCCTGTCTCGACACTCGATGTCACGCCGACGCTGTGTGGACTTGCCGGGCTTGATATTACGTCACTCAAACGCTGGACGGATGGCGAAGATCTGGCGGCGCTGGCTCACGGGACCGGCGGGCGTGGCCCGGTGCCGATGGAATATGCCGCCGAAGGCTCCATCGCACCGCTCGTCGCCATCAGGGACGGCCGCTACAAGCTGTCGGTCTGCGAGGCCGATCCGCCGCTGCTCTATGATCTCGAGGCCGATCCGGAAGAGCGCACCAACCTTGCCGGCGATCCTGCTTTCAGCGATGTGCTATCATCGCTTTCCGCCGAGATTGGCCGGCGTTGGCAATTGCCGGTGTTCGACGCCGCCGTTCGCGAAAGCCAGGCGCGACGCTGGGTGGTCTACAAGGCGCTGCGCAACGGCGCCTATTATCCGTGGGATTACCAGCCCCTGCAGAAAGCCTCGGAGCGCTATATGCGCAACCACATGGACCTCAACGTGCTGGAGGAAAACCAGCGTTTTCCGCGTGGCGAGTAAAACAGGCGGGATGCCTCAAGCGGCGGCGGTCACCCTCGGTGCACCGCCTGCCGCCTGCACGGCAAGGCTGCCCGCAGCGACCCCGGCTTTGAGGCATCGCTGTTCGTCCTGCCCCTGAAGCCACGCATCCAGAAAACCGGCATTAAAGGCATCGCCTGCGCCGGTCGTATCGATAACCGGGACTTTCTGGGCCGCCACATGCTGCAGCCCCGTCTGAGAGGAAACCCACGCGCCCTGCGCGCCGCCTTTCAAGGCCACGACGGGAAACGTCTCTGCCAGGGCGCGGATCGCGGTTTCCGGGTCAGAATGACCAGTGATCGCTTCGGCCTCTTCGAGATTGGGCAAAAACACGTCGACGCCCGCACAGGCCCTGAGCAGGCCCTTGTCGTAGATCAGCGCTGCATCCCAGCTTGGATCGAGAGAAACGGACAATCCGCTCGCCTTGGCGCGTGAGACCAGATCGGGAATCTCGTGCAGGGTAGCGAATTCGGCGATGTGCAGATGTCTCGCCTTGCTCCACGCAAAGGCGGCATCCAGCGTTGACGGCCGGGCGGCACCGGCGCGGCGCGTCAGAAATGCCCGGTCCTGACCGACCACCGTCGCCACCGTGACTTGCGGTCCGGCATCTGTTGCATGTTCCAGAAACTGCAGGTCGACGCCGCTTTTTGCCATTTTCTCACCGATATCGCGCGAAAACGTATCGGTGCCAAGCCTTGCCAGCAACGCAACCGGGCGGCCTATATGGGCAAAATGTGCGGCGGCAATGAAGGCGCCGCCGCCGGCGGCAATTTCCATGTCGCGGGCAAACAGTTCCCGGCCGAGCACAGGCAATTCATCGAGCCCGGTGAAAATGAGGTCGCAATAGATCCGGCCGATGCTGATGACGGCTGTTTTTTCTGTTGTCATCATGCGCGACCCAGAAGCTTTTCCGTTTTCGCATCGAAAAGATAAAGCGCGCCTGTTGCCGCCTGGCATTGCAACCGGCTGCCGACAGCGGGAATGGATTTGCCTCTGGCCGTGGCGATCACCGAGGTGGTGTCCGTATCCAGATGCACGAGCGTCTCCGGCCCCAGCGGCTCGACCGCCGTTACCGTTCCCTCAAGTGTAAACGTTCCCTGTGCAGCGCCGTTCTCGCCGACCAGCAGATCATGCGGCCGGACGCCGATCAGAAGCTCACCGTTGGCGGAGGGCGCAACGCTGCTGGTTGTTTTGGTCCCTCGCAGCAGGTTCATCGAGGGGCTGCCGATGAAGCGGGCGGTGAAGATATCGACGGGTGTTTCGTAAAGTTCCGTCGGAGTGCCGACCTGCAATATATGGCCGTCCTTCATCACCACGATACGGTCCGCCATGGTCATGGCTTCCACCTGATCATGGGTGACGTAGACGGTTGTCGTCTTAAGACGTTGGTGCAAGCGCTTGATTTCAATGCGCATCTGCGATCTCAACTGCGCATCGAGATTGGAGAGCGGCTCATCGAACAGGAAGGCTGCGGGATCGCGCACCATGGCGCGGCCGATGGCGACGCGCTGCCGCTGGCCGCCCGACAGGGCCGCGGGACGGCGGTCGAGCAGGGCTTCAAGCCCCAGCACCCGGCCGGCCTCTTCGATGCGGCGGTTCTTTTCCGTCTTGTCGAGCTTTGATGTGTAAAGTCCAAAACCAATATTCTGGCGAACCGTCATATGCGGATAGATCGCATAGTTCTGGAAGACCATGGCGATGTTGCGCTGTTTCGGTTCTTTCTCATTGACGACGTTACCGGCGATCTTGAGCGTGCCATCGGAAATCTCTTCCAGCCCGGCGATCATGCGCAGCGTGGTGGATTTGCCGCAGCCGGAAGGGCCGACAAAAACGACGAACTCGCCGTCTTCAATGGCGAGATCTATGCCTTTGACCGCTTCGACCTTGCCGTAGCGCTTCACGAGTTGATTGAGTTCGATTGTCGCCATTATCGCGCTCCCGTCAGGGCGGTGAATTTCTCTGCCAGTTCGGCGGCTTTCGCCGCTTCGTGATCGGCGAACCGCTGTGCTTCCGCATCAAAAGCGCCGAGCCTGTCGCGGTATGCCGCAATCGCTTCCCGCATGGGTTCGGGTGCCGGGCCGCCAAAACGGGCGCGCACCGCGACGAAGTGTTCCGGCGAGACGATCTGCCTGAATTTGTCCTCGTCGATGCCGGTCTCGCGTCCTGTCAGTTCACTGAATGCCCTAAGGAATGGCTGGTAACCGTCATTCGGCAGGTCGCCCTTCAGGGCGACGACGCTTTTGGCGACGGTTGCGGCAATTTCATGCGCCTGGCGGAACGACAGGTCTTCGATGCGGACAAGCGAATCCGCCAGTTCCGTGATGGTGATGCAGGATCGGCGGATGTTCTGGTCGACCCTTTCAGGATCGATGCTGATCTGGCCAACGAGGCTGGCAAGAAGATCGAGAACCCGGCCGGCAGAAGTGAAGGCCTCGTAACCCATGCCCTGCGTCTCGCCCTCACTGTCATTCATGTCGGTGAAGGGCGTGTTGTGCATCACATCCAGCACGGTCCGCGCCCGGCCGAAGGTCTGGCTGGCGAGGTGGCGCAGATGTTCGATCGGCACCGGATTGCGTTTCTGCGGCATGATCGAGGAAATCTGCACCAGCGAATTCGGCACGTAGATCTGGCCGACCTCAAAACTCGTCCAGAACTGGAAATCCTGAATGAGCCGGCCGAGATGCAGGAACATCAGTTCGATCGCGCCATAGGTTGCCGTCGTATAATCCACGGCGGCGATGCAGGAATAGGAATTGCGTAAGGGCGCGGCAAAGCCCAGCAATTCGGCAACGCGTGCACGATCAATGGGAAAGCCCGAGGTGGTGATGGCGGCAGCGCCCATCGGCGAAAGATCGACGATGCGGCGCGCCTCCGCGAAGCGGTCGATATCCCGGATCAGCACCTCAATGGCGGCGGAAAGATAGTGGCCGAAGGTGGTGGGCTGGGCCGGCTGCCCATGCGTATAGGCCACGATCAGCGTGGATTGGTTACGCTCGGCGGCATCGATCAGCGCTTTCAGTAAAACCCGCGCCTTGGCGGTGAGCGTGTCGATCTTGTCCTTCAGGCCGATCTTGAACAGCGTGTGATCGATATCGTTGCGCGAACGGGCCGTGTGCAGGCGGCCGGCGACATCGACGCCGATGCGGGCTTTCAGCTCCTTCTCGATCAGGAAGAAAAAATCCTCGACTTCGCCGGTATAGACGAGCTCGGAGGGCTCGATGGTCCTGTCGATATCCTCAAGCGCGCCGGCGATCTTGGCCGCTGTTTCGGCATCGAGAATGCCGGTTTCGCGCAGCATGACCAGATGAGCGCGGTCTATGCGGCGGAAGCCGTCGACATGGTGGTTCTTGGCGCCGTCGAAAAGCGGGCGCAGCACGGTTTCCTTGTAGACAGGGTCGGGAAACTTGCTGGTATCCGACTGGCGCGGGTTGATATCGGCCATGATATTATCCTTTCAGGCCCGCCAGCATCACACCGCGCACGATGTAGCGTTGCAGGACGATGAAGACGATGAGGGTAGGGATGGTCGCAATGGCTGCGCCCGTCATGATCATTTCCCACTGGATCTGCTGTTCCACGGCAAAGCTCGAAAGACCGACCGGCAGGGTGTAGAGTTCCTTGCTTGTCGTGACGATCAGCGGCCAGAAAAAGGCTGTCCAGTTGCCGAGGAAGGTGAAGATCGCGAGTGCGGAGAGCGCCGGCGTCACCAGCGGCAGGGCGACCTTCCACCATATCTGGAATTCGTTGAGCCCATCGACGCGCGCTGCCTCGATGAAGTCGTTCGGAACCGTCTCGAAGAACTGCTTCATCAGGAAGGTGCCGAAGGCCGTCATCATGCCCGGGAACATGATGCCCCAGTAGCTGTCGAGCCAGCCCAGCTGGCTGGACATCAGATACCAGGGAATGACCAGCATTTCTGTCGGTATCATCAGCGTCGAGAGGATGGCGAGGAAGATGAAGTAACGGCCGCGGAACTCGAATTTCGCCAGCGTGTACCCGACGAGGCTGTCGAAGAAGCAGTTGGACACGGTGACGATGACCGCAACCAGCATCGAGTTGAAGAACCAGCGCAGGAAACGGCCGTCGGCCATGACGGTGATGTAGTTTGCAAGCGTCGGCGCAGCCGGAATGAGACGTAGATCGTAAACCTGATCCGCCGTCTTGAACGAGGTCGCGAACATGAAGAGCAGCGGCGAAACCATGATCAGGCCGCCGATGAACAGCAGCGTCCAGGCGAGAATGCGGCCGGGGCGGATACGGGCGTGGGAGAGTGGCGAGGCTTCGCTCATTTCTTTTCCCTCAGGACCCAGAGCTGGATCAGCGATACGACGAGAAGAATGGTGAACAGGACAACCGTCTGCGCAGCGGCATAGCCCATCGCATAGGAGTTGAACGCGGTCTGGTAGATCATCAGCACCAGCGGTTTGGTGGAGCCGAGCGGGCCGCCCGGATCATTGGTGGTCATGTTATAGACCTGGTCGAAAATGCGCAGGAAGCCGATCGAGGAAAACACCACGAGGAAAACGGTGGTGGGTTTCAGAAGCGGCAAGGTTATCTTGCGCAGGATCGCCCATTCACCCAGCCCGTCGATGCGGGCGGCTTCGTAAAATGTCGTCGGAATGGCGCGCAGCCCGGCCATGAAGATGATGATCTGGAAACCGAGGCCAGCCCAGATGGCGGTTACCATGACCGAATAAAGCGCCTGATCGGTGGAGCGAATAAAGGGCTGCTGGGGAATGCCGATCATGCCGAGGACGTCGTTGATGATGCCGATGGGCGGCGGCTGATAGAACCAGCGCCAGACCCAGGCCATGGCGGCAGCCGTGGTCAGGTAGGGCAGGAAATAAAGCGCGCGGATGAAACCATGCAGAATGCGCACCCGGTCCAGATAAAATGCGATGACGAAAGCCAGAACGAGGCTGATCGGCGTGCCGACGATAAGATAGGCAAAGGTGTTCTTGAACACCTTCCAGAATTGCGGGTCCTTGAACAGCTTGACGTAATTGGCGATGCCGATGAACTTTGCCGGCCTGAGCAGGTCCCAGTTGGTGAAGGACAGGTAGAAGGCCTGCAGCGTCGGGTAAAAACGGATGACGCTGTAAAACAGGATCGGGATCGCCAGAAAGCTCCAGATCCACAAAAGCCGTTTGGTGCGCATGGAAAGGCGATCTCCAAAGGAGCCGCCGGGGCGGCCGGATGCCGCCCCCTGTTGATCTATCGCTGTCATGGTTGGACCTGCGGTTTTCAGGGTTTCGCCGCGTCGATGATTTCCTGCTCGGCCTCGGCGGCCTGCTTGATGGAATCTTCGACCGACTGACCTTCGAGAAGCACCCGGTTGGTCATGTCGATGGCGTTCTGCCGCTGGGCGGCTTCGTCCATGAACAGCGTCGTATGGGCATATTCCAGACCCTTCAGGAATGGTGCGTAGATCGGGTCCTTAAGGTTTTCTTCGGTCAGGGCCGCAGAGCGGCGTGCCGGCAGTTCACCCACCGTCTTCAGCCAGATCGCCATGGCTTCCGGGGAAGAGATATAGGCGAGGAACTTCTTGGACGCCTCAAGCTCTTCACCCGTCGTCTTGGCGCTGATGCCGTTGGCGAAATAGCTCGCATAGTTGGAGCGGATGTTCTTGTCGTTGGTGGGAAGTTCGGTCACGCCCCATTCGAAATCCTTGATGGTGCGGAACGAGCCCAGCCGGAAGGTGCCGTCGATGGTCATGCCGGCCTTGCCGGCGCGGAAGGCGGCCTGGCCCTCATCCATGAAGCCCACCTGACCGATCTTCTTTTCAAGCTGCAGGCTGGTGTAGAATTTAAGCGCCTGAACGCCCGCCTCGCTATTATAGGTGACCTTCTGGTCGTTGTCGGTATAGGGCTCGCCGCCATATTGGCGAATGAGGACTTCACGCCACCACTGGTGATCCTGGCCGCCCATGTCGAGCGTCGAGCCGGCGACCGTCAGGTTTCCGGCGGCGTCGTGCTTGGCGATCTTTTCCGCAGCCGCCACGAATTCGTCGAGCGTCTTCGGCGGATTGGCGGCGTCAAGGCCCGCTTCGGTGAAGAGCTTCTTGTTGTAGAAAAGCGCCAGCGAACGAACCGCCGTCGGCAGGCCGTAATAATCGTCGCCGCGCTTCATGGCGCTGACGATCGGGAAGAATTCGCTTTCGATCTTGTCATGCGGGAAGGTGTCGGTCGGCAGTGGCTGCAGGATGCCGCCGGCCGCGAACTTGTCCAGCCAGCCATAGAACAGCTGCATCACATCAGGACCCTTGCCGGAAAGATTGGCGGCGATGACGCGCGTCTGGTAATCGGCGTATGGAAAGGTCACCTGCTTGACGGTGATGTCAGGATTGGCCTTCTGGAATTCCGCGATCAGCTCATCCATGGCTTTTACGCGTGTGTCGAAGACATATTGCCAATATTCGATTTCAACCGCCTGGGCGGCGTTGAATGCAAATGTGCTGAAACCGGCGACCAAGCCGGCGAACAGAGTTGCCCTGCGCATGTAACCCTCCATTTTCTCCGTCCGGTCTTCCGGATGCGGAGCGATCGTTCCCTTTATCCGCGCTTTCGCGCGCGCTCACTTATTCGGCCGGCAACGGGAATTTTCGTGTCCCATCCCCCATGCGAGCCTGACCCCCGGTCGTTCTCTACGGTTCTCCGAACACGGGCATTTGTCAATAAGATAATTTACTTGAATTATTATATTGCGCTTATCGTCATTTGGACGTTATGAATTTTCCAAGGGACGGGGAAATTGAAGAGATGACGGTGCACACGGTGGATGCCTATCCCGTAGCAATCGGAAAAAATCCTGAGCGGAGCCGCGAGCATAACAGGCGAGTCGTCCTCGACCTCGTCAGGCGCCACGGTTCGCTCGGCCGCGCCCAGATCGCCAAGATCACCCATCTGACAGCCCAGGCAGTCGCCAACATCGTCGATGAGCTGGTGGGCGAGGAATTGCTGAAGGAACTCGGCCGCCGCCGCACCGGCAGGGGCCAGCCGCCGATCCAGTTCGCCGTCAATCCGGATGGCGGCGCGACGATCGGCGTAGAAATCGCCGCCGACCATATGGTCACCGTTGGCCTCGATCTGGCCGGCGTGCTGCGTACCCATCGCGTCACGCCGCTCACGGACACCACGCCGGAGGCCATATTCAAGACCTTCGCCGCCGAGCACGCGGCTGTCGCGAAAAATCTCGGTTGCAGGCTGCTCGGCACCGGCGTCGTCATGCCCGGTCCCTTCGAGATCGATGGCATGACCTCGGTCGGGCCAACGACCCTTTCCGGCTGGGGCGGGATCGATGCCCGCCAGATGCTGAGCGATGCCTGCGGCCAGCCGGTGGTGGTGGAAAATGACGCGACGGCCGCAGCCGTCGGGGAACGCCTGTTTGGTGCGGGGCTGGCGATCCCCAATTTCTGCATGATCTATTTCGGCGTCGGTATCGGTCTTGGCATCATTCAGGATGGCGCGCCCTATCGCGGCGCATTCGGAAACGCCGGCGAAATCGGTCATGTCACCGTATCGCCGCAGGGCAGGGCCTGCCCTTCCTGCGGGCAGAAAGGTTGCCTGGAGGCCTATGCTTCCGTTTATGTGCTGAAGGAAAAGCTCGGCCATGCCGGTATCGCCGATACGGAACTTGGCGATCTTGAAGCCCTGTTCAAAGCCGGCGATCCGGTCGTGACAGAGTGGATCGACGACGCGGCGGCCCATCTCGCGCCGATGATCGCCATGCTGGAGAACATTCTCGATCCGCAGACGGTCATCCTCGGTGGCGCGCTGCCGGAGGTCATCATCAGCGACATCATTCAGCGCATGGGGGATTTGCCGACCTCGGTCGCAAGCCGGCGGCAGCGGGAACTGCCGCGCGTCATGCATGGCAAATCCGGGCAGTTGACCGCCGCCCTTGGCGCTGCGGCACTGCCGCTGTTCGACATCGTCACACCAAAACTGGAGACATCCCCGGGAGCCGCAACACAGGCGCCGGGCTGAATATTGGAGGAGACCGCCCATGCTTACCCCCCGCGAACGCATCGAACGGCAGATGGCCGATCCTTGGCTCGTTCGCCTGCACCGCAAGCTGAGCGCGCTGAAATCCACGGCCACCGTCATGCATACCGGCGCGCATCCGGATGATGAGCAGAACGGCCTTCTTGCCTATTTCCGCATGGAACTCGGCATTCGGATCATCATCGCCTGTTCGACACGCGGCGAGGGCGGGCAGAACGCGCTGGGGCCGGAGAGGCTGGGGGCGCTCGGCGTCATTCGCTCGCGGGAACTCGAAGAGGCCGCCCGTGTCATCGATGCCGACATAAGCTGGCTCGGCCACGGACCGGCGGATATGATCCACGATTTCGGCTTCTCCAAGGATGGCGACCAGACCTTCGGCCGCTGGGGGCAGCAGCGCATCGTCGAGCGGTTGGTGCGGGCCTATCGCAAGGAGCGGCCCGATATCGTCATTCCGACATTTCTCGATGTGCCGGGGCAGCATGGGCATCACCGCGCCATGACGCGGGCTGCAAGAAGCGCGATTGCGTTGGCGGCCGATCCTTCCGCTTACCCTGAACATTTCTCCGAGGGGCTGAAGCCCTGGAAGGTGGCGAAGTTCTACCTCCCGGCATGGTCGGGCGGTGGCGATACCTATGATGACGAAGTGCCGCCGCCGGAAACGACACTGACGATCAATGCGGCCGGCAGGGAGCAGGCGACCGGTGCCGAATATGACCGTATCGGCGAATGGTCGCGTTATTACCATGCCTCGCAGGGGATGGGGCACTGGCCGAAGCGGGCGCAGGAACTCTGGCCGCTTCATCTCGAACTCTCTGACGCCGCCAATCGAGAAGAAGGATCGATCCTCGACAACCTGCCATCGACGCTTGCCGCCCTTGCTGGCGTTGCGGGGCTGGATGCCGAATCCCATAAAGCGCTGGTCGAGGCCGAACAGGCCATCACCAGGGCGATTGCGGCCTTTCCCGATACGCGGGAAATCACCAGATCGCTGCTGGATGCGGCAGCCCTTCTGCAAAAGGTGGATGAAGCCGCGGCAATCGAATTCACGGACTTGCACGGCCACAGGATCACGCGCAAGCGGGCCGAGGTCGATGCTGCCATTCTGACGGCGCTTGATCTTTTCGAGAGGGCCTATGCCGAACCGGCGGAGATCGTTCCGGGCGGGGAAACGTCACTTTATGTGGAGCTTTCCGACCGGGCAGCCGAATTCGATGTCAAGGTAACACCGGTCCTTCCGAGTGGAGTGTCGTCGTCCATCAGCTCGTTGGGACAGACGGTTGTCTTTTCCCTCGCGGCCGATCAAAACGCGGCTGTCTCGGGCCTCTATCAGCCGGACTGGAAAGCGGCAGGCGGCAACGGCCATGGTTTCGTGCGTGTGGCTGCAACGCTTGAAGGGCGGGAGGTTTGCGCCTTCTTCGATCTGGAAGAACCGTTTTTCGTTACGCCGGCGCAGTCGCTCACGCTTTCGCCGGATGCTTTTCTCGTTCCGCTGGGACAAGGCCGGGACACACATGTGTTTCAGGCCCTCGTGAAAGGCGCGGATACACCGCTGTCATTCAGGAGCGCCGGCGGCTGGAATGTGCAAAAATCGGGAGACGACTGGATTGCCGAACGCACGGGCGAGGGCGCGGCGGGGCTTGCACAGCTTGAGGCGATTTCCGGGTCGCAGCCGGCCTTCCAGATCACCCCCATCGCCTATCCGCATATTGGCCGGGTGCGGTTTCTCGCCCCGTCCGTCATGAAAATCCTGTCGCTGGACCTGAAGCTGCCCAAGGGCGCGCGGATGGGTTATGTCGGCGGAGGTGCGGACCGGGTCGGCTCATGGATGTCGCGCATGGGTCTCGATGTCACCGAACTCGACGCGCAGGCGCTCGGCGGCGATCTCTCGTCTTTCACGACAATCGTCGTCGGCATATTCGCCTTCGGCATCCGCAGGGATCTCACTGCCGCGACGGAGAAGCTCCATCGCTTTGTCGAAAACGGCGGCCATCTGGTCACGCTCTATCACCGGCCGACCGACGGATGGAACCCGGAGACAACGCCGGTCCGGCGTCTTGAAATCGGCAAACCGTCGCTGCGTTGGCGGGTAACGGACCCGAAGGCGGAGGTGACCATGCTCTTGCCCGACCATCCGCTGCTTGCCGGGCCCAATGTCATCGATGCCGCCGACTGGGCGGGCTGGGACAAGGAGCGCGGGCTTTATTTCGCATCGCGCTGGGATGATGTCTATGAGCCATTGCTGGCCATGCATGATGTCGATGAGCAGCCGCTGAAGGGCGCGCTGGTCTCGGGTGTCATTGGCAAGGGCAGGCACACCCATACCAGCCTCGTGCTGCATCACCAGATGGACAAGCTGGTGCCGGGGGCCTTCCGCCTCATGGCCAATCTTGTGCAGCCGGCGTGAATGGCCACGGGCAAAGCGAAAAACGGGGAAACCCGCGCGAAACGGATACGCGCGCGGGTGTCGGCTGGCTGCTTCTGGATATGGCCCTCGTTTCGGGTGGAATGACGGCGCTCGTCAAGGCACAGGGCGTTACCTATCCCGCCTTCCAGCTCGTCTTCATCCGGGCCATGATCGGCCTCATCTTTATCCTGCCGCTCATCTGGCGGCATCGGATGGAGATGCTGCGCGTCAAATATCCCTGGCGCAACCTTTTCCGCATCTGCTGCAACGCCATTGCGCTTACCAGCAATTTCATCGCCATCACCCTGCTGCCGCTTGCCACCGTCAACGCCGTCGGCTTTTCCCGACCGCTGGTGACGATGGCGATGGCAGTTGCCTTTCTCGGTGAAAGGGTGAGCCGATATCGCTGGGCCGGAGCCTGTCTTGCGTTTGCTGGCGTGCTCGTCGTTATCGGGCCGGGTGGGGCGGAGTTTAACGCAGGCGTGCTTGCCGTCCTTGTGTCGGTGGTGTTCGGCGCACTTGCCGTGATCCAGACCCGGGCGCTGCGGCAGGAAAACACCACGGTCATGATGGTGTTTTATACCGTCGGCCTTGCCGTCATCACCGCCGTTCCGGCGATCTGGACGTGGAAGCCGGTTGCGCCGCTCGACTGGGGTCCGCTGCTGGCCATCGGGCTTCTGGCGCAGATGGGGCAATATTGCTTCCTGCGGGCCTACCGTATCGCCGATGCCAGCGTTCTCGCACCCGTCAGCTATCTCTCGATCCTGTTCGTCACGGCTGTCGGATATTTCCTGTTTGATGAGGTGCCGGAAACCCGTGTCGTGCTCGGCATTGCCATCATCCTCGTTTCGTTGCAGTCCACCGCACTTGTGGAATATGTCCTCAAGACGCTGCGCCGCCGGAAATAACGGAAACGCCCCTACCTCTGGAATTCCATGACCCTCAGTCGGATCCAGTTCAAGGTCGCGAGTTTGGCGCGATCGTAAAAGGAACGGGCGAAGCGCACATAACGCATGATCCAGGCGAGCCAGGCATAGGTGAGGAGCTTTTCCCTGCCCGCGTGATAGATGCGTTCGACGATCAGGAAGGTTGCCAGATGGGCAAGGATCGTCAGGCCGATCCCGGTCTTGATTGCGCCGTGGGCAATCAGGAGAAGGCCGACGATCTTCATGGGTTCGGCAATGGCGAAGGGCACGGCAAGACAGAGCAGGATGGCGAGACGCGGCAAGCCGGCAATCCGGCTTTCAAGTCGCCTGATGAATGTCAGGCCGGATATGGTCCTGATAATGGGCCGGTAAAGCGGCCGGAAAATGCCGTCGAGGATCAGGGCAAATACGATGATTGCCCTGATTGGAAAGACGAGGATCGTGCGGATTTTGCTGTTCACCTCAGCCGGTCTCCAAAGAGGTTGTTCCCCTCATTCTTAATCGCCTGAAACGTGGCAAAAGGAAGTTGGTTTTTCAGCTTCCGTCCTGCCGAACACTCGCATACATGCCGGTGGTGCGAAATTCGCTGGGGTTGGTGCCATAGAGCCTGCGGAAGACCTTGGAAAAATAGTTCGGGTCCTCGAAACCGCACAGCACGGACACTTCCTTGACGGGAATATTCCCGGCCGTGGTCAGCAGTTTTGCCGCCCGCCGCAATCGCCGCTGCAGCACGAATTCAGCCGGCGGCAGGCCTTCGCTCGCCGTGAAGATGCGGGAAAAATGCGCACGGCTGAGGCCGGCCACCGCCGCAAGGTCGCTGACCGAAAGCCGCTCGCCGAGGTGGCTGTCTATATAGCTCAACACCTGTTGCAGGGTACGATATTCACCGCCGAAAGACGGGTGCGAGCCGAAGACATCGTCATAAAGCGTCATCGCCGCCTCATAGGCGACGGCGGAGGCGGCGCCCGGCGTCTCCGCGCCATTGACGAGGCGCGAGCAGCATTCGGCAAGGTGATCGACGGTTTCGGACTGCAGCTTGAGGATCGGGCCGGTGACGGCGAGGATGTTGCGGTGAATGCGCAGGGCCTCTTCGCCATTCATGGAAATCCAGAAGAACTCCCATTCCTTGCCGTCTTCCAGCCAGTAGCGGTGATTGTGCGGGATCAGCAGCAGCAGGGTTTCACCCGGCTTCACCACATAATGGCGGTTCTCGTAACGCAGGTTGCCCTGTCCGCCGATGCAATATTGCAGCACCGTGAAAGGCGTCTGGCCGCGCTTGCGCCCGTCCCAGTCATAATTGCCGCCGCGGCGGATTTCATAACCGCTGCTGGTCGGCATGGTGTGCAGCGTCTGGCGGCCGCGCGGGAGCGAGACGGTGCGCATGCCGGGTCCCTGATCGATCAAATCACGCAGCACAAAATTACCCATGAAAGCATAATCCTTCTCTGGTCCTATCCGTCTTTATACGCATAATCCCGATCCGAGGAGACAGCCAGCGGGATATTGCTGCTGAAAAATTGGGAGGAAGGCCGGATTTCCGGGATTCTTACGGGTATTTTTCTGCAGCGCCATTTCACGATCCTTCGGCCCGTTTCACCCGTTCGATTTGCAACAGAGGTGGCGTTATGAGTTTCAAAATCGCTATTATTGGCGCAGGCAGCGTCGGTTTCACGAAAAAACTGTTCACCGATCTCCTGTGCGTGCCGGAGTTTCGCGACATCGAGGTCGCGCTGACGGATATCAGCCAGCACAATCTCGATATGATCAAGGCTATCCTCGAAAAGATCGTCGAGGCCAATGGTTTCCCCGTGAAGGTGACGGCCGATACCAATCGCCGCCGGGCGCTGGAGGGCGCGAAATACATCATCAGCTGCGTGCGGGTCGGCGGTCTGGAAGCCTATGCCGATGATATCCGTATTCCGCTGAAATACGGCATCGACCAATGTGTGGGCGATACGATCTGCGCCGGCGGCATCCTCTATGGCCAGCGCAACATTCCCGTCATTCTGGATTTCTGCAAGGATATCCGCGAGGTCGCGGCACCAGGTGCAAAATTCCTGAACTATGCCAACCCCATGGCCATGAACACCTGGGCGGCCATCGAATATGGCAAGGTCGATACGGTCGGTCTCTGCCACGGCGTGCAGCATGGTGCGGAACAGATCGCCGAAATTCTCGGCGCCAAAAGCGTGTCCGAGCTGGATTACATCTGCTCAGGCATCAACCACCAGACATGGTTCATCGATCTGAGGCTCAACGGCCGCAAGATCGGCAAGGAAGAGCTGGTCGCCGCCTTCGAGGCGCATCCGGTCTTCTCGCAGCAGGAGAAGTTACGCATCGACGTGCTGAAGCGTTTCGGTGTTTATTCGACCGAAAGCAACGGTCATCTCTCGGAATATCTGCCGTGGTATCGCAAGCGGCCGGAAGAGATCGCCCGCTGGATCGACATGTCCGACTGGATCCACGGCGAAACCGGCGGGTATCTGCGCCACTCCACCGAAACGCGCAACTGGTTCGAAACCGAATTTCCGCAGTTTCTCGCCTCGGCGGCAAAGCCCATCGATCCGGCAAAGCGCTCCAACGAACATGCCAGCCATATTCTCGAGGCGCTGGAGACGGGACGCGTTTATCGCGGCCATTTCAACCTCAAGAACAATGGTGTCATCAGCAATCTGCCGGCCGACGCCATCATCGAGTCGCCCGGCTTCGTCGACCGTTTCGGCATCAACATGGTGTCGGGCATCACGCTGCCGGAAGCCTGCGCTGCCACCTGCATGGCCTCGATTAATGTGCAGCGCATGTCTGTGCATGCGGCGGTGAGCGGCGATATCGATCTGCTGAAGCTCGCGGTACTGCATGACCCGCTGGTCGGCGCCGTCGCGACGCCGGAAGAGGTCTGGCAGATGGTGGACGAGATGGTCGTCGCGCAGGCGCGCTGGCTGCCGCAATATGCCGATGCCGTGCCTGCGGCGAAGGAGCGGCTTGCCAAATCCAGCGTCAAGACCCGTGACTGGGCGGGGGCTGCGCGCCGCAACGTGCGTTCCATCGAGGAATTGCGGGCCGAAAAATCGGCGCTGAAAAAGGCTGTTTGAGGAAAAGCATGGGAACAGGCCGGCGGCGAAAGGGAGTTCGCCGTCCGGTCGCAACGATCACAGAGGGTGGGCGGTCGAAGAGCTGCCATTTGGGAGGAATGACGATGTTACTTCAACGCAGGATCGGTATCATCTCGGCACTGGGACTTGGTGTTTCGATGATCGCACTTAATGCGAATGCCTTCGAGACCACCACGCCGCCCGAGCCGCCGCAATTTCCGGCCGAAGGCAAGATCAATTATGTCGCGCGCGACTCGATCCTCGAATTCAAGGCGCTGCCGAGCTATAGCGAACC
The DNA here is from genome assembly GCF_017313365.1 of Agrobacterium sp. OT33. NCBI lineage: Bacteria > Pseudomonadati > Pseudomonadota > Alphaproteobacteria > Hyphomicrobiales > Rhizobiaceae > Agrobacterium > Agrobacterium sp. OT33. The sequence goes on along the minus strand of NZ_JAFLMZ010000005.1, from coordinate 178,904 downwards.
CGACTGGGTGAGCGAGAGGTTTGAAAAGACCGGCAAGCTGCCGCCGCTGAAGGAGCGCCTGCCGGAAGAGCCGCTGGTCTATAAGGCCGCGAACATGCCTGATGGCGCCGGCGTTTATGGTGACACCATGCGCCATGTGGTTGGTGGCCGGCCGGAGGGCTGGAACTACATTGCCGGCCAGAGCCAGGGCTGGGGCGGCATCGATATCGCCCTTTCCGAATGCCTGACGCGCACCGCGCCGCTTTTCCAGGTGGATGCCAAGGACACCGAACCGCTGCCCAATCTGGCCAAAAGCTGGGAATGGTCCGAGGACGGTCACAAGCTGACGATGCATCTGGTTAAAGGTGCCAAGTGGTCGGATGGCGAGCCCTTCAATGCGGATGACGTGATGTTCTACTGGGAAGATGCGGTCGTCGACCCCAATGTTTCACCGCTTGGCGGCGGCGCATCGCCCGAGGCTTTCGGTGAGGGAACGACGCTCAAAAAGATCGATGACTACACCGTCGAATGGACCTTCAAGGCGGCCTTCCCCAAGCAGTATCTCTATACCATGGCCTATCCGAGCTTCTGCCCCGGGCCGTCGCATATTCTCAAACCGCAGCATCCGAAATATTCCAAGAACACCTATAACCAGTTCAAGAACGCTTTCCCGCCGGAATATATGAACATGCCGGTGATGGGCGCATGGGTGCCGGTCGCCTATCGGCCCGATGATATTATCGTGCTCAGGCGCAATCCCTATTACTGGAAGGTCGATGAAAAGGGCCAGCAGCTGCCCTACCTCAACGAGGTCCATTACAAGCTTTCCACCTGGGCGGACCGCGATGTGCAGGCAGTGGCTGGATCGGGCGATTTCTCCAATCTCGAACAGCCGGAAAACTTCGTCGCTTCGCTGAAGCGCGCCGCCGATCCCAATGCGCCGGCCCGCCTTGCCTTTGGGCCGCGGCTTATCGGCTATAATCTGCAGATGAATTTTTCCGCCAATGGCTGGGGCAATCCGGATGAGCGCGGACAGGCGATCCGCGAACTGAACCGCAACGAGGTATTCCGTCAGGCCGTGACATCGGCCCTCGACCGCAAGGCGATCGGCGACTCGCTGGTGAAGGGGCCGTTCACGGCGATCTATCCGGGCGGCATTTCGTCGGGCACCAGCTTTTATGATCGCGCCTCCACGGTCTATTATCCCTTCAACCTCGAGGCCGCCAAGGCAGCACTTGCCTCGATCGGCCTGAAAGACACCGATGGCGATGGCTTCCTGAATTTCCCCAAGGAAACGCTTGGTGGCCGCAACGTCGAAATTACCCTTCTCGTCAATAACGGCTATGCGACGGACAAGAGCCTTGCGGAAGGTCTCGTCGGCCAGATGGCGAAACTCGGCCTGCGCGTTGTCATCAACAGCCTCGATTCCAACCAGCGCGATGCCGCCCATTATGGCGGGCAGTTCGACTGGCTGGTGCGGCGCAACTCCACCGAGCTTTCATCCGTGGTGCAGAATACCGAGCAGCTTGCCCCTGTCGGCCCGCGCACCAGCTGGAACCACCGCTCGCCCGAAGGCAAGGAGCTGGATCTGATGCCGTTCGAGAAGGAGATGGCCGATCTGGTGCGGAAATTCATCTCCTCGCAGGACAATGCCGAACGGGCCGAGCTGATGAAGCAATATCAGAAGGTCTACACGCAGAACCTCTATACGATTGGTCTCACCGAATATCCCGGTGCACTCATCGTCAACAAGCGTTTCTCGAATGTGCCGCAGGGTACGCCGATCTTCATGTTCAACTGGGCTGAAGACGCCATCATCCGCGAACGCCTGTGGGTCGCGGCCGACAAGCAGGGCAAATACGAACTTTTCCCTGAACAGCTTCCCGGCAAGCCGGGCGAGGGCGGCCCGATCAACTAAAGCATTTCCAGTAAAAGTGCGTAGCGGTTTTACGTCCGGAAAATGCGAAACTTGAAGAACTCCTCCCGGAGAACACCCGGTACCGGTCGCGCGTGAAGCGCGGCCGGAGACACACGGCCCATCCAAACCGAGGAAGACCGTTCGATGCTGAGATTTCTGACGATACGCGTAGCATCCGCCATTCCGGTGCTGTTGATCCTGAGCGTGGTGACCTTCGCCATCATTCAGGCGCCGCCCGGCGATTATGCCGATTACATCCGCTCGCAGCTGATGAACCAGGGCGGCGCGTCCTTCGAACAGGCGGAAGCGCAGGCGCAGGCCTATCGTGTCGAACACGGCCTCGATCAGCCGCTTGTCGTGCAATATTTCAACTGGATCGGCGGCATCGTCACCCGCGGCGATTTCGGTTACAGCTTCTATTACAACAAGCCGGTTGCCGATGTGGTTGGCGAACGCCTGCCGCGCACCATTGCGCTGGCGCTGGTCTGCCACATCTTCGCATCCATTCTCGGCATCGCTTTCGGCATCTGGGCGGCTACGCGGCAATATTCCTGGGTCGATAATCTTCTGTCCACCGTCGCCTTCCTCGGCATGACGATCCCGCGCTTCCTGATGGCGCTGATCCTCGTCTATCTCATGGTGTTTCATTTCGACGTGTCGGAGATCGGCAGCTTCTTCTCGCCGCAATATGGCGGTGCGCCGTGGTCGTGGGGCAAATTCGTCGATCTCGTCAGCCATGTCTGGCCGGTGGTCGCCATCGCCGTCTTCGGTGGGCTGGCCTATAATATGCGGGTGATGCGCGGCAATCTGCTCGATACGCTGAATGCGCAATATGTCGAGACGGCCCGCGCCAAGGGGCTTTCGGAAGGTGCGGTCATCATGCGCCATGCGGTGCCGAATGCCGTGCACCCGCTGGTCATGTATCAGGGCGTCGTACTGCCCTACATGTTGAGTGGCGAAATCGAGACGGCCATCATCTTCGCGCTGCCGACCGTCGGTCCGGCCATCGTCGGTTCCATGGCGGTGGGGGACGTCTATGTCACCGCGACCTTCATGATGGTGCTGGCCGCGACGCTGATCGTCGGCAACATCATCGCCGACATGCTGCTTGCCATGCTTGACCCACGCGTTCGCGAATTCGGGAGGGCCTGAGATGATGGCGTTTGACGAAGTGAAAAACGAAACCGCCGTCACTCCCAAGCCTGAACGTGGCACGCAGGGTAATGAGTCCTATCTCGCGCTGGTATGGCGTCGTCTCAGACGCTCCTTCACCGGCATGGTCGGGCTGGTGTTGGTGGTGCTGCTGATCCTGATTGCCGTCTTTGCGGATTTCTTCGCGCCGATGAACCCGCTCGAAACCCATGGCAGCTTTTCGCCGCCGCAGGTGGTTCGGTTCAGCGACAAGGATGGCAATATCAGCCTCGCGCCGCGCGTCTATGCCATTGCCGAAACGGAAGAGCTTGATCCGGTCACCTTCCAGCCCATCGTCGGGCCGGATTACGATAATCCCGTTTATCTCGGTTTCTTCGTCAAAGGCGCGGAATACAGGCTTTTGGGTCTCATTCCGATGAGCCGGCATTTCTTCGGCTCGACGGAGGGCCAGCCGGTGCATTTTCTCGGAACCGATAAATTCGGACGCGACGTGCTGTCGCGCGCCATCTACGGTTCGCGTATCTCGCTTGCCATCGCGCTCAGCGTTGTGGCCATCGTCACCGTCATCGGCACCAGTGTCGGACTGATATCAGGCTATTTCGGCGGGCCGCTGGATGCCTGGGTGCAGCGTTTCGTGGAGGTGGTGCTCGCCTTCCCGCAATTGCCGCTTTATCTCGCACTGACCTCGCTCATCCCGGTCACCGCACCAACCACCGTGTTCCTTGTCTTTGTGGTCGGTGTCATGTCGGCGCTCGGCTGGGCGCAGATGTCGCGGGAGGTGCGCGGCAAGACGCTGGCTCTGGCACGTATCGATTATGTGCGGGCGGCCATTGCCGTCGGGGCAACCGACCGGCGCATCATCTTCCAGCATATCCTGCCGAATGTGATGAGCCATGTCATCGTCGCCGTGACGCTGCATATTCCAAGCGTCGTGCTGCTCGAATCCTTCCTCGGTTTCCTCGGCTTTGCGGTGAAGCCGCCGCTCATCTCCTGGGGGCTGATGCTGCAGGATACCGCGACCTATTCCGTCATCGGTTCCTATCCGTGGATTCTCGCACCGGTCGGTTTCGTGCTGGTCACCGTCTTCGCCTTCAACGCGCTGGGCGATGGCCTGCGCGATGCCGTCGATCCCTATTGAGAGGAGCGTAAAATGGTAGCTAGCCAGAACAACACATACGCCCCCGCGATCCGCTTCGATGCTGATAATCGCAACGACGACGCCATCATCGACGCCCGCAATATCGCCGTGAGCTTCAAGGTGGAGCACGGCACTGTCGAAGCGGTGAAGGACATTTCCTTCCAGCTCTACCGGGGCGAGACGATTGCCATCGTCGGCGAATCCGGTTCGGGGAAATCGGTGACGGCCCGCACCGTCATGGGCCTTCTGACGAAGCGGGCTTCCGTTTCGAAATCCGCGACAGTGCGGTTCAACGGCGATGACATATTGAAGTTTTCGAGCCGCCAGCGCCGGGCACTGCGTGGCAATCGCATCTCGATGATCTTTCAGGAGCCGATGAGTTCGCTGAACCCGATCTATACGATCGGTAGCCAGATCGTCGAGGCGATCCGCGTGCACTCGAAACTGAGCAAGAAGCAGGCCGAGGCGAGGGCGCTCGATCTTCTGCGGCAGGTGCAGATACCGGAACCGGAAGCGCGGCTGAAGCAATATCCGCACCAGCTTTCCGGCGGCCAGCGGCAGCGTGTGATGATCGCCATGGCGCTCTCCAACGATCCGGACGTGCTGATTGCCGACGAACCGACCACCGCGCTCGATGTGACGGTGCAGGCGCAGATCCTCAATCTCATCCGCGATCTTCAGAAGAAGCGCGGCATGGCCGTGGTCCTCATCACCCATGACCTGACCATCGTGAAGCAGTTTTCCGATTACGTCTACGTCATGCAGCATGGCGAGATGCGCGAGCACAACACCACGGAAAAGCTCTTCGAAGCGCCGCATCACCCCTATACGAAAAAGCTGCTCGGCTCCGAACCACATGGCACCGCAAAGCCGCTGCCGGAAAATTCCGGTGTGCTGCTGACGGCAAGCGGTGTGCGCGTTTCCTTCATGATGCGTTACGGCGGGCTGTTCAAACCGGAGCTGAAAGAGCTGATCGCCGTCGACAGCCTCGGCCTGACCCTCAGGCGGCACGAGACGCTGGGGCTGGTTGGTGAATCCGGTTCCGGCAAGACCACTTTCGGGCAGTCGCTGCTGCGGCTGAACGAGCCGGTGGGCGGCGAGGTGGTCTTTGACGGGCAGAGGGTCGATGGCCGCTCCCGCGCCGAAATGCGGCCCCTGCGTTCGCGTATGCAGATCGTCTTTCAGGACCCTTTCGCCTCGCTCAATCCCCGCATGACCATCGGCCAGATCATCGAGGAAGGCCTGATCATCAACGGTCTTGGCAAAACCAAGGCCGAAAGACTGGAGCGGGTGCGCGATGCGCTGGAGGCGGCGGGCATGCCCGGCAACATCCTCTCACGGTTCCCGCACGAATTTTCCGGCGGCCAGCGCCAGCGCATCGCCATTGCGCGCGCCGTGGCGCTGGAGCCGGAATTCATCCTTCTCGACGAGCCGACCTCGGCGCTCGATCTTTCCGTGCAGGCGCAGATCATCGATCTCCTGCGCAAGCTGCAGGACGAGCGAGGCCTGAGCTACCTGTTCATCTCGCATGACCTGAAGGTGGTGCGCGCGCTCTGCCACCGCGTCATCGTCATGCAAAGCGGCAGGATCGTCGAGGAAGGCCCTGTCGAGGACGTTCTTACTCACCCAAAAACCGAATATACTCAGCGGCTTGTACGAGCCGCCTTCGAAATCGCTTGAATGCCAAATGCCGGAGGTAGAAATGGCAAGAGATCCCAAGATCACATTTATCGGCGCAGGTTCCACTGTTTTCATGAAGAACATCATCGGTGATGTGCTGCAGCGTCCGGCGCTTTCCGGCGCCACCATCGCGTTGATGGATATTAATCGTGAAAGGCTGGAAGAAAGCGCCATCGTCGTCAACAAGCTGATTTCGACGCTCGGGGCAAAGGCGAAGGCCGAGACCTATACCGACCAGAAGAAGGCGCTTGCCGGTGCCGATTTCGTCGTCGTCGCTTTCCAGATCGGCGGATATGAGCCCTGCACGGTCACCGATTTCGAGGTGCCGCGCAAATATGGCCTGCGCCAGACCATTGCCGATACGCTGGGTGTCGGCGGCATCATGCGCGGCCTTCGCACCGTGCCGCATCTGTGGAAGATCTGCGAGGACATGCTGGCCGTCTGCCCCAACGCCATCATGCTGCAATATGTGAACCCGATGGCGATCAACACCTGGGCGATTGCCGAGAAATACCCGATGATCCGGCAGGTGGGTCTTTGCCATTCCGTGCAGGGCACCGCCATGGAACTCGCCCATGATCTTGATATTCCCTATGAGGAAATCCGCTACCGTTCGGCCGGCATCAACCACATGGCGTTTTTCCTGGAGTTCGAGCACCGCCAGCCCGATGGCAGCTACAGGAACCTTTATCCCGATCTCGTGCGCGGCTACCGCGAAGGCCGTGCACCAAAACCCGGCTGGAACCCGCGCTGCCCCAACAAGGTGCGTTACGAGATGCTGACAAGGCTCGGTTATTTCGTCACCGAAAGCTCCGAGCATTTCGCCGAATATACGCCCTATTTCATCAAGGAAGGCCGCGAAGACCTGATCGAGAAATTTGGCATCCCGCTTGATGAATATCCCAAGCGCTGCATCGAGCAGATCGAGCGCTGGAAGGGTCAGGCGGCGGCTTATCGTTCTGCCGACAAGATCGAGGTGAAGCCATCAAAGGAATATGCCTCTTCCATCATCAATTCCGTCTGGACCGGCGAACCCTCCGTCATCTACGGCAACCAGCGCAACAATGGCTGCATCACCTCGCTGCCGGCCAATTGCGCGGCGGAAGTGCCTTGCCTCGTCGATCATAACGGCGTGCAGCCCACCTTCATCGGCGAATTGCCGCCGCAGCTGACCGCGCTGATGCGCACCAATATCAATGTGCAGGAACTGACGGTGCGGGCGCTGATGAGCGAAAACCGCGAGCACATCTTCCATGCGGCGATGATGGACCCGCATACGGCGGCGGAACTGGATCTCGACCAGATATGGTCGCTGGTGGACGATCTTCTTGTCGCCCATCGCGACTGGCTGCCGGAGTGGACGCAGGTGGAGGTGAAGCGGGCGCGGGCGGTGTAAACTGCCGACAGTCGGCGGCGGACCGAAGGCTGCTGCGTAAGCGTACGGTCTCGCTGACACGCATTCCAGCGACGCAATAATCGGGCATGATCGATCCCGTTTTGTCGCGCAGGGGGCGGGAGCCTTTATCGGCAATATCCATCCCGCCACCTAATCTCATGACCATTTCGCGTGGCATCTTCTCCAAGAGGCTGGATTTCGCCGGGCTTTCCGGCTCCACGCCGTAATTCGGCATGCTGCTGATCCTGTTCCCGCCGCCGTTGCAAGCACTTCCGGGGGGGCTGTGGTCTGGCCGCAACTGCTGGCGCTGCTCACCATCGGCTCGGCGCTCCCTGTTTTCGCGCTTCACCGATTCCGGCGGTTCTTGCGCTAATGCGGGAGAAAACGCCGGTTTTCCGGCCATTTCCGGACAAGTTGAATTAATTGTGTTCGGTAACGGTATGTTCGCCTTCCGGGAATATGCCTATGAGGACGGCTGGGTAAAAGCGGGCTTTGTTCAGGAGTAGCAAAATGAATATTGCAGCACGTCTGTCTTTGACGGCCATGATCGCACTGGCCGCGACATCATCTTTCGCGTCTGAGGATATGGCTTCGGAGACGAGCGAGGCGATATTCGGTTTCGCTGGCGCCATGACGAAGGAAGACATGCTGAAAAGTGCGGCGCTCATTCCCGTGGAATATGAAAGAAACGCCATTATCGGGGGCGGCTACCAGTTTTATCCCTACCGCATCGGCAATGTAAAACTGGGCGGCGAGATCGGCATTGCCGCCAGATTTGGTAAAGGCTTCACCGGCGAGGTCTGGGCGGGCCCGGTCGCCCGTTACGAGCAGATCAGGCTTGGAGAGCGGCTGTTCATCACGCCGAGCTTTACCGCCGGCCTCAGCCTTGTCACGGATGCGCAGCCGGGCCGCGAGCGCGAACAGGAAATCAAGGACGACGGCAATGCCAATGTCCTGTTTTATCTGGGGCCGGAAATCAACGTGTCCTTCAGCGAGGATTCCTCGACGGAATTTTTCTGGCGTCTGCACCACCGCTCCGGCGGTGGCAAAACATTGGGCAATATGAAGGGCGCCACAAACGCCAATGTATTCGGCGTCCGCTACAAGTTCTGAGACGGCCGCATGGCCGGCGAACCGTCTGAATTTCAGTCAGGTTTCTTTTTCGCCGCAAACCGCCACGGGGAACCCTTGCGTCTGGCGCATGGGTGGATTGCCTTATTCTGCCTGTTCATTGGGCAGGAGAAAGCGCATATAGGGGGCATCAAAGGACGCCGGAACGAAAACGTTACTGACGTCACCTAAACCTCAGAAAGGGTCATGTCATGAACGTAGCACGCAGCTTTAACAACTGGCGCAAATATCGTCAGACCATCAACGAACTGGGCCGCATGAGCACCCGTGAACTGCACGATCTCGGTATTGATCGCAGCCAGATCACCAGCGTTGCCCGCGCCGCAATCGGCAAGTAATAAGACGGTACAGTCGCTTTTGAATGCCCAAACGCCCGCTTCGCGGGCGTTTTTGTTTTTGGGCGTCATTCAAACCCTTTGCCGTTTTTCAGGCCCGCAACAGGGTTCTTTCGGGTCGCCGCATCATTCTGGACTTGTGCCGCCTCGGGCGCATGCGTCACGGCAAGGAATGTGACGTGCGGTATCCATGTCTCGGCGCGTAAAATTCGCCATGCGCTTAGTGCATATCTGTGCTGCAAGCTTGTGCCTGTGAAATGCGCAGAAAAATGCTATCTTCCAATCATCGAAACGGATGTACCTCCTCCCACATCCTTTTGGTAATGCGGGCGATCCTACTCCTCCTCCCAAAGGATTGCCCCGGGGACAGCGGTTTTCCTCCTCCCATATCGCTGTTCATCTTTTCAGAAAGCCTGCCGCACCTCCTCCCGCGGCAGGCTTTTCTGTTTTCAGCCTCAGTTTTGGGTATCGCCTCAGTCGAAAGCCATCATGCCTATCGGCGTTATGGCGTGTGTGCCGGCGCGCTTGGCAAGTGCGTAGGAGAGGCATTGTTCCACGGCATCCTGCGGAACGGGCTTGGCGATCACGCCGGCGCCGATACCGAGATTGACGACCACTTCCGGGTTTGCCGTCATGAAGATCACCACCACGCCGTGATCCTGCGAAAGCCGCCGGCCGATCTCGGGGCCTGTCTGGCCGTCGGCCAGGTTGACGTCGACAAAGGCGATATCGGCGCGACTGCCGAGCGCCACGGCCTCATCCAGCCGGTTGGCGATGCCGATGACATTTGCATCTTCATCCGCCTGCAGAATGGAATCCTCGATATCCATGGCGATGAGGAACTCGTCTTCCACGATCAGCACCCGTGGCTGTTCCGTGCGGAAACCCGGTTCGCTTTGCAAGACGTCTGCCAACATATGCCTGCCTCCATTCTGTGCGCCTGAGCGCTGTCGGCAAGCAAACACTTGTCGGCACAACTCGTTCCAAACTGAGATAAACATAGTGAATGGAGTGTAAACGGCGTGCCTTTTCGGCTATCACCATTCAATAGCGAAGCAGTTGATTCGGTTTGGTTTTCATCCGGGGGAAGGGTGGGAGAACGTTGCCGTAGCGCATCTTTCGCCGCTGGAGCACAAGTCTTTTGGCCGCAATCGGCCGATAAGGCTTATATGCAAATTCAACGCGTTAAAGCCTCCTTCGTGCGCCAGGAAGGAAGTGCGGGAACGCCGCCGATCATTCGCGTGCCGCGGTCAAAAACGGCGCGGGACCCTATGAGTTTAGAAAGAGAATAAGACGATGACCCAGTCTCCGCGCGCCACCATTGCCCGCAACACGCCCAATATCGCCGTCGTTGGCGTCGGTGGTGGTGGCGGCAACGCGATCAACAACATGATTGCCGAGGGCATCGGCGGGGTGGATTTCATCGCCGCCAACACGGATGCGCAGGCGCTGAAGAAAACCAACGCGCCGCGGCTCGTGCAGCTCAGCTCCGAGCTGACAGGCGGGCTTGGAGCGGGCGCCGATCCCGAGGTCGGCCGGCAGGCGGCGATCGATTCCCTCGACGAGATCATGGATCACCTGAGCGGTTACGACATGTGCTTCATTACCGCCGGCATGGGCGGTGGTACGGGCACGGGCGCTGCCCCGGTGATTGCGGAAGCTTGCCGGGCGAAGAACATCCTCACCGTCGGTGTCGTCACGCTGCCTTTCAGCTTCGAGGGCGCGCGCCGCATGCGGGCCGCCGAATACGGCTTTGCCAACCTGCTCAACACTGCCGATACCGTCATCGTCATTCCCAACCAGAACCTGCTACGCATCGCTGACGCCGGAACCACCTTCGAAAACGCACTGAAGACGGCCGACAAGGTTCTGTCGCTTGGCGTGCGCTGCATCACCGATCTCATCCTGCGCGAAGGCCTGGTCAATCTGGATTTCGCCGATGTGCGCTACGTCATGAAGAACGGCGGCCGGGCGCTGATGGGTACGGCGCAGGCCAAGGGCGAAAAACGCGCCTCTGAAGCCGCCGCTGCGGCCATTGCCAATCCGCTGCTCGGCGAGCCTTCGCTGAAGGAAGCGCGTGGCGCGCTGGTCTCCATTTCCGGCGGCAACGACCTGACACTCTATGAGATTGACGAGGCGATGACGCTGGTGCGCGAGGCGGTGAGCGAAGAGACCGATGTGGTGATGGGCGCTTCCTTCGATCCCACGCTGGACGGTGCTTTCAAGATTTCCGTCGTCGCCACCGGCCTGCGCAACTGAGGGCTCGTTTGAGGTGGGACATTGCCGCGCGTTTCTTCTCCCCGCCGGGGAGAAGATGGCCCGGAGGGTCAGATGAGGGGGCAACGTTGCCGTATCTCATGACCCTTGCCCCCTCATTCCGCTGCCGCGACCTTCTCCCCGGTCGGGGAGAAGAAACAAGAGGCGTGCTCCTCGCTCCCCGGATCGGGCGCAGCTTCCCAAGCGGCCGTGCCTCATAAACAGCATCCACGTCACAAAATGAATGTTTGATGCCGTCGCGGGCAATTTTCGCGACGGCTTTTTGTTGTTTTTGAACAATTATTCCGCCATTCGGGATGGCATAGCCGAAGCGCGGCGTTGATCGGGAAAAAAGATAATAGTACTCTTTATGTCGACAAGAGGGATTTGATGATGACGGATATAATTGCTTCTGCCGAGCGCAAGCGCGGCTCCGGCGTGAAGATGGTCTATGATCTGCTGCGCGACGAGATTCTCGATCTGGTGCTGCCGCCGGGTAGCCCCATCGACGAGGTGCAGCTTGCCGAAAGGTTCAAGATGTCGCGCACGCCGATCCGAGAGGCGCTGGTGCGGCTTTCGGGTGAGGGGCTGATCGATACGTTGCCGAACCGTTCGACCATGGTGTCGAATATCGATTTCCTCAACATGCACACCTATTTCGATGCGCTGGTGCTGATGTATCGCGTCACCACCCAGCTTGCCGCGCAATATCATCGCCCGGAGGATCTGGTCGAAATTCGCGCCCATAATGCGGAATTCGCCATCGCAGTGGAGGAGCAGAACGCGCTGGCGATGATTTCCACCAACGCAGCCCTTCACCTGTCCATCGCCGAGGCCGGTCGAAATCCCTATTTCACCAGCCTGTTCAAACGCCTGCTGGATGAGGGGCGGCGCATTCTGCGGCTTTATTACCAGTCTTATGAGGATCGTCTGCCGAGGCGTTTCGTCGATGACCACGAGGCGATGATCGCCGCCATCGCCGCGCGCGACATCGCCCTTTCTGAAAAACTGGCACGGGAACATGCCGAACAGATCGTGCAGCAGGTGCAGAAACTGCTGGTGCGAAACGAGCGGCTGGAAATAAATCTGTAGCTTGTCGATTTCTTGTCGACAAATAAAATACAAGATAGTAATGTCCTTGTCGAAAGGGTGGCGCGAAGCTGCGTCCATTCCTGAAAACATGTCCCTTAGGAGCTAATAATGACGGCCAGCATTTTTTCCGGCGTGATTCCCGCATTGATGACCCCCTGCAAGGCGGATCGCACCCCTGATTTCGATGCGCTTGTGCGCAAGGGCAAGGAACTCATTGCAGATGGCATGTCGGCCGTCGTTTATTGCGGTTCCATGGGCGACTGGCCGCTGCTCACCGACGAGCAGCGCATGGAAGGCGTGGAGCGCCTGGTCAAGGCCGGCATTCCTGTGATCGTCGGCACCGGCGCGGTCAACACCGCTTCGGCCGTGGCACATGCCGCCCACGCCCAGAAGGTTGGCGCCAGGGGCCTGATGGTCATTCCCCGTGTCCTGTCGCGCGGTTCGGTCATCTCCGCCCAGAAGGCGCATTTCAAGGCCATCCTGTCGGCTGCGCCTGATATCCCGGCGGTTATCTACAACAGCCCCTATTACGGCTTTGCCACCCGCGCCGATCTCTTCTTTGCCCTGCGCGCCGAGCACAAGAACCTTGTCGGCTTCAAGGAATTCGGCGGCCCGGCCGACATGCGTTATGCGGCCGAGAACATCACCAGCCGTGATGATGAAGTAACCCTGATGATCGGCGTCGATACGGCCGTTTTCCACGGCTTCGTCAATTGCGGCGCAACCGGCGCCATCACCGGCATCGGCAATGTTCTACCGAAGGAAGTCATTCACCTCTGCAAGCTGTCGCAGGCCGCCGCCAAGGGCGATGCGGATGCCCGCGTCCGCGCGCTGGAACTGGAGCAGGCGCTGGCCGTGCTCTCCTCCTTCGATGAAGGTCCGGACCTGGTTCTCTATTTCAAGCACATGATGGTGCTGAAGGGCGACAGGGAATACACGCTGCACTTCAACGAAACCGATGCCCTGACGGACAGCCAGCGCGGTTATGTCGAGGCACAGTTCAAGCTGTTCAACAGCTGGTATGCCGACTGGAGCAAGCTTCCAGGCGCCGTTCAGACCTGCAAGGCGGCCTGAGATATCGCTGCTGCGAAAAAAAGGCCCGCAACTGCGGGCCTTTTTTGCATGTGATGAGGTTTGATGCCTTTCCTCCGTCATGCCGGACCAGATCCGGCATCCAGCCACGGCGCGTCTGCGCCGTGAAAGAGTCTCCCGCGATCAAGGACTTGATCGCGCTGACCCCCGGATCTAGTCCGGGGTGACGGAGCGGGGATGCTATGCAGTCGCAAAAGCCGCTGAGTGACGTTGTCGCTATGAGGCCCGCAATCGCGCCATTTTTCATTTCCACATCCAAATGGTCAGGAAACCGCGTCCAGACCCTTCTCCAGCAACCGATCCAGACCCGCTATTTCAGTGGCGGAAAGCGTAATGCCCTCGCTTTCGGATTTGGCGCGGGCCGCAAAACGGCGGCCGGAGGGCAGGCGGGCGCCCTGGCCGATGATGGCGTCGAACAGCACTTCCGCGCGCAGGAAAGGATCGCCCGGACGGCCCCTGGCGAAAGCTTCGGGTGAAAAGGCGACGATCAATTCGCCATGGGTCGGCGCAAGTGTTGTCGTGCCGAGGAATTCGAGGGCTTCGGGGCTCGTCAGGTCACCGATCATGATGCCGGCGAGAAGTTCGATCATGGTGCCGATCGCCGATCCCTTGTGGCCACCGAAAGGCAGCATGGAGCCGGCAAGCGCGGCTTCCGGGTCCGTCGTCGGTTTGCCTTCGGCATCCAGCGCCCAGCCTTCCGGCAGGGATTTGCCTGCGCGCCGGTGCAGTTCGATTTCGCCGCGCGCGGCAACCGAAGTGGCGAAATCAAAGACATAAGGGGAGGTGTCCTTGCGTGGCCAGCCGAAAGCGAAGGGATTGGTGCCAAGCAGCGGTTTTATGCCGCCGGTGGGGGCGACGGTCGAATAGCTCGGGCACATTACCAGCCCGGCGAGACCATTCGAGGTCAGCCCCTCGACCTCAGGCCAGAGCGCCGAAAAATGCGTGCAGTCATTGATGACAAGAGCTGCGATGCCCGAACGTTTCGCCCGCTCGACAAGAACCGGCAGGCCCAGTTCGAAGGCGGGATTGGCAAAGCCGCCATTGGCGTTGACTTTGACAATCGCCGTGCCGTCGTCCCCGGCCACGTCGGGTATCGCGTCCGGCTTCACCTTGCCGGCCTTCACGGTGCGCAGGGCGCCTTCGATGCGATAGATACCATGTGATTTGCAGGCGTCGCGCTCACCGGCGGTGATGACGCGGGCAAGCGCTCCCGACTGCACATCATTCAGCCCCGCCTTGCGGAAAATTTCTTCGACCCGCTGTGAAAGCGCGGCAATGGTCAGGGTGGTGGTGTCGCTCATCATGTTCCCTCTGATATCGGTTCGCACATCTTGAATACATAAAGTATACAAAGCACTCCCTATTGCAATCGTCTTTTCGGAAACCGCTCGCGAAATTGTAAATCCGCATTCAGCGCCAACGGTTTTACGGCGTCCTTTTCCTGTTTCCCACTGCCGCGCCCACCGCAGCAAGGGTGTTGCTCCAAGTCATTGGGCTGAAAAGAGTCTTTCCGCCATGAGCCCGCTTTTCCGCTCGCATGGCAAATCCCCATTGTTCGCATCTGCAAAATTCTTTTTGTATACTAGTTGTATTTTTATGTTGATTTATCGGCCCCATGGGGAAATAGTGACCGCGCCTTCAAGGGCGGACCAAATTCTGGGAGCAAATCAAGAATGAAAAAATCGGTCATCATCGCCGGCCTTCTGGCCGCTACTTCCGTTATCACGCCGGCCAAGGCCGACAAGCTCGACGACATCATTTCCGCCGGTACGCTGCGTTGCGCCGTCGTGCTCGATTTCCCGCCCATGGGTTCGCGTGACGACGCAAACAATCCCATCGGCTTCGACGTCGATTATTGCAACGATCTCGCCAAGGCGCTCGGCGTCACGGCTGAAATCGTCGAAACGCCGTTCCCCGAGCGTATTCCGGCACTGATGTCGGGCCGCGTCGATGTCGGTGTTGCCTCGACCTCCGATACGCTGGAGCGCGCCAAGACGGTCGGCATGACCGTGCCTTACTTCGCTTTCGAAATGGCTGTCACCGCCAACGACAAGTCGGGCATCAAGTCCTTCGAGGACATGAAGGGCAAGACGGTCGGCGCAACCGCCGGCACGTTCGAAGCCATCGCGCTTGAAAAGTCGGTCAAGGAGTGGGGAACCGGCGAGTTCCGTCCTTACCAGACGCAGGCCGACGTTTTCCTCGCGCTGAGCCAGGGCCAGATCGACGCCACCGTTTCCACCTCCACGGTTGCGCAGTCCAACGTCAAGGGCGGCAAGTTCGCCGGTATCTCGGTCGTCGGCAAGGCGCCCTACGATATCGATTACGTCGCGCTCTTCACCAACCGTGACGAATATGGCTTCATCAACTACCTGAACCTCTTCATCAACCAGCAGGTTCGCACCGGCCGTTACGCCGAACTCTATGAAAAATGGGTTGGCGGCGAAGTTCCCTCGCTCACCGTCAACGGCGTTTATCGCTAATCAGGACTTTTCGTAAACGGCGCGGTCAAAATGATCGCGCCGTTGATCGTTTCTGAAAAGGCGGGACGCTTAATGTTCAACTATACATTCCACTGGAATCAGGCGCTGAAGGCTTTGCCGCAGCTTCTGGACGGTGCGGTGGTAACGCTGCAGATCGCCCTTCTGTCGATGGTGATCGGTCTTACCTTCGCCATCCTGCTGACGCTGTTCCGGCTGTCCGGCAACCGCGTTCTCGGCGCTTTGGCCTCCGTCTGGGTGGAGGTTGCCCGCAACACGCCGGCACTGTTCCAGATTTACATGGCCCATTTCGGGCTTGGCAATTTCGGCATCCACCTCAGCCCCTATACCGCGCTTTTGGTCGGTATCGCGTTCAACAATGCCGGTTATTTGGCAGAGAATTTCCGCGGTGCGCTGAAAGCCATACCGGATACGCAGACGCGGTCGGGCCGTTCGCTTGGCATGACCTCGATGCAGACCTTCCGGCTGATCATCCTGCCGCAGATGCTGCGCGTGGCTTTCCTGCCGGCCACCAACCAGATGGTCTGGGCGATCCTCATGACCTCGCTCGGTGTCACGGTCGGCATGAACACGGATCTCGCCGGCGTCACGCAGGCGCTCAATGCGCGCTCGTTCCGCACCTTTGAATTCTTCGCGCTCGCCGCGGTCATCTATTACGTGATCGCCAAGATCGTCACGCTCGCCGCCAGATTGCTGGCCTGGCGTCTGTTCCGTTACTGAGAGAGGTGCGCCATGTTTGAAACCGCTCTCACCTGGAGTGATCTCGCCTTCCTGGCCAAGGGTGCCGGCATGACGCTTGCCGTCACCGCCGTCGCCGTCACGGCAGGCACCCTGATGGGGATCATCTTCGGTATCATCCGTTTCCAGTTCGGTCCCTATTGGTCGCTGCCGCTGACCTTCGTGCTGGATATTTTCCGCTCCGTACCGCTGCTCATCCAGCTGGTTCTCGGCAATGCCTTCCAGTCGATCGCCAAGCTCGGCTGGCCGCCATTCACCACCTCCTGCGTGGTGCTGTCGCTTTATACGGCAGCCTATTGCACCGAGATCGTGCGCGGTGGCATCGATGCCGTGCCGTCCAATACGCGCCGCGCCTGCCGCTCGCTCGGCATGACATGGTCGCAGGACATGCGCTACATCGTCCTGCCACTCGCCACCCGCGTCTCATTGCCGTCCTGGATCGGACTGACGCTCGGTGTCATGAAGGATTCGGCCCTGGTGCTTTGGCTTGGCCTTATCGAGCTTCTGCGCGCCTCGCAGATCCTCGTTACCCGCCTGCAGGAACCGCTGACCATCCTGATGATCTGCGGCGCCATCTACTTCCTTATCAGCTTCCCCATCGCCCGTTTCGGCGGGTATCTCGAAAGACGGTGGTCCCCCAATGATTGAGATCGAAAACGTCCGCAAATCCTTCGGCCCGCTGGAGGTTCTGAAAGGGATCAACCTCACCGTCAACAAGGGCGAGGTCGTCACCATCATCGGCGGTTCCGGTTCCGGCAAATCGACGCTGCTCACCTGCATCAACGGCCTCGAGCCGATCGACAGCGGCAGGATCGTCATCGACGGCACGGAAGTGCATGCCAAATCGACCGACCTCAACAAGCTGCGCCGCAAGGTCGGCATCGTTTTCCAGCAATGGAACGCCTTTCCGCATCTGACCGTGCTTGAAAACGTCATGCTGGCGCCGCGCAAGGTGCTTGGCATCTCCAAGGAGCAGGCGGAGGAGATCGCGGTCAAGCAATTGACCCATGTGGGCCTTGCCGAGAAGCTGAAGGTCTATCCGAACCGCATGTCGGGCGGCCAGCAGCAGCGTATGGCGATTGCCCGCGCGCTTGCCATGTCGCCGGAATATATGCTGTTCGACGAAGTCACCTCGGCGCTCGACCCGATGCTGGTCGGCGAAGTGCTCGATACGTTGAAGATGCTGGCGGATGAAGGCATGACGATGATCTGCGTCACCCATGAAATGGCGTTTGCCCGTGATGTCTCCAACCGCGTCGCCTTCTTCCATCAGGGCGTGATGGCGGAAATCGGCACGCCGGACCAGCTGTTCGGCGCGCCGCAGCATGCCGAAACCCAGAAGTTCCTGGCGAGCGTGCGGTAATGCCTGCAAATGATGTCATCGTCATAGGGGCCGGCGTTGTCGGCCTCTCGGCGGCAATCGCCGCGCAGGGTCGCGGTCTTTCGGTCACGGTCATCGATCGCGAGGGACCGGCGGCGGGCGCTTCGGCCGGCAATGCCGGCGCCTTCGCCTTCACCGATATCCTGCCGCTTGCATCGCCGGGCATTCTCTGGAAAGCGCCGAAATGGCTCATCGATCCGCTGGGGCCGCTCAGCGTGCCGCCGGCCTATGCGCTGAAGATCGCGCCGTGGATGTTCCGCTTTTGGCGCGCCTGCGCGGCATCGAAAGTCGAGCATTCCACCGCCGCGCAGACGGCGCTGATGGACCTTTCCAAAGCGGAGCTGGAGCCGTTTCTCAAAAAGACGGACACGATTGCGATGCTGCGCAAGGAGGGGAACCTTCAGGTTTATGAAAGCGAGGCGGAATTCGAAGGCTCGCTTGCCGGCTGGAAGGCACGCGAACGCCACGGCATCGAGTTCCGGCATCTGAACGCCGAACAGATGGCCGAGATACAGCCCGGCATCGCGCCGCGTTTTACCTGCGGCACCTTTACGCCCGGCTGGTTTTCCATCGCCGATCCCAAGCTTTATACGCTGGCGCTGGCCGAGCATTTCCGCAGCATTGGCGGCCGTATCGAATGCCTCGATATCGCTTCGCTAAGGCCGCTGGAAGACGGCGTTGAGGTGGTGAGCCATGATGGCCGAACCCGCAAGGCCGGCAGGGTGGTGCTGGCGGCCGGGGCTTTCTCGCACCGCATCGCCCGCTCGCTTGGTGAAAAAATTCCGCTGGAAACGGAACGGGGGTATAATACCACCCTGCCTTCCGGTGCTTTCGATCTGCGCACGCAGGTGACTTTCGGCGGCCACGGTTTCGTCGTCACGCGGCTTTCTTCCGGCATCCGTGTTGGCGGTGCCGTGGAACTCGGCGGGCTGGAGCTTCCGGCCAACTTCGCCCGTTCCGAGGCGCTTTTGACCAAGGCGAAGGCTTTTCTGCCGGGCCTGAAAACCGAAGGCGGCAAGCAGTGGATGGGCTTCCGCCCCTCGCTGCCGGACAGCCTGCCGGCCATTGGGCAAGCGCAGCACACGGCGCGGGTGGTTTATGCTTTCGGCCACGGGCATCTGGGGCTGACGCAATCGGCGGGCACGGCCCGCCTCGTCGCCGATCTTCTGACGGGCCAAAAGCCCGCCATCGATGCAGGGGCATTTTCGCCGCAACGTTTCTAGAGAATTTTGGCTTTTCCCCGAAACGCAAAAATTCTCCAGCTCTTTTTTCACGCATTTTCCGGGCGTCAAACCGCTACGCAGGTTTACTGGAAATGCTTCTGGGAGATTTTCGATGCCTTCTTCCGTTTCGCCAGTCACTACCCCTGAGGCGCGCAGCATTCTGGCCGGTGCCGCCGAAGGCAAGGTCATCGCCACCACCGAGGCGCTGAGCTTCTGGGGCGGGGTCGATCCCGCCACCGGCAAGGTGATCGATGTGCATCACCCGCTGCATGGCATCTGTCTCACCGGCGGCGTGCTGTTCATGCCGACCAGCCGTGGCTCTTGCACCGGTTCCGGCGTGCTGCTCGATCTCATCCTCACCGGCCGTGCGCCCGCGGCGCTGGTTTTCTGCGAGGCTGAAGACGTCCTGACGCTTGGTGCCCTCGTTGCGGCGGAAATGTTCGACAGTGCTCTGCCGGTCGTCCGCCTTGATGCGGATAATTTCGCCCGCTTCTCGCATGCTGCGCATGTCAGCATCAACGAGAACACCATTGAGGCCGACGGTATCTCGCTTGCCATCGCGCCGCCGGCGACGGCCCATCTCGACCTGAAGGACGAGGATGGCGCAATGCTGGAAGGGCGCGACGGCATTGCCGCGCGGCAGGCCATGCGCATCATCGTCGCCATGGCCGCCCAGCAGGGGGCGTCGACGCTTGTCGATGTGACGCAGGGCCATATCGATGGCTGTATCTATGCCAGCCCTGCCAACCTCACCTTTGCTGAAAAAATGGCTGACATGGGCGGCAAGGTGCGGGTTCCAACCACCATGAACGCCATTTCGGTGGACAAGGCGCATTGGCGGGCGCAGGGCGTGCCGGAGGATTTCGGCGATCCGGCCGCAAGGCTGGCGGATGCCTATGTGCGCATGGGCTGTCGCCCCACCTTCACCTGTTCGCCATATCTGCTCGACAGCGCGCCAAGTGCCGGCGAATCGATCGGCTGGGCCGAATCGAATGCGGTGATCTTCGCCAATACGGTGCTCGGTGCCCGCACCGCAAAGCACCCGGATTTCCTCGATCTCTGCATTGCTATGACGGGCAGGGCGCCGCTTTCGGGGGTGTATCTGGAAGAAAACCGCCGGCCGCAGCGCATCGTCGATGTGGCCCTGCCAGCCGGCATCGATGACGCCTTCTGGCCGCTCGTCGGTTATCTCGCCGGCAAGGCCGCGCCGGATTGCATCCCGTTGCTGCGTGGTCTTGGAGCTGCAAAACCGTCGCGGGATGATCTGAAAGCGCTTTGCGCCGCCTTTGGCACCACCTCCGCCTCGCCCATGCTGCATATCGAGGGTGTGACGCCGGAAGCGGGACTTGCGCCGCGCGAAACCGCCGGGACCGTGACCATTTCGCTCGCCGATATGGCCGCCGGCTGGTCGCTTCTGAACGAGGGGCCGGAAGAGGTGCAGCTGGTTGCCATCGGCAGCCCGCATGCCTCGCTGGAGGAGTGCCGCGCCCTTGCCGCCGTGTTTAATGGCCGCAAACGCCATGCGGATGTCGCCGTCATCGTCACCGCCGGTCAGCAGGTCATCGATGCGGCCGTGCAGGACGGCACGCTGCAGAGCCTGAAGGACAGCGGCGTGCAGGTGCTGCCGGATCTCTGCTGGTGTTCGATTTCCGAGCCGGTCTTTCCGACGAAGACCCGTGCGCTGATGACCAATTCCGGCAAATACGCCCATTATGGCCCCGGCCTCAGCGGCCGCGCGGTGCGCTTCGGCAGCCTTGCCGATTGCGTCGACAGCGCGCTGACCGGCCGTGCCGTATCCCGCCTTCCTGTCTGGCTTTCATGAGGAGAACTGAATGCGCAGTATCAAGACAGTTCATGTGATTTCCGCCCATGCGGAAGGTGAAGTGGGGGATGTGATCGTCGGCGGGGTGAAGCCGCCGCCGGGCGAGACGATCTGGGAACAGAGCCGCTTCATCGCCCGTGATGAGACGCTTCGCAACTTCGTGCTCAACGAGCCGCGCGGCGGCGTGTTCCGCCACGTCAATCTGCTGGTGCCGCCGAAACATCCTGACGCGGATGCCGCCTTCATCATCATGGAGCCGGAAGATACGCCGCCCATGTCCGGCTCCAATTCCATCTGCGTTTCCACAGTGCTGCTGGATGGTGGCATCGTGCCGATGCAGGAGCCGGAAACCCATATGCTGCTGGAAGCGCCCGGCGGACTGGTGAAGGTGCGCGCCGAATGCCGCAACGGCAAGGCCGAGCGCATTTTCGTGCAGAACCTGCCGAGCTTTGCCGCAAAGCTCGATGTCGAGCTTGAGGTCGAAGGTCTCGGCACGCTGAAGGTGGACACCGCCTATGGTGGCGACAGCTTCGTCATCGTGGATGCCGAAGCGATGGGTTTCAGCCTGAAGCCGGAAGAGGCGCATGAGATCGCCCGCCTCGGCGTGCGCATCACCAATGCCGCCAACAGGGCGTTGGGTTTCGACCATCCCGAAAATCCCGACTGGCGGCATTTTTCCTTCTGCCTCTTCGCCGGCAAGGTGGAACGCACGGCCGAAGGCCTCAGGGCAGGGGCGGCCGTCGCCATCCAGCCAGGCAAGGTGGATCGCTCCCCCACCGGCACGGCGCTTTCGGCCCGTATGGCCGTGCTGCATGCACGCGGCGAAATGAAGGAAGGCGAAACGCTGACGGCGGTGTCGCTGATCGGTTCGACCTTCACCGGCCGCATCCTCGGAACCACAACGGTCGGCGACCGCCCGGCCATCCTGCCGGAAATCTCCGGCCGCGGCTGGGTCACCGGCATCCACCAGCATATGCTTGATCCGTCCGATCCATGGCCGGAGGGGTATCGGCTGACAGATACCTGGGGTGCGAGGTAGGGAGAACACGTCTCTTCTCCCTCATCCCTGTGCTTGTCACAGGGATCCAGCCAGCCCAAGTCCTTGGGCTGGGAAGTCTCTCCCCGCCGCGCAGACGCGCGTCGGCTGGATTCCTGTGACAAGCACAGGAATGAGGGAAGAGAATGGATCAACCACCCAGCCGCCTTGTCGTCTCCCGCACGATCAGCTCGAACCCGACATCCACCCGCGCGCCTTCGGGAACAGCGGCATCCTTTTCCGGCTCCAGTATCGAAAGCAGCAATTCGCCGGCCCTGCGGCCGATCATCTGGGCGTCGACCCGGATCGTTGAAATCGCCGGGTAACATTGGCGGCTGATATCGAAATCGCCGAAACCGAGGATGGACACCTGATCGGGCACGGCAATGCCGCGGCGGTGACATTCCATCAGCGCGCCGACGGCGGAAATATCGGAGACGGCGAAAATGCCTTCGACATCGGGCGCCTTTGCGAGCAGGGAGCCGAGCGTCTTTGCCCCGTGATCATAGGAGACTGGCGCGCTGCCTTCGCGGATGATGAGATCGTCGGAAATGCCGGCTTCGCGCAACGCTGCCGCAAACCCGACAAGGCGGCTTTCGCCGCGCCAGTCGTTCACGGCGCCGTCAGCCCGGGAGCCGAGTGCGCCTATGCGCTTTAAACCAAGCGATATCAGATATTTGGCGGCGTTTCTTCCCACTTCGTAGTTGGAAAAGCCAACCGCGTGGTCGATGGGGTGTTCAGGGACATCCCAGATTTCCACGATCGGAATGCCGGCGCGCATCAGAACTTCGCTCGCCATCTTGGTATGCACCGTGCCGGCGACGACGATGGCATCGGGGCGGCGCTCCATCATGGTGCGGATGACGCGCTCCTCTTCCTGCAGGTCATACATCGTATAACCGATCAGCAACTGGTAATCGGCCGCGCGCAGCGCCTTGGCCAGCCCCTGCGCACTGTCGGCGAAGTTGGAGTTGGTGAGCGTCGGCAGGATGGCGGTGATGAAATTGGTGCGCCGGGAAGAGAGCGAACCGGCGATTCGATCCGGCACATAGCCAAGCTTCTCGATGGCCTTCATGACCTTCTGGCGTGTCTCTTCCGACACCAGGGCAGGATCGGCCAGCACCCGCGAAACGGTCATCTTGGAGACGCCCGCGAGTTTCGAGACGTCGCTCATGGTTGCTTTTTTTGACGTGACTAACGCTGCGGCCAAGGGCGTGCGCTCCACCAAAGCATGTCTCCCTAAATTCGAACCGTTTCAGGACAAGACATACACGAAGATATCAAGGGAAAGCACGCCGTATGATTGCGGATCAATGCGGCGTGCACCGGATTTATGCGACGCGGCTATAGACCAGATGGTAAAAACGTCCGTCGCACATGCTCATCATCTCATCCGTCAGCACCCGGCCTTCCAGCCGGACCGGCGAGACCAGCGCTTCCTCGACGGCTTCCATCGAAGGATAGTCGATTTCCTGCACCATGATGATTGAGGCTGCGTCCGGGTCGGTGCGCTCGGTACGCATCACCCGCACGGCCTGCGCATTCGGCATGCGTTTCCAGACCGGCAGGAGTTTTTCCTCGACGATGCGGAAAAACTCCTCCTCCCGGCCGGGGTGGATCCTGCCTTCGAAAATTGCCGAGCGTGTATACATGGTTTCCTCCCGAATGAATGTCCGATGCAACAGTTCTGCAGATCGGACTTGCAATGATACCGATAACATGCATTATTGATCCTGCCAAGAACGTGAAACGGTGTCGACAAGAGGAAAATCGATAACCAGCCAAAATTGTTGAATTTTAAGGAGAATTCACATGGTTTTGAGCTTTCGCGGTTTCTTGGGAGGAGTTTTTTGTCAATCGCGGTGAAATGTTATCGAGAACATTTTTCGCTTTGTGCAAGATCGCTGTTCCGCTTTGGGCAGCCACTTAAAAGGTTGGAGGAGAAACCATGAGCATATCCAGATTTCTGAAGAACATCACCGTTGCCGTCGGTGTTGCCGCAGCAACGCTCGCCGCCAGCACATCCGCCCATGCTGTCTCGCTCAGCGAGATCACGGCGCGCGGCAAGGTCAAGATCGGTGTTCTGACCGGCGCTCCGCCGATGGGCATGGTGGACGAGAAGGGCAATCCTTCCGGTTATGACGTGGATGTCGCCAACCTCATCGGCACCTATCTGTCGCTGCCGGTTGAGCTTGTGCCGCTGACGCCGCCTGCGCGCATTCCGGCCCTTCAGACCGGCAAGGTCGACTTCCTTGTCGCAACGCTTGCGCCGACCGGCGAGCGCGCCAAGACCGTCATGTTCACGCAGCCTTACAGCGCCTTCAACATGGACATCATCTCGGGCAAGGACCAGAAGTTCGAAAATCTCGACAGCCTCAAGGGCAAGCGC
The DNA here is from genome assembly GCF_017313365.1 of Agrobacterium sp. OT33. Classification (NCBI taxonomy): domain Bacteria; kingdom Pseudomonadati; phylum Pseudomonadota; class Alphaproteobacteria; order Hyphomicrobiales; family Rhizobiaceae; genus Agrobacterium; species Agrobacterium sp. OT33. The sequence goes on along the minus strand of NZ_JAFLMZ010000005.1, from coordinate 154,648 downwards.
GTTTCGGTCAATCGCGGCTCTTCGCAGGAAACCGCGCTGCGCAAGGCCAATGTCGAAGGTCTCGAAATCGTCGTTTACGAAGACGATTCCACCAGCGCCCAGGCACTGCTTGCCGGCCAGGTCGATGCTGTCGCCCTGCCGTCCACGGTTGGCGAAGCGATCATCAAACAGCGCCCGGAAGCCGGTCTGCAGGTTGGTTTCACCTTCTTCCAGCAGGGCAATTCCATGGCGACGAAGCTTGAGGATTTCGAGCTGCGCCAGTGGCTGAACACCTCCATCTACCTCATGAAGATGTCGGGCGATCTCGACCGTATCTCGGTGAAGTGGACCGGTCGTCCGCTGCCGCAATTGCCAAGCTTCTGATTGAGCCTTTCAACGCGTCCGCCGGAGAAAAATTTCCGGCGGACCGGGAAATGTCAACGGAGTGACGCATGTCCTACACTTTTCAATTCGGCGCGCTCGCCCAGTATCAGAATGAAATTCTGAACGGCATATGGCTGACGATCAAGCTGTCGGTCCTCTCCATCGTGCTCGGCTGCGCTTTCGGCATTCTTCTGGCCTCGCTGCGCTCCATCAAGGGCGGCATCGTCCGCATCATCGTGGACGGTTATGTGGAGGTGATCCGCAACACGCCGTTCCTGGTGCAGCTTTTCATCGTCTATTTCGGCCTTCCGGGTCTCGGCTTTCGCGTCGGGGCGGATACCGCGGCGCTGATCGGCATGACGATCAATCTCGCGGCCTATTCGACGGAAATCATCCGCGCCGGCATCGAGGCGGTGCACAAGTCGCAGATCGAGGCGGGCGAAGCGCTTGGTTTCACCAGATACCAGATCTATCGCCACGTCATCATCGTGCCGGCCATCGCCAAGGTCTATCCATCGCTCTGCAGCCAGTTCGTGCTGATGATGCTGGCATCGAGCATATGTTCGGCCATTTCCACCCATGAGCTTGCGGCTGCCGCAGCCTTCGTGGAATCGCAGACCTATCGCTCCTTCGAGGTCTATATCGTCGTCACGCTCATCTATCTGGCGCTGGCGCTCAGCCTGCGGCTTATCCTTGCCCTTATCGGCATGTGGCTGTTTGGCCGCCGTGTCGCCCGCAAGACGATGACCGCTTTGCCGGAGGTGCAGTCATGACTCTTCGAACTTTCGGCTGGAACGAATTCGGCTTCCTGCTGACCGCCCTGCAATGGACCGTGCTACTGACGATCATTGCGCTTATCGGCGGTGGTATCGTCGGCTTTTTCATCGCTCTTGCCCGCACCTCGGATAACAAGCTGCTGCGCATTGCCGCCGGCACCTATATCCAGGTCATTCAGGGCATTCCGGTGCTGATGATCCTGTTCCTGTCCTATTACGGCCTCAGCCTTGCCGGGCTGGAACTGCCGCCGCTCTTTGCCGCCGGCGCATCGATGACCATCTATACATCGGGTTATCTCGCCGAAATCTGGCGCGGCTGTATCCAGGCGGTGCCGAAGCAGCAATGGGAAGCATCGGAATCGCTGGCGCTCACCCGCGCCCAGCAATATCGCTACGTCATCCTGCCGCAGGCGATCCGCATTTCCCTGCCGCCGACCGTCGGTTTTGCCGTTCAGGTCGTCAAGAATACGTCCATCGCATCGATCATCGGTTTCGTCGAACTGGCGAGAGCGGGGCAACTCATCAACAATGCCACGTTCCAGCCGTTCCGCGTCTTCGTCGCGGTGGCCGTGCTTTATTTCATCGTCTGCTACCCGTTGTCCCAGCTGTCGCGTTGGCTGGAAAGGAGGCTTCATGCCGGAAGTAATCGTTGAAAACGTTCACAAGAGCTTTGGCGCTCTGGAAGTCCTCAAAGGCGTGTCGCTGACGGTTGGTCGCGGTGAAGTCTTTGCCCTCATCGGCCGCTCGGGCTCGGGCAAGAGCACGCTGCTGCGCTGCATGAACGGGTTGGAGAAGATCAATTCGGGCCGCATCGAAATCGCCGGCCATGCGATCGGCGAAGATGCCAAGGCGCTGCGCAAGCTGCGCACCGATGTCGGCATCGTGTTCCAGAGCTACAATCTTTTCCCGCATCTGACGGTCGGTGAGAACATCATGCTCGCGCCGCGCATCGTCAAGGACGTGGCGAAATCGGAAACCAGGGATATCGCCCGCGAGGTTCTGCAACTCGTCGGCCTTTCGGAGAAATTCGATTCCTATCCCGACCAGCTGTCCGGCGGCCAGCAGCAGCGTGTGGCGATTGCCCGCTCGCTCGCCATGCGGCCGAAGGTGATGCTGTTTGACGAGGTGACCTCGGCGCTCGATCCTGAACTGACCGAGGAAGTGCTGACCGTCATGGAAAACCTCGCCAAGGGCGGCATGACCATGATTCTCGTGACCCACGAAATGGCCTTTGCGCGCCGCGTGGCGACCGAAACCATCTTCATGCACAAGGGCAAGATCTGGGAGCAGGGCCGCTCGTCCGAACTCTTCGCCAATCCGCAAACGCCGGAACTCCGGCAATTCGTCAAGGCCGATGTGAAGTAGTTCACCGGCGCAAAGGAAAGTCCATGACCACTGAAATTGTGCAACTGTGCCCGCTCATCCCGGCACTGGAACAGGAACTCGCCGAGCGCTTCACCGTGCATCGCCTGTTCGGAGCGGCAGACAAGGCGGCGTTCCTTGCTGAAAAAGGCGGCGCGATCCGCGGCGTCGTCACCGGTGGCCATATCGGCCTGCCGGCGGATATTGGCGCTGCACTCCCCAATCTTGAAATCGTCGCCATCAACGGTGTCGGTTTCGACAAGGTCGATCTCACTGATGCCAAACGGCGCGGTTTCCGCGTTTCCAATACGCCTGACGTGTTGACGGCCGATGTCGCTGACCTCGCGCTCGGTCTGGTTCTGGCGCAGGCGCGCAAGCTGCCGCAGGCGGACCAGCATGTACGCACAGGCCAATGGCTGAAGGGCGATATGGGGCTTTCCACCCGCGTTGCCGGCCGCCGTTACGGCATATTCGGCCTCGGCCGCATCGGCCAGGCAATCGCAAAGCGGCTTGAAGGTTTCGATGCGCGGATTTCCTATACCGCCAGAAACCGCCGCGATGTCGCCTATGATTATCACGACAGCATCGAAGCGCTGGCCGCCAATTGCGACGTGCTGATTATCGCAGCCGCTGCCACCGCCGAAACGCGCCATATCGTCAATGCGGATGTGCTGAAGGCGCTTGGACCGCAGGGTGTGCTCGTCAATGTGGCGCGCGGTTCGCTGGTGGATGAAAAGGCGCTGGTCGAGGCGCTTTCGAACGGCACGATCGGCGGCGCGGCGCTGGATGTCTTCGAGGATGAACCGCGTGTGCCGGAAGCGCTTTTCGCCTTCGACACCGTCACGCTTGCCCCACATGTCGGCAGCGGCACGCACCAGACGCGGCGCGCCATGGCCGATCTCGTTCTGGCCAATCTCGACGCACATTTTGCCGGCAAGGAGCTGCCGACCCCGGTGGTCTGACATCCCCTCCATCTAAGCCTTCAATCTGACGGCGCGGTTTTTATCCGCGCCGTTTCGATTCGTGCTGTCGGCTGTTCCTGATTTAGCCTGCAAAAGGGCAGCCATTCGCCCCTAATTCCGGCCTGCCGTTCATATTTATATAATATGTATAATCCTACTATTCTGCTTCCTTATAAAGCGATGAGGCGGAGAGGTGCGTTCCAAAGGCCCGAAGACACCCGTGCAGAACCGGATGTCGCGAACGAAGCGCGGCGCAGCACCGTCTGTCTCTCCTGCAACGACTGAAAACACCAACCCGTCCGATCGGCATGTGCTTCTGGAAGCGATGATCGACCATGTGCCGGATTTCATCTATGCCAAGGATCTGGAAGGCCGCTTTCTTTTCGCAAACCGCGCCATCGTGACCGAAAACGGCTTCGACAGCGTCGAGGAGCTGATTGGTCTCACCGATTATGACATTCACGGCGAGGCTGCGCGGCGTGCCGGCATTCCCGATACCGAAGCGCGGGTCATGCGCACCGGCGAGCCGGATCTCGGTTATGAGGAACGCGCCATGCGCGGCGATATCGACCGCTGGCTGATGATGTCGCGCGTGCCGCTGAGGGACAAGAGCGGCAGGATCATCGGCGTGGTCGGCGCTTCCCGGGACATAACCCAGAAAAAGGCCTCGGAAAGGCTGCTGCAGGCGCAGGCGCGTATTCTGGAAATGATTGTTGCGGCGGCGCGGATCGAGGACTTTCTCGAGGAATTCGTCAAGGCCATTGAAAACCTTGCGACCGGGCTTGCCTGCGCTGTCCGGGTATTTGATGCGGCGGCAGGGGAGCCCTCCGTCTATGCCTCGCCGGCATTGGCGCAGCATGCGGGTCTGACGGCGCTCATTTCCACCGTCGGCGATCCCGGCACCCTTGGCTGTCCAGCCGACAATACGGCTCTCAGCTTCGATATTCCCGCCAGCGAAGGCAGCGCGCATGGTTTCGTCTGGTGCATGCTGGCGGGCCGGCAGCCGGATGCCGCGCTGGTGGAGTTCATCGGGGCTGCGGCACGCATGGCGGGGCTGGCAATAGACCGGAAGCGCGCAGCCGAACATATCGCCTTTCTGGCCGATCACGACATGCTGACCCGGCTACCCAATCGCCGTTTTCTCGATACCCGGCTGCCCGAAATATTGGCAGCGGCGGCAAAGGCGAAGCGGAAAGTCGGCATCGGTTTTCTTGACCTCGACAATTTCAAGCAGATCAACGATACGCTCGGCCATAGCGTCGGCGATGCGCTGCTTTCGAAAACGGCGGAGCGCATCGCCCACAGCCTCAGCCGCCACGATCTCGTGCTGCGGGTGGGCGGAGACGAATTCGTCATCATCCTGGAAAGGCGGAAGGATGGTTTCGAAAGCCGTCTGCAGCGTATCCGGGCGGCGGTTTCGCAGCCGTTGCGCATCGGCAATTACGATATCAAGGTCACCTGCAGCATCGGCATGGCGTTTTTTCCGGAACACGGGGAAAGCACGGCGGAAATCGTCGCCGCCGCCGATCTTGCCATGTATGAGGCCAAACGGAATGGCCGCGACGGCATCGCCACCTTCACGCCGCGCATGGCGGAGGACCTGAGGAAGAAATTCACGCGCATAGAGGAATTGCGCAAGGCGGTGGAGCGGGATGAATTTGTCCTGCATTTCCAGCCGCAGGTCGACCTTCTCAGCGGCCGCATCAGCGGGGTGGAGGCGCTGGTGCGCTGGCAGCACCCGGTGGAGGGGCTGCTGGGGCCTTCGGAATTCATCGGCCTTGCGGAAGAAACCGGCCTTATCGTGGAACTTGGGGAAACAATCCTGCAAAAAGCCTGCCGGCAGGCTCAGGCCTGGGTTGCGGCCGGTCTTTCGCCCGTCAAGATGGCGGTCAATATCTCGCCCCGGCAGTTTCAGGGCGGCCTTGTGGAGCAGATCCGGTCTGTGCTCAGGGAAACCGGCCTTTCGCCATCGCTGCTCGAAATCGAAATCACCGAGACGCTCATCATTCAGGACGTGGAAACATCGGTGCGGATCATGCGCGCCATCAAGCAGATGGGTGTCAGCCTGGCGCTGGATGATTTCGGCATGGGGTATTCCTGCCTCGGCATGCTTAAGACCTTCCCGCTTTCCTGCATGAAGATAGACCGCTCGTTCCTTACCCACCTGCCGGAAAAGACCAAGGATAGCGCCATCGTCTCGATCATGATCCAGCTTGCCGGCTCGCTTGGCATCGATGTCATCGCCGAAGGCGTGGAAACCGCCGAGCAGGCGGCATTTCTGCGCGCTGCCGGCTGCCCCTACGGGCAGGGTTATTATTTCAGCCGTGCGGTGGAGGCGGAAGCGATCGGCGACATGCTGGGGAAGATGACGACCTTCCCCACCGGCTCCTCCATCGATCCGCAATAGGCCCGCTTTGGCGGGTCTTTTTCCGGAGGCTTATCCGCCTTCGGAAATATTCCTGGCCGGACTTTCCCAACAATCCCGACCTGTTTCCTGACCGTTCCGGGTGCCGGCGCGGCGTGCGCGCCGTTTTCTATGGCAATAATATTCTTTCGTAATAAATAAAATTTGCATTGTCGATTATTTTAATTGAGTAATAAATTCTGTTTATTGAAAATAAATAACGAAATTATTATATTTTAAACTATTGATTTGTTGCAATATTACTACTTAATCCAATTGTGTACTTTTATTGTATTTGCAATTTGCCGATTTGAATTGCGAGTCCGCGGCACTTTCTGTCATTTGCTGAATCAGCGCAGGGAAGCGGGCGGCAGGGAAAGACCAGCCCTCAAATTTGCGCATTCGTTGAAAAATTTTTGACTGGAGATTACAAATGAACATCAAGAGCCTTCTGATCGGCTCCGCTGCGGCTCTCGCAGCAGTATCCGGCGCACAGGCCGCTGACGCCATCGTCGCTGCCGAGCCCGAGCCCATGGAATATGTTCGCGTCTGCGACGCTTTCGGCAAGGGTTTCTTCTACATCCCCGGCACCGAAACCTGCCTGAAGTTCGACGGTTACGTTCGTTTCCAGACCGACTTCGGCCGCAACAAGTCCGGTTCGTCTGACTGGGATTCGTTCACGCGCGGTCAGTTCAACATCGACACCCGCACCGACACCGAGCTCGGCGCTCTGCGCGGCTACATCGGTCTGCGTGCCGAAGCCGACAACGACACCAGCAAGGGTGCCATTCTCGACCAGGCTTTCATCGAACTGAGCGGCCTGAAGGTCGGTTATTACTACAACTGGTGGGATGACGGTCTCTCTGGCGAATATGACCAGCTCAGCTCCAACCGCACCCGTCTGAACGCCATCCGTTACACCTACGACGCCGGCTCCTTCTATGTTGGCGCTGCCGTTGAGGAACTGGAAGGCGACCGTAAGGGCACTTCCGAACTCGGCGTTCGCAAGGCGCCTTCTTCGTTCAAGCCCCTGACGAATGATATTGGCGTAAGCGCTATCATCGGCGCCAACTTCGGTGGCGTTAAGGCCAACCTGCTCGGCGGTTACGACACGAACCAGGAAAACGGTGCAATCCGTGCAATCGTCACGGCTGACCTCGGTCCGGGCACGCTCGGTATCTCCGGTGCCTGGGCTTCCGGCGCCAACTACTATTACGAAGAGTCCGAGTGGACGGTTGCTGCCGAATACTCCATCAAGGCAACTGACAAGCTGACCATCACCCCCGGCTTCCAGTACTTCGGCAAGATCGACCTTGGCGCTAACAACGACTTCGTTGGCGATCGCAATGCATGGCGCGCTGGCGTAGCTGCTGGCTACAAGATCACTTCCGGTCTCTCCACGCTCGTTTCGGTTACCTACCAGGACGTAGACGGCACCGAGGGTGTAAATGGCGGCGGCGACAGCTGGACCGGTTTCGTTCGCCTGCAGCGCGCGTTCTAATAACCAAAAAGCATAAACCGGGTTAGACAACTCAGATCCACCCCGTTTCCGAACGGGTGAGTTACTAGCTCCAGTCAAAGTTCTGGCAATGAATGCCAGTTTCGCTCCCCGGACCCCTCCAGGCCGGGGAGTTTTTGTTTCTGCGAAAGGTTTCCGGCACTTCCACTTGCGCTATCGGAAGGATGCTGGCTCTTTATTATTCGTCGTGGCCGATGCCGCCTTGTTGCCCGTGAGCCGCCGGCTCCGGTGGCCGGGGAGGGTGGACAGGTTCTTCGAAGGTCCGCAACAGTTGGCCCCAACCCGGGTCGTGCATATGCGCTTCGAGACCGGCGCGGGCGGCGAGGGCCAGCGCTTCTTGCTGCCCGAAGGAGATGGCCGCATCGACATCCGTCGTTAGAACCCGGCCGTTTTCCATCAGCATTTTACCGTCCACGAAGACGGTATCGACATCGCTGCCCAATACCTGATGCACCAGCCGGTGCACCGGCATCCACATCGGCATCAGATGCGGTTTGCGCATGTCGATGATGACGACGTCGGCTTTTTTGCCGACTTCCAGCGAGCCGATCTCGTCCTCCATGCCGATGGCGTGGGCGGCGTCGATGGTGATCATTTCGAATATCTTGCCGGGCGGCAGCAGGTAACGATCATGGTTGTGCAGCAGGTGCTGAGTGAATTGCGCCAGACGCGCCGTCTGCAACATGTCGAAATGGCGGCTAGGGGCTGCGCCGTCGGTGGTGATGGCAACACGAATGCCTTTCGACATCATTTCCATGATTGGCGTTGCCCGGCCGGGCGGTGCGTGCGTAACGCGAGTTCCGGTTTCAGCCAGAATGTCGATCTCGTCATGCGAGATGCCCCAGCAATGCTGGAGATGGATATCAGGGCCAAGCAGCGCATTTTCCTTGTCCTGATACGCCATGCGGATCTGTCCGGCAAAAGCGTCCGAATGCAGCCTGACGCCGGTTTTTCGTGCCGTTTCACGAATTCGGCGCGCCTGCACCCGGTCATTTTCCGTCAGTTTCACCGCCTGATCTGGCGTCGAAGCATTGGAGGGCTCCACTGACGGAACGATGGTGAAAGGTGTGAGGAAGACACTGATGCGGCCATCCGCCGTGCCGTGCAGGGCATCGATGGTTGCCTCGCTGCCTTCGATCATCTCTTCGAAGCTGATATGGCGGCGCTCCGGCGAACGGCTCTCCCATCGGGTGACCGCATGTGGCCATGGCAGGCCGGAAGGGCCGACACAGATGATTTCGCGAAGGCCTATCTCCTCATAGGCGCGGGCATGGTTGATGGCGAAGACGGGATCGTCGGCGCGCGGCATCGAGGTGATGATGCTGGCACCGGTCGTCACACCGGCGCGTAGCCGCTCGATGCCGGAGACCAGGCCGTCGGCGTACCAGTAATCGCGGGTGACATAATGATAATAGGTCGGCGTCACCACCTTCATCCACATGGCGTTGGTATCGGCGGCAATGCTGCGGATCAGCGCATGCCCGGCATGGCCATGCGCATCGATCAGGCCGGGAATGATGAGTTTGCCCCGGCACTCGATGATCTGCTTGTCGGAGTGACGTGCGGCGAGTTCCCCGGCCGTGCCGATGTCAACGATGCGGTCATCCTGAATGGCAAGGCCGCCATCCTCGATAATCCGTCTTTCCCGATCCACGGTGACGATCGTGCCATGCAGCAGCAGATAATTTCCCATTCGCCTTCTCCCATATGTTTGCAGTCGGTATCCAGAATTTCCAAATTTTGAATACGATAATTGTCAACAATATTATTGACAATAAGCCGCAGCAAAACAATACTCCGCTTGCTCAGCCGCCAGCCGGCTTTCCAACGACCTATAAAAAGGGGGGATCAAATGTCCCGAATTAGAAGTTTTGTCCTGGCCGCCATGGCCGCCGCCGCCATTGCCGCTCCCGCAAGCGCAGAGACCCTGCGCTGGGGTAGCCGCGCCGATCTTTATTCGCTCGATCCGTATTCGGTGCCTTCCACCTCCAACCTCGCTTTCCTCAACCACATCTATGAAGGGCTTGTCCGTTACGGGCCGGACTTCAAGATCGAGCCAGCGCTGGCGACGGAGTGGAAACTCGTTGATGGAAAGACCTGGCGCTTCACCTTGCGCAAGGGTGTGAAGTTCCATGACGGCTCGGATTTCACCGCTGATGATGTGGTCGCTTCCTTCACGCGCGCTTCAGATGCCACCTCGCCATTGCGCGGCAATATTCCGGTCTTTGCCGGCGTGAAGAAGGTCGATGATTACACTGTTGATCTCGACGTCACCGCACCGACCTCGCTTTTCCTGAACGACATCACCAATATCTTCATTTTCAACGCCAAGTGGTTGAAAGATAACAATAGCGAGAAGCCGACCGACTTCGCCTCCAAGGTCGACGGTTATACGACGATGCACACCAATGGCACCGGGCCGTTCAAGCTCGAAAGCCGCGTGCCCGATAGCAAGACGGTTCTTGTTGCCAATGACGGCTGGTGGGACCAGAAAAAACACAATCTCGACCGTATCGAATTCGTGCCGATCGCCTCGGCCGCGACCCGTGTTGCAGCGCTGCTTTCCGGCGAAATCGACCTGATCGATTCGGCGCCGATCCAGGATCTGCCGCGGCTTGAATCCTCAGCCAATATCACGGTGAAGAAGCGCACCGAACTGCGCACGCTGTTCATCGGTTTCAACCGCCGTGAAAAGCTGGAAGACGGCAAGCCCAACCCGTTTAATGACCTGCGTGTGCGTCAGGCATTTGAGGCGTCGCTTGATCGCGATCTCATCAACAAGAAGGTCATGCGCGGCCTTGCAAGACCTTCAGGCTCGCTCATCGCGCCTGAAATCGCCGGTTATGCCAAGTCGCTCGATACCTATGAGCCCGCCGATCCGGCAAAAGCACAGAAGCTGCTTGCCGATGCGGGCATGAAGAACCTCGCTTTCACCTATACCTGCATGAATGATGAAAGCATCAACGAGGAAGATATCTGCTCCGGCGTTGCCAACATGCTGAAGCGCGGCGGTTTCCAGCCGACGATCGACATTGCACCGCGCTCCGTGCAGTCGCCCAAGCGCAATGGCGGCAAGGCCGATGTCTTCAATCTCAGCTGGGCGAACGAGCCGACGCTCGATGCCTTCTCGTTCCTGTCGCAGATCCTGTCGACCCGCAAGGGTGCGATGGGCGTCTCCAATTATGGCGGCTGGTCGAACCCCGAGATCGACAAGCTGGTCGATCAGGCAGCGCAGGAACAGGACAACACCAAACGTCTTGCGCTTGAAGAAGCCGCGTTGAAAATCGCCAAGGATGAAACCATGCTTGTTCCGCTGCATCAGCAGCCCATTGCATGGGCCATGCTCGGAAAGGTCAAGAGCGTCGACTTCCGTGCCGATAACAAGCCGCGTCACTGGCTGACACAGCTCGACAACTAATGCAGAACGCTGGAAGGGCGTCGGCCTGTCGCCGAACGCCTTTCCAGCCTTTCCGGCGCAGCTCGCCTCAGCCGTTGAAACCGTGATGCTCACGAACAGGGACGGCCGAAACGCGATCCTCCGCCGGTGCAATTGTCGACAATGTGACGGGTTCAGGCGCGCGGCATCGCCGCATCGTTGCGAAAGCTCTACCCTGTCTCTGGAAGAGAATGGTCGAACCTGGCACGCCTTGTGGCGCGGGTTCGCATCCGAGAGGTAACCATGCTGGTTTTCATCATCAAGCGTTTGGGAAATGCCGTGCTCGTCATGCTTTCCGTCGCGCTTATCGCATTTCTGATTTTCCGGCTTGCGGGTGATCCCGTTGAGCTGATGGTCGGCGAACAGACCTCGCAGGAGGATCGGGCGGCCCTGCGTGAGCGCCTCGGCCTCAATGACAGCCTGCCGACGCAATATTTTCGGTTTGTGAAAGATGCGGCAGAGGGCAATTTCGGCGTTTCCTATCGCAACGGCCAGCAGGTGTTGCCGCTGATAGCGGAGAGGTTTCCGGCAACGCTGGAGCTTGTTCTTGTCGCCACCGTCCTGTCGCTGGTCGTCGGTCTGCCGCTTGGGGTGCTGACGGCAATCAGGCGCGGCAAGTGGTATACGGAGGGCCTGCAGTTCCTGTCGATCGTCGGCGTCTCCCTGCCGAGTTTCGTTGTCGGTATTCTGCTCATTCTCGTCTTTTCGGTGTCGCTTGGCTGGGCGCCGGCCTTCGGTCGCGGAGATGTGGTGCAGATCGGCTGGTGGTCCACCGGGTTGCTGACGTCCTCCGGGCGTGCAGCCATCATTTTGCCGGCCATTGCGCTTTCGCTTTATCAGATCACGCTCGTCATGCGTCTGGTTCGCGCCGAGATGCTGGAAGTGCTGCGCTCCGATTTCGTGAAGTTTGCGCGGGCCCGCGGCATTCCCCGCTGGCGTATCTATTTCCGCCATGCGCTTCGCAACTGTCTCATGCCTGTCGTGACGCTGACGACGATGAATGTCGGCTCGCTCATCGCCTTCGCGCTGATCACGGAAACGGTGTTCCAGTGGCCGGGCATGGGCATGCTGTTCATACAGGCGGTGACGTTTCTCGATATTCCCGTCATGGCCGCCTATCTCTGCATCATTTCCTTCATCTTCGTTGTTCTCAACACGTTCGTCGACATTGCCTATGCGGTGATCGATCCGCGTCTGCGCACCGCGCGTTAACCGAAGGGAGCCGGTTTCATGACAGACCTTCCACAAATGGCAAAACCCACCCGCCGGTCGCTTTTCAGCCGTATGCGCGACAGCGATCTCTACTGGTCCTTCAGTCGCAGCAAATCGGCGAAGATCAGTGCGCTGGTCCTCTCAATCCTGATCCTCGCTGCCATATTCGCGCCGCTGATCGCGCCGCAAAACCCCTATGACGGCGCTTCACTGGACATGTGGAAGGCCGAGTTGCCACCGGTGTGGCAGGAGGGCGGCGAATGGCCCTATCTGCTCGGCACCGACACGCAGGGGCGGGACATGCTCTCCGCCATTCTTTACGGCACCCGCATATCGATCGTCATCGGTGTCGCTTCCGTGGCGCTGTCGCTGGTCATCGGCATGACGGCCGGACTGGTCGCGGGTTATTTCGGCGGCTTTGCCGATAGTCTCCTGATGCGGATCGGCGATATCACACTCTCCATCCCGACAATTCTGGTGGCCATCCTCGTCTCGACGGTGGTACGGCAGATGTTGCCGGACAGTCTGCGCGAGGTGGGGGCATCCGCCGTGCTCATTTTCGCCATCGCCCTTTCCGCCTGGGTGCAATATGCGCGCACCGTGCGCGCGCAGGCCATCGTCGAAACCGGCAAGGATTATGTGCAGGCGGCCAAACTCATCGGCGTTCCCGCCCGTCGCATCATGGCCAACCATATCCTGCCCAATACGCTCACACCGATCATGGTTGCCGCCACGCTCAATTTCGGCATGGCGATCCTCACCGAAGCGACGCTGTCCTTCCTCGGCATCGGCATGCCGCCCAGCCAGCCTTCGCTTGGAACGCTGATCCGCATCGGCAACCAGTTCCTGTTCTCGGGTTCGTGGTGGATCGTATTGTTTCCCGTTTTCCAGCTCTGTCTGCTCGTCGTCACCGTCAACCTTCTGGGTGACTGGCTGCGCGATGCGCTCAATCCGAAACTGAGGTGAGTTCCATGCACGATCTTCTGCTCCGCAACATCAGGCCCATGGCGGGCGATACCTGCGACATTCTGATCAGGCAGGGAAAGATAGCCGGTTTCGGAAAGTTCGAGGCCGAGCCGGGCATGCCGGTCGAAGAGGGAAATGGCGCGATTGCCGTTCCCGGCCTTATCGATGCCCATACCCATCTCGACAAGACGACATGGGGCATGCCCTGGCATGTTAATAATCGCGCCGCGATCCTGCGCCAGCGGATCGACTTTGAACGCGAAAACCGGACACAGATCGGCATCGATCCGCACCGCCAGTCCATGCGCCACGCCATCGGCCTTGCGGCCAACGGCGGCACCCATATTCGCAGCCACGTGGATATCGACCCGACCCATGGCCTGGCGCTTGTGGAGGGCATCTGGGAGACCCGCGAGAAGCTGAAGGGCATCATCGACATCGAAGTCGTCGCCTTCCCGCAATCCGGCGTCATGGTCATGCCCGGCACCGTGGAGCTTCTGGACGAGGCCCTGAAACAGGGCTGCGAAGTGCTTGGCGGCATCGATCCATGCGGCATCGACCGCGATCCGAAAGGCCAGCTGGATATTCTCTTTGCGCTTGCGGTCAAGCACGGCGTGCCGATCGACATCCATCTGCATGAGGCTGCCGATCTCGGCGCCTTCACCATGGAGCTGATCTTCGAGCGTATCCGGGCCAATGGTATGGAAGGCAAGGTTGCGATCAGCCATGCCTTTGCACTGGGAATGAATGATTACCTGCGGGTCGGCAAGCTGATCGAAGAGATTGCAAGGCTCGACGTGGCGATCCTGACGACCGGTGCGCCTTCGGTAAATGTGCCGTCGATCATGCGACTGAAGGAAGCGGGCGTGCGTGTCGGCGGTGGTTGCGACGGCATTCGCGATACCTGGGGGCCATGGGGTCAGCCGGACATGCTCGACCGGGCAAAGATCATCGGCATGAAGAACGGCCTGCGCTCGGATATCGAGCTTGCCCATGTGCTGCATGTGGTATCGCAGGGCGGAGCCGATGTCATGGGGCTTGGTGATTATGGCCTGAAGGAAGGCCGCGCCGCGGATTTCACGCTGCTTACGGGCGAAACGCTCGCCCATGCCGTTGTCGATATCGCGCCCCGGCCGCTCGTCGTCAAAGGCGGCCGCGTCACCGCCAGAAACGGCAAAGCCATCGTGGAGGCGCCGTGATGAGCGCCGCTTTGCAATCTCTCGCGCTTGGCGAACGTCCGTCGGGTCGCACGCTGCTTACCGCAAGCTGGGTTGTCGGACACAAGGACGGATCACACCGGCTCTTGAAAAACGGCGAGGTGGTCTTCGAGAATGGTGAGATTCTCTTCGTCGGGCACGGTTTTCCCGGCGAGGTCGCCCGTCGCGTCGATTTCGGCAACGCCCTCATCAGCCCCGGCCTGATCGATCTCGATGCGCTTTCCGATCTCGATACGACGATCCTGGGGATCGATCACTACCCCGGTTGGGCCAAGGGCCGGGTCTGGCCGCGATCTTATGTTGAGGCCGGTCCTTACGAGATGTATTCCGAGGAGGAACTGGCCTTCCAGAAGCGTTTCGCTTTCGGCCAGCTGCTTCTCAACGGCATCACCACGGCAGCGCCCATCGCTTCCCTGTTCTACCGGCAATGGGGCGAAACCGTTGCCGAATTCGAGGCTGCGGCCGATGCTGCCGGCGCACTCGGCCTGCGCGTCTATCTCAGCCCCGCATACCGCTCCGGCGGCATGGTGCTGGAAGAGCCGGGGCGCATGGTGCCTGTCTTTGACGAAGAGCGCGGCTTTCAGGGGCTGAAGGATGCGGTGTCCTTCATCGAAAGACAGAGCGGACGGCATGGTGATCTCGTGCGCGGCATGCTCGCGCCGGATCGGGTCGAGACATCGACGCTCGCCCTGTTGCAAAGAACCGATGCAGCCGCTCGTGATCTTGGATGCAAGTTCCGTCTGCACATGGCGCAGGGCACGATGGAGGTCGATACCGTCCGCAGCCTTCATGGCTCCACGGCGCCCGTGTGGCTGGCCAAGGCCGGTCTCCTCAGTGAGCGCCTTGTCGCGCCGCACGCCACCAATGCGACGGACGAAGATCTGGCGCTCTACGCTGAAAATGGCGTTTCCATCGTCCACTGTCCGCTGGTGTCGGCCAGAGGTGGCAGCAAGCTGTCGTCGTTTTCGTCGTGCCGGCAGCGTGGCATCAACATCGCGATGGGCACGGACACGGCACCGGCCGACATGCTGATGAACCTTCTGGTCGGGCTCATCACCTGCCGCATCAGTGATGGCGTGCCCGACAGGGTCCGTTCGGCCGATCTGTTCGACGCCGCCACGATCGGTGGCGCAAGGGCGCTGGGCCGTACCGATCTCGGACATCTCTCAAAGGGTGCCCGCGCCGATATCGCGGTTTTTGATCTCGATGATACCGTCATGGCCCCGAGCGTCGATCCGATTACGACCATCGTTACCGGCGGTTCGGGCAAGATCACACGCGCGGTCTTCGTTGATGGCCGCCTGTCAATGCGCTCAAGGCAGGTCGCGAATATCGACATGGAGCAAGCCCGCGTTCAGGCGCAGGCGCAGTTCGATGGGCTGATCGCGAAATATCCCGAACGAAGCTGGGCCAATCCGCCCGTTTCGGAAATTTTTCCCCCGAGCTACCCGGTGGAGGTTGACGCCAATGGATAACATGAACCAGTCGGTTATCGACGTTCGCAATCTGAAAGTCGAGTTTCCGGGCCGCAGAGGCACGGTGACCGCCCTTTCGGATGTCAGCCTGTCGATCCGCCCCGGCGAAATCCTCGGCGTCGTCGGCGAATCCGGTGCCGGAAAATCCATGACCGGACTTGCGATACAGGGCTTGCTGGAAAAGCCCGGCCGCATCGCCGAGGGCGAGATATGGCTCGGGTCGCGGCGTATCGACAAGTTGGACGACAGGGCGATGGAGGGCATTCGCGGCCGCGAGATCGGTGCGATCTTTCAGGATCCGCTCACCTCGCTCAACCCGCTCTTTACGGTTGGCGCACAGCTGGTCGAAACGATCCGCCAGCATCTGCCGCTCTCCAGGAAAGAAGCGCGGGGGCGGGCGATTCAACTCCTGAAAGATGTCGGCATTCCGTCTCCGGAAGATCGCGTCGATCATTATCCGCACCAGTTCTCCGGCGGCATGCGCCAGCGTGTCGTCATCGCACTGGCGCTGGCCGCCTCGCCAAAGCTCATCATTGCCGACGAGCCGACCACGGCGCTTGACGTGTCGATCCAGGCGCAGATCATTTCGCTGCTGCGCAGGCTGTGCAAGGAGAAGCAGACGGCGGTCATGCTGGTCACGCATGATATGGGCGTCATCGCCGAAGCCGCCGACCGCGTTGCCGTGCTTTATGCCGGCAGGTTGATCGAGGTCGGGCCGGTCGAGCAGGTTCTGCATGTGCCGAAACATCCCTATACGCAGGGCCTGATGGCCTCCATCCCTTCGCTCGGCGCGCGGGTGGAGCGGCTCAACCAGATCGACGGGGCGATGCCGCGTCTTGATGCGATCCCGCCGGGCTGCGCCTTCAATCCGCGCTGTGGCTTTGCCGGCCCCCGCTGTCTTCGCGAGCGCCCGGAACTGGAAACGCAGGGCAGCAGCGCAAGCGCCTGCTGGATGAATGCAGGAGGAACAGCATGAAAACCTCGGTGACAAAAACACCCGCACTGACGGTGAAGGGTCTGACCAAGACCTTCGATGTTTCCGCCCCGTGGCTCAACCGTGTCATCGAGCGCAAACCCCGTCAGTTCGTGCAGGCCGTCAACGACATCGATTTTACGGTGCCAGCCGGTGGCTGTCTCAGCATTGTCGGCGAAAGCGGCTGCGGCAAGTCCACCGTCGCGCGGCTGGTGACGGGGCTGTTCCGCCCAAGCGCCGGCGAATTTCGTTTTGCCAAAGGGCGGAAGGATGCGCCGCTTTCGGCGCAGATGATCTTTCAGGATCCCTATGCCTCGCTCAATCCGCGCTGGCGGGTGAAGAACATCATTGCAGAGCCAATCCGCGAGCTGAAACTGCGCCCCACCCGGGCAGAGACAATGGAGCGGGTGGAAGAGCTGCTGCGAACGGTCGGCCTCTCTGCCTCCGACGGCGAGAAATTCCCGCATGAATTTTCCGGCGGCCAGCGCCAGCGTATTTCGATTGCCCGTGCCCTGGCAAGCGAGCCGGAGTTTCTGGTCTGTGACGAACCGACATCCGCGCTTGATGTATCGGTGCAGGCGCAGGTGCTGAACCTGATGCGGCGGCTGCAGGACGAGCTGGGGCTGACTTATCTCTTCATCAGCCATGATATGAGCGTGGTTCGCCACATGTCGGACCGTATCGCTGTGATGTATCTCGGTCGCATCGTGGAGGAGGGCGATACGGAGGAGCTGTTCGCCCGCCCGCGTCACCCCTATACGCAGCTTCTGCTGCAGACCATTCCCAATATCGAGGCCCCGCGCCGCGACCGGGAACTGGTGGCAGGCGAAGTCCCAAGCCCGCTCAGGCCGCCCTCGGGCTGCACCTTCCATCCGCGCTGCCCGCTTGCAACGGCGCGCTGTTCGGCGGAGGTGCCGCAGGTGCGCACGCTTGCCGGCGGCACACGCGTTGCATGTCATCTGGTGGAGGATGAAGAGGTGTTGACGCAGGAACGGGAGCGCGCCTGACCCGCAAGGTCAGGCGAGTGCCGCCCGCAGATCATGGGAAAGGTCGCGGATTTCGCTGAGGTCGAGTTCCGCTTCCACATGTTCGAGGTGATGGGTCATCAGATGCGTGGCCCTCGCCGGGTCGTTATTGGCGATCGCGTCGACAATTTCCGCATGTTCGTCGGGCCCGCAGTTAAAGCGGTCCGTGTTGCGGTAAACGGCAGTGATGAGGGAGGAACGCGAAATGAGGTCGCGCATGGTGGTGAACAGGAAATCGGAACCGACCGTTTCCGCAAGCAGCAGGTGGAAGCCGCCGGAAAGCTTGATGATGTCGGTGGTGATGTTGTGAGCGTTGGCCACGCGCTCCTTTTCGACGTGGTCGCGAAGCCGCTTCAGCGCGGCCTTGGTGGTGGATTTGCAAAGCCGCTCAACAACGCATTGTTCTACCGTGCGGCGCACGAAGAACACGTCTCTCGCCTCTTCGACCGAGGGTTTGGAAACGAAGGCGCCGCGATTGGGAACGATGGTGACGAGACCGTCGCGCTCCAGCACGGAAAGCGCCTGGCGGATGCGCGCGCGGCTGACGCCAAAAATCGTGGCGAGCTGTTCTTCCTTCAGCTGCACGCCCGGGCGAAGCCGTCGTTCGGCGATCGACAGCCAGACTTTCTCGACAATTTGTTGCGTGGACTGGCCGTTTTGTTCGGTCATCGGTTTCGCTCTCCATTGTGGGTAGAGAAGCGTGATGCGGTGGAAAAAGTCAACCGTTTCAACAGAGTTTTGGTTGCAAGATTGTCAACAATCTGAAATAATATTGTGTACTATAAACAGGGCAGTTGTCATGGAATTCGACTTCACCACGCTCGAGCCGCAGAGCCGTTACCGTCTGCTGACGAATTTTATCGGTCCCCGGCCGATAGCGCTCGTCACGACGCGTTCGGCTGCCGGCCACAACAATGCGGCGCCGATGAGCTTTTTCAACGTTTTCTCCCATGATCCGCCGATCGTCGTCCTCGGTATCCAGCCGCGGGTGACGGGCGAGGAGAAGGACACGATGGTCAATATTCGCCGCACCGGCGAATTCGTCATCAACATGGTCGACATGGCCCTGTCGGAACAGATGCTCGTCTGCGGCCTCGGCTTCGACAGCGAGGTGGACGAACTTTCCATGGCGCGGCTGACCGCGACCCCCTGCAGCAAGATCGATGCAAGCTTTGCGGCGGAATCACCCTGCGCCTTCGAGTGTCGGGTGGAGCGTCTGATCGATTATCCGCGCCGCACGCTGGTTCTGGGTGAGGTTGTGCATATGCATGTGCACAAGGATTGCCTCGATGAAGAGGGGCGTTATGTCGATCCGGACCGCTACCAGCCGATCGCACGTCTTCACGCCGACAATTACATTACTTCGGACCGCCAGTTCGTCCTCAAGGCGCCAGCGATTACCGACTTCATCAAGCCAGATGGCGCGTGAAGGTCCTGAAAGGCTTACCCCGATGCATATTCGCCTGATCAACCCGAACTCTACGGCCTCGATGACGGCGCAGGCGCTCGACAGTGCCTTGCGCGTCAAACACATGGATACGAAAATTTCCGCTGCAAATCCCGTCGATACGCCCGTCAGTATCGAAGGTGGAGCGGATGAGGCGCTGGCCGTTCCGGGCCTGCTGCAGGAAATCCGCAAGGGTGAACAGCTGGGCGTCAACGCCTATGTCATCGCCTGCTTTGACGATCCGGGACTGCATGCGGCCCGCGAAGTCGCGCGCGGGCCGGTCATCGGCATCTGCCAGGCCGCCGTGCAGGTGGCCATGACGATCAGCCGCCGATTTTCCATCATCACCACCCTGCCGCGTTCGATCCCCATCATCGAGGACCTTGTCGGCAACTATGGGGCGGAGCGGCATTGCCGCAGGGTTCGCGCCATCAATCTGCCGGTGCTTGGTCTCGAAGAAGACCCTCTCGCCGCCGAACTGATGCTGATCCGCGAGATCGAAGCGGCCAAGAAGGAGGATGCGGCGGAAGCGATCATCCTTGGATGCGCCGGCATGTCGGCTCTGTGCGACAGGCTGCGCGAGGCAACCGGCGTGCCTGTTATCGACGGCGTTACGGCGGCGGTGAAACTGGCGGAGGCGCTGGTGGGGGCCGGTTACAGCACTTCGAAGGTCAACGCCTATGATTATCCGCGTATCAAGGGAATAGAGCTCGTCGCCTAAGCCTGATTTATGGGAAAACGGCCGCAGCCATTTGCGGGCTTGCGCTCCTCGCTTTAGTGTTCTCCCGCGCGCCGCCTTCGCAAGGGTCGCGCGCTGCGGGGAGGACGCATGATCGACAAGCTGGAATTTTTCATCGCATTGGCGCGCGCGGAGCATTTTGGGCGGGCCGCGGAGGAATGCGGTATTTCGCAGCCCAGCCTCTCGGCGGCGATCCGGCAACTGGAGGATCAGCTGGGTGTCGTTCTGGTGGTGCGCGCCGCCCGTTATCAGGGGCTGACGCCGGAGGGCCAGCGTGTGCTGGAATGGGCGCGCCGCATCGTTGCCGATACGCGCACCATGCGTGAGGAAATGCGCGCCGCCCGCAAGGGTCTGGCCGGCCATATCCGCCTTGCGGTCATTCCCACCGCGCTTGCCATGGTGCCGCGATTGACGGAGCCGTTTCAGGCCCGCCATCCCGCCGTGACATTTTCGGTAACGTCACGCACCTCGCTTCAGGTGCTGGGGCAGATAGAGAATCTCGAGATCGACGCGGGAATCACCTATCTCGACAATGAGCCGCTGGGGCGGGTGACGACGGTGCCGCTTTATTCGGAGCGATATCACCTGATCGCAGCGGCCGGAACACCTTTGGCCGATCAGGAAAGCGTTACCTGGAGGCAGGTTGCCGGTCTTAGGCTATGCCTATTGACTTCGGACATGCAGAACCGCCGTATCATCAACAAACACATGGCGGAAGCGGGTGTGGAGGTGAAGCCAACACTCGAATCCAATTCGATGATCGTGCTTTTTTCTCATATTCGAACCGGACAATGGGCTTCAATAATGCCGCGTAACATAGCGGAATCATTCGGATTTCCAAAACAGATAAAAATGATCCCGATCATCGAGCCCGATGCCGAGCATCTCGTGGGGTTGATTGCGACTTACCGCGAACCGCATACGCCGCTGGTTTCAGCGCTTCTTCACGAGGCGCGGCAGCGCGCCGCGGAGCTGGCTTTTGATAGGAAATTCCTATCGAGCGACGGAAACACCTTATTGACCTGATCCTGCCGCTCTCGCCATTCTTGCCGCCAATGCAGGGGCTGCGAAAGGGCTGAAAATGTCCCGCCCGCCATCCTTGCCCCTGTCGGTTTGGGAGGACTGGCTTATGAATATCCAGGCGGTTGCCGCAGATGAGGCGGCCCGTGTTTCCGCGGTCATTGACGACTTTATTCACCTCGAAGGGCCGATGCTGCCCATCCTGCACGCGGTTCAGGAAGAATTCGGCTACATTCCTGAAAGCGCCAAGCAGATCATCGCCTCCGCACTGAACGTGTCGCGGGCGGAGGTGCATGGCGTCGTAACCTTCTATCCCGATTTTCGTGATCATCCTTCTGGCCGACATGTCTTGAAGCTCTGTCGCGCCGAGGCTTGCCAGTCGATGGGTGGCGAGCCTCTGGCGGATACCATCAAGTCCCGGCTCGGCCTTGACTGGCACGAAACCGCCGCTGACGGTTCCGTCACGCTGGAACCGGTTTTCTGTCTCGGGCTTTGTGCGCAGGCGCCGGCCCTGATGCTGGACGGCGAAGTCCATGCCCGCCTTGACGAGGACTGTCTTGGCGACATCCTGACGGAGGCGCGCCGATGAGTGTCACCGTTTTTGTTCCCGGCGATTCCGCCGCGCTTGCCGTTGGCGCAAACCGCGTGGCCGACGCCATTGCCCGGGAAGCGGCCAGCCGCAATCTTGATGTGCATGTTGTCCGCAACGGTTCGCGCGGCATGCTCTGGCTCGAAGTACTGGTCGAAGTGCGCACCGACCATGGCCGCATCGCCTACGGGCCGGTCAAGGCCGGCGATGTCGCCTCGCTTTTCGATGCGGATTTTCTGACTGGCGGCGAGCATCGCCTCTGTCTCGGGCCGACAAAGGACATCCCGTTCCTGAAAAGCCAGACGCGTCTGACATTTGCGCGCTGCGGCGTCACCGATCCATTGTCGCTGGAGGATTATCGCGCCTATCAGGGCATGAAAGGCCTCGAAAAAGCCGTCGCCATGGCGCCGCTCGACATCGTCGCCCAGGTGACCGAAAGCGGCCTGCGCGGACGCGGCGGCGCGGGTTTCCCCACGGGCATCAAATGGAAGACCGTTGCCGATGCGGTGGCCGACCAGAAATATATCGTCTGCAATGCGGACGAGGGCGATAGCGGCACCTTCGCCGACCGCATGATCATGGAAGGCGATCCCTTCGTGCTGATCGAAGGCATGGCGATTGCCGGCCTCGCCGTCGGCGCGACGAAGGGCTTCATCTATACGCGCTCGGAATATCCGCATGCGATCAAGGTCATGGAGCAGGCGATCGAAATCGCCCGGCGCAATGGTATCATTGGGCCTTCCGTCCTCGGTTCCGGGCGGGCCTTTGATCTCGAAGTGCGCATGGGTGCCGGCGCCTATGTCTGCGGCGAGGAAACATCGCTTCTCAATAGTCTGGAAGGCAAGCGCGGCACCGTGCGCGCCAAGCCGCCACTACCTGCCCTGCAGGGCCTGTTCGGAAAACCCACCGTCGTCAACAATGTGATTTCGCTGGCCTCCATTCCGGTCATCATGGATCTGGGTGCGGCTTTCTACCGCGATTTCGGCGTTGGCCGTTCGCATGGCACGATCCCCATCCAGCTTGCCGGAAACATCCGGCATGGCGGGCTTTACGAGACCGCCTTCGGCCTGCCGCTCGGGCAGCTGGTCAATGATATCGGTGGCGGCACGATCACCGGCCGTCCCGTCAAGGCGGTGCAGGTGGGTGGTCCGCTCGGCGCTTATTTCCCGGTTTCGCTGTTCGACACGATCTTCGACTATGAAGCCTTTACGGCGGCTGGCGGCCTTATCGGACATGCCGGCATCGTGGTTTTCGATGATACCGCCGATATGTTGCATCAGGCCCGGTTCGCGCTGGAATTCTGCGCCGTCGAAAGCTGCGGCAAGTGCACGCCCTGTCGCATCGGCTCCACGCGCGGCGTCGAGACGGTCGACAGGATCGCGCTCGGCATCGAGCGGGAGAAAAATACGGCGCTCCTTGAAGACCTCTGCGAGACCATGAAGTTCGGTTCGCTTTGCGCGCTTGGCGGCTTTACGCCCTATCCCGTCATGAGCGCGCTCCGGCATTTCCCTGATGATTTTGCCCCCATCCCACGTGTTGAAGCGGCGGAGTAAGACCATGGCTCTTGTTTCTGAATTCGACTACGGAACCCCGAAATCCCGCGCAACGGACATGGTGACGCTCACCATCGACGGGCGGCAGGTCACCGTACCGGCGGGAACGTCGATCATGCGCGCCTCACGCGAAGCGGGTATCGACGTGCCGAAACTCTGCGCCACCGATATGGTGGATGCGTTCGGCTCCTGCCGGCTCTGTCTTATCGAGGTGGAAGGCCGCAACGGCACTCCCGCCTCCTGCACCACGCCTGTCGCCGCCGGTCTTGTCGTGCATACGCAGACGGAGCGGCTGAAGCAGATTCGCAAGGGTGTGATGGAGCTTTATATTTCCGATCACCCGCTCGACTGTCTGACCTGCGCGGCCAATGGCGATTGCGAATTGCAGGACATGGCGGGTGCCGTGGGCCTGCGCGATGTTCGCTACGGTTATGAAGGTGACAACCACGTCAAGGCACGCACCGGTGATGGCGATCTCAATGCCCGCTGGATGCCGAAGGACGAAAGCAATCCCTATTTCACCTATGATCCTTCCAAATGCATCGTCTGCTCGCGTTGCGTGCGCGCCTGCGAGGAAGTGCAGGGCACGTTTGCACTGACGATCGAAGGGCGCGGTTTTGAAAGCCGCGTGTCACCCGGCGCGCATGAGGCCTTCCTTGATTCCGACTGCGTTTCCTGCGGCGCCTGCGTGCAGGCCTGCCCCACCGCGACACTGACGGAAAAATCGGTGATCGAGATCGGCCAGCCGGAACATTCGCTGGTCACAACCTGTGCTTATTGTGGTGTCGGCTGTTCCTTCAAGGCGGAAATGCGCGGCGAAGAGCTGGTGCGCATGGTGCCGTGGAAGGACGGGCAGGCCAATCGCGGGCATTCCTGCGTCAAGGGCCGTTTCGCCTATGGTTATGCAACCCACAGGGACCGTATCCTCAACCCGATGATCCGCGAAAAGATCAGCGATCCATGGCGGGAAGTCAGCTGGGAAGAGGCCTTCTCCCATGTCGCGTCGGAGTTTCAGCGCATCCAGGGCCAATATGGCCGGGAATCCATCGGCGGCATCACCTCATCCCGCTGCACGAACGAAGAAACCTTCCTCGTCCAGAAACTCATCCGTGCCGGTTTCGGCAACAACAATGTCGATACCTGTGCCCGCGTCTGCCACTCACCCACGGGCTATGGTCTCGGTCAGGCTTTCGGCACCTCGGCGGGAACGCAGAATTTCGACAGCGTGGAGCATTCCGACGTCGTCGTGGTTATCGGTGCCAATCCGACGGACGGGCACCCGGTCTTTGGTTCCCGGCTGAAAAAGCGGCTGCGGCAGGGCGCAAAACTGATCGTCATCGATCCACGCCGTATCGATCTCGTGCGCGGCCCGCATGTGGAGGCGTCCTTCCACCTGCCGTTGAAGCCTGGCACCAACGTGGCGGTGCTGACGGCGCTTGCACATGTGATCGTCACCGAAGGCCTGTTCAACGAGGCCTTCATCCGCGAGCGTTGCGACTGGTCGGAATTCGAGGATTGGGCTGCTTTCGTTGCCGAGCCTCAGCACAGCCCGGAAGAAACCGAAAGTTTCACCGGTGTTCCGGCGGAAGAACTGCGCGGGGCCGCCCGCCTTTATGCCCGGGGCGGCAATGGTGCGATCTATTACGGCCTTGGCGTGACCGAACACAGCCAGGGGTCGACCACGGTCATGGCGATTGCCAATCTGGCCATGGCAACCGGCAATATTGGCCGCCCCGGTGTGGGCGTCAATCCGCTGCGCGGGCAGAACAACGTTCAGGGCTCCTGCGACATGGGCTCGTTCCCGCATGAGCTTCCGGGTTACCGGCATATTTCCGATGATGCCACGCGTGACATCTTCGAGAAACTCTGGGGCGTGAAGCTTAACAACGAGCCGGGGCTGCGTATTCCCAACATGCTCGACGCTGCCGTGGATGGCAGCTTTAAGGGCATCTACATTCAGGGCGAGGATATTCTCCAGTCCGATCCGGACACGAAACACGTGTCCTCCGGTCTTGCCGCCATGGAATGTGTTGTGGTGCACGATCTCTTCCTGAACGAGACGGCGAATTATGCGCATGTCTTTTTGCCCGGTTCCACCTTCCTCGAAAAGGACGGCACCTTCACCAACGCCGAACGCCGCATCAACCGCGTGCGCCGGGTCATGTCGCCGAAGAACGGTTTTGCCGACTGGGAGGTGACACAGAAGCTGGCGCAGGCCATGGGGCTTTCATGGAACTATGCACATCCGTCGGAAATCATGGATGAAATTGCGGCGACGACACCGAGTTTCGCCAGCGTTTCCTATGATTATCTCGAGCGGAACGGTTCGGTGCAGTGGCCCTGCAACGAGAAGTTCCCGCAGGGGTCTCCGATCATGCATGTGGACGGTTTTGTGCGCGGCAAGGGCAAGTTCATCCGCACCGAATATGTGGCGACGGACGAACGTACCGGTCCGCGCTTCCCGCTGCTGCTCACCACCGGCCGCATCCTGTCGCAATACAATGTCGGCGCGCAGACGAGGCGCACGGAAAACGTCGTGTGGCATGAGGAGGATCGGCTGGAAATCCACCCGCATGATGCCGAACAGCGCGGCGTCAAGGATGGCGACTGGGTGAAGCTTGCCAGCCGCTCCGGAGACACGACGCTGAGGGCGCTGATCACCGACCGCGTAGCGCCGGGCGTGGTCTATACGACCTTCCACCATCCTGGCACGCAGGCGAACGTCATCACCACCGACTTCTCCGACTGGGCGACCAACTGTCCCGAATACAAGGTGACCGCCGTGCAGATATCACCTTCCAACGGGCCGACGGAATGGCAGGAGGAATATGACGCGCTGGGCCGCCGGTCGCGGCGGATCGCAGGAAAGCTGGAAGCAGCCGAATAATCGGGGCCGGGGTGCCCCGGCCACTTGAAACATGGACGCCGACCGGCAGGCGGCGCGGGGAACAGTATGTTGCTTAATCACACCGACGAAAAACTGGTGAGAATGGCGAACCAGATCGCGACTTTTTTCCTGTCTCAGCCGGAGGATGTCCGCATTGACGGTGTCGCCACCCACATCAATAAATTCTGGGAACCGCGCATGCGCCGCCGGTTTTTCGAGATCGTGGATGCCGGAGCCGGCGATTTTCTGCCGCTGGTGATTGCAGCCTCAGCGGAGATCAAGAGACCCGGAACACCCACCGCCGATGCGGTGGGGCTTGGGGAGGATGCCAACGGTGCGCCCGGAGGCAAGGGGCCGGCCGCGGGTGAGTCCCTGTCCGAACCGAGTATTCCCGAAACCAGACACTGAACGCGGCGAGGGGCCGCCTTTACCTATTGCCGCATGGGAGAGCATTCGGCGGTCTCGCCCTGCCATATGGGGCGTATGAAATTTGTCCAGACATCCACGAGGGAGGAAATGTCGATGGCAGTAGCAGGCGTATCTGCGGGAGAACCGGTGCAGGCCGGAATTCTGGACCGCGAACGGATCATAGCAAAACCCGGATTTAACCGCTGGCTGGTGCCGCCGGCAGCATTGGCCATTCATCTGTGCATCGGCATGGCCTATGGCTTCAGTGTTTTCTGGCTGCCCTTGTCCAAGGCCCTGCCGGCGACGGACCCCAGTTGCTCCAGTCTCACCCTTGTCGGCGCTTTGTTTACCACGCAGTGCAACTGGCGCGTGGCCGATCTTGGCTGGATCTATACGCTGTTTTTTGTGCTTCTGGGTTGCTCGGCGGCAATCTGGGGCGGCTGGCTGGAACGGGTGGGACCACGCAAGGCCGGTTTCGTTTCCGCCTGCTGCTGGTGCGGCGGCATTCTGGTTGCAGCACTTGGCGTCATGACGCATCAATTATGGCTCATGTGGGTGGGTGCGGGTGTCATCGGCGGTATCGGTCTCGGCCTTGGTTATATCTCGCCGGTCTCGACGCTGATCAAATGGTTCCCGGATCGTCGCGGCATGGCGACGGGCATGGCCATCATGGGCTTCGGCGGTGGGGCGATGATCGGTGCGCCGCTTGCCAATATCCTGATGAACACCTTCAAGACGGATGTTTCCGTCGGCGTCTGGCAGACTTTCGTCGTCATGGCGCTGATCTATTTCGCCTTCATGATGGCCGGTGCCTTCGGTTACCGCATTCCGCCGGCCGGCTGGCGTCCGGAAGGCTGGACGGCGCCGGCGGCCAAGAGCGCGATGATAACCCATCGCCACGTGCATCTGCGCGACGCGCACAAGACACCGCAGTTCTGGCTGATCTGGGCGGTTCTGTGCCTGAACGTCTCGGCCGGCATCGGTGTTATCGGCATGGCTTCGCCGATGCTGCAGGAAATCTTCGCGGGCTCGCTGATCGGCTTGCCGGGCGTGGGTTTTGCGGATCTTGATGCCGGGCAGAAGGCGCAGATCGCGGCCATTGCCGCCGGTTTCACCGGGCTGCTTTCGCTGTTCAATATCGGCGGGCGTTTCTTCTGGGCGTCGATGTCCGACAGGATCGGCCGCAAGAACACCTATTTCTGCTTCTTTATTCTCGGCATCATTCTTTATGCGGCGGCGCCGACGCTTGCGACGATGGGGTCCAAGGCCTTCTTCGTTCTGGCGCTCGGCATCATCCTGTCCATGTATGGCGGTGGTTTTTCGACCATTCCGGCCTATCTCGCCGATATCTTCGGCACGCAGTTCGTGGGTGCTATCCACGGCCGCCTGCTGACGGCATGGGCGACAGCGGGCATCGCCGGGCCGGTCGTCGTCAACTATATCCGCGAGGCGCAGATCGCGGCGGGTGTCGCGCCCGGGCCGGCGCTCTATACCAGCACCATGTATATCCTGGCTGGTATGCTGGCGCTCGGTCTCGTGGCCAATGCGCTGGTGAGGCCGCTATCGGACAAATGGTTCATGGCGGATGCGGAAGTGGCGGCGCTTCAGGCGAAGACCGCTGCCGCCAATGCCGGCCCGACAGGCTCCTTCGGCATCGGGCGCGGCGGGCTGGACACCAAGGCGGCGTTCGCCTGGGCTGCCGTCGGCATTCCGCTCCTCTGGGGCGTATGGGTCACGGTGAAGAGCAGTCTGGCGCTGTTCGGCTGAGCGACCATCCCGTTCGGATGGCGCGGATCAGTGCGCCACGCGGGAAGCACATGCCGGCTCATGGCCGGCATGTCACCTGATCAGGTCATAAAAGGGGGCGGCTCGACCATGTCCGGTGAGCCGCCCTCGATATTTGCAAAAAACTTCGATTTTCAGGGTAGGTTCAAATCCAGCATCGAAAACATCTGGCTTGCGGGCGATGCGTCCGTCAGCGCCAGCTGGCGAGCAGGCCTTCAAGCGTTTGACGATCCTGTTCGTCCAGACGGGCAAGTCCCGGGGCTCGAACCGGGCCAACCCTGAGGCCCAGTATTTCCATGGCTTCCTTCACCACCGTCACGTTGGCGCCGTTGCGGTAACGCGTCCGCAGCCGTTCGAAGAGCTCGATCTTTTCAACGATCTTGCGTGCCGCTGAAAAATCGCCCGATGTCAGGGCCTCATGAACCTGCAGCGAGAATTGCGGAGCGACGTTGACGAGGCCGGACGTGAAGCCGCGCGCGCCCACCGCCGAAAAGGCGGGCGCCCAGCTTTCCGCGAGACCGCAGACATAAAGAGCACCCTTCGGATCGGAAGCGGCAATGGCGCGCGACAGAAGCATGATGTCGGTCGTCGCGAACTTGATGCCTGCGACATTCGGGTGGCTGGCAAGCCTCACCATGTCATCGACCGAAAAACCGTCGGCGCGGACATAGGCCACCAGCGGCAGCTCGCTGCCGTCAGCCAGGCCGATGAAATAGTCGATCTGCGATTGCGGTGCCGCAAAGGGGTCTACCGGCTGATGGGACATGACGGCGGATGCGCCCATCTCCCTTGCCCGGCGTGCCATGGCGAGTGCCTCGCGCTGCGAGCGTCCAATCGCCGCCGTGACCGGGGCTTTGCCGTCAACGCCTCTTATCGCGGCTTCGTAGACGCTGAGAATCTCGTCCGGCGTCAGGGCGTAGAATTCACCCGTATTGCCGGCGGCAACGATGTTGTGGATACCCGCCCGCGCAACGCGGGCATAGACCTCGGTGGTGACACCGATATCGACTTCCCCGCCTGCCTCGTAAGCTGTTACGGGAACGCCGGAGATGCCGTGCAGGGCCTGGCGAAAATCAAATGTCGTCATCAACTGGTTTCCTTGAGATGAAAGCGTCTTCAGATGGAAAACTTGTGTACGGCTGCCCCCGCGACAGGCGCATCAAAGGCAACAAGCGTGCCTGGCGTGGAAATCCCGTCCGTCTCGGTGACGAGACTTGTCAGATAGATCGTCTTGAGATCCGGGCCGCCGAAACACGGCATGGTCGGCCCCTTGAACGGCAGCCTGTAGATCTCGAACAGTTCGCCGTCCGGCAAAAAGCGGTTGAGACGTCCGGCCTGAACGCCGGCGCTCCAGTAACAGCCTTCGCAATCGGTCGCCGCGCCATCCGGCCTGCCTTCGTCCGGCGCGAAATCGTGAAGACGTTCGGCCGGACCGAGCCTGCCCGTCGCGACATCGAAATCGAACGCCTGATACATCAGCCCGCTGCTGTCGGAATGATACATGCGCCTGCCATCCGGGCTCCAGGCAAGCCCGTTTGACGTGAACATGTCGCCATCGATGATGCGTTCGACGCCGCCATCCGGCGCGACGCGATAGAGCCGCGCATTGCCTGTCTGTATGGCGGCCTCATCGCGGGTCCCGACCCAGAAATGGCCATCGGGGCCAACCTTTCCGTCGTTGAGGCGGCTGTCGGGCCGCCCTTCGTCCGGGTCGCACAGAAGTTCAAGTTTTCCGCTTGCGGGATTAAGAAGATGCACGCCGGTCTTCAGGCCCGCCACGATCAGGCCATTGTCGCAAAGACCGAGGCACCCCACCTGGGCGGGCATGTCGTATCTGTCGAGCTTGCCGCCCGGATGCAGGCAGAAAATGGCGGGGGCGAGAATATCGACGAACCACAGATTGCCGGTCCGTTCATCCCATGCCGGTGATTCGCCGACCTTCAACGGCGTGTCGATGAGGGAGCGGAGTCTCGGTTCGATGATACGCGGCTGGCTCACTGATTATTCTCCATCGCCCTGTATGGCTTGCCCTTTGAAATGCGGAAAAGGTTCTAGCTGCCGACGCCCTGAAACATGCGGGCGCGGGCCTTCAGGATGTGGTCTTTCATCGCGTCATGCGCAGCCTGTTCCCGCCGCGCAAAAATCGCTTCCACGATTGCGGTATGTTCGTTCTGCACCTCGCGCACATGTTGCGGCGTGCGCTTGAGGCTGAGGCTGCGTGTCACCGACTGGCCGATCGCGAAATGCGGCTTGAACCAGATCCGCACGGTGATGTGGAACTGGTTATGGCTCGCTTTGGCAATGGCTTCATGCAGGGCGAAGTCTTCCTCCGCACCAAGATCGTTGCGCTCCAGACACTGTTCCAGCGCCGCAATGGCCTGTTCGATGCGGGTTTTGTCGGCGGCCTGCCAGTTGCGCGCCGCAAGTTCGGCCGCCGACGATTCAAGACCGGACCGGAACTCGAAAAAACGCTGCACGTCGGCAAGCGAGCCGACAGGCACCTGCTGCAACACGGACGAATCCGGCTGCTGGCGCACATAGGAGCCGGACCCCTTCTGGGAGACGATGAGTCCGTCGTTTCGCAGCCGCTCCAGGGCTTCGCGAACGACCGGCCGGGATGCGCCGAACAACGACGCCAGATTCTGTTCCGATGGCAGCCTTTCGTTCACGGGAAACCGCCCGTCCGAAATCATGCCGATGATCTTTTCGTAGATGATGTCGCTCAGCCTGGTCTCGCCTCGAGCGGCGGCAGATGCGGTTTGATTGTCCATCAGCAGCCCTTCCGTTGCAAATCGCTGAAGTTAATGGGTTTCCTGCATTTCAATCGCAACAGAAATACCGGGGTTTTTGTGAGCGAGGGGGCTGTCCTAACCGATTTTTTCTTCAAGCCTGATCCTGAAAACCGGTCTACGAATAAAAAATATGTAAAAATCTGTCAATACTTGTAATCATCTGAAAACGCCCATATGGTCTGCCCCTGCCGATGGAGGATCGGCGTGCTGGCTGGCCGGGAGGGCCGTTGCGGTTCGGTGAAAGCCGTCTCGCTGCCGGTGATTTTTTGGGAGGATAATCGATGCGCGATGGCGATGCATTTTCATTGGGCGTGACGCGCCGGACCTTCATGGCGGGGCTTGGGGGCGTCGCCGCCCTCTCCGTCATCGGGACCTCGGCCATGGCTGCCACCGGCAAACAGGCGCCGGAACTGGAGGCGCTGGTAAAGGACGGCAAATTGCCGCCTTTGGCCGAACGTCTGCCGAAAAATCCGATGGTGGTGACACCCCATGAAAAGATCGGCACCTATGGCGGCACATTGCGCCGCGGCCTGCGCGGCTCGTCGGACCATAACGGCATCCTGCGCATGGTCGGCAATCAGGGGCTGGTTCGCTGGAACATGGATTTCACCGAGGTTCTGCCGAACCTTGCGGTGAAATGGGAGGTCAACGACGATGCCTCGCAGTTCACCTTCCATTTGCTGGAGGGTGCGAAATGGTCGGACGGCCACCCCTTCACGGCAGATGACGTGGTATTCGCCATCGAGGACTGCATCAAGAACAAGGAGCTTTACAGCGCCACGCCAGCCCAGCTTTCCGTTGCGGGTGAGGCGGTCGATGTCGAAAAGATCGACGATTTCACGGTAAAGTTCAAATTCGCGGCGCCGAATGCGCTCTATCTGGAAAACCTCGCCACGCCGCTCGGCCAGCATCCGACGCTGTTTCCGAAGCATTATTGCAGCAAGTTCCTGCCGAAATACAACACGGCGCTGGATGCCGATGTGAAGGCTGCGGGCGTATCGAGCTGGACGGAACTGTTCCGCGCCAAATGCGGCGATATCGAAATTCCATCCCGCTGGTCGAATGTCGACAAGCCGACGCTGGACCCCTGGGTGGTGAAAGAACCCTATTCCGGCGGCGCGACACGGGTGGTCATGACCCGCAACCCTTACTTCTGGCAGGTCGATACCGAAGGCAACCAGCTGCCCTATATCGATGAAATCAACTTCGGCATTTCGCAGGATGTCGAATCGCTGATGCTGAACGTGATTTCGGGCAAGATCGACATTCAGGAGCGGCATATCAGCGTTCTCGCCAACAAGCCCACCCTGTCGCAGAACATGAAAAAGGGGGACTACCGCCTGCTGACGCTGGTGCCTTCTGCTTCTCAGCAGTGCCAGATCTACCTGAACATCACCCACAAAGACCCGGCGATGCGCAAGATGTTCGCCGACAAGTCGTTCCGTCAGGCGCTGTCCATCGCGCTCAACCGGCAGGAAATTATCGACATCGTTTATTTCGGGCAGAGCGAAGGATATCAGGCCGGGCCACGCCCGACACATCCCTGGTACAATGAAAAGCTGGCGCGGCAATTCACCGAATACGATGCGGACAAGGCGAACGATCTTCTCGACAAGGCCGGTTACGACAAGAAGAACGGCAACGGCATGCGGTTGCGGCCTGACGGCCAGCCGGTCTTCTTCTCGATCGACGTCATCCCGACGCTCTATCCCGATCTGGTCGATGCGCTGGAGCTGGTGAAGGCGCAATGGGCGCAGATCGGCGTCGACATCAAGGTCAACACCATCGAACGTGCGCTCTATTATACACGCGGCGATGACAATGCCCATGATGCGGCGGTCTGGCCCGGTCCCGGCGGTCTCGATCCGATGCTCGATCCGCGCGATTTCTTTGCCTTCCATCCGCAGGGGTCGCGTTACGCCATTCCGTGGGCGCTCTGGTACACCTCGAATGGCCAGAAGGGCGAGGAGCCGCCGGAAAGCCAGAAGAAGCGCTTCAAGCTGTTCGATGAGGCGCGCTCCACGGCCGACCTTGCCAAGCGCGGTGAGAAGATGAAGGAGATCTTCGACATTGCGGCGGAAGAGTTCGAGACGATCGGTCTTTGCCTCGCCGTGGGTGGTTTCGGTATCATCCGCAACAATCTGCGCAATGTGCCGGAAACGGAACCCGACAGCTGGACATGGCCCAATCCCGGCCCGGCGCTGCCGCAACAGTTCACCTTCACAAGCTGACATCGCCACATGGGCGTCGCTGCCGTAACGCGGCGACGCTTCTCAGGTTGTTTCGACCACCCGCAGCCCGTCTCCTTCGTGGGAGGCGGCGCGTGCGGCACAATGTGATTGCGAGAACGACATGCTGCTTTTTATCGTAAAACGCCTGCTGTGGATGATACCGTCCCTGTTTGCCGTCAGTTTCCTTGCTTTTGTCCTGATCCAGCTGCCACCCGGCGACTATGTGACGACCTATATCGCCACCCTGGCGGCCTCCAACGAGGTCATCGACCACAATACGGCGGCGCAGCTGCGCGAACGCTTCGGCCTCGATGACCCGATGATCGTGCAATATCTGAAATGGATATGGGGCATCGTCAGCCGCGGCGATTTCGGCATTTCGTTCGAATGGCAGCAGCCGGTTTCCGGCCTCATCTGGGAGCGCATGGCGCTGACGCTGGTTCTCGCCGTCGCCAGCCTTCTCGCCACCTGGGCCATCGCCCTTCCGATCGGTGTTTTCTCCGCCGTGCGCAAATATTCGATCGGCGATTATCTCTTCACCGCCTTTTCCTTCTTCGGCCTGTCCATACCCTCGTTCCTGCTGGCGCTGGTGCTGATGTATGTCGCGGCGGTGGAGTTCGGGGCCGATGTCGGCGGCCTGTTTTCCGCAGAATACGAGACCGCCTCGTGGAGCATCGCCAAGATGATGGACCTCATGGCCCATATCTGGCTGCCGGTGACGATCCTTGCCGTGTCATCCACCGCAAGCCTGATCCGCGTCATGCGCGCCAATATGCTGGATGAATTGCCCAAGCCCTATGTCACCACCGCGCGGGCAAAAGGCTTGTCGGAGTTCAAGCTGCTGACGAAATATCCGCTCAGAATTGCGCTCAACCCGTTCATCTCCACCATCGCATGGCTGCTGCCCAATCTCATTTCGGGTTCCGTGGTGGTCGCCATCGTCCTCAATCTGCCGACGGCTGCACCGCTGCTTCTGCAGTCATTGATGGCGCAGGATATGTATCTCGCCGGCGCTTTCGTGCTGTTAATCTGCGCGCTGACGCTGATCGGTTCGCTTATCAGCGACATCCTGCTTGCGCTGGTCGATCCGCGCATCCGTCTCGAATAGGAGGGCGCCATGAGCGATATCACCATGACCACCAATGCCCGGCAGGACCGCGCCGCCGTCGCCTCGCAGTGGCAGCTCATCTGGTGGGCCTTCAAGCGCCACAAGCTGGCCATGGCCGCCCTGTTCATCACCATCGCCATGTATATCGTCGCGCTGGTGCCCGGCTTCTTCGCCATCAACGATCCGGTGCTGCAGAATGCCCGCGCCACCTTCCACCCGCCGCAGCGTGTCCACTTCATCGATACGACCGACGGTTTTTCGCTCGGACTGCATTATTATCCGCTGAAGCTGACCCGCAATCCCGAGACACTGGCGGCGGTGTTCGTCGAAGATACGGCCAAGAAAATCCCGGTCCAGTTTTTCGGTCGCGGTTACGAATATTCCGTGTTCGGCCTGTTCACCACGGATATCCATCTGCTGGCCTCCACCGATAAAACACGTCCGCTCTTCCTCTTCGGCGCGGATCGTCTCGGGCGCGATGTCTTCAGCCGCGTGGTGCAGGGTGCGCAGGTCTCCCTGTCCATCGGCCTTGTCGGCGTGTTCTTCTCGCTGCTGCTCGGCGTCGTTCTCGGTGGCATTTCAGGTTATTACGGCGGCCGCATCGATTTCGTCATGCAGCGCGTGATCGACTTCGTGCTCTCGCTTCCCACCATTCCCATCTGGCTGGCGCTGGCCGCCGCCCTGCCGCAGGGCTGGCCCGCCACGCTGCAATATATGATGATCACCATCATCCTGTCTTTGACCGGCTGGGCGCAGCTTGCCCGTGTCGTGCGCGGCCGGTTCCTGTCACTGAGGACCGAAGAGTTCGTGGCTGCAGCGCGGCTGGATGGCGTGCCGGAAGGGCGCATCATCTTCCGCCATATGCTGCCGAGTTTTTCGAGCCATATCATCGCTTCGGTCACGCTTGCGGTTCCGGCGATGATCCTTGCGGAAACATCGCTGTCCTTCCTCGGTCTCGGTCTCCAGCCGCCGACGATTTCTTGGGGCGTTTTGCTTCGCGAGGCGCAGAATATCCGCTCGATAGCAACCGCACCCTGGCTGTTCCTGCCCGGTGTGGCGGTCGTCATTGCCGTCATGGCGCTCAATCTGCTCGGCGACGGTCTGCGCGATGCAGCCGATCCCTATAACAAGTGAGGCCCCGGATGAGCGACATTCTCTCCATGAAGCCAGCCAAGCCGCTGCTTGAAGTCCGCAATCTGGTCACTGAATTTCCGGTCAGAAACGGCGTTTTCCGGGCGGTCAACGATCTGTCTTTCTCCATCGATCCCGGCAAGACGCTCTGCGTCGTCGGCGAAAGCGGTTCCGGCAAATCCGTCACCGCCCGCTCCATCCTGCAGATCATCGACAGCCCCGGCCGCATTGCGTCCGGGTCGATCATCCTCAACCGCGCCGATGGCACGTCTCTCGATCTGGCAAAGCTCGATCCGCGTAGCCGGGCGATCCGCTCGGTGCGCGGCGCAGATATCGCGATGATCTTTCAGGAGCCGATGTCGTCGCTTTCACCCGTGCACACCGTGGGTGACCAGATCACCGAGGTGCTGCGGCTGCATCTGAAGATGAGCAAGGCGCAGGCGCGGGCCGAGGCCATCGAGCTGTTGCGGCAGGTGGAAATCCCTAACCCTGAAAAGGCGCTGGATCGTTACGCCTTCCAATATTCGGGCGGCATGCGCCAGCGAGCCATGATCGCCATGGCGCTGGCCTGCAAACCGCAGCTTCTGATCGCCGACGAACCGACGACGGCGCTCGATGTGACGACGCAGGCCGAAATCCTCGACCTGATATCGCGGCTGCAAAAGGCGCATGGCATGGCGGTGCTGTTCATCACCCACGATATGGGCGTGGTGGCGCAGATTGCCGATGACGTGCTGGTCATGCATCACGGCGTCGCCAAGGAATATGGCACCGTCGATGAGATATTCCACAATCCGCAGGACCCCTATACCCGCATGTTGATCGGCTCGGTGCTGAAACTGGAGCAGAAAGCCGAAATCCGGCTTGCCCGTCCGCCGCTCGATCTTGCCGCAGCGCCCATTCTCGAGGTCAACGACCTCTCCATGCATTTCGGCGAGATGAAGGCGCTGGATGGCGTCTCGATCAAGCTGTTGCCCGGCGAGACACTCGGCATTGTCGGCGAAAGCGGTTCCGGCAAGACCACGATGGGCCGCTCCATCATGCGCCTTTACGATCCGACCGGCGGCGAAATGCGCTATCGTCGGGCGGATGGCACGGTGGTCGATTTGGCTAAAATCGAAGGTGCCGAGCTGAAAGCCGCACGGCGCGAATTGCGCATGGTGTTTCAGGACCCGTTCGGCTCACTCAATCCGCGCATGACGGTGGCGCAGGTGATCGGCGAGCCGTTGCTGGTCAACGGCATTGCCAGGGGCAGGGAACTGGATGAGCGCGTTTGCGCGCTGATGGAGCAGGTGGGTCTCGACCCGACCGGGCGTGAGCGATACCCGCACGCCTTTTCGGGCGGCCAGCGCCAGCGCATCGGCATCGCCCGCGCCATCACGCTGAAGCCGCGCATCATCGTGGCTGACGAGGCGACCTCGGCGCTGGATGTTTCGGTGCGGTTCCAGGTGCTCGATCTGCTCATGCGGCTGCAGGACGAGCTTGGCCTCGCTTACATCTTCATCAGCCACGATATCGGCGTCATCCGCTACATGTGCGACCGCGTCGGGGTGATGTATCGCGGCAAGCTGGTGGAAATGGGAGAGGCGGAAAAGGTCTGCAACGCGCCGGATCACCCCTACACGCAGGCGCTTCTTTCCGCCATTCCGCGCCCGGACCCGCGCGACCGGGATCGCACCCGCAGATTCCGCTACGTCGAACCATCCGAAGTCAAGAACGGGGCCGTCGCGCGATAGTGCCGGGCCTGTTCGTTCTGCCATTCATGAGGAAGACTAAAGCATGAAAATCGATCGCATGCGGGTATTCGTCACCCGCGACAAGGACCGCCCCCGCGTTGTCGTCGCTCTCGATACCGATGACGGTCTGACCGGCTGGGGCGAATGTTACAATCACGGCCCCGATCTCGCCCTGCCGCCGTTTCTGGATTACCTCTACGGCTTCCTTGCCGGGCAGGACCCGACGCGGGTTGAATATCTCTACAATCTCCTTCTGCAGCAAAACCGTTTTCCGCCCGGCGCGCTCGGCCTTTCGGCCATCTCGGCGCTGGACCATTGCCTCTGGGACCTTGCCGCCAAGGCGGCGGGGGTGCCGGTCTACAAACTGCTGGGCGGTGAAGTGCGCGACCGCATCAAGGTCTATGCCGGTGTCTATACGGCCCCGGATGCGCCTGCGGCGAAGGAGGAGTTCGACCGTCTCAACGAGGACTGGGGCTTCACGGCTTTCAAGCTCAGCCCGTGGCGCCTCGATATCCACGCCCATCGCTGGGGCGAGGTGGTGCGCAGTTCGGCCGAATATTTCCGCTCGCTTCGCGAGACCGTGCGGCCCGATTACGATATCGCCTTCGACGCCCATGCCAAGATTTTCGAACCCGCGGCCGCCCGCCAGCTTGGCAACGCGCTTGCCCCTTACGATCCGCTGTTTTTCGAAGAGCCTTTGCGTCCGGAAAACATCGAGATGTGGGGAGACCTGAAACAGGGGCTTAACTGCACGCTGGCAACGGGCGAAAGCCTCTATAATCGCAATGAGTTCCTGCGTCTTCTTCAGGTAAAGGGTGCGGATATCATCCAGCCCGACATCTGCGTCGTCGGCGGCATTTCGGAGATGCGCCGCATCGCTACGCTTGCGGAAGCCCATTTTGTCAGCATCGCGCCGCATAACCCGATGGGGCCGCTCGCCACCGCCGTCAACGTGCATTTTTCCGCCGCCCAGCAGAATTTCCGTATTCTCGAATACCGGCTGCCGAAAGGGCAATGCTACGTTTATGGCGGCACCGATCTGGAAAAACGCGAGGATGAAACCCGTTATGTCGTTGACCCCTATCTGCCGAAGGACGGATATCTGGAACTGAGGCCAGATCGTCCCGGCTGGGGCGTCGAGATGGATGAAAAAGCCATGCAGGAAGATGGTTATGTTCACTGGCAGAGGCGGGTACCAAAACGTCCTGACGGATCCTATGCCTTCGCCTGAAACGGTTGCGATAAGCTGCGGGCCTCTTTCGGCCCGCCTGCGACCCGCATGGGGCGGCAGGATGACCCATCTGCACCATGCGGACCACGGCGATATTCTGGTGCCGACGGGTGAGGAGGGTTTCGAGCCGCTCAACTGGCCGCGCGCCGGCGCATACCCGCTGTTTCCTTATCACAACCGGCTTTATGGCGGCTCCTTCGTTCATACCGGCGTTCGCCATGACCTCCTGCCACATCCCGCGCTCGCGCCGGATGCCATGCATGGACCTGCTCACCGGCGCGCATGGGAGATTTCCGACCTGGATTCAGATCGGGTACGGCTGTTACTTGACTATGAGGCTGACGGGGAATGGCCCTTTTCCTTCCGCGCCGAACAGTCTTTTCTGCTGGAAAACGCCGGCCTCACCGTGGGCCTGTCGATCACCAATCTGGCGGACGTGCCCGCGCCGATGGCGCTGGGCTGGCATCCCTATCTGGCCGCCGGCCTTGGCTGTGACGCGCGCACGGACGCAAGGCTGCAATATCCGCTGGACCCGCAGAACGTGCCGACCGGCCAGCCGGCAGTCCCTCGCCACAACGCCGCCATTCCCACTGCAACGGGATACACGTTGCATTACACCGACTGGTCAAATGCGCATGTGCAATTTGACAGGTTTTCGCTGCGGATCGAGGCCGATCCCGTTTTCGGCCATCTCGCCGTTCACCGCATGGACCGCTATCTTTGCCTAGAACCAGTGTCCATGGCCGCCGGAGCGCTTGGCCTGCCTGAGACGCAGCGGGAAGTGTTTGGTGGCAGGATCATCCCGCCCGGCGAGCGTCTGTCGGGACGCATCCAGCTTTCCATCGGGCCTTGAGGAGCAGAGGGCGCGTGAAAACGTCATGCGCATGCGCCGC
Source organism: Agrobacterium sp. OT33 (assembly GCF_017313365.1). Lineage (NCBI taxonomy): Bacteria > Pseudomonadati > Pseudomonadota > Alphaproteobacteria > Hyphomicrobiales > Rhizobiaceae > Agrobacterium > Agrobacterium sp. OT33. The sequence goes on along the minus strand of NZ_JAFLMZ010000005.1, from coordinate 115,408 downwards.
ACTTTACTTTCAAAAAAAAACGCCACATGCCCATATTTTGAGCGTGAAAAATCGTCGCTCAAAAATGCGCTTGACGTCGGCAAAAATTTCTCACCAAATGAACCAATATCAGATTGGTTCAGACAAATGGTGCGGCGTGGCAGCAGGCCCTAACGACAATTCCAACTACGCCTTGGCGCGGTTGCGTGACTATATTCAGGCGAATCACCTCGCGAGGGATGGGCGTCTGCCGACGGAACGGGCCTTTGCGGAGACTTTTAACGTCGGCCGCCGTTCGATCCGCCGGGCGCTGGAGGTTCTGGAAGCCGAAGGTCTGATCTGGCGGCGGCAGGGGGCCGGAACCTTTGTGGGTGAAAAACCGGATGATTGGTCCGCCCAGGTCACGGAACTGGTCGCCGGAACGGATTTCATGGAAATCATGGAAGTGCGCCTGCGCATAGAACCGCAGCTGGCGCAGCTTGCGGCCATGCGCGCCAAACCGGCCGAGGTGGAGCGCATGCGTGCGCTTGTTCAAAAGACCGGCCAGAGCACGGATGCCGACGCCAAGGAATTATGGGATGGCTCGCTCCATCGCCAGATCGCCCAGAGCGCCGGCAACAAGCTTTTCCTGTCGATCTTCGATGTCGTCAACCGCATTCGCCAGGACGATGCATGGCAGTCGATCCGCGAGCTTGCCCGGCGCAGCGGCACGAATGGCAGGGCGTCTTTCGAACAGCATATGGCCATTGTCGAAGCCATTGCCGACCGCGATCCGGCGCGCGCCGGTGAAGCCATGCGCCAGCATCTTCTCATGCATCAGGAAAGGCTGATCCGCGCCACCTCGCTCGGCTTTCTGGAGGAAGACACCGGGGAGGGCAATGCGGCTGAGGCTGATAATTCGCTGACCGAGGCCTCCTGAGGCCACGGGTGAAAACTGTCGTCCCGGAAGGGGCGGCCAATGACAAAAAAGTCAAAATAACCAGACCAGAGGAACGAACATGAAAAAGATCCAGACACTGACTGCGGCGCTGCTCGCCAGCGTATTGCTCGCCGCACCGGCGCTATCGTCCGAATTGCGCATCGGCCTCAATGACGATGCCGATGTACTCGACCCTGCGCAATCGCGCACCTTCGTTGGCCGCATCGTCTACACCGCGATGTGCGACAAGCTGGTGGACATCTCGCAGGACATGAAGATCGTGCCCCAGCTTGCCACCGAATGGGCATGGTCCGAAGGCGGCAAGGTGCTGACCATGAAAATCCGCGATGGTGTCAAATTCCACAATGGCGAGACGCTTGATGCGGCTGCCGTGGTCGCGACCATCGAGCGCAATATGACGCTGCCGGAATCGCGCCGCAAAAGCGAGCTCTCCTCGGTCGAAAAGGTTGAGGCGACGGGACCGCTGGAGGTGAAATTCACGCTGAAGACGCCCGACGTTACCCTGCTGGCGCAGCTTTCCGACCGCGCCGGCATGATCGTTGAACCCAAGGCGGCCAAGGAACTGGGCGCGAATTTTGGTTCGAAACCGGTTTGTGCCGGGCCGTTCAAATTTGTCGAGCGTATCCAGCAGGACCGTATCGTGCTCGAGAAATTCGCTGACTATTGGGACAAGGACAAGGTCCTCGTCGACAAGGTCGTCTATCTGCCGATCCCAGATACAACCGTGAAGCTTGCAAACCTTCGCGCCGGCGACCTCGATATTGCCGAACGCATTTCGGCGTCCGATGCGGAATCCGTCAGGAACGACGCCAAGCTGACCTATGCCGATATAATCGGGCCGGGTTACATGGCCATGTATGTCAACATGAACAATGGCGCGCGTGCGGATAATCCACTCGGCAAGGACAAGCGACTGCGGCAGGCGTTTTCCTATGCCATTGACCGCGAGGCGATCGGCCAGATCGTCTTTGAAGGCACCTCCAAGGGTGGCAATCAGGCCTTCCCGCCGACGAGCCCCTGGTTCAACCAGAGCTTGCCGGTACCGCCGCGCGATATCGACAAGGCCAAGCAGCTGATGAAGGAGGCGGGTTACGAGAAGCTCGACGTCGAGCTTCAGCACGCCAACAACACCACGCAGACGCAGATGATGCAGGTCATCCAGTCCATGGTGGCCGAGGCCGGTTTCAACGTCACCCTGAAGGCGACCGAATTTGCCACGCTGCTGTCCGAACAGACCGCGGGCAATTACCAGCTCAGCCGTTCCGACTGGTCGGGGCGTATCGATCCCGATGGCAACCTGCACCAGTTCGTCACCTGCAAGGGCGGCATCAACGATGTGAAATATTGCAATCCTGAAGTCGACAAGCTGCTGAACGAGGCCCGCGCCTCGACCGAAGATGCGGTGCGCAAGGAAAAATACGATGCCGCAAGCGTCATCCTCAACGATGACATGCCGATCATCTATCTTGGCCACCAGCCCTATGCCTATGCCATTTCCAACAAGGTCAAGGGCTGGGCGCCATCGCCCGATGGCATGATCCGCCTTCTCGGCGTTTCCAAGGACTGACAGCTTTGAACAGGTCGCACGGCTTGCCGTGCGGCCCCCAGCACCGGACTCAAACGGGGGCAATGCCATGCCTGTTTACATCGGCAAGCGACTGCTGGTCGCGATCCCGACGCTTCTCATCATTTCCATCTTCGTTTTCTCGCTGCAGAAACTCCTGCCGGGCGATCCGGTTCTTGCCATGGCGGGTGAGGAACGCGATCCCGCGACGATTGAATTCCTGCGGGAAAAATATCGCCTCAATGACCCCGTTCCACTGCAATATCTCAACTGGCTGGGCGGCGTGGTGACGGGTGATTTCGGCATCTCGCTGCGCACCAACCAGCCGGTGCTGGAACTGATCGGCCAGAAGCTGCCGGTCACCATTCAGCTGGCTGTCATGGCGATGTTCTTTGCCATGGTTATCGGCATTCCCATCGGCATCCTGGCCGCCGTCAAGAAGAATACGTGGATCGACTACACGGCCAATATCGTGGCGCTTTCCGGCCTGTCGATCCCGAATTTCTGGCTCGGTATCATGCTGATCCTGCTGGTGTCGGTGAAGCTCGGCTGGCTGCCGGCATCCGGTTATGAATCGATCTTCGTCGACCCTGTTCGTTCCATCGAAACGATGATCATGCCGGCTTTCGTGCTGGGCAACGCGCTTGCGGCAACGCTGATGCGTCATACACGTTCGGCGATGGTGGCGGTTTTAAGTTCCGACTATATCCGCACCGCCCGGGCCAAGGGGCTTTCGCCGCGCGAGATCATCCTGTCGCACAGTTTCCGCAACGCGTTGCTGCCGGTCATCACGCTGCTGGCGCTGCTCTTCGGCGAGTTGCTGGCCGGCGCGGTCCTGACGGAGCAGATTTTCACCATTCCCGGCTTTGGCAAGATGACGGTCGATGCGGTGTTCACCCGCGATTATGCCGTCGTACAGGGCATCGTGCTCTGCACCGCAGTTGGTTTCATTCTCATGAACCTTCTGGCCGACATTGCCTATGTCCTGCTCAACCCCCGCCTCAGGGCGACGATCTGAGGCTGATATCATGACCGTTCTCGATCAAAACCTATCCGTATCGGCGACACGGCAGGAAAGCCGCGCCTGGAAAAAAATGAAGCGCAACAAGTCGGCGCTTGTTGGCATGATCATCGTGCTGTTCTTCGCCGTGCTTGCCATAGCCGCGCCGATCCTGCCGATTGCCGACCCGGTTGCGACCAGCTGGTCGGCCATCCGCAAGGCGCCATCGGCGGCCCACTGGCTCGGCACCGACGATCTCGGCCGCGACATTCTTTCGCGCATGATCTATGGCGCGCGCGCCTCGCTGATGGCAGGTGTCGTCTCGGTGATGATCGCGGTGGTCATCGGCGTGCCCTTCGGCCTGATTTCGGGCTATTTCGGCGGCTGGGTGGATATGATCATCTCGCGCATCACCGAAGCGCTGCTCGCCATGCCCTTCCTGATCATGGCGATCGCGCTCGCCGCCTTCCTCGGCCCGAGCCTCACCAATGCGATGATCGCCATCGGCCTTTCCGCCATGCCGATCTTCGTGCGGCTGACGCGCGGGCAGGTGCTGGCGGTCAAGATGGAGGATTATGTCGAAGGCGCGAGGTCCATCGGCCTCAACCATATCGACATCATGACCCGTTACATCCTGCCGAATGTCTTTGCCCCTATCATCGTGCAGGCGACGCTGACGGTGGCGACCGCAATCATCGCGGAGGCGAGCCTTTCCTTCCTCGGTCTTGGCCAGCAGGCGCCGGCGCCCTCCTGGGGTTCAATGCTGAACACCGCGAAGAATTTCCTCAGCCAGGCGCCATGGATGACGATGTGGCCCGGCATCGCCATCTTCCTCGTCGTCATCGGTTTCAATCTTCTGGGTGATGGCCTGCGTGACGCGCTCGATCCGCGCGAAGCATGATTTTTTACAAGGAATATCGGAATGACTGAATTCACCACACGCCCTGAAATCCTTGGCACCTTCGGCGTCGTCACCTCAACGCACTGGATCGCCTCGGCCGTTGGCATGGCCATCCTCGAAAAGGGCGGCAATGCTTTCGACGCCGCCGTCGCCACCGGTTTCGTGCTGCAGATCGTCGAGCCGCATCTCTGCGGTCCGGGCGGGGATATGCCGGCCGTGTTTTATTCGAAGCAGAAGGACAAGGTCGAAGTCATCTGCGCACAGGGCCCGGCCCCGAGCGGTGCGACGATCGAACATTACACTTCGGAAGGGCTGAAACTGATCCCCGGCGACGGGCTGCTGGCCACCGTCATCCCCGGTGCCTTCGACGGCTGGATGCTGATGCTGCGCGATTATGGCACGATGAGCGTGCGCGACGTGCTGGAACCCGCCATCTATTATGCCGAGCAGGGGCATCCAACGCTGCCGCGTGTCTCCGCCACCATCAAGGGGCTGGCCGATTTCTTCGAGAAGGAATGGCCGACCTCGCATGAGACATGGCTGCCGGGTGGTGCCGCACCCGAGCCTCACGCCAATTTCCGTAATCCGGTTCTGGCTGCGACCTATCAGCGGATCGTCACCGAAGCCGAAGCGCGCACCGGCCGCGAAAACCAGATCGAGGCGGCGCGCGATGCCTTCTACCGGGGTTTCGTTGCGGAAGCTATCGACAGTTACGTAAAGACGACGGAAGTCATGGATGCCAGTGGCACACGGCACAAGGGCGTGCTGACGGCGCAGGATATGGCCGGCTGGAGCGCGACCGTCGAAGCGCCACAGACGCTTGATTATCACGACTGGACGATTGCCAAGACGCCCGCCTGGGGACAGGGTCCGGTTCTGCTGCAATCGCTTGCGCTTCTGAAGGGCTTCGACATTGCAGCGATGGACCCGTCCGGGCCTGATTTCATCCACACCATCGTTGAGGCCATGAAGCTCGCCTTTGCCGACCGTGAGGTCTATTACGGCGACCCGGAATTTGGTCAGATACCAACGGAATATCTTCTCTCCGAGGGTTATAATGCCGGACGCCGGGCGCTGATCGGCCGCGAGGCCTCGCTGGAGCTGCGCCCCGGCACCGTGCCCGGATACGAAAATCAGGTGGACGCCACCATGGCGATGCTGGCCGAGATGAGCGGCAAGGGCACCGTCTACGAGCCGACCATGTCGCACCTGACGGAGAAGCGCGGTGACACGGTGCATATCGACGTCATCGACCGCTGGGGCAACATGGTGTCCACCACGCCGTCGGGTGGCTGGCTGCAATCGTCGCCGGTCGTGCCGGGCCTCGGTTTCGCACTCAATTCCCGCGCCCAGATGTTCTGGCTGAAGGAAGGCCTGCCGACCTCGCTCGCGCCGGGCAAACGCCCGCGCACCACGCTCACGCCCTCGCTCGCGCTGCATCAGGGGCGGCCCTCGATGGTCTTCGGCACACCGGGGGGCGATCAGCAGGACCAGTGGCAACTGCCTTTCTTCCTGCGTTATGCCCATCACGGCAAGAACCTGCAGGCGGCCATCGACATGCCTTTGTTCCACACCTCGCATTTTCCGGGCTCGTTTTATCCGCGCACCAGCTCGCCGGGTGAAATCATGGTGGAAAGCACAGCGGGTGAGGCGACGCTCGATGAGCTTCGCCGTCGCGGCCACCGGGTCACGGTTGCCGATGCCTGGTCGGTCGGGCGATTGACAGCAGCAAGGCGGGATGCGGACGGCCTGCTGCGGGCGGCCGCCACGCCGCGGCTGATGCAGGCCTATGCGGTGGGGCGGTGAGACCATGGAAACAAAACCCGTCCTCTCCGTCCGTAACCTGACCACGTCCTTTCTCGTTGATGACGAATGGAAAAGCGTCGTGCGCAACGTCTCCTTCGATGTTGCGCCCGGTGAAACCGTTGCGATTGTCGGCGAATCCGGTTCCGGCAAGTCCGTCACTTCCCTGTCGCTCATGCGTCTGCTTGCGCCTTCCTCCAGCCGGATCGAAGGCGAAGTGCTGCTCAATGGGCGCAATCTGCTGGCGCTTTCCGAAAAGGAGATGCGCGGCGTGCGCGGCAACGATATTTCGATGATCTTTCAGGAGCCGATGACCTCGCTCAATCCGATCTTCACTATCGGCCGCCAGATTTCCGAAGTCCTCATCAGGCACAAGGGGCTTTCGAAACAGGAGGCGCGGGCGGAGACGGTGCGGCTTCTGGAAAAGGTGCGTATTCCCAATGCGGCCAGCCGTTTTGACGAATATCCGCACCAGTTTTCCGGTGGCATGCGCCAGCGGGTAATGATTGCCATGGCGCTCGCCTCGCGGCCGAAGCTGCTGATCGCCGATGAGCCGACGACGGCGCTCGACGTCACCATTCAGGGCCAGATCCTCGATCTCATCAAGCTGCTGCAGGAAGAGGAGGGCATGTCGGTCCTCTTCATCACCCACGACATGGGTGTGGTGGCCGAAATCGCCGACCGGACGATCGTCATGTATCGCGGCGACGAGGTCGAGACCGGGCCGACCGATGAGATATTCAAACGCGGCAAGCACCCCTACACGCGGGCGCTGCTTTCGGCGGTGCCGAAGCTCGGCTCGATGCGCGACCGGCAATGGCCGACGCGTTTTCCGGTGCTCGACATGAAAACCGGTCTTTCAACCGAGCCTCAGGAGGTGGCTGAGACCGTGGCGAGCGGGCAGACGCCGGTCCTCTCGGTCAAGAACCTTGTCACGCGTTTTCCCATCCGCTCCGGCCTGCTGGCGCGGCAGACGGGTGCGGTTCATGCCGTCGAAAACGTCTCCTTCGATCTGTTTCAGGGCGAGACGCTTGCGCTGGTCGGTGAATCCGGCTGCGGAAAATCCACCACGGGCCGCTCGATCATGCGCCTCGTGGAGCCGTCGTCCGGCGATGTATCGCTCGATGGCTACGATATAATGCGGCTCGATACCACCGGCCTGCGCAACATGCGCAAATCCGTCCAGATGATCTTTCAGGACCCGTTCTCGTCGCTCAATCCGCGCATGACGGTGGGCACGGCGATTTCCGAACCGTTCATCAAGCACAGGCTGGGCACCACGAGACAGGCGAAGGAAAAAACCGCCGATCTCCTGGAAAAGGTTGGCCTGTCGGCCGATATGGCCGGCCGCTACCCGCATGAGTTTTCCGGCGGCCAGCGCCAGCGCATCGCCATTGCCCGGGCGCTTGCGCTTGATCCCAAGGTCATCGTTGCGGATGAAAGCGTCTCGGCGCTCGATGTCTCGATCAAGGCGCAGGTCTGCAACCTGTTGCTCGACCTGCAGCAGAGCCTCAACCTCGCTTTCCTGTTCATCTCGCATGACATGGCAGTGGTGGAGCGCGTCAGCCATCGTGTGGCGGTGATGTATCTCGGCGAGATCGTCGAAATCGGCCCGCGGGCGGCGGTCTTCGACAATCCGCAACATGCCTATACGAAAAAGCTGATGGCGGCGGTGCCGGTGCCCGATCCGGCGCGGCGCGGTATAAGACGCAGCGTTTCCAATGACGAGCTGAAAAGCCCCATACGGGCAATGGGTTATGAAACACCGGAGCGCACTTACAGGACCGTTTCACCCGGCCATTTCGTGCAGGTGGCCTGAGGCGGCAAAAAGCGGGTCTTGAAGCGAATGCCGGTCGTCTGGAATAATGGTGCTGCCCGCACCACCGGTGCCGGCATTCTTTCGAGGTGGTGATGCGACGACTGGTTTTATGTGGAGTGCTGATGATGACCCTTGGCGCAAATGCTCAGGCTTCCGTTCTGGAAGCGGTAACGGCGAAGGATCGCGTGCGGCTTGAACAACTGCTGAAAAGCCGTGGCGCCACCGAAGAGCGGAACGCGCAGGGCCAGACGCCTCTGCTGGTTGCGGTGTGGCAAAATGATGTGCCGGCGGCACGCCTGCTTATCGAGGCCGGTGCCGATGTCGATGCCCGCGACAATATCGAAGACAGCCCCTTTCTGGTGGCGGGTGCACAGGGCAGAACCGAAATTCTGCGGATGATCCTGAAAAAGGGTGCAAATCTTGAAAGCACCAACCGCTTTGGCGGCACGGCGCTCATTCCGGCTGCCGAAAAGGGACATCCCGAAGCCGTCGATATGCTGCTTGCAGCCGGTGTGGATGTCGATCACGTCAACCGGCTCGGGTGGACGGCCCTGCTTGAAGTCACAATCCTGAGAGATGGCGGCGCGGTATCGCAGCGGATCGTCCGGTCGCTTCTTGCCGGTGGTGCTGACGTTGCGGTGAAGGATTTTGATGGAAGGACCGCGCTTGCCCATGCCCGCGGAAGAGGGCTGACGGAAATCGTTGCACTGCTGGAGGCCGCCGGCGCGAAGGACTGATCGCCCGGGTTTGTAACGCCGGTATTATGCCGACCTCTGCGCCAGCCCGGTGCCTGCCGGAAATGTCAGCTGCACCTTCGCCCCTTCACCCGGTTTCGAACTGATATGCGCCTCGCCGCCGCTCTGGCGCACGAAGCCATAGACCATGGCAAGGCCAAGGCCCGCGCCGCCATGGTCCCCACGGGTGGTGAAATAGGGCTCAAAGGCCTTGTCCACCGCCTCCGGCGTCATGCCAATGCCTTCGTCGGTGACCGATATCACCAGTGCATCCTTCTCGCAGGCCGCCTCGATCGAGATCAGACCGCCATCAGGCATGGCGGCCGCCGCATTGAGGCAGAGGTTGAGGATGGATTGCTCGAAAAGCGCCGGGTCGAGCGGGATTGTGGGAAGATTGTCATCGAGGTTGAGCGCGATCCGGCATTTGGGGCCGACCGCGATCTCGAGAATATCGGCCATGCCACGCAGCAGGTTGGCGACATTGATTGAGCTTGGATGGATCGGCTGCTGGCTGCCGATGGTCAACATGCTGCTGGCGAGAGACCGGCCGCGATCCGCCGCCTTGCGGATGCGGGCGATGTGGCGGTTCTGGCGGTCGTTGAAGCCCGCCTCGCGCTCCAGCAGGCCAAGGCTGCCGGTGATGATGCCGATCATGTTGCCCACCTCATGGCTGACCTGGTGGGTCATGCGCATGATGCCGTCCAGCCGCTGGGCCTTTACGGCTTCCGCCTCCTGCCGGTCTAGTGCTGTGACATCGCGGGCAAGCAACACGATGCCGCCATCCGGCTGGCGCGACATCGATACTTCGATCACCCGCTCGTCCGTGGTGCGGTGGCGCACGACGGCGCGCTCCATCAGTTCGCCCTTTTCGCTCTCGAAGGGCAGCAGCATCGGATCGATTTCCGGGACCGGCTCGACAAACCGGCGGATCGGCAGTTTGCGCGACGAGCCGGAGCGTCCAACCAGTTCGATGATGCGGCGGTTCATGGTGATCGGCCGGCCGGTTGCATCAAACAGCGCTATGCCCTCATTCATGTTGCGGAAGGTGGAGCGGATGGTGCGGGCCGCCGCTTCCGCCGTGCGCCTGAGGCGCGAGACGCGGTCGACGCTGTCATGAAAGGCGCGGAATGCATCGAGCAGGCGGATCAGCTCCGTTTCCGAGCCGCTATAGGAGGGCGGGCCGACATCCTTTTCGCCTTTGGCAAGCGCATTCATGCCGTTGGAGAGCGCGGCGATCCCGCGTGACACCCGCATCACCGAGCGGATGGAGAGGATCGCCACCACCAGAACCAGAAGGGAGGCGACGGCCACGATGACCAGCAGGCGACTGAGCGCATCGGAGGTGGAGATCAGGTCTTCGTTCAGGCTGCGGGCAACCGCATCGCCCTGGGTTTCCGTGACATGGGAAAGATCGCGCGATACGGTGTGAAGGCGGGAGACCGAGGCGCGGATGGCGAACATTTCGAGGAGATAACGGCTCTGGGCTTCGAAGACCCGCTCATAGGGCTGCATTTCGGCCACGGGCAGGCGCTCGCCGGGATAACCCTGCTGGCGCGCCGTGGTTTCCGCCACGTAGCGGCGGCGCAGTTCGCCCAGCTGGAAAAGGCTGTCGGATGCGGAGGCGGCCTGCACGATGCCGTTCATGCGCCGGCGCAGCTCCGGGTCGAGGATGCCCTGACCGGTGGCGATTTCGCCCAGTGCCGCCGCCGCTTCCGCCTTGTGCGCCTGCGCGGCATCGGCATCCTTCGCAAGATCGAGCGTCTGCGCCCGGATAAGCTGGAGCAGTTCAACGATGCGTTCGCTCGCAAAGCCACGCACTGCCCGCTCGCCGCTGCCCGGCCCGGTCATTTCCAGCAGCAGGTCGACCTGCTGGACGACGGAGCGGCTTTCGCTGGAAACGCGATAGGGTGAGGCGGCATTCATCAGGAAAGGTGCGCTGGAGACGAGATCGGAGACCTGCCGCGAGACCAGCGATGCCTTGGCGAGACTGGAAAAGGCCTGCAAGCCATAGGCCGCCATCTCATCGCGGGCGCGCTGCAGGCCATAGATGGCGATGGCCGACAGGCTGAAGACGAGGACGCAGGTAAAGACGATCGCAAAGGGCAGGCGAAAGGCAATCGAGGAAAGGAAGGAACGGCTGATCACGGGGAAAGCTCGCCCTCATCGGTATGGAGCACATATCCCTTGCCGCGCCGTGTCTTGATATGGCGCGGCAGGTCGGGGTTTATCTCGATCTTGCGCCTGAGCCGCAGCACCAGCACATCGACATTGCGGTCGATATAGCGGTCGCTTTCCGAACCCAGCCGGTCGAGGATCTGCGAGCGGCTGACGGGCTGGTTGGGCGTTTCGGCGAGAATTTCCAGCAGCGCGAATTCGGCGCTGGTCAGCGTGCGGCTGCGATCCGCGAGGCAGACGGCCCGGCGGGCATCGAGATCGATCGCCCAGTCACCGAGGCGAAGCGCCGTGCGGCCATGATCACGCTCGCTGTCCTTCTCCTGTTTCAGCGAGGGGATCGTCCGGCGCAGAACGGCCTTGATCCGCGCCGTCAGTTCGATGGGTTCGAAGGGTTTGACGACATAATCGTCGGCGGCGGTTTCCAGACCGAGAACCCGGTCGGCGGCGCTGCCGGCGGCTGTGACCATGACAATGCCGATATCACTATCGACCTTGCCGCGTAGCCGCTGGGCGAAGGTGCGGCCGGATGTGCCGGGCAGATTATGGTCAACGAGCACCAGCTGCATCCTGTCCCGCGCCAGTATCTCGTCCGCTTCCTCCGCGGAGCGGGCGCAGGTGGGCAGCCAGCCCTCGGCCTCGACGAGGTCCGAGATAAGCTCGGCCATATCAGGATCGTCCTCGACGATCAGAATGCGAACCTTCTGATTAAGCACTGCATCTTCCTCCCGCCGTCATCATAGGCGCGGCTGCGGCGATCTTCAAAGGCTCGCTGGTTATCTCCCCTGTCATAATTGTAATATCTGTAATCTTGTTCGGCGGTGCGGTGAAAGATTGGTAACCATTCTTCGATTGCGGTACGGGCCGAATGTGACATGCTGTTGGTGGAGACTGGAACGGGGAGGTTCCAGGCAGGGAGGCTTTAAGTGAAACGATTGACCGCACTTGCGGCGAGCATGGCTTTATGGCTGTGCGGCGCAGGGCATGGCATGGCCGAGCCGAAGTTGAACGTCCTGTGCGGCGTCGACGAAGCCTGGTGCGTGGCCATGCAGCGGGCTTTCGAGGCAAAAAGCGGCCTTGAGATTTCGATGGTTCGCAGGAGCACAGGCGAAATTCTCGACCAGATTCGTGCCGAACGCTCCCACCCGACAGTCGACGTCTGGTGGGGCGGCACCGGTGATACCCATCTGCAGGCCGGCTCGGAAGGGCTGCTGGACGAATATCAGCCGCTGCATCCTCGGGATCTCTTGCCCTGGGCGCAGAATTTTTATGCCATGTCCGGATCAAGGTCCGCCGGCATTTATGCCGGGGCGCTGGGCTTTGCCTATAATTCTGAACTGCTCGCCAGAAACAATCTGCCGGCGCCCACATGCTGGAAGGATCTGGCCAAGGATATTTATCGCGGCCATATCCTGACCGGCAATCCGAACTATTCCGGCACCGCCTTCACCATGCTCGCCACGCTGGTCCAGTTGTTTGGCGAGGAGGAGGCCTTCGGTTTCATGACGAAACTGAACCAGAATGTCGTGGGTTATACCAAAGTGGGTGCAGCGCCCGTCAAGGCGGCGGCACGGGGCGAGGTGCTGATCGGGATTTCCTTCATGCATGACGCGGTGACCCAGAAGATCGAAGGATTTCCGCTGGTCATCGTCGCTCCCTGCGAAGGCACCGGTTACGAGATCGGGGCGGTTAGCATCGTCAAGGGCAACCGCAATACGGCCCTTGCGCAGGATTTCGTGGAATTTGCGCTGAGCCCGGAAGGGCAGGCGACCGGGGCTGCGGCCGGCCAGAACCAGGTGCCTTCCAATGCCCGGGCGACATTGCCGCTGACGGCACCCGATATATCGATGATCAAGATGGTGGATTACGACTTTGCCACTTTTGGCCAGCCTGAAGAGCGAAGTCGGTTATTGAGCCGCTTCGACAGCGAAATCCACCCGAGCCAGACCCAGTAGGGGTCAGAAAACCGACATCCCAAAAGACAGCGTGCGCGCCGCAGAGCGCCGCGACCGGCAGCGCCATGTCCGCGCGTGCCCAGGAATTCAGACGCAAGCTACAGGAGGATAACCATGCGACTGACAATACTTTCCACCCTGCTTTTTGCCGGCACGGCACTGAGCGCCGTTTCCGCGCAGGCGGCGGGCGAACTGAACCTCATCTGCTCGGCCGATGTCGTGATCTGCGAACAGATGAAGGGCGATTTTGAAAAGTCGCACGATATCAAGGTCAATATGGTGCGCCTGTCTTCTGGTGAAACCTATGCCAAGGTGCGCGCGGAAGCCCGCAACCCGAAGACCGATATCTGGTGGGCCGGTACCGGCGATCCGCATATGCAGGCGGCCTCGGAAAACCTGACGCTGGAATACAAGTCGCCGATGCTCGACCAGTTGCAGGACTGGGCCGTGAAACAGGCCGAAAGCACCGGTTACAGGACTGTCGGCGTTTATGCCGGTGCGCTGGGCTGGGGCTACAACACGGAAATCTTCAAGTCGAAGGGTTACAAGGAGCCGAAGTGCTGGGCCGACCTGCTGGCGCCGGAACTGAAGGGCGAAATCCAGATCGCCAATCCGAACTCTTCAGGCACCGCCTATACCGCGCTTGCCTCGCTCGCGCAGATCATGGGTGAAGATCAGGCGATCGACTATCTGAAGAAGCTCAACGTCAACATCTCGCAATATACCAAGTCGGGTTCCGCACCGGTCAAGGCGGCGGCGCGTGGCGAGACGGCGCTCGGCATCGTCTTCATGCATGATGCGGTGGCGCAGACGGCGGAAGGCTTCCCCGTCAAGTCGATCGCGCCTTGCGAAGGCACGGGTTACGAGATCGGCTCCATGTCGATCATCAAGGGCGCACGTAACCTCGACAATGCCAAGACCTGGTACGACTGGGCGCTGAAGCCGGAAGTGCAGTCGCGCATGAAGGACGCCAAGTCCTTCCAGCTTCCCTCCAACAAGACGGCGGAAGTGCCGAAGGAAGCGCCGAAGTTCGAGGACATCAAGCTCATCGACTACGACTTCAAGACCTATGGCGACCCGGCCAAGCGCAAGGCGCTTCTGGAGCGCTGGGACCGCGAAGTTGGTGCAGTCGCCAACTGATCTTAACTCCGGCGACAGGCATCCCGGCTTTTTAAGCCGGGGTGTCCGCCACTCTTTCATCGGCATGAAATAAGCGAGGTCGGCCATGACACGTGGCAATCGCAGGCTGGACATCGTCCTGGCGCTCGGGGCTTTTGCCCTCATTCTTCTCCCCTGGTATCGCATCGAAGGCGGCTTTTTCAGCTTCCGCTGGCTGTCCGGATTTTTCTCCACCGCCAGCAATGCGCCAGGCGTGCTGCAGATACTGTCCTATGGAAAACCATGGCTTGTCGGCATCGTTCTTTTCTTCCTCGCCGCATGCCTTGTCCGGCCGATGCGTGATCCGATGCGCCGGGGCGGGTTGCTTGCCTTTATCGGTGCTGCCGGTCTCGTTTTCCTTGCCTTGCAGGGGCTGGCGATCGGCTTTACCGGCTGGACCTGGACGGTGAGTGAAAACCTCTTCGGCATGCTTGCCGATGGTCAGGCGTCCATGGGGGCGGGTGCCGTCGTCATGTCATTCGTCTTCGTGCTTCTCTTTGCCTTCGGACTTGCCGAACGTGGCGTCATGAAAGGCGACGCCTTTGTCGTCGGCGCCATTTCCGTTCTGGTGTTCCTCGTTGCGGTTTTTGTCTTTTATCCGATCGGCAGCATGCTGATCGCCTCCGTTCAGGATTTCGACGGCTCCTTCAATGCCGATGGCTTTATCCGCAATATCAAGGATCCCGGCATCTGGAGCCTTCGCTGCGTCACGGGTGAAGAGCGTTGCGGCGTTGCCTGGCGCACATTGTTTCTGGCCCTTATGACCGCCTTCGGCTCGACCGTGCTCGGGCTTGGCTTTGCGCTGATCGCCACCCGTACGCGCTTTCCCTTCAAGAAAGGCCTGCGGCTTCTCACCGTTCTGCCGATCATCACGCCGCCTTTTGTCATCGGCCTTGCGCTGACGCTGCTGTTCGGCCGCGCCGGCGTCGTCACCGAATGGCTTTCCTATCTTTTCGGCATCGAGCCGGGTCGGTGGCTTTATGGCATGACCGGCATCTGGATCGCACAGGTTCTTTCTTTCACGCCCATCTCGTTTCTGGTGCTGATCGGCGTGGTTGAAGGTGTCAGCCCGTCGATGGAAGAAGCCTCGCAGACGTTGCGTGCCGACCGCTGGCGCACCTTCTGGCGAGTGTCGTTGCCGCTGATGAAGCCCGGTCTCGCCAATGCCTTCCTGATCGGCTTCATCGAGAGCATGGCGGATTTCGGCAATCCGCTGGTGCTTGGCGGCACCCATGGCGTGCTGTCGACGGAAATCTTCTTTGCCGTCGTCGGCTCCCAAAATGATCCCTCCCGCGCCGCGGTTCTGGCGATCATCCTCCTGTGCTTCACGCTTTCGGCCTTCCTTGCCCAGCGTTTCTGGCTGGCAGGCAAGAATTTCGCCACGGTGACGGGCAAGGGCGACAGCGGCGCGCATATCGCCCTGCCGCGCGGCCTGTCCATCGGCGTTCACGCCATCGTCGTGCCGTGGATGGTCTTCACCATCGTCGTTTATGGCATGATCCTTGTCGGCGGTTTCGTGAAGACCTGGGGTCTCGATAATTCCCTGACCTTCGATCACTACATCCGCGCCTTTTCCGTCAGCTTCTCTAACGGCTCTATTGCCTGGACGGGCGTTGCCTGGAACTCGTTCTGGACGACGATGGAGATCGCGCTGGTTTCGGCGCCGCTCACCGCTGCCGTTGGCCTGCTGACCGCCTATATCATCGTGCGGCAGAAATTCGCCGGGCGGAACCTCTTCGAATTCGCACTGATGATGAGCTTTGCCATTCCCGGCACGGTCATCGGCGTCAGCTACATCATGGCCTTCAACCTGCCGCCGGTGGAAATGACCGGTTCGGCACTCATCCTCATCGCCTGCTTCGTCTTCCGCAACATGCCGGTTGGCGTGCGCGGCGGCATCGCGGCGATGAGCCAGCTCGACAAGAGCCTCGACGAGGCCTCGCTGACGCTGCGGGCCAATAGTTTCCGCACCATCCGCAAGGTCATCCTGCCGCTCTTGAGACCCGCGATCACCGCCGCACTGGTCTATTCCTTCGTGCGCGCCATCACCTCTATCAGCGCCGTCATCTTCCTCGTCAGCGCCCAGTACAACATGGCGACGTCCTACATCGTCGGCCTTGTCGAGAACGGCGAATATGGTGTGGCGATCGCCTATTCCTCGATGCTGATCGTGGTGATGATCACCGTCATTACCGGCTTCCAGCTCATTGTTGGTGAGCGACGCCTGCGGCGCGAAAACCGCGTCGCCGGCCTGCCATCCGCTTCCTCCGTTCCTCTTGCCCAGGAGAAAACCGCATGATTTCCGTAAAACCCGGCTCCGTCACCTTTCAGAATGTCCGCAAGACCTTCGGCGCCTTCACCGCCATTCCCGACCTGTCGCTCACCATCGAGCCCGGCACGCTGGTAACCCTGCTCGGTCCCTCCGGTTGCGGCAAGACGACGACGCTGCGTATGCTGGCGGGTCTTGAACATCCGACCAGCGGCCGCATCCTCATCGGCGACAAGGATGTGACCATGCTGCCTGCCAATGAGCGCGATGTCTCGATGGTCTTCCAGTCCTATGCGCTTTTCCCCCACATGACGGCGCTCGATAATGTCGCCTACGGCCTGCAATCCTCGGGATTGCGCAAGGCGGAAGCACGGGAAAAGGCGGAAGAGGGGCTGAAGCTCGTCGGCCTCGCCGGCATGGGCCACCGCCTGCCCGCCGAACTTTCCGGCGGCCAGCAGCAGCGCGTCGCGGTTGCCCGCGCTTTGGTGCTGGAACCGCAGGTGCTGCTGCTGGACGAGCCGCTTTCCAACCTCGATGCCCGCCTTCGCCGCCGGGTGCGTACCGAAATTCGCGAATTGCAGCAGCGGCTCGGTTTTACCGCCGTTTATGTGACGCATGATCAGGATGAGGCGCTGGCGGTTTCCGACCGGATCATCGTGATGAAGGATGGCGAGATCGCCCAGTCGGGTGCACCGCGCGATCTTTACGAAGCCCCGGCCTCCGCCTTCATCGCCGACTTCATGGGCGAGGCGAATGTCGTTGGCTGCGAGGTGATCAGCATTGAGGGGCCCGATGCGCTGATTCGCGTCGGCGGTATCGATCATCGCGTTTCGGCGCGCAATGCCCGGCCCGGTCCGGCCAAGCTTGCCGTGCGCCCGGGTTCGATTGCCATTGGCCAGCCGGGAGGGCAAGGGGTTGCCGGCCGGGTGCTGCACAGCGCCTATCTCGGTGGTCATGTCGAATATGAAGTCGAGACCGATATCGGCACGCTCTTCATCGTCGACCATGCGGTCGAGACCAGCCTGCCGCCGCAAAGCGATGTCACCCTCGGATTTAAGAACCGCGGCATTGCGCTGATCCAGGCCTGACGGGCGTCAGTCCTGCGGATCGGGCACGATCCACCAGAACAGCTGCACGAGGTCGCTCCAGGTGCGGGCGAGATCGTCGATTGCGGCATTCACCTCCATATAGAGGTGAATGCCGAGCAGCGTGAAAAGCCCCAGCAGCAGCCATGGCCAGATCGGGCGTCTGCCCGCTGGCTTCGGATCGTGCTTTTCGTCCTGATTGATGTCCAATCGCTGTCTCCCCGTCGCCTTGAGACCTAGGGCCAAAATCACGCGGCTGCAACCATGCGTCAGGCTGCGTGGCCTCATCCTCGCCATGAAGTGCGATTTCCTGCCACGAAAACACCCAGATTCATTCAGCCGCAGTTCACCCGCCGGAGCGCTAAATCCCCCCATCCCATAAGGAGGGAGATGACATGCGTAAGATGATTTTTGGCGCAGGAATGATTCTCAGCGCCCTGTTCGGCACCGGCGCGAACGCCATGCCCGTGGGTCAGCCATCGGCACCCGCGACATCCAATGTTCAGACCGTCGACTATGCCTGCGGACGCGGCTTTCATCTGTCGCCGCGCGGATATTGCCGTCCGAATGGTCCGCCGCGTTACGAGCGTGGCTGGGACAGGCGCGACCGCTGGGAAGGTCGCCGCGAATGGCGCGAACGTCAGGCCCGCAGAGAATGGCGGGAACGGCGAGACCGCCGCGACTGGCGGCAACACCGTGAATGGCGTGACCGTCGCGATTATTATCGCTGGTAACAAGATAAGGCCCTTCCTTAACCGGGAGGGCCTTTCCCGTTGGGGCGCGGCTTCAGGCCCGTGTGTCTGATATCCTCCTGGCGCCGGTTTCCCGGCCGCGGCGCCCACGGCTTGCTCTCAAGGGCATTTGAGCTACTATGCCGGCATGGCGGGGAGGCCATGTTGAAGGAGGGTTCATGAATTACCGGTTTTCGAAACGGCGTATGGTGTTGAAGCTTGCCGCCACGGCAGCTTCTTTTTGCATGCTGGGAATGACGGCGAGCGCCGAAGGTTTTCCCGATCGGACCATTACACTGGTCGTGCCTTTCGCGGCGGGCGGCTCCACCGATGTGGTGGCGCGCGTCATCGCGCAGAAGATGGGCGATGAGCTTGGCCATCAGATCGTCGTTGAAAATGTTGCCGGTGCCGGTGGCAATCTCGGTGCCGACCGTGTCGCGCGGGCCGAGCCAGACGGCTATACGATCCTGATGGGCACGGTTGCGACCCATGCGCTCAACCCGCTCATCCTCAAAACAAAGCCTTACGATCCGGAAAAGGATTTCGCCCCGGTGTCCTTGCTGGTGGTGGTGCCGAATGTGCTGGTGGTCAATCCGAAGCTCAATGTCAACAGCGTTGCGGAACTGATTGCGCTTCTCAAGGCCGAGCCGGACAAATATGCCTATGCCTCTTCCGGCAATGGCACGCCGCTGCATCTTTCAGGCGAGTTGTTCAAGAGCATGGCTGGTGTCAGCATGCAGCATGTTCCCTATAAGGGGGCTGGTCCTGCGCTCAACGATCTTCTCGGCAACCAGATTTCGATCATGTTCGACAATCTGCCGTCGTCATCAGGCCACATCAAGTCCGGCACGTTGCGGGCACTTGGCGTAACCACGGCCGAGCGTGCCTCATCCTTCCCGGACCTGCCGACCATTGCCGAGACCGTGCCGGGTTATGAAACCTATACCTGGAATGCGCTCTTTGCGCCGGCAGGCACACCGGCCGAAGCGATCGACAAGCTGAATGCCGCCGCCAAGAAAGCGCTTGCCGATCCGAACGTGGCCGCGCGCATGGCGGAGTTCAGCGCCAAGATCGTCGCTTCGTCACCCGATGAGCTGAAAAGCCACGTTGCCGCCGAAATCGCCAAATGGGAACCGGTGGTCAAGGATGCAAATGTCCAGATGGACTGATCGGGAACGATAACCCCGGTCCGTTGATACTGTGCTGCGCGCGCCGTTCTGGGGCGCGCAGTATCACCTGCTGCTGAATACCCATAGCCGAAGCTGCCATCATGGCTCGTCCTGAGACGGGCCTGTCGCATCGGCCAATGTGTCGTTTCCGCATCACTTGCCACAAGGTTGCAAAAATCGGCTTGGCAAGCTCAAATCACTCAGCTACAAAACGTATCACCGCGTCAGATCAAACAAAGGGAGGCGTTGCATGACACCAGCATTCACCGAAATCCTCCCGCAGGGAATGACCCGACACTAGGTCATATCCATTCGCGGCCCGCCCTGCGCGCGCCCGACATGCGGCTTTTCCTTCATGGCCCGATTGATCTGACGGGATCATTCCGTCTCCCGTCCGGGCTGTGCCATCCAACTTCCGTTTTGAGGACCGGTTGCCGATTTTCTGGCGCCGTGCTGGTTAAAATGTCTCGCAAGAAGCTCGATTTCCGCGCCGATGCCTATCGTCATGTGCTCGGCTTTGTTTTTCACCACTGGAGCCACCGGCCGGCACTGGTGGGTTTCATCATCGTGCTGGTCATTGCCAGCACGCTGGCCGAAGTCATGGTACCGGTTTTTTCCGGTCAGATCGTTGATGCCATCGCCGGCGGCAACGGTGCGGACAAGGCGCTGCACGCCTTTGTCATCGTGGTGTCGCTTGGTCTTACCAGCGTGGTGCTGCGCTGGTTCATCTTTAACGGCATCATCAGGCTCACGCTGAAAACCATGGCTGACGTCACCAATAACGGCTTCCACAAGGTGCAGCGTTTCTCCACAGACTGGCATGCCAACAGCTTTGCCGGCTCCACGGTGCGCAAGATCACGCGCGGCATGTGGGCGCTGGATTCGCTGAACGACCTGCTGCTCATCGCCCTTCTGCCGTCGCTGGTGATGCTGGTCGGCGCCACCATCGTGCTCGGCAGCTACTGGCCGGTCATGGGCCTCATCGTCGGCCTGGGCTCGCTGATCTATGTCGGTGTCACCGTGGCTCTTTCCATGGGTTATGTGTCGCCTGCGGCGCGGCTTGCCAATGCCTGGGATACAAGGCTTGGCGGCGCGCTGGCGGATGCCATCAGCTGCAACTCGGTCGTCAAGGCCTTCGGTGCCGAGACGCGGGAGGAAACGCGGCTGGGTCATGTGCTGGTGAAATGGGATAACCGCACGCGCAGAACATGGCGGCGCGGCACGCTGAATGGTACCATTCAGAGCTTCATGATGGTGTCCATGCAGGCCGGCATTCTCGGCACCGGCCTCATCATGTGGCGACAGGGGCTGGCGACGCCGGGTGATATCACCTTTGTGCTCGCCATGTTCTTCGTGCTGCAGGGTTATCTGCGTGACGTGGGGCAGGATATCCGCAACCTGCAACGTGCCGTCAACGATATGGAAGAGCTGGTGCTGCTGGACAAGATGCCGCTTGGCGTCGAAGACAGGCCGGATGCCGCGCGGCTTGACATCGGCAAGGGCGAGATCGTCTTCGATCACGTCACGTTCCAATATGGCGCGCATCCCACTCCGCTTTATGATGACTTCTCGGTCACCATCAAGCCGGGTGAACGTGTGGGGCTGGTCGGCCATTCCGGCTCGGGCAAGACGACCTTCGTCAAGCTCATCCAGCGCCTCTACGACATCAGGTCGGGTGCAATTCGCATCGACGGGCAGAATATTGCCGATGTGACGCAATCGAGCCTGCGCGGCCAGATCGCCATCGTGCAGCAGGAGCCCATCCTGTTCCACCGCACGCTGGCGGAAAACATCGCCTATGGCCGTCCGGGTGCCTCGCGGCGTGAAATCGAGCAGGCGGCAAAACAGGCCAGTGCCCATGAGTTCATCATGTCCCTTCCAAAAGGATATGAAACCATGGTCGGCGAACGCGGTGTCAAGCTCTCGGGCGGGGAACGCCAGCGCGTCGCCATTGCCCGTGCATTCCTCGCCGATGCGCCGGTTCTGATCCTTGACGAGGCCACCTCGAGCCTCGACAGCGAAAGCGAAGTGCAGATCCAGCAGGCCATGGAACGGCTGATGGTTGGCCGCACGACGCTGGTCATCGCGCACCGGCTCTCCACCGTCAGGGCGCTGGACCGGCTGCTGGTGTTCGACAGGGGCAAGATTGTCGAAGAAGGCGACCATCAGGCGCTTATCCGCCTCAATGACGGCATCTACCGCCGGCTGTTCGAGCGGCAGGCGCTGGAACTGACCAAGGGCCTGGTGGCCTGAAACAACGAGACGCCGGAGTTCATCCTCCGGCGTTTCATCCGCAACTTCAAACCAGTGCCACGAACGCGCCGCTTTTTTTCATTAGTAGCGTTCTCTCCGCAATACCAACAGGATGGTGAACCATGGATTTCAACCCGATCACAAAGCCGCAACGCCTTGTCATCAGGGGAAACCATATCCATGCCTTGTTCCATCACCCTTTCAGACCTCTCATGGTCCACGCCTGACGGTCATCCGCTCTTTTCCAATATCAATCTTCGCTTCGGTCCCGAACGGGCCGGGCTTGTCGGGCGCAACGGCGTCGGCAAGACCACGCTTCTGAAGCTGATTGCCGGTGAATTGTCGCCGTTCTCCGGCACGGTCTCCGTCTCCGGCAGAATCGGCGTTCTCAGGCAAATCGTGCAGGTCATGCCGGGGGAGACCGTCGCGGATCTTTTCAACGCGCGTGCGGCGCTCAAGGTTCTTTCCAGCGCCCAGGCGGGGTTGGCCACACTCGAAGAGCTTGGCGACGTTGACTGGATGCTGGAGGAAAAAATTGCCGATGCGCTGGCTGCGGTCGGGTTGGACGCTTCGCCGTCAACGCTGCTTTCGGCACTGTCCGGCGGGCAGCGCACACGGGCGGCACTTGCAGCCCAAATCCATGCCGCCCCGGACTTCCTGATCCTCGACGAACCGACCAACAATCTCGACCGTGACGGTCGTCTGTTCGTTGCCGATTTTCTGAGGGGGTGGCGTGGCGGAGCGATTGTCGTCAGCCATGATCGGGAACTTCTCGATACACTTGATGCGATCGTCGAAATGACGACGCTGGGCGCAACCCGTTATGGCGGCAACTGGAGCCATTACCGCGCGCAAAAGGCGCTGGAATTGGCCGCCGCCGAACAGGATCTCGCCAGCGCCGAGAAGCGCCTTTCCGAGGTAAAACGTCGGTCGCAGGAGGCACTGGAACGCAAGGCCCGGCGCGACGCAAAGGGCGCCGCCAAAGCGGCAAAGGGGGATATGCCCCGCATTGCCGCCGGCGGCATGAAAAGGCGAGCCGAGAAGACCAGCGGCGACAATGCCAACCTCGCCAGTCGCCTGAAAGCCGAAGCGACCGAGGGTTTGCAGACGGCGCGACAGCGGATCGAAGTCCTTCAGGACCTTACTGTCACCCTGCCACCCAGCGGGTTGCACAAGACCAGGACCGTGCTGAGCCTGCAAAACCTGACCGCGGGATATTCGGGAAAACAGCCCGTATTTACCGATCTGTCCTTCGAAATCACCGGCCCGCAGCGCGTGGCCGTGACAGGCCCGAACGGATCGGGAAAAACCACGCTGCTTTCCGTGATCAGGAAGGAACTGCCGCCATTGTCAGGGACGGTCCACCTCGGTGTGAGGTCTGTCTTTCTGGACCAGCAGGTCAGCCTGCTGGATCCGAAGCTGTCGATCCGCGACAATTTCCTTCACCTCAACCCGCAGGCCGGGGAGAATGCCTGCAGGTCAGCGCTTGCCCGCTTCATGTTTCGTGCCGACGCCGCCTTGCAGGTTGTCGGAACGCTTTCGGGTGGCCAGATGCTGCGCGCAGGTCTCGCCTGCGTTCTTTGTGGTCCGCAGCCGCCGCAACTGCTGATCCTCGATGAACCGACGAACCATCTGGATATCGATTCCATTGCGGCCGTCGAGGCCGGCCTGCGGGCCTATGACGGCGCGCTCCTGGTTGTCAGCCATGATGAAGCGTTTCTCGGCAAGATTGGCATCGACCGACGGCTTACCCTTGGGCGGCCGTGAGGTCTGTTCTTCCATGTGGAGGCTGGAAATGATGGGCCATGCGCGGCAGCGGCGATAAAATCGCCGCTGCCGCCTGATATGGACGACTTCGCCCCAAAGGTCCTGTGGGTGGAATCAGGACAGGTGATGTGGTGTTTGAAGACCGTATACGGGGGTTTTCAGGCCGGCTTGCCTCGCCTTCAGCTGAAGTGAGAGATATTGCGAGTAATGCCGGGACTGGTGCAGGTTACCGCCGTGGAACCACAGGGCTTCCTGTTGTGTCGGCTTCCACATGTTGCGCTGTTCGCCTTCCCATGGTCCTGGGTCCTTGGTTGTGTTGGAACCAAGACCCCAGCATTTGCCGACCTTGTCCGCCACCTCGCGCGAAATCAGATCGGCCGCCCAGCCGTTCATCGAACCGTAACCGGTTGCATAGACCACCAGATCGGCCGGCAGTTCCGTGCCGTCTTTCAGGACCACGGCATTTTCGGTGAGGTGGGAGACGTCGACGCCGGATTTCAGCTTGATCGAACCGTCGATCACGAGGTCACAGGCGCCGACATCGATGTAATAACCCGATCCACGGCGCAGATATTTCATGAAGAGCCCGGAATCGTCATCGCCGAAATCGAGCATGAAACCGGCTTTCTCCAGTGCCGCATAAAAATCGGCGTCCTGTTCGCGGATACGGTCGTAAACCGGAACCTGGAATTCGTGCATGATCCTGTAGGGCAGGGAGGCGAAGATAAGGTCGGCCTTGCGTGTCGTCATGCCACTTGCGACCGCCCGTTCGGAATAGAGATCGCCGAGGCCAATGTCCATCAGCGAGTCCGATTTCACGATATGGGTGGATGAGCGTTGCAGCATGGTGACGTCAGCGCCCGCCTCCCAGAGTGCGGCGCATATATCATGGGCGGAGTTGTTGGAGCCGATCACCACCACCTTCTTGCCGGCATAGGCGTCCGGACCCGGGTGCTGCGAAGAATGCTGCTGGTCGCCCTTGAAGACATCCTGCCCGGGGAATTTCGGCACATTGGCCTTGCCGGACATGCCGGTCGCCAGCACCAGCTGTTTCGGCCGCAATACGACCTCCTTGCCCGCACGATCAACCACGACGGTCCATTCGCCCGTCGCCTCGTCATATTGCGCGGATTTGCAGGTGGTGGAGCCCCAGTAGTTCAGCTCCATCACCCTCGTATACATTTCCAGCCAGTCGCCCACCTTGTCCTTCGGCGTGAAGACGGGCCAGTTTTCCGGGAAGGGAATATAGGGCAGGTGATCGTACCAGACCGGATCATGCAGGCAGAGCGACTTGTAGCGCTTGCGCCAGCTGTCGCCCGGCCTTTCGTTCTTCTCGATGATGATCGTCGGTACACCCAGCTGGCGGAGGCGCGCGCCAAGGGCGATGCCGCCCTGTCCGCCGCCGATGATGACGACATAGGGCTGCTCCGAATAACCGAGTTCAGCGGCCTCGCTCTCGCGTTTTTCCTTCCAGGTCCGGCGGTTGCGGTCGTGGCCGTGTTCCGCGCCCATCGGGCGGCGAATGCCCTTCGGTTCTTCGTGGCCCTTCAGTTCGCTCATGGTGGTGAGCAAGGTCCAGATCAGGCCGTCCTTGAGGCGGATGTGGCCATAACCGCGGGCGAGCGCCGTTTCAAACTCGAACCAGCCTTCCGTGACGCCGTTTCCTTCCGAGGCCTGCTCCTTCACATCCTGTGCGAAACCCGAGGGTTTGATCGCGGAAAGCTGGCTTGCGAGCATGTCGCGGACCTGCTCCCGGCCTTCCAGCGTCTTCAGGTTCCAGGTAAACGTCACCAGATCGCGCCAATAGCAATCGGCCTGAAACAGGTTGACGGCGGAGTCTATGTCGCCGCTTTCGAGCGCCTTGCCGAGTTTGGAAAGAACCGTGTCGATTTTTGTCGCGGGGCTGACATCAAGCATATTCATCTCCTCCATGGTGCTTGGTCTGGATCGTGAAGCGGCGACATCGCCGCTTCGAGACTTGCGGGCCTGCACAGGCCGGGCTCCTCTTCCCGGCACGCGCAGGCCGAAGCCTATTTCGAAAGGTCGATCAGGATTTTCAGATGCGTGCCGGCGGGGTCGAGAAGGGCGTCGAAGCCCTCCGTAACCGCCGTATCGAGCGTGATGCGCCTGGTGACGATCTTCGTCGCCGGTAGCAGGCCGGATGCGATAAGGCGGATGACCCTTGGCCAATAGTGGGTGGGATAGGCCCAGGAACCCTTTATCTCCAGGTCGCGGAATGTCACCTGAAACCAGTCGACCGGGTTTTCGTGGGGATGCAGCCCGGTCTGAACCACGACGCCCTGCTTGCGCACCGCATCGACGCAAGCCTTGAGCGCATGTTCATTCCCCACACATTCGATGGCCACATCGCAGCCGACATGTCCTTCCGTCGCCGAGCGGACGACATCGCCGACAGTGTCGCGTTTGGGGTTGATCGTGATCACATCGGGAATGACGCTGCGGGCAAGTTCAAGACGCGCATCGTTGAGATCGGAGACGAAAAGCTGCGCAGCCCCGGCCGCACGGGCCGCCAGCAGGGTCAGCATGCCGATCGGGCCAGCGCCCGTCACCAGCACGCTGTTGCCGGCGGTAACACCGCCGCGGTCGCAGGCATAAACGGCGACGGCTGACGGCTCGACCAGCGCCGCTTCTTCATCCGTCATGCTGTCGGGAATCTTCTGGACATTGTATTCGTTCACGAGCGCCGCCTGCGCCATACCGCCGCCATCCCAGCTGAGGCCGACCAGCGCAAGTTGCGTGCTGAGATGGAAAAGGCCACGATCGGCGAAATAGTCGCCGGATCGCGGCATCACGAGCGGCTGGATTGATACGCGATCCCCCACCTTTACCGAGGTCACGCCTTCGCCGACGGCTTCAACGATGCCGCCGAACTCGTGGCCCAGCACCTGCGGGCCATGAGCGCCGGTGAAAGGGTGCGGCTCGGTGGGTATGAAGATCGGGCCATAGCTGTATTCGTGCAGATCCGTTCCGCAGATGCCGACGAAGCGGTTGCGGACCAGAACCTGTCCCGGTCCCGGCTGCTTCGGTTCGGGAATGTCTTCGATCCGCAAATCCTTGGCTGCGTGAAATCTGAGCGCGCGCATGTTTCCTCCTCGATGGCTGTCGATGCCAGAAAAGGAGCAATGCCCGTGCCAGAAGGGCCTTTACGCCGGAACCCCGAAATCGCGGGCTTTTACGGAAACACCTGTTTCCCGTTCCGCCACAGCTGTGGCGCTACAGCTGTGGCATGTGCCTCACATTCAGTGAGGTTTTCCCATCCCCAGGCGCCGCATGCGGCGATGCAGGGTTGTGCGATCGATACCGAGCCGCCGGGCCGCCTCGGATACATTGCCGTTGCAGGTGGCCAGCAGTGCGTGAAGATCGGTACCGCGGCTGTCGATCATGGGCATTGAGGAGGCGGGGACAAGCTGTTCGGGAAGATCTTCCACCGTAATCAGCCCGTTGTCGCAAAGGGCTGCGGCAAAGGCGATCGCATTGTCCAGCTCGCGTATATTGCCCGGCCAGCGGTGATGACGGATTATCACGTGGGCAGCGTCGGAAAGCGTGAGCGGGCGACCGGGCATTCCGTGTTTTTCAAGTATCCTGTCGAGAATCCACGGAAAATCATCGCGCTCGCCGAGCGCCGGCAGCGTCAGGACTGCCGCGTTTAGCCGGTAATAGAGATCTTCACGGAACGCGCCGGCCAGCACCATGTCGCCAAGAGGACGATGGGAGGCGGAAATAACCCTGAAGTCCACCTTCTGCGGCGTGGAGCCACCGACGGGAAGAATCTCGCCTTCCGCCAGAACGCGCAACAGCCGGCTTTGCGCGGCAAAGGGCATGTCGCCGATTTCGTCGAGAAAAAGTGTTCCGCCCTGCGCTTCTTCCACCAGCCCCTTGCGGCCTTTCGCCAGAGCGCCCGTGAAGGCACCCGGCAGATATCCGAACAATTCGCTTTCGATGAGCTGTTCGGGAATGGCGGCGCAGTTGACCGCGACGAAGCGGCCGGAAACGCCGCTGGCGTCATGAATGATGCGGGCCAAATGTTCCTTGCCGGTTCCGGTCTGTCCCTGCAGCAGGATCGGCAATTTCGCCGGTGCGAGTTTCTCCACCTTCCGCCTGAGGCTTCGAATTGCCGGCCCGTCGCCTCCGATCCGCTCCGTCACCGGCAGGGATTTGCCCCGTGCAAGCGGTACGCCCGACCGCCGGTGCTGCGGTTCGATTGCGTGGGCATAAAGCACCGTTCCGTCGCGCACCATGATGCGTCTGTCCTGCGGAAGGCTTGACCGTGTGAGGGAGGCAAGTTCATCGAAGTCCGCCTCGAAAAACGCCTCCACCCGCTGCCCGAGAAGACGCTCCGGCATTCGCCAGTCAAGCCCGCGAGATGCGGCAAGAAGGCGGGCGGCGCCGTGCGTCATGCCGGTGATCCGGCCGGAACCATCCACCGCCAGCGCCGCTTCAGGATCGACATCCAGAAATTCCGGTGCGCCGGCAAACCGCAGCACCAGATCGTGGCGGCTGCTGGCCATCAGGTTGGCCAGCTCGATCCTGCGGACGGTGGAAGAGACTAGATGGCGCGCCATGTTCTGGCTTGTCTTGAGGATCGGCGAACTGAGCAGCGAAATGTCGAGCACTGCCGTCAGTGCACCCTGCGTATCGTAAATGGGTGCCGCGGTGCAGGAGAGTGGCGTGTGCGTCACATCGAAATGGTCGGTCTGGTGGATGGTCAGCGCTTCGCCGGTGGCGATGCAGGCGCCGACGGCGCAGGTGCCGGCCCGTGGTTCCGACCATTCCGAGCCGAGATATAGCCCGGCCTTGCGCAGATTATTGTTGAATGACGGGTCGCCCAGGAATTCGACCGTGACACCCTGACGGTCGGAAAGCAGCAGAACGTAATTCTGCTCGGCCACCTGCCGGTAAAGCCGCTCCAGACCAGAGCGGGCAATGTGCACGAGGTCTTCGGCCTGCTGGCGATGCTCACGCAGGCATGTCGCGGAAACGATGACCGCCTCACGGGCCTTGGCAGGATCGAGTTGGTAGGTTTCCAGACAGCGCCGCCAGGATTCAAGGACGACGGCATCCCGGCCGGTATTTCGGCCTTGCCCAACGTTTTCGATTTCCCTGACGTGATCCGAAAAGCCCATAAACCACCGGCCCTCAACGACCGCCTCCCGTGATTTTCCCGCGATCATAGCCAGTTTTATGGAAACTGGCCAATCTTCCGGCTACCGGGCGGCGAAGAGGTCGCACGGAAGGATTTATGCCTGCCGGAAGGTGCGTCATTTCTGCGACATGACGGCGTGGCGACCTAGCTGGCATTGTTGAGGCGCCGTGATTGCGCACGCCGAAGCCGGACGTCCATCTGCCGTTTCGCCTGGATGTCTCCTTTTCTCATGGCGACCGCGCTGCCGTCAGTCCACGCGGCAATCGCACCGTCGTCATCTCCGAGATGCATAAGGCATTCGCCAAGTGCCGCCCAGGCGGCCGAGTAGTCGGGGTCCTGATGAACCGCCTCGCGCAGATGCTGCGCCGCATCGTCGAATTGCCGCGCGGCCATCTGGGCCTTTGCCAGTGAAAAGCGCAGGAGAGGGGCATCTTTACCGTCTTCCAGCATCTTCAGGAGCTTTTCGATCATCGTCATTCCATTGCAATGGTGGGCTTCATGCAAATCGATACGACGTCAAGCGCGGTTGAGGTCAAGCGAAGATTGGCGCCTCTGCGGAAGAATCCTCCGCTGATGGAGCGGAGTGTTTCACCTTGCTATGCGGCGTACCGCGACCGGATCCCAGATGTCATCAAGCGGCCCTTCAAGGGCGGTGCGCGGGGGAATGAGCTGCGGTTCGATAATGGTGACTTCGGGCTCTGCGCGGTTCTCTTCCAGCAGTTCGAACCCTTTTTCGAGCATTTGCGCAATATCGGGTTTGATCATGTAAACGGGAAAAGGAAGAAATGACGCGAAGGGGTCGTAGTCAAAACAGCCGACGACGATGTCGCCAAACGCTTCCCCGTCGTGACGCCCCATGAAACGAAGCAGCCCTTCGAAGTTGATCGATGAATTGACGAAGAAACAGCGGGGAAGACGGCCCCTGCGCTCGAAGAAGCGTTCGAAGGCCAGTTCCGTCATGCGCGGCGAATAACCGGTGATCTCGATATCGTCACCACTCTGCACGCCGAAATAATCGGCTTTCGCGGCATGAAAGCCATCAATACGCTCGCGGCTGGCGTGGTCGTCATGACCACCGAACAGGATGACGTCGTCAGGACCGAGCGACCCACCCTTTGCCGCATGGGCAAGGATTGCCGATGTCAGGATTTCCGCGCCGTGCCGGTTGTTGGAAATGACGGACGACGCAAATTTGCCGGGCAGGTCGATATTGACGTGGGGAAGGGCTGCGCGGGCGCAGACCTGGTGAACGCCATCGGGATCGGTGACGCCGGCAATGAACAGGGCATCAATCGAATAGGCGATCAGCGTCTCGACGGTGCGACGTTCCTCCTCGGGGTCGCGCCGCCCGGAAACCACCATCGGCGACAGGCCGCGTTTGCGTGCCTGCCCCTCGAAGGTCTGCGCCATGGATGAAAAGAACCGGTTGTCATAAACCGGCACCAGAAGCCCGACGAGACCGGATTTTGAGCTCCTGAGGCCACGGGCCTGCAGGTTGGTGGTGTAGCGCTGTGCCTTGGCGAGCGAGAGAATCTTGTCTGCGGTTTCCTCCGAAATCCGCCGCTTGCGCCACGATCCATTCAACACCGCGCTCACTGTCGAGGCTGATGCGCCAGACAAGAGCGACAAGTCATAAATGGTGGCTTTCTTGGAACTTATGCCTGTCACTTCGATCTCCCCAGCTGATTCCGATTATTAGAGCACGCATCCCCTTGACGGAAGGGAGCTTCGTGATATGGTTATTGCACCATCGATTGTGCAGTTTGGCAATATCGATTGTGCAGGATGGTTGCTATGGGAGTGGCAAGGGAGAGTCTCGAATAAGCGAGATGAGAGATTTGAAGCGCGGTAGGGAAAAACTGGCTGCGGCGGATTTCGTTTGCCGATTTTTTGAGGAGGAACATCATGAAGAAAATTATTGCTGCGGCGCTCGGCCTGTCGCTTGCGCTGCTCTCATCCGCGGCCTTCGCCGAAGGGCCGAAGGTTGGCGTCGTCGTCAAGATCGGCGGTATTCCGTGGTTCAACGCCATGGAAGCTGGCATCAAGGAACAGAGCAAGAAGCTCGGCGTCGACGGTTTCATGGTTGGTCCGACCAGCGCCGACCCGGCCCTGCAGGTTCGTGCCATCGAGGACCTGATCGCCCAGAAAGTCGATTTCATTGGCGTTGTGCCGAATGATGCGAAGGTGCTGGAACCGGTGCTGAAGAAGGCCCAGGCCGCCGGCATCAAGGTCATCACCCATGAATCGCCCAAACAGCTTGGCGCCGACTGGGATTTCGAACTGGCTTCCGCCAAGGGCTTCGGTGAAGCGCATGGCAAGCTTCTGGCGGAAAAGATGGGCGGCAAGGGTTCTTATGCCGTCTTCGTCGGTTCGCTCACCGTGCCGCTTCACAATGCCTGGGCCGATGCCGCCATCGCCTATATCAAGGCCAATTATCCGGACATGAAGCTCGTCGGCGATCGCTACGGCGTCGCCGAAGATCTCGACAAGAGCCGGTCGACGGCGCTCGATCTGATGTCCGCCAATGCCGACCTGAGCGGTTTCCTCGCCTTCGGTTCGCAGGGACCGATCGGTGCCGGGCGTGCCGTCGAAGAGCGGCGCAAGGATGGCAAGGTCTTCGTCATCGGCCCGTTTTCGCCGGGGCAGGGCGCCAAGCTGATCAAATCGGGGGCGCTGACGGGTGGATTCATGTGGAACCCGAAACAGGCCGGTGAAGTCTTCATCACGCTCGCGGACCGTATCGCCAAGGGCGAAACGCCCAAAGCCGGTGACAATATCGAAGGTCTCGGCACCATCAATCCCGAGGGTAACACCATCGTCGTCGATCAGCTTTTGAAGATCGACAAGGAAAGCATCGACAAGCTCGTTTCCATGGGCCTCTGATCCTC
Source organism: Agrobacterium sp. OT33 (assembly GCF_017313365.1). Classification (NCBI taxonomy): domain Bacteria; kingdom Pseudomonadati; phylum Pseudomonadota; class Alphaproteobacteria; order Hyphomicrobiales; family Rhizobiaceae; genus Agrobacterium; species Agrobacterium sp. OT33. Next base: position 84,057 of record NZ_JAFLMZ010000005.1, on the reverse strand, counting down.
CCCGGAGCCGCAGGCGTCGCGCGAGACGGAATGCTCGCGCGACGCCCATCCCAAGAAATATGCCGAGCGCCACGTCTGCGATATTTTCGCGGCGAAAGGAGAGATACGCCATCATGAGCGCAGAACCGCTCCTGTCCCTCAAGAATGTCAAAGTCACCTTTGGCGGCGTGCGCGCCCTGAAAGGCGTTTCTTTCGAGGTCAATCCCGGTGAAGTGCATTGCCTGGCCGGTGAAAACGGCTGTGGCAAAAGCACGCTGATCAAGGTCATAACAGGCGTTTATACGCCGGAAAATGATGCTGAACTGTATTTCGACGGCAAGCCGATAGCCGCAATGACCCCGACGCTTGCGCAAGCGCTTGGCATTCAGGTGATCTGGCAGGATCTGGCGCTGTTTGATGAAATGTCGGTGGCGGAAAATATCGGCTTTCAGTACGCGGTGAACGGCAGATACGGGCTGGTCGACAAGGGCGCGATCGCAAAAGCGGCCGAGAAGGCTTTGGCCCGGCTCGGCGTCGAGATCGACCTTCACCGTCCGCTGAAGGAACTGCCCATTGCCCAGCGTCAGATCGTGGCGATTGCCCGCGCACTGGTCGGGGAAGCGCGCCTCGTTTTCATGGACGAGCCCACCGCGTCGCTGACGCAATCGGAAACGGACTACCTGATCGACATCGTCCGCAATCTCTCCGCCTCCGGTGTTGCGGTTGTGTTCGTCTCGCACCGGCTGGCGGAAGTGCTTGAGATTTCAGACCGCATCACCGTGCTGCGCGATGGGTCGCTTGTCGGTGTCTTTCCCGTCGAAGGCATGACCCAGTCACGGGTGACCGAACTGATGACCGGCCGCAATTTCGACAGCGCCGTCATAGCTGCCGATCACGATGACAAGCCCGTTGTTCTCTCCGTGCGCGGACTGACGCGCGCCGGTGAGTTTGAAGATGTGTCTTTCGATCTGCGGCAGGGCGAAACGCTGGGGATTACCGGCCTGCTGGGAGCCGGGCGCACCGAACTGGCCTTGACCCTTTTCGGTATGCATCGGCCGCAATCGGGTGAAATCCTGATCGATGGGAAGAAGGTGAATTTCCACTCCAACCGGGATGCGATCCGGGCCGGCGTCGCCTATCTTTCCGAAGACCGGCTGGCGCTTGGTCTCAATCAGCCCCAGTCGATTGCCGACAATCTCGTCATGGCTTCGCTGGACCGTTTGCTGACGGGTGGCCTTATCTCGCCATCGAAAAAGGCGGATGTGGTTTCCCGCTGGATTTCAGCGCTCGGTGTCAAGATCGGCCTGCCGGAAGACCCGATCCGCACGCTTTCGGGCGGAAACCAGCAGCGTGTCGCCATTGCCAAGTGGCTGGCGATCGGGCCGAAAATCCTCATTCTGGATGCGCCGACCGTGGGTGTCGATGTCGGCGCGCGTGCCGGCATCTTCGAAATCGTCCGCAAGCTCGCGGCCGAAGGTCTGTCGATCATCGTCATCTCAGATGAACCGCCGGAAGTCTATTTCAACACGGACAGGATCATTCACATGGTCGAAGGCCGGTTCCACGCCACCCATGATCCGCGACATGTGTCGCTTACCGAACTGGAGTCCGCCATCTATGCGTAGGCTCATCCTCGGACATACGACCGAATTCACGCTGCTTGTGGTCATGGTGCTGCTCTGCACGGGCCTGTCTTTTGCAACCGACCGTTTCCTCACCATCTCCAATGCCTTCGATGTGCTGAATGTCTCGGCGGTCAACATCATCTTTGCGGTCGGCCTGCTTGTCGTGCTGATTTCGGGCGGTATCGACATCTCCTTCGCCGTTGCCGCTTCCGTCGTGCAATATGTCACGGTGCTGGCGCTCAATGCGCTCGGCGGCGGCAACTGGGCCGAAGGTTTCATCATTGCCGGCGCCGTCGGCCTTGGTCTCGGCTTCGTCAACGCCTTTCTGGTCTGGCGGCTCAATATCATTTCCATCGTTGCGACCATTTCCACCTTCAACATCTTCTTCGGCCTGCTGATGTTCTTCACCAAGGGCGTGTCGATCTACGATCTGCCGGAATGGCTTTCGACCCGCGTGGTGTTTTATGAGCGCGAGATGCCGGACGGTTCCTGGGTCGAGCTGACATTGCCGGTCGTGGTCATGATCCTCTGCTGCTTCGCTACCTGGTTCATGATTTCTCGCACCACGGTCGGCCGCAAACTTTATGCTTTCGGTGACAATCCGGAAGGCGCACGCCGCTTCGGCATCAATATCGGCGCCATGCATTATATTTCCTTCGGCTGGCTCGGCCTGATGGCGGGCATTGCCGGGCTCATGCAGGCGCATTACGCGCAGGAGGTCGTGCCCAACGCGCTTTATGGCCGCGAGCTGGATGTTCTTGCTGCCACCGTGCTTGGCGGCGCGCGGCTTGGCGGCGGCAAGGGTTCGGTCATCGGCTGCGTGCTCGGGGTGTTGATGGTGTCCATCACCCAGAACGGCCTCAATCTGATGGGCGTGTCTCCCTTTGCATTCAAGATGATCGTCGGCGCCATCATTCTCATCGCAATCACGCTGTCCTCCACCCGGTTCGACAAGCTGCTGCCGGCAGCCTTGCGGACCTCCGCTAAAAAGGGGAGTGCGCAGCGATGAGCAGCTTCGTTCGGAAATTCAACGCGATTTTCGGTGCCGACATGGCCGGGCCGGTGATTGCATTTGTCGCGGTCATGCTCATCTTCGGGACGCTGGCGGATAATTTCCTGTCGCTCGCCACATTCGGTTCGGTCGCCTTTCAGTTGCCGGAGCTCGGTCTTTTGACACTGGCGATGCTGCTGCCGCTGCTGACCGGCGGTATCAATCTTTCCGTCACCTTTGCCGCCAATCTGTCGGGGCTTGCGGCAGCCTGGGTGCTGCAGGCCCACGGCGGCGTGGACGCACCGCCGAGCGCCTTCCTGCTCGCCTGCCTTGCCGCCCTTGCCACCGGTGGTGCTGCCGGCGCCATGACCGGCGCGGCGATTGCCTATACCCGCGCGCACCCGATCCTCGTCACCCTGTCGATGATGATTTTCCTGCGCGGGCTCGGGGAGTTCCTGACGCGTGGCGGCGATGTATCCGGTTTTCCGGCCTATATGGCGCCGCTCGGTCACGGCACGCTTTTCGGGCTGCCCATTCCGCTGCTGATCTTCATCGCCTGCGTCGGGCTGTGGCATGTGCTCCTGACCCGCACGAAGCTCGGTTTCGGTCTGCTGATGATCGGCTCCAATATCGAGGCGGCGCGTTATTCCGGTCTCAATACCCGCAAGATCCAGGTGCTCGTCTACACGCTCTCGGGTCTCATGTGTGCCGTCGCCGGCATCATCATGCTTGCCCGCTTCAACTCGGTGCGTGTGGGACACGGTGAATCCTACCTGCTGATCACGGTGCTGGCGGCGTTCCTCGGCGGTATCAATCCATTCGGTGGCTTCGGCCGTGTGCTGCCCGTCTTCGTCGCGCTGATCGTGCTGCAGCTCCTGTCGTCCGGGCTCAACCTTCTCGGCGCCAACCAGCATCTGGCAACGGCGCTGTGGGGTGTGCTGATGATTGTCGTCATGGCGGCGCGCGGCCTGTTTTCAGGTTACTTCGCATCTCTCAGAAAGAAGGTATGACGTGCAAGGCTTCGGTGTTCACGCAATGATGTGGTCCCTCAACTGGGATCACGAAAGCGCCAGGCGGGCCATTGCCGGTGCTGCGGATTACGGGCAGGACTTCATCGAGATTCCGCTTGTCGATCTCCCATCCGTCGATACGGCGCATACCCGCGCCCTGCTGGAGAAATACGGTCTGCGGGCTGTCTGCTCGCTGGTTCTGCCGGAGCCCGCCTGGGCCTCCGTCCGCCCGGAAGCAGCCGTCGCGCATCTGAAGGCCGCGCTGGACAAGGCCGCCGAAATGGGGGCGGAAGCGCTGACCGGCGTTACCTATGGCGGCACCAGCGAGCGCACGGGTTTTCCGCCGACGCAGGCCGAATACGACAATCTGACACGCGCGCTATGTCAGGCTGCCGGCCACGCGAAGACGCTTGGCCTGCAATTCGGGATCGAGGCCGTCAACCGCTACGAAAACCATCTGGTCAACTCAGCCGAGCAGGCCGTGGCGCTGGTTGAGCGTATCGGTGCCGACAATATCTTTGTCCATCTCGATACCTTCCACATGAACATGGAAGAGAAGGGCATCGCCAATGGCATCATCGTTGCCCGTAACCATCTGAAATACATGCATATGTCGGAAAGCGACCGCGGCACGCCGGGTTTCGGCAACGTTGACTGGGACGCGGTGTTCGCCGCACTCGCGGCGATTGGCTTCAAGGGTGTGCTGACGCTCGAAAGCTTTGCCGCGATGCCGCAGGAGATGGCGGGTGCGATTTCCACCTGGCGGCCGGTTGCTTCAGGCGCGGACGAGGTCCTCGACAAGGGGCTGGCCTTCCTGCGCGACAAGGCAAGCCAATACCGGATTTTCTGACCGCAATCATTATCGGGGCGAGGAACACCTTGAGCACAATTGACGATAATGCCCGCGAGATTGCGGGCTTGGCCCTCCAGCGTCTGGAAAGGGCAAAGGGCCGACGTGTGATGATCGCGATTGCCGGCGCCCCGGGATCGGGAAAATCGACCATTGCCGAAGGTGTGGTGGATGTGTTGAACGCCGGCGGAGGCGAGCCCGCCGCGCTTTTCCCGATGGATGGTTATCACTATGACGATGCCGTGCTCGAAGAGATGAACCGCCGTCCCTTCAAGGGTGCCATCGATACGTTCGATGCCCACGGATTGCGGCACACGCTCGAGCGCCTCAAGGCCAATGAGGATGATGTCATCGCCGTTCCGGTCTTTGACCGGGCGATTGAAATCGCCCGCGCAGGCGGCCGGCTGATCCCGCAATCCGTCGATATCATCGTCTGTGAAGGCAACTATCTCCTCGCCGGCCAGTCGCCGTGGAACCGCCTCAAGCCGATCTTCGATCTGACGGTTTTCGTCGATGTCGGCGAGGACGATCTGCGTGCGCGGCTGAGAAACCGCTGGCTGGGCTTCGGTCTTGCCGAGGACGAGATCAACCGGAAGGTCGAGGAGAACGATCTTCCGAACGGCCGTTTCATCATCTCGACGAGCACCGAACCCGATCTTCGCATCGGCAATCCGGGAAGCGGGCACATCCTAACCAATTGAAACAAAAATGAAAGAAATCCCCATGAAACACGGCATATATTATTCTTACTGGGAACATGAGTGGAGCGCCAAGTTCGGCCCCTATATCGAAAAGGTCGCCAAACTCGGTTTCGATATCATCGAAGTCGCCGCCCACCATATCAACGAATACAGCGACGCCGAACTCGCCACTATCAAGCAGAGCGCGAAGGATAACGGCATCATCCTCACCGCCGGCATCGGCCCGTCGAAATCAAAGAACCTGTCGGCGGAAGATGCGGCCGTGCGCGCAGCGGGCAAGGCGTTTTTTGAACGGACGCTGACCAATGTCGCCAAGCTCGACATCCGCACCATCGGCGGCGCATTGCATTCCTACTGGCCGATCGATTATTCGCAGCCGGTCGACAAGCCCGGCGATTACGCGCGTGGTGTCGAGGGCATTCACGGCATTGCGGATTTCGCCAATGATCTCGGCATCAACCTGTGCATCGAAGTCCTCAACCGTTTTGAAAACCACGTGCTCAACACGGCGGCCGAAGGCGTCGCCTTCGTCAAGGATGTCGGGAAGAACAATGTGAAGGTCATGCTCGATACCTTCCACATGAACATCGAGGAAGACAGTTTCGGCGAAGCCATCCGCACGGCCGGCCCGCTGCTGGGTCACTTCCACACCGGCGAGAGCAATCGCCGTGTTCCGGGCAAAGGCAGGATGCCCTGGCAGGAAATCGGCCTTGCGCTGCGTGATATCAATTACACCGGTGCCGTCGTCATGGAACCCTTCGTCAAGACCGGCGGCACCATCGGTTCTGATATCAAGGTGTGGCGTGATCTGAGCAATGGCGCCGATATCGCCAGAATGGACGAGGACGCCCGCAACTCCCTGGCATTCTCCCGTTTCGTCCTCGGCGGCTGATGTCCGTCAAGTCGCGCTGACCATGCGGCCGCCATATGGCGCCGCCTGGTCTCGCAGGGATAAGGCATGAGCGCCGGCGGCTGGGAGAGATCGCAATCCGCGAGTTGAAGAAAACACCTCTTATGCGCTAAAGCTCCGGGACACCCCTGGATCGGAAACGATCCGCCCAAGGCCATTATTCGCATGATCCCTGTCGCACTCCCGTCCGTCGAAGCGGTGCTTCTTGTTGCCTTCCTTCTTGCCACGACCCTTGTCTGGGCCGTCTGGACGCTGGGGCTGCTCATTCGATACGCGAGCGGCCGCTGGAAGCGCCCGGTGATCCTGCCCTATGGGCTGGTGACCGCCATCGCGGTTTTCACCCTGTGGCAGATCGCCGGTTTTTGGCTCGAGATGCGGGCCTATGACAGGGAGAGGACGGCAAACTACCGGCCGGAACTGCTTGAACCAACCCGGCTTGGCCAGATCGATATGCCCGAAGGCACGAAACTCGAACTGGCCATTGCCAATAACAGGGATGCCTTCAGCCGCGCGGTGTTTCCGCATCCCGTGCGCGTTGCGGATATCGATGCCGTCGAAATCGCCCGCTATATCGCGATAAAAACCAACGACAACTACGAAACCGTCGGCTTCACCCCCGACAACATGCGGATAACCGGTAATGGCGTAACCACCCAGAGCGGCTGGCGTTGCGACGCGACCCGACCGGTGGAATTCGATCTGCGGGCCGATGGCGGCATATCCGCCTTCAGCAGATGCATTCTTGCCGATGGCAATGTCGTTGATGGCATCACCCTGCCGGAAGGAACGTCCCTGCGCGCTTCCACCGGCAATGTCTATATCGACGGCTTCGTCGATTTCGACAGATGGGTTCTCGATACGCCACGGGACCGGACCGTTCACGTCGACAATTTCGATCTCTCCGATGCGACGATTGCCCTTGATGACGAACGAAAACTCCACGAGATCAAGGGTGCTGTCCTGTCAAAGGAGGCAATGCTCGGAACCCGCCGCCATGCGGCCGGAACCCATGTTCGCTATAATCCCCGGCACCTTCGGAAAGATTATCCGGCGGCTTGGCTGCTCAGCCCGCCTCTGCCCGATGCCGATCCCCGACCGGTATCGCCCGGCAGCCTCGTGCAGGGCAGAGAGGGAGAGGTTCTGGCCACCCTGGCGGATTGAGCCCGCTCCGGCCGAAACACGGTGGGATAATCCGCCCTTGGGCTGCCTCACCAGCCATAACTGAAGGTCAAGCCGCTGCCGTTATCGCCATCCTGCACCACATTGGTCTGCGTGTTGCGCCCATACTGGAAAATGCCATAGGCATTGTTGTTGCCATTCTGCTGCAAGGTTGCGGCGTGACCGTCGCCCCGCTGCCGGATGAAGCCGAGATTGCCGCTGCCATTCTGGGCGATGCCCGCCGCATTGCCCCGGCCCAGCTGCCGGATGTCGGCATCCTTTAAGCCACGATAGAGCGAATAGGCGCGCAGCCCCGTTGAAAGATGGTCCCCATCTGCCGCGTTACCGGGCGCAAGGTTGAAGGAGATCCGGCCCCCGGCATGGGCGGGCGCTGCAAATCCCACGGGCGCAAGGGCGCCGACAAGCAGAGTGACGGTGAGAAGTTTCAATATGTTGCGGGTCATCCTGATCTCCATCTGTCAGCGCCGTGCCGATGATCCACTGTCGCATCCCGCAACTGAACCCGACCGGAATTGCCCATTCACACGTTGTTCAGTCGTTCCGGCACGATCAAGAAAAAGGGCGCCTGAACCGGCGCCCTCTCTGGTGGGAAATCCACGACATGCCGGCAGGCTAGTCGCCGGCCTGCCTGCTGCAACTGAAAGTTCTGCCATTGATCACAAGATCCAGCACCGCCCTGTAGCGGGCTCCCTTTGCATCCAGCGTCACCGAGCTCAGCAGTTGCGATCGTCCGGCGGCGGCCTCGAAGTCGCCACCCTGATTGATGGCGGAGCGGCCGCCGTTTCCTGATTTTTCGACGTGAAAGTTGTAGGTTCCACCGGCACCGGTGCCACCCTTGGCAAGGGCCTCCAGCCTCATCATGCCGGCCTGCGGTGTTGCCTTGATCTCGCAAAACTGCCCATCGGTCGCATCTTTTGCGGTCGATATGGCCGCGACGGCACCGAAAGGAAGCAGTGCCAGCGCAAGGACTGCCGTCAGGCGGCGCGGATGTCTGATGTTATCGGGCATGGCAAGTCTCCCAGATGATCTGATCTCAACAACGTTTCACATCACCGCGCATGGCTGCTTAAGGGCAGGCCTGCACAAAGGCCGCGACATTGTCGTTGCCGCCCTGGCTCACATTGGCGCTGCAGCCCCGGCCCACCTGAACACCGGCGGCGATGTTGCCATTGCCGTCCTGGGTAAGGATGGTGGTGTGGCTGGAGCCGAACTGCCCGATGCCCGCCACGTTGCGGCTGCCGTTCTGATAGGAGGAGCCGTAATTGTCATGCCCCTCCTGACCGACTGCCGAAAGGTTGTGGCGACCATATTGGTGGCCGACAATCCGGTTATAACCGCCGTCCTGATAGGTGCGGATCCGGTTGCCATATCCTTCCTGCGCGCCACCGGCAGAGTTGGACCAGCCATATTGTTCGATGCGCACATCATTGGCCATGGCGGGTGCCGCGGCGGCGATGCCAACGAGAGCGACGAGTGCACTTGCAATGAAAGACTTCCGGATCATGACTGTGTCTCCTCAGGCGGATAAGACCGCGGTTGAACGTCTTTGTTCTAGACGGTTCCGCTGGAACGGAAGCTGAAGAGATTATTCAGTCGGGGTTCATTGGCGGGGGAGCGGCGCCTGCGTCGTGGTTTTCAAGGGCCAGTTTGAGGTGACGTTCAGTCGATTGTTTTCGGTCGTCCTTAATCAGCGTGGGAGAGCAGCCGGAATGCCATGCATGATCCTTTGGCCGCAACCAGTCTGTCATGGTGATCACAGCATGAGCCGGGAAATTCTTCAGGCTTGCTGCGGTGTCAATGATCGACGATTATATGGCAGCGGACTTAGATCACTTTTGACGGGACCGGGAGGTTTATTGTCCAAGGTATTTATCGGCCTGGTTCATTTGGTTGCTGGGATTACGGCCTTGAGCACAATTGGCCATGCGGGCGAACAGCAGCTATCGACCCGTTTGCGTATCGCTGTCGACGAGCCGATGCTTACAAAGGGTGGTGCAGTTATCGTTGCCGCCCGGCCGATTTCCGGCCGCGACTGGCGCTTGCTGGAGACCGAAGGCAGTGCGAACGCTTACGAAAAAGAATTCCGGGTTAAAGTTTCTTCACCGGCGTCGATCGTAGAACTCGTCTATCCCGAGGGCGGCACCTATAGTTTCAGGCTGGAACCCGTTTCAGGCCATGCGTCTGGGATGTTTGTCACACGGGAGATTCGCGTCGGCAGTGCCATGGTCATTGACCCGGAGACCCGACAACAGGTCGACTGGCCATCAATGAGCATAATCCACGTCGGTGGTACCGTGTATGATGAGGGATGGGCACGGATATTTTCTTCTACTTTTGATCTGGCTTTCGAAAACCGCGACGAAAGCGCCTTTTCCGTGCAGCGATTTGCTGCCGGCCGCATTATCGGGTTGTCGGAAGCCGCGATTGAGGCCTTTATTCAGGACAGCAAATGAGGTCGGTGACAGTATTCCTCTTCGCTACCACGGTTGTTGCCTTTGTCTTCAGCGCGGTCTGGTATTTGTCGCCTCTGGCGCTTGGTTTTGCGGAATGGCCATCCGACCCGGCGCGACGCAATCTGATCCTCGGGCTTTATGACATCTCCTACAGAGCAGGCATACCTGTGCTTATTGTCGCGCAAATTCTCGCGATCGCGATGAAAATCCGAGGCCATCAACGTGCGGCGCTGATCATTCCCAGCCTTTCTCTCGGATTGTTTTCCCTTTGTGCAGGAACGGTCCTGGTGCTGCTGAATTGAGCCGCATTCAAGGTTTCGGGTAAGAGCGTTGTCTATTCCGCTTCCGGCGTGATGAAGTTGTGCGTTCAGTCGAGGCATCGGCGGTCGACGGCGGTGTCGAGGCAGTTATAATGGCAGAAATATTGTCGGAAGGGTGCAGCTCCATTGACCGTCGAGACAGGTAGTTCCGCTCCGGAGAAAGCCGGCGTGCCCGCTGCGCCGAGACTATATGCGATCCTGGCGCGGTCAGCGAGAACAGGTGTCATATTTCGTCGTGGGCCAAGCCGTCAGGTACAGCTTATTCGTTGGGACCTGCGCAACGATATGTTTGAACATGGGCAATGGTTGAAAGGGCGGATTTACGAAAGACGTTGCGATCTTTCTCCATCTGGTGAGCTGCTGGTCTATTTCGCTGCCACCAACCGCGCGCCATACGGAAGCTGGACGGCCATATCGAAGCCTCCATTTTTCACGGCCCTGGCGCTGTGGCCGAAGGGGGACGCCTGGGGCGGCGGCGGTATTTTCGAGAGCGAGAAAACGCTGCTTCTCAATCATTCAATCGGCGATGATGCCAGCTTCCAGCTGGCCAAAGGATTCAGGCTGAAGCGGGGGATGCACGTCAAACCGTGTGGAGAATGGTCGGGCCGGGGAGAGGACGAGCCCGTCAACGGCTATATGCGTGAGCGCGAAGGCTGGCGGGTGGCTGAACATGGCGAGGGTCAGACCAATGGTTTGAATGCCTCGGCCCTTTACAGCTTCAGCAAATCACGTGTTCTCGAAAAGGTAGGCGCGAATGGCCGGCGGCTCCAGATGATTCTCCACTCGATCGGTCGCAGCCAGAAGGCGTGGTACGGGCTGGATTGCCGCGTGGTTGATCGGGACGGAATGCTGCTCCTTGACCTGCCGGAAACGGATTGGGCCGAGTGGGACGGTGGTGATCTGGTGTTTGCGCGAGGTGGTTGTCTCTACCGGCTTGCAAAGAGCGATTTTCGCCTTAGCGCCGACAAGTTGCAAGACGCGCCCCGGTGCCTTCACGATTTCAGCGCCGCACGCTTTACGGCTATAGCCCCTACACGCGCTGCCCTCCATTATTGAAGGGCTGCCATGGAATATCGGCCGACAGGGTGGCGACCATTTATCCGCTCATCTCCTCAAATGGAGACTGCCGCATGGCGCCGCCGGAAATATGGAACTTCGTGTTGCCGACCCGGATAGCGTAAAGGCCGGCAGCCTGGACTTCGCTGGGATTGATATCCGGCATCCGCAGCAGTCCCGTATCGGTCACTGCGTAAAGATGGCGCATATCCACGGCGAACACACGGTTGAGGAAATTAAACGTGGCGGGGTCAATTCCCGGAATCATCTTGCGGTAGCTCCCGCCGAACAGCATCTCGCCCTTTGCGTCGATCAGAAGCTGGTCATGGACACCGCGCGCCGTGGCAGGGTCGACCTTGCCGGGTCTGGTGACGGGCTTGCCGCGATAAAGCAGAATGTCGCCCATTCGGGCGAAAGAGCGGCCGAGTGCTTCCACGGCGGCGGGATTATCGATGCCGCGCTTGCGCACGCCTTCAACGATCAGCCCTTTCGCATCGCGGGCATAGGCGTCGCCCAGCACCTCGAAGCTCGCCATATCGGCTTTGACGACGGCAAGCTCCGGCATCGGGGCGTCGCTATCAATGTAATAGGCCTGCCGCTTGTCCTTGAACCAGGGTCCGTCGAGCTTTTCGAAGCTTGCCGCGTCGGCTCCCTTCACAGGCTCATGCCCATAGCGTTCGAGGCCGGGTGAGAAATAGCGAAGACCATGTCGATCCCGTCCGAATACATCGATAATGTGTCGAAAACTGTCGTGGTCGAAATGATCGAGCGATACCCATTCGCTGTCCTGCGGGCGTTGTGGCCTCACCAGTACCCTGCTTCCGTCGCTATAATAGGGGCCGCCGACCGAAACCGGCTCATCCACGACGGCCGGGCTTGCTTCTCGCCGCGCCTTTTCCCGATGCCACCAGCTGTCGATGATCTCCGGATGCGCCTCGAAATAATCGCTCCAGGGCTCGAATTCAGCCGAAACGGATTGAGGTTGCCCGGCATAATAGGGCCTCTCTTTGTCGTAAGCGCGATATTGGCCCGCTTCTGATGCGCAGACAAAGCTCTCGCGGTCCGCATCGGGAACGGGGCTCTTCTGCCAATAGATATGCTTGCTGTCGGCGAAATATCTGCCTTCGTCGCCGATGGAATGAAAACTGGCTGCATCCGCGCCTTCGATCGCGACGCCGTAGGCATAGACCTTGCGGCTGTCTTTTGCGTAGTGGCTCTCTTCGATATGGATACCCGGTTTCTGGCCCCTGCCGTAATAATAACCGACGATCCCGAATGTACCCGGCTCCTCGGTGGGAAGGCGCAGGTTGGTAATGTAGTAACCGGCGGCCCTGTCGGCGCCATAACGTTGGTTCAGTACGGTGAAGCTGTCCGGATCGGCGCCACGGGCTATGAACCAGAAGAGCTTCGTTGGCGTCTCGCCCTGGCCGTAGACATGTCCGTCGTCGCAAAACCAGCGGTCACCGAGCTGTCGAAAGGTGAAGGGGTCGATCCCGGCCAGCGGGACGCCCTTGCGGTCGCGGATCGGTGCGCCATCGACATGGACCTGATGGCCATTGTGGACATAGCGGATGGTTGGGAAGCGTCTTTCTCCGATATAATGCGCGATCCAGTCGACATTTGCGAAGGGACCGATACGGGGATTGGCTTCGACTGCGCGCCGCAAAACCGCAAGCTCCCTGCGCATGCCGAAGGGTTCTGTTACGGGCTGGCCGATACCGTCATTCGCTGTCAGATGCTGGAAAAGCGCCCGATCCTGTTCGGGTTCGGGAAGCCCGTCCCGCCCGAACGCAGCCGCGACCCAACTTGTATTGGCGTAATGGAGCTGGCCATAGCGCTCTCTGGACCGTTGCCAGCGCGCGGGGTCGATGCTGAGACGATCGAATATCTGCGACGCAGCATATCCGGCTTCGGCAAAAAGAGTGGCCGCATACCAATGGGCATAGGGCAGGGGAAAAAGTTCAGTCAGCTTCATTTCGCTCAAGTCCGCTCCGATCTACGGTGTCAATGCCGGCCATGGTTCCCAGCCAGTCCGCCTGTCTATCTTGCCTTATTTTTCGTCTCTGTCGGTAATGGTTACGTGGTTGCGTATGAACATTCTCCCACCAACGAAAATAGCGAAAATACCTACAAACCAGGAGAAGCTGTAGACGCCAGCCAACCAGGAAACGGCCGTGGTCGCCAGCGCTGACAAGGGCAAAAACAGGAACATCGCTTCCCTCTTGGTCATATTGATTTTCATTGATGCACATTCCTGCGTTCTTCTGGTCGAATCCGAAAGCCATCCTGAGATGCTGATTGTCCCCCATTGCGGAAGGTTCCTGCTGATCCGCCGAACTCATCTTGAAGCTGCAAAGGCCTTCTCGATCTTGTGCCACCACCAGTCCCTGATATCCGGTCTCGCCTCGAAGAACGATCGCCAGGCCTCGAACCACTCGATCGGGTCACGCGCTTCACCGCGAACATACGGACGATGGCGGTCGGTGACGAAATGGCCGCTTGTGAGGCCCTTCACATCAGGTTCTCCAGGGCCGGGTACTGTGAAGGTCGCGGCGTCTGCGCCTTGGATGAGTTTCTTTTCGTCGAGATACCAGACCTTTTCATTGTTCTTCGCGTAGCCATGCCCCAGGTGTCGAAACCCTTCGGGCTTTGCGCCCCCTAGGCGGGCACCGTAGAAGTAGACAGCCTCGCGGTCCCGTGCTGTGTGGCTGTCATCGTGAAGGAGGTCGCAGCTGTTGTCACGATAGTTCAGCCTGACATCGGGTATGATCTCGAAAGCCCCGGGACTTCTGGTTCGGAGTGTCTTGCCGGTAATGTAATAGGCCTGATTTTTATCGAGGGCATAACGCAGGTTCAGCGCTTCGAACGTCGCGGCATCCGCCCCCTCGACCACAAACCAGTAGGCCCTGTGATATACGCCATACCTGCCTTGGCCATACACATGGCCCTTGTCGTATAACCAGCGCCCTCCGACCGCCTTGAAGCTGGCAACATCCACTCTGATCCGGTTACCGTTACGGTCAGCCAGCGGCTCGCCGTTGAAATATACGGTGCGACCATCGTGTGTATAAGAGCACAGCGTCGCCTCGGGGTGCGATGCGATCCATGTCAAGGGCCAGCCGCAATCGATAAACGGTCCGATATACGGATTGTGGCGCACGGTGTCGCGAACAAACGCTGTCGAGCGCAGATCGGGCTTGTCCCCGCCTTCCATCTGCCATCGCGGCGGCAGGACAAGCCTGCAGATCGCGCCATCGTCAAGCCCGCCGAAATAATGTCGTCTGGAATCGTCCCCCAGGGAATAGGGAAACCACTTGTAGGCGTCATGCAGCCTATCCCATTCCGTGGCTGTCAGGCCGAGTTTCGGCAGCACCTCTTCCGGCGAGCGCCCCGTTGCAAGGAACAGAGCGGCGGCTTCGAATGTGTCATAGGGAATGACGGGTACGGAAGTGGACCCAACCTGATGATCAAATCGCTCAGTCAATGCGTCCGCACTCCCTATATCGACATTGTCCGAGCGCCGCAGGTTGCCTGCCCGCAAACCGGCGCGCAGAATCTTACTGCTGCGTCGTTACCATGGCCTGCCGCACGATATCGTAGACAGTAAGACCCGGAAGACGCGAGAAGAACGTGTTTTCATCGGCAACGGACGACCAAGCTGACCAGAGCGTGAGGACATGCAGGCGACCATTCCGCCATATGACGGTCGCCTCGATTTCGCCGCTGTCCTGACCATTTTTGTTTTCCACTGAAAACCGGAAGGTGCGTGCGGGAATCCCCTGTTCCGCCAATGTGGCGTCCTCCTCGCTCGATACCAGTACCGGAGGATGTGTGTCGGGTGTCTGCCTGACAAAGTAATCCCTCACGATTGTCGCTCCGGTCATTTCGAGGTCGGGTTTCTTCTTCATGTCCTGAACGAAGAGCCACACCAGACCGACATCTTTTCCACCCTTGCGCCTGATCATATGCAGCTCGGCCGGCAGAGGGCCGTGAAAATCGTTGATCGGGATGTCCCACTGGTTCGGGATGTGGAGTGTGACTTGCTGGTTGCCTATCCGAACAGGAACCGATTGCAGCTCCTGTCCAAAGCTCGATTCCTCGCCGTTTTCCCATGAAAGACTGCCAATGAACGCAGCAGCGTATTTGTCAGCTCGAACTACCAGATCATAAGCGGCGTCGGCATCCGCCGCGTTGCTGACACCTGCAATGAAATTAATACCCAGCACCTGCTTTCCGCGTGAAAAGCAATAGCTGATGAGCGCGCTATGTGGTTTTCCGTTTTCATCCCTGGTACCCAGAAGCATGGCTTCTGTCAGGTCCGATGCGACCTTTGAGGCGCGTGTTGTGTATCCGGCAGTGTCTGCCTGGTACGTGCAAATCCGGAACGCCGCCGAGGGTGCCTGCAGATCGTAGCCGACAAAGGTCGTCTCGATTTTCGGGTCGGACGAACCTGAACTGATTTTTCCAATGACCTTCAAATTTCCGATTGTGCCAGGTTCCGTCGGGCTCATTGGTACGGTTTCGACCGTAGCATCCTGGGGAACCGTGCCTTCAAGATTGAGGGCGGGCGCTGAGAAATCGAATGTTCTCGTCGCCGGGACGGCTTTTTGAACGGCGCCATTGTTATCCTGTGCAAAACCTGTTCCGGCGAATATCGTAACCACGACCGACGCCACGACAATCGCACAGGCAAAAGAACGGCATATCTCTTCGCGTACCATCCGCTCCCCGGCCAAAAATCAGCAATGAGATAATTCTGCCCACCGTGCAATAAATGCTGGAACGATACAACTTTCGATTTTAGTCTATGAATTCTTATTCTTGCGGCGTGCTCGCTAAAAAGGAACGCAACTCATCGAGGTCCAGCGGAATTTTTCACAACGACGAAAATAAGCGCAAAACAGATGATCGCGGTGGGCCAGAAATCCGTCGCCCCGTCCCACGACCAGCGCCAGAAGTAATACCCTTCCAGATGGGGCGGCTTCATGTGGACCGACACTTCGTAGTCTCTTTTTTCGCGGCCGTGAAAATGTCCGGCAGCGAAGGCCAGGCCGACGATCCACGATATGCGCCATGAAAGAAAAATCCGGACGATCATGGCGACAATCGCAGCCATAAACAGGGCTTCGACGATGTGGCCCGCCCAATCCCAGTGCTGTTGCAGATAGTTCCAGTTCATTCTCTCCCCGCTTCTTGCTGTTTAAAGTGTGAAGTCGGTGTGCTTTACAGCTTATAATCAAGTGAGATGCGGCGTGGCCGATGACCGGACAAGCTGATTTTCAGATGTATTTCGGGAGGGATGCCGCGTGAGTTGCGGGGCGGCGTTGCTGTCATATACATTGGATACCTTATTACCAGTGAATTTGCTGATATTGGGTTGATCAACAGGGAGCTTTGTTGCATTCAGGCTATCTAGGATTGTGAGTAAGGCATGTCAGTTGATATTATTGGGCGATCCGTCCGCACCCCGTCAGCTCGGAACGTAGACGAGTTATTCCAATTGTTGAAGGATGAGCGTTGTGTTGTAACCAGCGTTCCCGAAGACAGGTGGAGTCATGCCCGTTTCTGGCATCCCGTCGCCGGTACACCAGGAAAGGCATATACGTTCGCTGCCGGCGTGATCGAGGATGTCTATGATTTCGATCCCGCAGTTTTCAATCTGACTGCCCGCGAAGCCACATATATGGATCCGCAGCAGCGCGTGATTTTGCAACTTGCGTGGCGCGCCCTGGAGGATGCTTCCCTCACCATTCCCATGCTGCAGCAGGAGCGCGTTGGCGTCTATATTGGCGCATCGAGCCTGGATTCCGGCAATACGTTTGTCGAGGACCCCGCTTCCGGCAGCCCGTATTTTATGACCGGCAATACCCTGTCGATTATTGCCAACCGCATCTCGCACGTATTCGGATTGAACGGGCCTAGTCTGACGATCGATACGGCATGTTCGTCCTCCCTTGTCGCACTGGACCAGGCCGTCCGTGCGCTCCAGAGCGGTGAGATCGACACCGCGATTGTCGGCGGCGTGAATGTTCTCGCGCACCCCTTTTCCTTTGTTGGCTTTTCACAAGCGCGCATGCTGTCTCCCGAAGGATTGTGCCGGGCCTATGGTGAGGGCGGTCAGGGTTATGTCCGATCGGAGGGGGGAGGGGTCGTCGTCCTGCGAACAACGGAAAGGACGAGATCCAGCCGGGACCGTAGTTATGCGACTATCCTCGCGACGGGATTGAACTCTGCGGGGAGGACAAACGGCATTTCATTGCCATCGCGCGAGATGCAGGCATCGCTTCTGCGTGACGTTTATCGGCGTCATGATCTCGATCCAAATGACCTCGCTTTTATCGAAGGTCACGGCACGGGGACGAAAGTCGGAGACCCGGCCGAATTGTGGGCAATCGGAACGGAACTGGGGCAAAAACGAAATCAGAGACTGCTGGTGGGATCCGTAAAATCGAATGTTGGTCATTCGGAACCCGCTTCAGGAATGTTTGGTCTGATAAAAGCCGCTCTCGCGCTTCAGCATGATTTTCTTCCTGCCTCGCTCCATGCCCCCGAGTTGAATTCCGAAATTGACTTCGAAGGGTTGAACGTCGAGATCAATCGATCTGGTCACTCATTGTCGCGTGGACAACGGCGGCGCCTTGCCGGCGTGAATTCCTTTGGGTTCGGTGGAACCAACGCGCATATCGTACTTGCTGATCCCGAAAAAGCAGCGGTTTCTGATGCAGGTACCTTGCCTTCCGGGCCTTTTATGGTGAGTGCACAAACGCGGTCAGCCCTTGAGGGGCTGCTTGAAAATTATGTTCAGGAGTTGAAAGGCGACCGTCCGGATCGCCACGAACTTGTCGCCGTATCGGCTCTGAACAGAACGCGCCATAAACATCGTTTCGCAGTCGATAGTGAAGACCCCGATGTCGTTCGCAAAGGTGCCGAGGAGTTTCTGGCGGGATCCTCGACCGGCTTGGGCCGCGTTGGGGAAGCTCCTGCCGGAGAAACCCGGATTGCCTTCGCCTTTTCCGGAAATGGTTCGCAATGGATCGGCATGGCACAGGACGCCTACCGATACGACCGCGATTTCTTCGATCGCTTCAACGAGATTTGCGCGGCTTTCAAGCCGTGGTTTGACGTCGATCTGGTGTCCTTGTTCGTGTCGCAGGATCTTGCCGCTTCGCTACCGGACACGAGGATTGCCCAGGCCCTCCTGTTTGCCATCCAGGCCACCCTGTCAGATCGTTTGATCAGCCGAAACATCAAGCCCTGGATGGTGTTCGGACATTCGGTTGGTGAAATCGCGGCCGCCTATTGCGCGGGGGTACTTTC
This sequence comes from Agrobacterium sp. OT33, assembly GCF_017313365.1. Taxonomy (NCBI): domain Bacteria; kingdom Pseudomonadati; phylum Pseudomonadota; class Alphaproteobacteria; order Hyphomicrobiales; family Rhizobiaceae; genus Agrobacterium; species Agrobacterium sp. OT33. The sequence continues at coordinate 65,666 of NZ_JAFLMZ010000005.1, read as the reverse complement.
TCTTGAACACGCAGTTGCGGTTGTTGCCGTTCGATCGCGCCATCAGCACGCGCTTGCCGGCGAAGGTAAAATGGCTGCTGTCGCTCTGTCTGCGGACAGGGCGCTAGAGGTTGCACGCAGGAATGGCCTGTCGGGAATTGAGGTCGGCGCGATCAACACGTCCTCCTCGGTCACTATTTCCGGTCCTGTCGCTGAAATAAAAGCATTCAAGGATATTGGCCGCAAGGAGCACATTCCCGTCCACATCCTGGATATCGATTATCCATTTCATCATCCGATCATTGATCGTGAGCGGGATGCCTTTCTTGCCGAGATCCCGGCTTACCAGCCCCGGTCCGGCGACATAAAGTTCATCTCCAGCGTTACCGGGACGATCGAAAGCGGTGATAAGCTCGATGCTGTTTACTGGTGGAGAAATGTCCGGGATGCCGTTCGTTTTGCGGACGCAACGGCGGAAGCGCTTGAACAGGGATGCAATCTCTTCATCGAAATCGGTCCTCGCCCGATCCTTTCCTCCTATCTGGCGGAGAATACCCGTCAGGCGGGTGTGTCGGTTTCCATCCTGCCGACATTGACACGACCGGCGCTGAGCACCAATCCTCTGCCTCACATCGTGGCGCAGGCCGTATCCTGCGGCGCTTCGGTCTGGACGGATGATGTTTGCCATCGTCATGCCGATGTCGCATTGCCACCTCTGCCTTTTGAGCCGCAGCGCCTGCAAGTGCAGGCCACCTCCGATAACCTAAACCTGTTCGGTCGCGGCGATGCCGACGCGGCTTACACATTGCTGGGATGGCGCACGGACCCCAATGCCGCATCGTGGAAGAACCACATCGATGCGAACCTGTTTCCCGACCTCGCGCAGCACGTTGTTGACGGGAAGTCCATTCTGCCGGGCAGCGCTTTCATAGAAATCGCCGTGCAGGCGGCACGGCAATTTTTCGCGACGTCGGATGTGGAATTAAGAAATCTGGAAATTATTCGACCGCTGGAGCTGCACGAAAACAGATTGGCGGAACTTTCCACCGTGATTTCGCCCGAAACAGGCCAAATTGAAATTCGGTCCCGCGAATATCTGAGCGAAGACGACTGGAGCGTTCATGCCGTAGGCCGTATTCGCAGGCCGGTCGCGGAGTTTGCGCGTCAGATTGCTCAATCGGGCGCCGAGATATCAAAAGCCCGGACAATTGACGGCGGAGCCGCCTACAGGACTGCGCGGCAGTTCGGGCTGGATTACGGCGTTGACTTCAGGCTTCTGGAAAATGTTAGTGTCTTGCCTGATCGCAAGCTTCATGTGCAACTTTTCGAAGCGGGCAAACCTGCCCATCCCTATCTTTCCTACAACCTCAACCCGATTTCCATTGACGCGGCGTTTCATGGTCTTGTCGCCCTGTTCGCCGATCTGACGGGCGACTTGTCCGGTGCGCCCTATATTCCGGTCAGATTTGGCGCAATCCGATCGCGAACGGATATGGCTGACATACGTTCGGCGCAGATTGAGATATTGCGGGCCTCGCCGTTTTCATTGAAAATTCGCGTGGAACTGATGGACGAAAACGGTGAACTCGTTGCAAGTCTGGATGACTGCCGGTTCAGACGCACATTCCTCAAAGTGCATCACAACCTCGAAACTGTCTCTTTCCACTATGAGCGGATAATCAGCTCGCGCAATTCGGCTCAGGATGCGCTTTTGCCTGGCCTCGTTCCCCAGTACGAAGCGGCCGAAACCGCCGTCTCGGTCCTTGTGCTGGATGCCGCGGTCTATCGCGCGTCTTATGACATAGCGCAAAAGGTCCAGAAGGCTTTCGGCAGTGTTGATGCATCTGTTCTGGATGAGCATCGGTCGTTCAGGTCTTATCTCGCTAACTGTTTCTTCATTCTCGAGGATTGCGGGCTGGCGACATTTGAAGAAGAACGCTGGGTGCTTGCTTCCGATCCGGGGCTGCCGGCTTTTGCCGACATCATTCGCGAATTGATTGCGGAATCTCCCGAAATCAGCCCTGCGGCCATCCTCGTCAACGACGCCTATCATTTTGCCATGAACAGTCTGGATCTGTTGCTGGCAGATGGAGACCGCGCGAAATTGGCGGGCTATGACGTTCCTGAAGCGACTGTCGATCATTTCCGGAACGGAACGGCGATTGCGCGCAAACGCATTGATGAAGCGTGCCATCTGGTCGAAGCCTTCCTGGAGAAGGCTGCTCCGGATCGCCAGGGGCTGGTGATCGCTGAAGTAGGTGCGACTTCGGTCGCTGTCAGCACGCGGCTTGCAGCCCTTGCCGAACGTTATGACGCCAAGCTCGTGATCGTTGAAGACGACGAGAATCTGAAGAGCAATCTGGCGACAGGTTTTGCGAAAAATCCGCGGGTCGATGTCGTGGATTGTGATGCCGATGGTTTGAGCCGATGTGTCGATTTTGTCGTCAGTGCCAACGGTTTTCTCCTCGGACGTCTGCAAGACAGCGAAGCGTTGAATTCGGCACTGACTTCAATCGCAAAGGCGGGCGCCGAGCTTTGTTTTGTCGAGCATCAATACGCTTCGCTTGCGGATTTCGTCTTCGGGCTGAAAGAAGGGTGGTTCAGGCAGAGCGTTCTGTCGGAGTTGCCGGTTGGAAAAATGCTTTCCAATGAGGAGATGCTGGGCCGGATCGGCGAACTCGGTTTTGCCGATGGCGCCGTTGTTCGGGCGGATTTCGAGGATGGATCACTGGCCATCCTGACGGCTCGCGGTGAAATCGGCATCAATGAATCCCGGCCGTTGCAGGCGCGTGAAAACCTTTTGACGATCAAGCCGAAAGACACGCCGTTTCCTGATCTGCAGGCAGGCAAGCACGTCGAACTTGAGTGCGGTCCGGATTTGACCCCTGGGATTTTGCAGGATGCCCTGGCCGAACTGGGCTCCGGTGAGCTCGATATCATACTGGTTCTGCCGGATCATTCTGCGCCGGCGACCCATTCGTCGAGCCTTCAGGACTATATCTGTCTTCTGGGCGACATGGCTGAAACCCTGCGGCATTGCTCTGCGGGAGCCTGGAAATATCCGCCGCGGCTGATTATCGTCGCTCCGGGCGGCGCGCCGACGAATGGAACCTGCGTCGATCCGGTTGCCCACGCGGTCTGGACTTTCGCACGGGTTCTCCAAAACGAATATGACGAGATCGACGTCGTTACGATCGATGTTGCCGGCGGCGCGCTGACCGAGAAGCTCTGGCGCGAATTTCTGACATTGCAGGCGCAGGGTGAAAACGAACTGCTCCATGATGCCGTCGATGGATCATGGCAGCCGCTAAGGGTCGTGTCCGGTCCCTTTAAACGGTCAAAGCAGCATACAGAGACATTCCAGGCTGCTTCGATCGTACAGCGCACGGTCGGCCGCATCGAGACCATCGAGTGGCAGGAGAACAGCCTGCCGGTCGCGGGCTCCGGTGATGTCGTTGTGGAAGTTTCGGCAACAGGCCTGAACTTCCGCGATGTCATGTGGGCCATGGGGATGCTGCCGGAAGAGGCGCTCGAGGACGGCTTTGCAGGCGCCACGATCGGCATGGAGTTTTCCGGAACAGTTCTGTCGGTTGGGAGCGATGTGCATCATGTCGGCCCGGGCGACAGGGTGATGGGCATCGGGCCGAATGCGTTTTCGACCCATGTCGTCGTCCCTGAAAAGGGGGTGACGCGTATTCCCGACACCATCGGACTCGTCGAGGCCGCGACGCTGCCTGTTACATTCCTGACGGCCTATTATGCGCTTGTGCAGCTTGCGGGTTTACGTGCCGGCGAGACGGTCCTCATCCATGGTGCTGCGGGCGGTGTCGGACTTGCTGCCTTGCAGATCGCGAAATTCAGGGGTGCGACGGTTATCGCCACGGCCGGCACCGTGGAAAAACGGAATTTGCTGGCGAGCCTCGGCGTCGACTTTGTCTTCGATTCTCGCTCCCTCGAGTTTTTCAATGATGTCCTGCGCGTGACAAACGGTCTGGGCGTGGATGTCGTCATCAATTCTCTCTTCCAGGAGGCCATGGAACGCAGTCTGGAACTGGTGAAGCCGTTCGGACGCTTCCTGGAGCTTGGAAAACGCGACTATTATGCCGATCGCAAGATCGGCTTGCGACCGTTCCGCAAGAATATCTCCTATTTCGGCATCGACGCCGATCAGCTGCTGGTGGAGGCACCGCATATCACCTCGAAGATATTCGAGGAAATTTCGGCTCTTTTTGCGCAAAACGCGCTGAAGCCGCTACCTTACCGAGCCTTTTCCCATGACGAGATTTCCACGGCTTTCAGGCTGATGCAAAGCGCCGGTCATATCGGCAAGATTCTCGTTACGCCGCCGGCACGCGGAAGAGAAGCCGTGTTGCAGGGGCGTCGGCCCGATTTCCGTGTTTTGCCCGGTACCTATCTCGTCATCGGCGGCATTGGCGGTTTTGGACTTGAGGCGGCCAATTGGCTGGCGGAGAAGGGTGCTTCGCATCTGGCTCTCGCAACGCGCAGCGGCACTCTGGATGACGATACGCGCGATGCCATTGCACGCTGGCAGGAGATGGGGATCGAGGCGTCAGTCCATGCCTGCGATGTTACCAATGAGACGCAACTTCGTGCTTTGCTGGCGGATCTGCGAAAAGCGGCCCCTTTGAAGGGCATCGTACACGCTGCTATGGTGCTGGATGATGCGTTGATTTCAAATCTCAGCCGCGAACGTAACAGGCCTGTGGTGCACACCAAGGTCGAAGGTGCCGTGCTTCTGGATAAGCTGACCGAGGGAGACGATCTTGATCTCTTCCTGCTGTTTTCGTCCGCAACCACGATGGTCGGGAACCCGGGGCAATCCAACTATGTCGCCGCAAACGGGTATCTGGAAGGCCTTGCACGGGCCCGTCGCCTGCGGGGCAAGCCCTCCCTGGCCGTTGGTTTCGGCGCGATAGCGGATACGGGGTTCCTGGCCCGCAATACGCAGGTGAACGAGCTGTTGTCCAAGCGGATCGGCAAGACGGCGCTGAAAGCGCGCGACGCCTTGCGTTTTGTAGAGGAATATCTCGTTGTCATGCCGGCGGATGTCGACGGTGCCACGGTGATGATTGCCGACATCGACTGGGCTGCGGCTGGAACCTTGAAGACCGTGAAACAACCCTTGTTTTCGGCAATTTCGAATAGTCAGATGCACGAGCAGGTTGCCGTTGGCGAGCAGATAGATCTCTATTCGATGGTTGCCGATAAATCCGCTGAGGATGCGGAGGTAATTCTGCACTCGCTGATCGCGGCGGAACTGGCCTCGATCCTTAAAATGGCTGAAAACAACATTACCCCGGACAAGGTCCTCAGGGATATTGGTCTGGATAGTTTGATGGCTATGGAGCTGGGTACGAGTTTTCAGCAGAAAACCGGGATTGATCTCCCGTTGAGCAGCATTTCCGACAACACGACGGTTGGTGCGATTGTTGGGAAGCTTCGCGAAAAGTTGCTGAGTCGCCAACCCCAGGATACGAACGACGATGCCGTTGATGATTTGCTGGAGGGGCTGGCAAACAGGCATGGTGTTCAGAAGATTCCGGAGGCCGTCCAGTGAGCACACGAAACGGTTCAGGTCGTGGTGGAGCCAAACCGATGCTCTCGGCAGGGATGCTGGAGAAGCTGCGTGAGCAGCGTGGCAAGGTCGAGAAGAAACGCGATCTCAGAACCACGGAAAAAAATGCACCGCCGCAGAAAAAGGTGCGTGGGGCTTTTGAAGACCATCCTGCCTATAAGTCCCTTCAGATACAGAAGGCCGCTGCGAAATTTGCGGGCGTGAAAAACCCCTTCCATCGCTCGCATGACATCGCTGCCGGAGCGGAGACCATGATAGATGGTCGAAAGCTGATCAATTTCGCGTCCTATGATTATCTGGGAACGAACACTCATCCGGACGTTCATGAGGCGGTAAGACGCGCCATTCAACAGTTTGGAGTTTCCTCTTCGGCAAGCAGATTGGTCGCCGGGGAGAGGCCGTTGCATGTCGAGCTGGAGAAATCCATTGCGGAAAATTACGGCGTTGAGGCAGCCGTTTGTTTTGTAAGCGGGTATCTGACAAATCTTTCAGCCATAAGCTGCCTTATGACGCCGCAGGACCTCATCATTCATGATGAGTTCATTCACAACAGTGCGCTTACGGGTGCGCAGTTATCCGGCGCGAAGCGGTTGGTTTTCAAGCACAATGACATGGCCGATCTGGAGCGCATCCTCTCCGGCGCCGCGCAGGACTATCGAAATGTCCTTGTGATCGTCGAGGGGGTTTACTCCATGGACGGTGACATTGCCGATCTGCCGACCATACTGCGTCTTCGCGATGAATATCCTTTCTGGCTGATGGTTGATGAGGCGCATGCGCTTGGTGTGCTGGGAGCGCAGGGGCGGGGAACGTTTGAACACTTCGGTATCGACCCGACGGAAATCGACATCTGGATGGGAACGCTGTCGAAAACATCATCGAGCTGTGGTGGTTATATCGCCGGAAACGGGGCTCTGGTGGAAATTCTCAAAGGGCACGCAGGCGGTTTCGTTTACAGCGTCGGCTTAGCCCCTCCTTTGGCGGCCGCAGCGATTGGTAGCCTGGCTGTCTTGCGGCAGGAGCCTCAGCGCGTCCGTCAGATTTACCGTAACGGACAGCTGTTTCTCGATACGGCGAAGAACAGGGGACTGGATACGGGTACGAGTGCCGGCTTTTCGGTCGTTCCGGTCATTGTCGGTGATTCTTTGCGCGCTGTGGAATTGAGCAATCGCCTTTTTGAAGCGGGTATCAATGCGCTGCCCATTATTCATCCCGCCGTGCCTGAACGCCTGGCCAGAATCCGGTTCTTTCTGACGGCTGAACACACGGAAGAGCAGATCTGCCGTGCCGTTGAAACAACTGCAAAGCTTCTCGAAGAGCTTGTCGCACAAAACATCTCAGCCGCGTCCCTGAATCTGGATGAGCTGCAGCGCATCGTCGCAAATCGTTGAGGCGGGGTGGAATATGCACGCGATCATTACGGGTGGTTCGAGTGGCATCGGATTGGAGATCGCCCGACTGTGCATCCTGAATGGTTATGACGTTTCGCTCGTCGCCAGAGATGAAAATGCGCTCCGCATCGCCTGTGAAAACCTGCGGCAGGTTGGACCGGGCAGGGTGAATGCGGTTTCGGCCGATGTCAGGCGGATGGATCTACTCCGCGAGGCTTTCGAACAATGCGAGCGCGGGTTCGGTGTTTGCGATCTACTGATCACGTCGGCCGGTGTCGTTGAGCCTGCTTTTTTTGAAGAACTGGTTCCTTCGCACTTTGAAATGCAGATGGACATCAATTTTTCAGGCACGGTCAATGCCGTGAGAGCGATCTACGCCGGGATGAAAAGTCGTGGCAGGGGAAACATCATGATGATTTCCTCTGCCGCCGCTTTTATTGGTATCCCGGGATATTCCGCCTATTGCGCCTCCAAAGCGGCCCTGGCCGCATTTGCCGAGAGCCTTCGCAGCGAGGTCTGTGCCGGAATCTACATCGGCATAAGTTTCCCGCCCGATACCTGCACGCCGCAGCTTCAGAATGAGCTGCCGAAGAGGCCGCCGCTCGCCAAGGCATTGATGGGAAACACAGGTCCCTGGCCTGTAGAAGCCGTTGCCCGGCAGATTTTCGACGGCATCTCCCGCCGCAGGCGGGAAGTCCATTTTGGTTTAAAGCTGAAGGTTTTGGCTATGCTGGGCAGCTTCATCAAACCTGTGCTGTACTGGCAGCTGAAGCGGTCTGTTTCACTTCACGCAACGAAATGCTGACCGGAAAATCAGTGACTATTTTCGCAATCAGGGACACCGATATGACCGAACGACATCTCTCATGGGCATTTCATTGACGCCTCAAGATCATCCATTTCTGCTGACATCGCTATGCTTTGCCGCGGCTGCTTTGGTGGTATATGCCACAGACCGTTTCGCATTGCCCGCGGAAGCGCGCAGGAAATATTCTCAGGTTCGGAGTCGTCGTCGTTTTCTTGTCGAGAACTGCGCTCGCTTGCCGGTCATCGCTCTGGTATTTGCGTTCTTTTTTGTGATTTCCTGGCGCCCGATCTATGCCGCGCATGCGGCTGCCAGCTATTTCGTTATTTTTACCGCGATTTCACGTGTCAAATTTGCGTTTATTCGCGAGCCACTGCTGTTTTCCGACATAGCTCTGGTCCTCGACGTTTTTAAATATAAGACGATTTTCTACGCGACGAAATTCAACATTATCTTCTGGATTCTCGCGGGCCTATATGTTTTCGGCGTCTCGGCGCTGTATATGATTTTTGAGCCGACCGTGCTGCCCTCAAGGCACAAGGCATTCTGGGTCATATTCGGGTGTGTCGGTTACATCGGCCTGTTAAGTCTTCTCTTCGTCAGGCGGGTGAACCGCGTTGCCGCAAGCCTGTCGGAAGCCCTGCTCGTCACTCTTAAAGTGAGGCCAAACACGGTCCGGTTTGGAACCTTTACGTCTGTCGTTTTGCACTTCCTCGTCTGGCTCGGAAAAAATCGTGACACGCTGGTCAAAGAGATTTCTGATGGCCTGCATCGCGCGATCCACGATTTGATCGATGGCGAGCATCACGGCGCTCCCCTGGTTGTCGTCTGGCAGTCGGAATCCTTCTATGACTTGCGCAACCTGGGTGATAACCAACTTGAATTGCCAACCATCGACAGGCTGAAAAAGCGGGCGGCGCAATCGGGCAGGCTTACCAATGTGTTTGAAGGCGGTTACACGCTGCGAACGGAATTTGCCGTTCTGAGCGGCTTGAAACCCGAGGAGGTTCATGTCGACGCCTCCTACCCGTATTTGCGCGCGGGACATTACGCCGAGTTGGCATGGCCGAATAAATTGTTGCGGAACGGTTGGCACACGCAGTTCATCCACCCCTACGACCGCACGTTTTTCATGCGTCATAAAGCCTTGCCGCTTTTGGGTTTCGAACATTTGACGATGCTGGATGAGTTTGATCACCAGCCGACAACTGCCGACCCTTACGTCTCGGATCATGATCTCACGCATAAAGTATTGAAAACGATAGAAGACATCGATGACGACAAGCCCACGTTTGTGTTCGTTGCATCGATGGCGAACCATGGACCGTGGGAAGCTGGTCGATGTGAAGGCTTGACTGAGCCCGTGGAGATCTATCGTGAGCTTCTGCAGCGTGCCGACGATGCCCTTGGAACTCTGGTTGCGGCGCTCGACACCTCGGAACGGCCTGTCTGGCTTGCCTTTTACGGTGATCACGCGCCGCTGCTCAAAAGCTATGCGGACCCGTTCCCGGACCCTCGTACAGATTACTTTGTCGTTCCGTTGGGAGCGGCAGCTCAGAATGACGGTTCTAAAGTGCAGGTCAGGGAGGAGGCGCCCTGGAATTTGATCGAGACGATCCTGCTTCATGCGAAGTTATACAAAGAGCGATTTGCATGAACGACCAGTCCCCAGAAGCGAAGGAGAGGGTATTCCTGTTCTTGCAGGGACCGTCTTCTTCGTTGTTTTGCAGGTTGGCAGGCCGTCTGGAACATGCCGGCCACCGCTGTCTGCGCATCAATCTCAACGCAGGTGACTGGCTGTTCTGGAGACGGTCGGGGGCTATCAACTATCGCGGAACCTGGCCTGACTGGTCGGATTACATTCATGGCTTTCTGCGTGACTTTGGTGTTACCGATCTGATCCTCTTGGGCGAGGAGCGTCCCTATCATCGTGCGGCAATCGATGCTGCCAAAACGCTGAATGTCGCCGTGACCGTTATCGAGATGGGGTATCTTCGGCCAGATTGGGTTACCGTCGAAAAAGACGGCATGTCTTCGAACTCCAGATTCCCGAATGATCCCGCCGAGATCAGGCGCGTGGCGCAGGGACTTCCTGCGCCGGATTTTTCGCGAAAGTTCAGTCAGAGCTTCTTGACGGAGGCCTTGCTCGATCTTGCCTATAATCTTCCAAATGTGTTTCTCTCCGCCTTGTATCCCGGTTATCGCCGCCACGGCCTTTTTCATCCCATCGCCGAATATGCGGGTTGGGTCGGACGGTTTTTGACGTCACCAAGGGGGCGTCGCAGGGCCGAGAAGCTCGTGGAGGCGGTTGTTCGGTCCGGCCGCGATTTCTTTGTTTATCCGCTTCAGCTCGAGACGGATTATCAATTGAGATCACACTCGCCGTATTCGACGCAGAGCGAAGCGATCGAGGAGATCATCGCGTCCTTCTCACGATATGCACCAGATGACGCTGAACTGGTCGTCAAGCTCCACCCGCTTGATAACGGCTTGATGAAGTGGCGTCATGTGGTTGCTCGAACGGCAAAGTTGAACGGTGTCGAAGCCAGGGTTCATTATGTCGATGGTGGCGACCTTCTCAGATTGACCGAGGTTAGCCGTGGTCTGGTGACGGTGAATTCAACCGCGGTATTGCATGGTCTGCGGCAGGGAATTCCGGTCAAGGTCCTCGGCTGCGCGGTATATGATGTCCACGGTGCAACCTATCAGGGGGCACTGGATGATTTCTGGCGGGCGCCTGAAAGGCCGGACACGGCGCTGGTCGAGGATTTTTTTAAGCTTCTGGCCGCAGCCATTCACGTCCGGGGAAACTTTTATTCGAGGGAAGGGGCAGCCGCCGCAGCGGCCGCAATCGCCGGAAGATTGCTGCGGAACGAGATCAACGTCCCGGGAGGGGATTGTGGGTCAGTCCCACGTCGCCGCCCGGAAAAGCGACATGAAGCCAGAGAATTGGCAGCGTTGTAACAATGGCACATGCGGCAACAAAGAAGTGGCGGCGAGTTGCTGTGTCATATTTTGTGGTCTTCATTAATCTCGTGTTGAGGTTAAAAGGTCATGGGTTTATGCAACTGTGTCGAGTGCCTGGACAGGGCGGCGTTCGCGTTGGAATACGAGCATTTCTGGGGATATTTGGTTTGCGTTTTCTGGGGAATTCGAAACTTTTTCGCAACTGCTTTATCGTCGTTTCGACAATCGGTATTGGCGGATGTGACACATTGCCAAGCGCCGGGCCCACTGCTGATGAGATAAAGTCACAGGCCGGCAAGCCGGCAATGGTGAAAGGCGATTCCGTTTCCACGGTCTTCGATGTCGTCGATGTGAGCCATCGTTCGGCGCAGATGGTTGCGAACTTCTCCACGACGACACTCCACAGGCGCTTCGGTATTGGCGGGGCAGCCAAGCGTGTTGTGATTGGCGTCGGTGATCAGCTCAAGATTTCCATTTTCGAAGCCGGTGCGAACGGGCTGTTTTCAAGTTCCGAGAACAAGCAGACGGTTCTGGACGTGGTTGTGCAGCCAGACGGTACCGCGGCAATTCCCTATGTCGGCACTGTCAAGTTCGCAGGCGCCACCCTTGAAGAGGCGCGCCAGAAGATTCTCTCGGGCCTGACCAACAAGGCGATAGAGCCGGACGTTCTTGTTACCAGTATTGGCACAAGTTCCAGAAACGTTACCGTCTCCGGTGCCGTGGGGCGCCCTTCCATGGTGCCGATGAGCCTCACAGGTGAGACTATTACCGAGGTGATCGCAAAGGCCGGTGGTCCGAGTGCTCAGCCTTATGAATCCTATGTTACCCTTGTTCGCGGGCGTGCGACCGGCAGCGCGCTCCTCAAGACGGTCATCGAAAATCCGTCTGAGAATATCTACGTCCAGCCCGGTGACCAGATATTCGTCACCAAGGATCCACGAACATTTACCGTCCTTGGAGAGGTCAGCAAGAACAGCCGGATCGAGTTCGGGGCCAACGACCTGAATATTCTGGAGGCCGTGGCCATGGCCGGAGGTGGAGCCTCCGATCGTTCCAATGCTGCCGGCTATTTTGTGTTCCGTTATGAAGAACCCGAAATCGTGGCGGATCTGCTTGGTGCGGAGCGTTTCCGGCAGCTGCGTGACAAGGGCATGAACCCGAATAATGACGGGCGTTACCCGCTGGTCTATCGCCTGGACATGACCCGCGCCGACAGTCTCATCGTTGGGCAGACGTTCCCGATCAAGAGCCGCGATGTTATCTATGTTTCTCGTCACCCCGTGGTTGATCTGGATCGCTTCCTGCAGCTCGTCGGGCGGCCGATAGGAACCGCATACCAGGTTAGAAATCTGGTTGATTAAGCTTTCTTCCGTTGCCGTTGAGTGTCATAAATACCGCAGATCGTGCCAGGAATGCGAAAGGCGCGCGACTCTTGCCCATCGCGGGCACTTTTTTCTGCGGTTTGAGTGAGATGCGGAGGTGCCGGGAGTGTATTATCTGAAGGCTCATATCCGCGTGGTTGGTGCGCTCCTGATCCGCGAGATGTCGACGCGATTTGGCAGCAAGCCCGGCGGATATGTCTGGGCAGTCATTGACCCGGCCGGCCACATAGCATTCATGTCGCTGATTTTCATGGCGATAACGCATACGCCCGCTCTCGGGAAAAGTTTTGCGCTCTTTTTTGCGACGGGTTATCTCGCCTTTCAGTTCTACGCGGCGATGGCAGGTTTCCTGAACGGGGCGATCAAAGCCAACCGGACATTGCTCAGCTATCCCAACGTCGCGCCGATCGACACCATCGTCGCCCGCTATATTCTGCAGGCGGGAACGACCTCTGTCGTGTCTTTCTGCGTCCTCGGCGTGATCCTGTTGACGGTCGATCAGCCGGTATATCTCAATTGGCCCGCGATTATCGAGGCGGCTTTCGCGGCGACCGTGCTCGGCCTGGGGATCGGCATATTCAACAATGTCGCAACGTTGCGGTTTCCGCTTTACGAGCAGGTCTTCAACATCATCAACAGACCGATGTTCCTGATTTCCGGCGTCTTTTTCCTGCCTGACGCGCTTCCCGCCCCGATCCGCGATATTGTTTTGCTCAATCCGCTGGTTCATGTCGTCATGTTGTTCCGAAAAGGGTTTTATCCGGAATACCGGGCGGACATGATGAACATGACCTATCTCTATTCCTTCGCTCTGACGATCCTGTTCATGGGTCTTCTTCTGTTCACCCGCTCAGCGTCCGTGTTGAGGAGCCGATGATCAGACTGGAACAGGCAACAAAATATGCGCGTGTCAAAGGTTTCAAGAAACCGATCATTGAGAACGCGTCGCTTGTCATAAATCGTGGCCGCAGCATTGGTTTGCTTGGCCGCAACGGCGCCGGCAAATCGACTTTGCTGCAGCTGATCGCCGGCTCCCTGCAGCTGGACCGGGGGCGGATTGTCCGCAGCGGCCGCATCTCCTGGCCGCTCGGTTTCCAGGGCAGTTTCCAGCCGAGCATGTCGGGTGAACAGAATGTCCGGTTCGTGGCGCGTATCTATGGGGTCGATACCGAAGAACTGGTCGCATATGTCGAAGAATTTGCCGAATTGGGAGCCTTTTACAAAGCGCCGGTCGGCACCTATTCTTCGGGAATGAAGGCCAGGCTCGCATTTGGCGTCAGCATGGGCGTCAAGTTCGACTATTATCTGGTCGATGAAATAACGGCGGTTGGCGATGCCAACTTCAAGCAGAAGTGTCACGAGGTTTTCCAGCATCGCTTGCAGGACTCCGATGTGATAATGGTATCTCACAGCACGGGAACGATCCGCGATTATTGCCAGGGCGGTGTCGTTCTCGAAAATGGAAAACTGACATATTTCGATGATGTCGAGGATGCGATCCGCGTTCATGACCGCAATATGAAAGGAAGTGGAAAATGAGCGACGATCAACAGCGTTCCAGCAACAAGGTGGAGAGCGCTCAGCTTCCGGCAAAACGCCTCAATACCACGGTGATTGATAATCTGCTGAAGGTTGATCTGAAGGCTGAGCGTGACAACACATCACGTCAGGCGAAAGCGTCGCCGAACAAGCGGAAGAAGCTTAAGGGCCTCAAGCTTCGCCATGCGGTGATTGGCGCCGGTTTCCTGCTCGCTGTTGCGCTTCCCACCACGGTCGCCGGATTATACATGGCATTCGTCGCGGCGGATCAATATCACAGCTCCGCGGCCTTCGCCGTGCGCAGCATCGATGGCAAGGCGAGCAGCGATATTCTTGGCATGTTCACGCAAAGCGCGGGCGGCAGCACGACCGGTGCAGATTCATATATGCTGCTCGATTACATCCGCAGCGAGCGCATGATCGAGGCCGTTTCGCAGACGATCGATCTCGAGAAGGCTTTTGCGCGTCGCGGCATGGATTTCTTTTATGCGCTCGAGCCGAATTTGCCCATCGAAGAAAAGCTTGTTTACTGGAAGGATATGGTGAAGGTCGATTATGACCATACGTCATCGATCCTCAATATCACCGTCAAGGCATTTGATCCCGAGACGGCGAAAACCATTGCTGCGGCCGTGATTATGGAGAGCGAGAGACTGATCAACGATCTGTCGCTCAATGCGCGAAACGGCGTTCTGAAGGCGTCTCAGGATGAGGTTGCGCTTGCAGAAGGTCGTCTTTCCGCGGCCCGCGTGGCATTGCGCAATTTCCGGGATGTGTCGCAGGAGGCTGACCCTGTCGAAGCCGCGAAGCTTGCCGCGCAGCTCGTCGGCTCCCTGGAGCAGCAATTGACGCAACTGAAAGCGGAACTGACGGCCGCGCTGACGCGAATGGCGCCGAACTCGCCGCGCATCCGTGTCATTACCACGCAGATCGAAAGTCTGGAAAAGCAGCTGGAGCAGGAAAAACAACGTTTCGGCGGCGGCAATACGGGGGGCAATCAGTCCGGCGATGTCGCTACCCGGATCCTGCAATATGAATCTCTGGAAACGGAACGCGAATTTGCGGAAAAGGCCTATACCGCCGCGCTTGGCGGGCTGGAAAAGGCCCGGATGGATGCCAACAACCAGCAGCGATATCTCGCGACTTTCATTGAGCCGACGTTGTCGCAACTGGCGCAATATCCCTCACGCCTTATGAATGTGGCACTGGTGTTCCTGGGCGGTCTGTTCCTGTGGGGCGTCATCACCATGGCCTATTATAATATTCGCGATCGCAACTGACCGATGGATGCTTCCCTGAACAACTGGCGTAGTCCGCTTGCGGTGCGCGCGGAGGCGCTCACCCGGCCAGGTCCAGTCATCGCCTTTCACATGAAGGCGTGGAAACACCCCTTCCTGCAACAGTTTTTTCCGCACAAACAGCTTCATTTCGTCCCGTTCCGGATCACGGAGCGCGATTTTCGCCGCAGGATATTGCCGCTTATGGCAGCGCCACAGAAGCCGGTAGTCCTTGTGTGGAGCAATAATCTTCCCTCCTTCGCGCTGCATGAGATCGAGCTCCTTGGCCTTCAGGTATATTTCATGGAGGACGGCTTCATACGCTCGCTGGAAGCGCATGCGGGCTATTCGGTCCCATTCTCTTTGTCACTGGATAGCCTCCGGCCGTATTTCGACAGCCGTGGCCCCAGTGATCTGGAGCAGCTTCTTCTGCATCATGACTTTGATGGTGACCCGGCGCTGATCCAGCGTGCACGGGAGGGCATCCGGCGCATATTGCAGCAGAAGCTGACGAAGTATAACGGCCGCCTGGCGCCGCCCGCCGCTCAACAGAATAGCGGCCAGAGCCATCGCCCCCAGGTCCTGGTTGTCGGCCAGGTGGAGGAGGATGCTTCCATTCTTTATGGATGCGATCGTCCGTTTACGAATAATGACCTCGTGCGTCTGGCTGCGCAGGAAAACCCCCATGCGGATATCGTTTACAAGCCACACCCGGATGTGTTGAGCCGGATGCGCCGGGAGGTCTCGAACCCGGATGAGGTGGCGCACCTGTGCACCATCATGAAGGGGCAGGTTTCTTTGCCGGATGCGCTGGAGCATGCGGACCACATCTATACCATCACGTCTCTTGCGGGTTTTGAGGCTTTGATGCGGGGAAAGAAAGTCACGACTGTCGGCGCACCTTTTTATGCTGGCTGGGGTTTGACGGATGACAGGCAGCCTCTGACCCGCCGTGGCAGGACGCTCTCCGTGGAGGCGCTGTTTGCCGCAGCCTATATCTTGTATCCCATGTATTTTGATCCCGGCACCGGTCGCGCCTCCACGTTTGAGGAAACGATAGATAGCCTTGCGGATCCGTTGCTGAAGCCCCGCGTATCATTGGCCGGAAGGGTCAAGTGGCAACCTTACGGCACCTATGGGCTGCTCGGCTGGCGTCATTTGTTGACCCCCATTGTTGCCAGCATGGTCGCAAGGGTGGGAAATGAACGGGATGCCGTGCAATACCGGAGTAATCCGGCTGGGTTCTTTAGAGAGTTGTCTGATATTCGTTTCCGGATGATTGGGCGAATAATATACCCGTTAGGCAATCCCTGATCATCATGGGTGAAGTGAAATTATCACCTGACAATATCTGGCTTCTCGGCCACGTTTTTCTCCTTATTGGTTTTTATTATTTATTTCTATAGCATTACCTGGTGTCTGACGCTGTCTTTTCAGGGAGTCGCGGCTTCATTGAAACCTGGCTTGTCTGCTGGCTGAGCATAAAATCCCGCGAGGCGGGCTTTTGAAAGTAAGCCAGCAAGTTGACCCCACCTGGCGTTATAGCCTGAGCTCTCCGGCACGCCATCAAGCGCTGGAAGTCTTCGAGCGCTTTCTGATTGACGGCTGCGTTGAGATCGACTTCAACTTACGCCCGGCAAGGCCTATGAGTTCGACTGGAGCCACGAGATTTTCCTGATCCAGGCCGTAACAACGACGATAAAAGTTGCCCGTGTCCGCCTCTGCCATAGCCGGATGATGTTCGCGTGGGCCTATATGCGGGGGAGCCAGGAGACGGTGTTCGGTTGGTCGATCGCCAGCTTTTCATTTCTCTCCGAACCTTCTCGATTGGGAAGATGAATTGCTCAAGCGAATCGATGCAGCCCTTGGGGCTGCACCCCCACCGCGAGAAAGAAAAGGCAGTAGGGGACGGGGAAGAAGGGAAGGCAAGGCACGAGACAACACCAAAGGCTGACGTCGCGTGCCAGCCTTTGGCGTAAACCCATCGTTGGATCGACGGCGCAACTCTGCGCCTTGTGATAATGGATTTTTTTACTTCGGGGTCCCGAACAACACTTTTCCGACCAACCTATAACGCGGGTTCTTTAGCTTTGCAAAATATCCGCGCGGATCGGCATTGAATTTGGTCACATCATCGGGTCTGTTCCCAATCGCGCGAACAAATGGTCGGACGATCGGCTTCAGAACCGTCGTTCGCTTCGACGTTGTTGGCAGGATAGCCTGCGGCTTTTTCTTGTTTCTATCGGCGACAATTTTTGCTGCTTCAGGCCAAAACGCAGGACTATGAACTAGCTTGGAGTTTTCTATGCCAGCGAATGCATTGTCGAATACGAGGTTACTCAGCAAAGCAACTTCTATCAATGTGGGCTTCGTCGCCGTGAGAGAGAAGAAGAACGAAGTAGCGTCACGCTCTGGCGCTGCATACGCGTGAAGTGTTCCGCACTCCTTGAGCCATTCCTCACATAGAAGCATAGCTCCATTGTGAATGGCGTTAATTGCCCGAGCGTGATCGGTTGTCACTGCGTCATCGGTCATTAGATGCAAAGACCCACTATCGAGCTTGGCGATGCCGACAGCGGATCCTTTGCCCTCGTTCATCAGTGTTTCGAGCAGCAGATTGTGCGTAATGCAGACATTCGATCTCGTGGCCGAGTTTCGATTCTCCGCATAGAAAGCCTTTGCCCCTGGGATTGGCTCTTCCCCGAAACCATTGCTGTAGGTCATGAAAAAGAGTGGCTGAATTGGGTTTGAAAAAAGGGCGGCTATCTTCCGATGGATAGATCCTTGGTAGCCAAAATCTACCGCTGCCGTTTTTGCCGAGAAGTTTACTGGAGTGTTTGCCTCAAGGTATGATGCAAATGCCTGCCTGCGATTATCGAAAATCGGCAGAAGGCTTTGCCAATGGCGATGTGCCACATCGTAGGCCAGTCCGTAAATTGCGGCTTGTGTAACAGATCGTTTTTGTGAGGAGAGGTTGTCTATGCCCCATTTCCCCATGAGGTCTGTATCGATAAATTCTGACTGTAGCAGGAATCGTTCAGCGAACAGTTTTTCAAGTGAGCCTGACGCCGTAAAGTCGTCAATGCGCACTTTGAACATATCTTCCGGGGAGAAGAAGTCAAAACCTGAAACAATTTTTCTAGAGGTTGGCGCATAGACGAGGCTGATCTCGTCTTCCAAGCCTCTGTATCGAACGATGCTTTTTGCCATCAAGTATGGAAGGTGGCAATCGCGCGCGAAGAAAACGAGTTGTGTACACTGGTTTTCAACTGCTTCGTCTACGATCCATTGAGCAAATCCGAGCGCCATGGGGCCTATCACGGCAAAGCCAAGCTCCTCGTGAGTAGAAATAAGCTGGAATTTTTTAGGAATTGCCCTTGTCTCGATATCTCTTGATCGTGGAGCATCTGAATACAGGTAGGTGTTGGCAAAGAGGCCGGCGATTGTGCGAAGATAGAATGATTTGTTGAGAACATTTTCATTCGCCCCTCTTTCTTCAAGGGCCTTTTTGAGAAGAGCTCGGCCTGACGGAACCATTAGCGCACGAAGTTTCCTGTCTCTGGCCATCTTAACATCGCCAATTGGATTGTCCCCGATATGGAGGATTGCATCAGCGGGGACACCGAACTCGCTTAGGACGTGATCGAAAAGTTCACCACTGTGCTTCTTTGCTCCAACTTCACTGGAAAGATAGAGCTTCTCGTAACCTTCGTAGCCGCATTGCTGCAAAACTCGGTCAATGAATTCAATCGGGTGAATGAAGTCTGATACCAGAATGATACGTTTACTGTTCGTAAGTGCATGGTCGAACATAGCCCGGCCGATCCGTCGCGGGCGGAGAACAGATAGCTCAATCTCTTGTTCAAGCTTAATGAGCGTATCAATGTTGATATCCTCAACGCGCACGCAGCGAGCGAATTCTTGATAAACTTCCTCGATAGTAATTTCTTCGGGGAGTTGGTTCCCCTTTGTAGCAAGTGCCACATCGCGCTTCTGCCGCGCCAATCTCTCGGCGCCTTGGCGCATCTCTGCGAACCTGGTGACTGCGTATTCCGGCAAGAGATTGGTGCCGGGGAGTTGTCTTTGCATTAGCTCGAACACATCTTCCGGCTTGTACACGGTACGGCGTACGAGGGTGTCGAAAATATCAAACGATACCACGCGGACGGAATCCGTTGAGATTCCCTTGGCCACGGAAGGCGGCATCGTCGTGGAGGAAAATTCCGTCGATGCCGAAGGGAAAATCTTTTGTAAGTTCGTTTCCGACCGCTTGAAATTGCTGAGGGACGCGAACTTGCTGAAAGAATTGTCAACGACGCCTTGGCTTGGAAGCAGATTTGACCCCGACAAGCCTTGGGAATGCCTTGATAGGATATCATTGATGACGGTCGCAAAGTAACCGCGCTCACCAACAATCCGGTCAAAAAGGATTACGCTACGCGTAAGGTACGCAGCTATAAGAGAATCTTGGTTTCGATTTTCGCACTCCCCGTGAAGCTCTGTCGAATCCGCAAGATATTTGAGGTGGGATCTAGACGGGGAGACGAGCTTCTTTCCGAAGAACTTAGCCTGGAGTCCAAGCGTGCTTGATACGGAATAGACTTTGTCCACCCAGGGGACGATGTATTGTGAAACGCTATCAACTTTTTCAAACTGCTTGCTGTACCTGACGTCGCCCACGTGATCTTGCAGATACCGAATATTGCTGTCGTTGATAGCTACTTCGGAAACGAGGCCGCCCACATATTGAGTTGCAATGATTGCTTCATCGCTATTGGAACGAATGACGGTTTCGAGAAACTCGTATTGATCCGAGAATTCGCAGTTCTGTTTAAATCCGAAGTACTTGCTTATTTGCAGAGGCGTCAGCGATGTAGGCTTGTCTTTAGGGATAGCCAAGAGGTCGCGGAAATGAGATTCGCAGTCTAGCCCGTTGAAGTGGTTTAGATAGAGGTCCCTCAGGTCTTCGACCAATTTGACATCAGGTTTCGCCACCTGCTCTAGAGCGGGTTCGGGAGCGGAGAACCAGGCGTCCTTGTATAGACCCACAGGATCGATCGAGATTGATTTAGGAAAAGGCGGTCGAGCAAACATGCTGGGCATCAAATCGACAACAACAGCGGAAGGGAAGGCTGTTCGCAAAATCACCGTGGGGGCTTCCCAGCATAGGATCAGATCTGGCTGCCAGCCTCTGACCATTGTGCGGGCATACTCTGCCGCCCAGTTCATGTCTGGCTCGGAGATAGACGTATAGGATGAGGTCATGAGGCGACCGAAATTGAGGTGGTCGCGGGATTTCGGGTCGAAAACGAAACACGAATCCGAATTGACTCCCTCTTTGAACAGCGATGAAAAGATGTGCTGATTGAGCGCAAATCGAGTTTCGAATCCCCGGGTGTCGCCAAGGGCGCGCGCAATTGGAAGGAGATAATTCTTATAGGCGCCGGCTCGAAAATACGGGTCTCCAATCTCAACGTCTAAGTTGGAGAGAAGGAGAACTCGTGTCTTTGCTGTCGGCGTCATGTCGCGGTGAACCTTATTAGTATCTGCATGTGAGGCAGTGATCAGAATTGCAACTGCAGGATGGATATTTTTAGTCGCACGTCATTTTCTATAGCGTCAAGCGCTGCGGTGCGAAAAGTTTTCGGGTGGCGATAAATTCTATCCATGGATTGCGTGTTGGGCCAACGGCCAAGGCTTCGATGGCAATTTCTGCATAACATCATATGCACCGAACGTACTATGAGCCAGTTTGACGTTATCGTCGTAACACTTAATCCAAATGTCCTTGTCTTCAATCACGGGTTTTGCGGCTTTATCTGATGCATTCAAAAGCCAAGTTCGATACTCGTCACGGGACCAATTTAGACGACACGCCCACAAAGCGTGTTCAAGGGCCTCATCCGCTTTGCCAGCGCGGTCATATACATGAGATAGGTGCAGGTGGGCAATTGATCGATGGGGGCGCAGTCGAATGGCGTTTAGCCCAGCCTCGATGGCTGCTTCAAAGTCGCTTTTCCTGTTGAGGCTGGCAGATAAGCTTTGCCACGCTTCCCAAAAAAGCGGCGTCGTTTCAATGATGCGTTGGAATTTCGTGATGCTTTGATCGATTTGGTTCAGTCGATAATCGGCAACGCCCCACATATACATTGCCAGCCGGGATTGCTCCGCAAGGGTTACATTTTGTTTGATGATTTCATCAACAGCCTTCCAATTCTTTGCAACGAGGGGGGCGTTCAAGCGCCATAAAAACTTGCAGAGATCATTGTTAAGGTGAGGGCCGTCGGTACTCAGGTCTGGGCCTATAGGATTTCCGGTGACAAGAGCAGATAGCATGTTTGCAAAGGTTTCGTCTCTGGCAAGGAAATCGGGGGTGTCGTGCTGCGCATGGGGCAGAGAGATGATGTGGGGCTTTTGCCGCTGATAAAGGAGACCGGCACCTAAGGTATCATTGATATCCATCTCTCCGTATATGACGGAGAGATTTTTCGGGCGCATTCCCGAGATATCAGGATATTGCCATTGGTACTCGTTGATGGTGATCTCGGTTTTCCCGCCTGGAACTCCAAGCAACGGCTCAAATCCGAACGCCAGCACATGATCAGCGCCAGCCATAGAACCATGAAGATGGGCTCCATAGGCGCCCATGCTGCTGCCAACCGTAACAATGCGGGTCGCTCCAACAGAGGCCGCGAAGTCCTGTATCGCTTTGACTGCGCCTCTTATCCCCCCCGAGATATCGGGTATGCCACAACGATACCATTCTGGAACTGGGCTGTTGAAATAGATGGTGTGGCAATCGAGTTGTTGAAATGTTTTCCAGAACGTGAACTTGGGCGGCCGCGTGTTTCTCGAAGAGAAGACGACTGCCAGAGTTTTTGCATCGGGCGACTCATGAAAACTAAAGTGCTGACCGGATCTAATTGTCTGCTTGTTGTGCATTTGCCCCCCGTCTTATGCCCAAGATAAATAATTTCCGGTGGTAACGCAGCCATCGAGTTCGCGCAATGGCATGGCACTACCCTAGCTTAATCGTCAGTAACGCAACCCGACGTCCGAATAAAAAGAGGCCCGACACTCTACCACAAATGTCAGGCCTCTGCGTCGCGCTACCGTCCACAGAGCGCGACCGGTTCTCTTAAACTCGTAAACTCGCTGGCCCGTGCCAGCAATCCATAATTCATCACAATCGGGAGGCGACCATGAACTATGGCCGCTTCTTCATCAGATCGACAAAACGCTGTTTGGTGAAGAAAGGACGGCGCAATAGCGCCATCGGTTGGCCGCTGGCATAACGTGGCACCTGTCGCGCAGTAGTCGATGATCTCTTATCGGACACCAACCCCGTACTCAGTGTAGATGCCAGCCGGACGAAAGCGTCTATCGCGCCATTCCCTTCGATCTCGCCCATAGTGGCCACGATCTGCACGCCAATCCCGGCGATCATAGTCACGGTAGTGGCGATTTCTATCGTAGGTGCGGTAGTAGACGCCGCTCGTATAGTATCCGCCGCTTCGGTATCCCGGGTCGTCAACGCAGCCGCTTAGGATGCCGACCGAAACCAGACAGATTGCTGCAGTGAGTATTTTCATAATCTCATCTCCGAATAACAGACAATAACGTGTGTTGAGGTCTGCAGTTCCAATGGTCTGAGAGTGACGGGGCAGCAATTAACCTGACCTGAACAGACCCTAAAAAGGATTTCATTCTCATCCGCAGTTGGCGGCGTGTGCTGTGGCGCGCGGCGTAGCTTTGGGTCATCAAAAATCTGAAAATCAGGAGAACACCATGCTCGGGAAACGCTTCCCGTTGCTCTCGACCTTATGTTTCGTCACGAGGGCGGCCACGTGAACGCAACGACGGATCGGGGTGGCCCGATCAAGTATGGCATTACCCATAAGACCCTCGCTGCTCGTTGCGGTGTTGCCTGTGTCATTGCCGAACAGGTCGAGTCCAGGTCATTAATACCCTGTTAAGTTGTTGGGCGTTTTTGCCCTGAAACGCTCCAAAGTGTGTTGCTTCGGCAACATGAGCAATTTCATAAAATACGCATCTACCATTTTTTTGACCCTGTAGGTTGATCGACGCCAGCGATGGTTGTCTAAAGCCAACATTAAGACGCGGGTGGGCGTCGCGTTCCCACTCTTTAATGAAACTAGCAATGGAGTTCCCGAATGAACATCAAGAGCCTTCTGATTGGTTCCGCTGCAGCTCTCGCAGCAGTATCCGGCGCACAGGCCGCTGACGCTATCGTCGCTGCCGAGCCAGAGCCCCTGGAGTACGTTCGCGTTTGCGATGCTTTCGGCACCGGCTTTTTCTACATTCCCGGCACCGAAACCTGCCTGAAGTTCGGCGGTTACATCCGCTTCCAGACCGACTTCGGTCGCGACCGCTCCGGCACGTCTGACTGGAACTCCTTCACGCGCGCTCAGTTCGAAGTTGACACCCGCACCGACACCGAGCTCGGCGCTCTGCGTGGCTTCATCGGCTTCCGCGGCAACGCTGACAACGGCTCGTCCTCTTCATCTGGCGTTCACGTTGATCAGGCTTTCATCGAGCTTGGTGGTTTGAGGGTCGGTAAGTTTTACAGCGAGTGGGATAACGACCTCAACGGTGAAACGGACATCCTGTCCACCAACGCCCTGTTCAACTCGATTGCCTATACCTATGATACCGGCTCGTTCAAGGCGACCCTCTCTGTTGATGAGCTGGAAGGCACGTTGACCTCCAAGGACAACAATGTCGGCATCACGGCTGTAGTTGGCGCGAACGTTGGCGCATTCGCAGCGACCATCGTTGGCTCCTATGATACAGACCTCGAAGAAGGTGCAATCCGCGCTATTGTTTTCGCTGATGTAGGTCCTGGCACGCTTGGCCTCGCCGGTGTTTGGGCTTCCGGTGCGAACGCATACTATGCGGAATCGGAATGGGCAGTTGCCGCAGAATATGCGATCAAGGCAACCGATCGTCTCACGATCACGCCTGCTTTCCAGTATCTCGGCAACGTTGCCCCGAATTTTGTGGGTAACCTGAACGCTGACTGGACCAACAATGACGCCTGGACTGCTGGTCTGACGGTTGATTACAAGATCACCGACGGTCTTACGACGAAGATCACTGCGAATTATTACGATGAAGACAATAGCGACGATCAGGTTACCGGCTTTGTTCGTCTGCAGCGCACGTTCTAAGCTGCCAGCGCCACATTTCTGAGAATATGAAACCCGGCTGCAAAGCCGGGTTTTTTGATGGGTGGTTCAATTTCAGTGTGGCTAATCACAATCGGAATTCTCCACATATTTTATGTAGACCCAGGATTGTGTTGTTGTTATCTTTTTATTTCACGTAACCAGATCAGAAGGTTATGTGTTGGACGAATCGACGAAAGTGGGACGTCGTACGATTGACCTCCGGCATACCCTCCGACCTCGTGGTCGGAGGGCGCTCTTTAAAGGGTACCTGGAGCCTGTGCTGCCGTAGATAGGAAGCTCCCGCCAACTGTAAGCCCCATTGTCAAATATGATTCTGGATGCATCGCACCACCGGAAACGTTTGGCTGGTGTGTTATTGAAGCAAGACGGTTTTGCTTCTGACAAGATCTGCCAGAGATCAGAAAAATCGATCGTCGTGTCGCTGCTGAAGCAAAACAAACGATATCATGCGACGGCTCCATAAGATGCCAAATATCAGGCCCGTCTGTGCTGTGGCAATCACAACTTTCGCGCCATCGATAGAGAAGTTTCGAAGCGACGTGCCTTTGCTGCCTAGCTTGGCCTCGTTTTTCGACACCATTCGAGTGGTGGTGACCAAAGCCTCGGCCATACCATCGAAGATGGGCGGCGCGATACTCGTTGGCTTATGATTATTGGCACGATGTCCATCGCTCACTGTAAGGGCCGAGGTGGCGGAAGGCCGGGGGTCTTGGCTATCCAGTATGTTGGCCCAAAAGCCTCGTATTCTAGTGGTGATCGCAATGGCTAACAGACAGGCGCGGATCGTTCGGGCAAGGCTCACGCGCAATCAAGATTGCCGGGATCCAATCGGTGCGGTCTGCGAACGGCAGCTGTTCTGATTGGAGTGCCGGCGATGTGAGGAGGATAATATCCGCATGGGCAGATGATCGATCAGATCGGGATCGGATAAACCAGTAATTCTCAAGGGGGCGAGAGCTTGGTCCATTGATGTGGAGTTGGATCTGCGTATCACCATACCGGCCCACGACATGTCATGGCCGCAATACGAGGTTTGAAACATGTATGCACCCGATTACTCATTCAAGCAGCAAGAGGCTTCCTGCATCGAGAGGCGCATCCAAACATAAGAAATCCCTGCGCAAGCGTAACGCAAAGGTGGACTGACGCAAGGCAGGACCGCTCCTGATTTTTGACCCGTGTTCAGGTTGCGGTCCCAGCATGCCGCCACCCATAGGCGGCAATTGCCTTGCCCACGGAAAGGCGGTTCTCTGGTGCTGTGAAAGCACTTTGGGCAGATATTCCATTTGCCTCAGAGCATCGCGCGGCGCTCGGCCGCTCGGAAATCTCATCACGCCTGTGGCGAGATCAGCCTTTTCCGCGATGCGCCCGAGCGCCTTGCCTTCAGGCGGCAAAAGGAGAAAAAGGCAACGATCAATCAGGACGTTGCAGCAAGGCCAGAGCGACCGTGGATGCAGCCAGTATCGCGGTCAGCGCCAACGGAGCGGTAGCACCGTAGGAATCAACGATGTAACCGCCGAAAACCGCACCGATACTGATGGCCACCTGAAAGGAAACGACCATCAGGCTGCCTGCTGCCTCCAGCGCGTCGGGTGCGCCGCGGGAAAGGTTGGTCGGCAGCACCACAGGCGCCATGCCGAAGGCAAGACCCCAAAGGGCGACGAGAGCAAATGCGGCACCGGTATGAACACCCCAGACAACGAGGGCGATCGTCGCAAATGCCATCAGAGCGGCGGTAACGATGAGCGCGAGGCGGATACTGGTGTCAGCCATCCGGCCCCCCAGCACATTGCCGATTACGGAGGCGACGCCAAAGCCGAGCAGGGCGAGGGCAATCGGCGTGGTCTCAAGCAGCGTCACCTGTTCGAGGAAGGGACGCACATAGACCGAACCGGCAAAATGCCCCGTCATCAGCAACAGGATTGCAAGCATCCCCAGTTGAACGCTGCGCCGACGCGTCAGCCGCAGAACATCGGAAAGACTGTTGCTCGTACTTGCCGGCAGCGATGGCAGGCTGAGTATCTGCAGCAGCATGGCAATGACGGCAAGTCCCGCCGTCATTGACATGGCGATGCGCCATCCCAGCCAGTCGCTGATCAAGGCGCCCATCGAAGGAGCTGCGATGGTGGCAAGCGAAACGCCGAGGGTGACGATAGCCATGCCGCGCCCGGTCGAATTCGCGCCGACGAGCCGCGCCACAACGGCAACCGAAAGCGCCCAGAAACCGCTGAGCGCAATACCCAACCCGGCCCGGCCCAATAACAATAGCCAGAAATCGGCAGCAACCGATGCGAGAATGTTGGAGCCGATCGCCAGCGCGCTAAGGCCGACAAGCACGGTCTTGCGGTTCAGTTTACCGATGAGAACATTGCTCAGCAAAGCCGTCACGGCGCCCACGGAAGCTGTCGCCGTCACAACCTGTCCGGCTGTACCCTCGGTAATGCCGAGATCGCGCGCCATGGGCGTCAACAATCCCGCAGGCAGAAACTCGGCCGATACCAGCGCAAAACTGGTGGCCGCCATCGAAAGAACCGCGAACCATGTCGCAGCTGTCCATGCGGGCTCCTCGGCGGCCTCCAGGGCAATTGTTGACCCATCAAATTCAGATGTCGTGTCCGTCATGGTCTCTCTCCTTGAGTTGGGAGAGTTTTAGACGAATTTTTTCGGATGATATGTATCTAAAAATCCGAATTTCATGCCTATTCCTCCGAAATTTGTGCGTCGCACAATGGCCGGATGTGCATGTACGTGACTGTGTATGGGGTGCGCGAGCTTCGTAACGCTGTAATGAATATTGACAATATATGCTACGCTTTCTGTATTTGCGGAGAGCGAAAAGAAACGCCATGGCTGTTGATTATGGGATGGCCCGCCCTTCAGAGGACATGGAGTATGATGGTCCGTCATTGAAGGAAGAGGAGCCGACCCAAGACGATTTCAATTTTGGGTGTCGACATAGGCAAGAATAGCTGCAGCGTTGTCGGTGTCGACGACCACGGTGCAGTGATCATCCGTCGAACGATGCGGCGGCAGACGCCCATTGAGTTTGCCAGCAAGACGCCAACTTGTGTCATTGCTATGGAAGCATGTTGCGGCACTCACTACCTTGGTCGGCTTTTCCTCCATCCCTACGAGGGCGGCGTCGTTTTCCAGGCGGGTGAACGGCCTGTGCTCGGCGACTTGAACAAGGGGCGGGTGCCTGCGGCGTACCGCGCGGTCAACGATTTTCTCAAGCCCCTGCGTTACGAGGCTTGGGATTATCCCTATCTGCAAGCGCCTTACGGTGTCGATGAGATGGAGTATACGCAATGGTGGACGCATCGATTTGACGATGGTGAACGTTAAGCTTGCTAAGCCTCATGAATTTAAACGAACTCACCACCACGATGGCGATCCTCGAAGAACGCGGTAAACTCGACAAATTGGATGAAATCGGATTGCCGGCTGGTAATGCCCTCCAATGGGTGTTCGGGCCGACATCCGGGTTCTATTTTACCGATGGGGAAGCGCATCAGATACGCCAATCCAAGCTCGGTTCGGCAGTAAGGGTTTCGGAGAGGCTGTCATTTTCGCTAGCACTAAAGCAGGGTATGTGCGTCCGGGCCATATAGCGAGCCACAGATAGGAAGGAATTCGCCACACGCTCAATTACCAAATCTTTAGTTGTGCACCCCTTCGCGAATACCTAGCTTAATGACGAGGCCGTATCGGATTTGAGATTAGAGCCGGGAACCGCATCCCGTCTCCGTCTCATCCCGGAAAGACCCTTCCTTCAAGGTCGAGATCTCCGCCATGAGTTTTCAATACGACAACACATTCACTTTCGCCTTCATCATCTCCCTGCTAGAGGCATGTAACGATGCGTGCCGCACTTGATTTCGCACCCGGCGCACCCGGCATTGACGCACGCTGGACGTCGAGCGCCAAGAATGGCGTGGGAACCGCGCTGTCGAAAAATTCACCGATCTGGTTTACGCTCAGCCACGGCATCCTCAACGAGGTCTATTACCCGCGGATCGATAGTGCCTGCACCCGCGATCTCGGTCTTGTGGTCACCAGAGACGACGGATATTTTTCGGAAGAGAAACGAGACTGTACTTCCGTTACCTGCCCTTTCGAGAGTGGAATTCCCGCGTTCCACATCACCAATACGGCGACAGATGGAGCCTACCGGATCGAAAAACAGGTCATCACCGATCCGGCGCGGGCCTGTGTTCTTCAGCATGTCTCCTTCTTCCCACTGAACGGAAAGAAAGGGGATTATCGTGTAAGCGTCCTTCTGGCGCCGCATCTGGTCAATGCCGGTAATCTCAACTCCGCCTGGATAGGGGATTATGAGGGGCGTCGGGTCCTGTTTGCGGTCGGCCGCTCACGATATCTCGCTCTGGTCTGCAATCGTCCCTGGCGCGCTGCAAGTGCGGGTTTTGTTGGCGTTTCCGATGGCTGGCAACAATTGCGCCGGCACGGGCGCCTTATTGAGGAGTACCAGCGGGCGGATGACGGCAATGTTTCGCTGGCTGCGGAAATCGATTTTAGCGAAACCCACGATACGGCGACCTTGGCGCTCGGTTTCGGCCAGACTGAATATGAAGCTGCAGCCTGTGCTGTCGCAAGCCTGAAGTCCGGCTTCAGACGCACGCACGATACCTATATCGACAACTGGCGTAGCTGGCAGAACAGTCTTGGCCCCCTCGACCGCGATACCCATCACGGCGTTAATTCCTATCGCGTCTCGACCGCTGTGCTTGCCGCGCATCGTGCCGCAGACCGGCCCGGAGCTGTCGTGGCCAGTTTGTCGATCCCATGGGGAGCCTCCAAGGGCGATGACGATCTTGGCGGATATCATCTAATATGGCCGCGAGATTTGGTGGAAGCCGCTGGCGGGTTTCTGGCGGCCGGCGATCACGATGAGGCTTTGGCCATCCTTGATTATCTGCGCCAGGTGCAGCAGCCCTCGGGGCGGTGGCCGCAAAATCTCTGGCTGGATGGCAAGCCCTATTAGCCGGGCGTTCAGATGGACGAATGCGCCTTTCCAATCCTGCTTGCGGATATCCTGCATCGGCACGGCCACCTCGACCACGCCGCAAGGGCGGATTATATGCCGATGATCCGCAGCGCTGCGGCCTATATTCTGGCAAACGGCCCAACGACCGGCGAGGACAGGTGGGAGGAGGATGCAGGCTATAGCCCGTTCACGCTTGCCGTCGAGATCGCCGCGCTGCTTGCCGCCGCTGATCTGCTGGATATGGAGGGCGCTGCGGCCGAAGCCACGCATCTGCGGCAGACAGCCGATTGCTGGAATGAGCAAATCGAAAGGTGGACATTTGCCGGTGACCAGACCCTGTGCGCGCAGCTTGGTATTTCGGGCCATTATGTTCGCATCGCCTCTCTTGGTACCACCGATTCTGTTCAGCCCTCGGGCATGACGCCCATCCTCAACCAGACACCGGATCGCGCTTTCCTGCCAACAAGCGATGTCATCAGCCCTGATGCACTCGCGCTGGTCCGCTTCGGCCTGCGCGCACCGGACGATCCCCATATTGTCGCAACGGTCAAGGCGATCGATCATTGCCTGCGCGCCGACCTGCCGCAGGGGCCGGTCTGGTACAGGTACACGGGCGACGGATATGGTGAGCATGCTGATGGAACAGCATTTGACGGCACGGGTCAGGGCAGGCCATGGCCCCTTCTGACCGGCGAGCGTGCCCATTACGAACTTGCTGCGGGTAGACGCGGGGCGGCGGAAGCCTTGCTGACGACCATGGAAAAATCGGCGGGGCAGAGCGGCCTTTTCCCCGAGCAGGTCTGGGATCAACCCGATCGTCCCGACAGGGAGCTGTTCTATGGCCACCCGTCGGGCAGCGCAATGCCGCTGGTCTGGGCGCATGCAGAACATATCAAGCTTCTGCGTTCGCTTGCCGATGGTTCCGTTTTCGACATGCCGCCGCAGGGTGTGGAGCGCTACATCCGCAACAAGACGCCGTCGCATCTTCGAATCTGGTGCTTCAACAACAAGATATCAGCCATGCCCGCCGGCAAGGTTCTGCGGCTTGACCTAGCGGATAATGCCATCGTGCACTGGAGCGCTGACGGCTGGGCGACAACCACAGATACAAGCACGACGGCCTCCGGTCTCGGCACGCATTTTGCGGACTTGCCCGTGCAGCAACTGGTGGCCGGCGGCACGATTGTGTTCACCTTCTACTGGCGAGATGCTGGAGTGTGGGAAAACGAGGACTTTACCGTTCGCCTCGGTGAATGAACCAGCAATAGCGAGTTGCACAAAAGGAGTGTCAGGATGCAGATTGGAATGGTTGGGCTTGGGCGGATGGGCGCAAACATGGTGCGCCGCCTTTTGAAACACGGGCATGATTGCGTGGTTTTCGACGTCAACCCCGACAATGTCGCGGCGCTGGTGAAAGAAGGCGCAACGGGCGCAACCTCGCCGGACGATCTCGTCGCCAGCCTCTCACCGCCACGCGCCGTGTGGCTGATGCTGCCCGCCGCGATCACGCCGAAAATCGCGCGGGACTTTGCGGGCAAACTTCAGGCAGGCGATGCCATCATCGATGGTGGCAATTCATTTTACCGCGACGCGATCGATCTCGCCGCCGAATTTGCGCCTCACAGCATCGATTTCATCGATACCGGCACATCCGGTGGCGTCTGGGGGCTGGAGCGTGGTTACTCCCTGATGATCGGCGGGCCGGTGGCTGCGGTCCAGCGTCTCGACCCGATCTTCGCCTCCCTTGCGCCCGGCGCAGGTCTGGGGATCGCCGCCGACCCGGTCACCCGAACGGCACCGATGGGATATCTGCATTGCGGTCCGTCGGGAGCCGGGCATTTCGTCAAGATGGTCCACAATGGCATCGAATACGGTGTCATGGCCGCCTATGCGGAGGGGCTCAACATCCTGAAAGCCTCCAATGCGGGCACACAACACCGCGAGGCGGACGCCGAAACCGCCCCTCTCGCCCATCCGCAATATTACCAGTTCGATATTGATCTTCCCGCCGTTACGGAGGTCTGGCGGCACGGCTCGGTCATCGGCTCGTGGCTGCTCGACCTCACGGCGCAGGCCCTGAAACAGGACCCGAACCTCGATCAATATGGCGGGCGCGTGTCGGATTCCGGTGAAGGACGCTGGACCCTGCAGGCGGCCGTCGAAACCGGCGTGCCGGCCCCCGTTTTGGCATCGGCCCTTTTCGAGCGTTTTTCCTCGCGCGGCGAGGCCGAATTCGCCGGTAAGGTGCTGTCGGCCATGCGCAATGCCTTTGGTGGCCATCTGGAGAAAGCCAAATGAAGACCTCAGCCACGGACAGGCAGCGATCGGACGTGCTGGTGGTGTTCGGCGCCACGGGCGATCTTGCCTATAAGATGATCTTTCCCTCTCTCTACGCCATGGTGAAACACGGCGCGCTGCAAACGCCCATCATTGGCGTCGCTTTCGACGATTGGCCGCGTGAGCAGCTGATAGCGCGGGCCCGCGATGCGGTCGCCAACCATGTGGACAAGATCGATGAAGCCGTCTTCGAAAAATTCGCGGAACAGCTGACCTATGTCTCCGGCGATTATCGCAACGAAGCGACATTCGAAAAGCTGCGCACGGCGCTTGGCGGGCACCAGCATCCGCTTTATTACCTTGCCATTCCGCCGTCTCTCTTCGAAAC
This sequence comes from Agrobacterium sp. OT33, assembly GCF_017313365.1. Lineage (NCBI taxonomy): Bacteria > Pseudomonadati > Pseudomonadota > Alphaproteobacteria > Hyphomicrobiales > Rhizobiaceae > Agrobacterium > Agrobacterium sp. OT33. Next base: position 33,848 of record NZ_JAFLMZ010000005.1, on the reverse strand, counting down.
CGTGGTAACCGGCCTCAACAAGGCGGGCATCGCCGCTTCGGCGCGGCTGATGGTTGAGAAACCCTTCGGCCGTGACCTTGCCTCCGCCGAAGCGTTGAACGAAGCGCTGCACGCGGTTTTCGCAGAGGATGCAATTTTCCGCATCGACCATTTCCTCGGTAAGGAGGCCATCCAGAACCTTCTTTATTTCCGGTTTGCTAATGCCTTTCTCGAGCCCGTATGGAACCGCGACCATGTCGAAAGCGTACAGATCACCATGGCCGAAGATTTCGGCATCAAGGGGCGCGGCAAGTTTTATGACGAGGTCGGATGTATCCGCGACGTGATCCAGAACCATCTGATCAATGTGCTGTTGCTGCTGGCCATGGAGCCGCCGGCCACAAGCGCCTCGGATGATCTCGTCGATGAAAAAGTACAGATACTGAAAGCCATGCCGCCGCTCACTCGTAACGATGTGGTGCGCGGACAGTTCAGAGGCTATCTGGACGAGCCGGGTGTCGCGCCGGCATCTAGCCGGGAAACCTTCGCCGCCGTGCGCTTTCGCGTCGCCACCTGGCGCTGGAATGGCGTGCCCTTCTTCATCCGCGCCGGCAAGAACCTGCCAGCGCATGCAACCGAAGTTTTGGTCCGCTTGAAACGGCCGCCAATTGCGCTCTTTGGCGATGTCGAGACAACGCCCGCCAATTATGTGCGCTTCCGTCTGGGGCCGGATATCGCGATTGGAATCGGCGCGCGCCGCAAGGCTGCTGGCGATGGTATGCGCGGCGAGGCCGTAGAACTTGGCGCGGTCGATGATGGTATTGGTGATATGGCGCCTTATGAGCGGCTGATCGGCGATGCGATGGCCGGCGAACGACAGCTCTTCACCCGTCAGGATGCGGCGGAACTGGCTTGGAAGATCGTGGAGCCTATCCTCGATGATCCTGCCGTGCCGCCTGCATATGAGGTGGGAAGCTGGGGTCCGGCGGAAATGGCAGGGTTTGGCCCGCCAGGCGGATGGGTTGATCCCGAGTAACGCCCACACGCATAGTCGACGGAGGCCAGTACATGGCAGAGGATCAAACCGTTCTTGCAATTGATATCGGCGGCAATCACGTGAAGATCCGCTTGAGCACAGGTGGCGAAGAGCGCAAGGTTGAAAGCGGCAAGGCAATGACGGGACAGGAAATGGTCGCCGCGGTAACCGCCATGGCAAAGGATATGACCTATGACGTTATCGCCATGGGATATCCCGGCCCGGTCGTTCACAACAAACCGTTTCGGGAACCGGTCAATCTGGGCGAAGGCTGGGTTGGCTATGACTATGAGGGCGTTTTCGATTGTCCCGTTCGCATCGTCAACGATGCGCTCATGCAGGCGATTGGTTCTTACAAGGGCGGACGCATGTTGTTTCTCGGTCTCGGCACGGGTTTGGGCGCCGCGATGATTGTCGAAAATGTTGCCCAGCCGATGGAGATCGCCCATCTTCCTTACCGCAAGGGCAAAACCTACGAGCATTATGTCAGCGAGGCTTATCGGGAAAAGAAAGGCAACGCGAAATGGCAAAAGCGCGTCCAAGACGTTGTGGAGCTCCTGAGCGCGGCTCTTGAACCGGATGAGGTCGTCATCGGCGGCGGCAACGTGGAGAAGCTCGAAAATCTGCCGCCGAAGTGCAGACGCGGAGACAACGCTCTGGCTTTCGAAGGCGGGTTCCGCCTGTGGAAGAACCCGGATCTCGTCGTGTAGGCGGCACAGCAGTTACCATCAGCGTCTGATCGATAAAGACGAGCCGCGACAATACCTTGAAAAGCCGCTTGCGGCGGCTGATTGCTTCTGCGGTTCTCTGATGACAGCGGATATTCTCGGTGCGGTTTTCCAAAGTGGCGCGGCTTGCGCGTCGATTTACGGAACCACCATCGTACTTTTGTCTCGCGACTGAAGCCAAACCAGTCTTTTCTTCGTATCTAGGCCAGCAGCCTGCTTGGCGCTAACGGAGAAGACGGCCTGATGGAACTTGGAAGGGACGATAGGCGGACGGGCTTGGCCGTAACCTATGACCTGACAAAAGCGACACTTACCGTTGCCTGGGTCATCATCCTCAACAAGCCGTTTTATCCGCTTTATGTCTGGTATCTGGTCGACGCCGATGCTGCTGTGGCATCGCTCATTACCGTGCTGTCGCTGCCTTTTTTTCCTGCGATTCCGTTTCTTGCAAAGAAATCACATCTGGCTGCGCGCCTGGCGCTTCCTCTTGTCGGAAGGCTCGATACCCTGGTTGAAACGGCGATGTTCGGCCATGCATCCGGCACCGAATTTTTCTTTGCGGCCTGCATCATGCTGGTGGCCATTTCGTTCCGTGCGGACGAGAAACTCTGGCAATATGCGATGGCAGTTCTTCTGCTCGCGCACATTTCTGGGCGCGGGGGTGCAATCCTGGTCGGCAGGCGATCTTGCAACGTTTCTCAATCTGAATGCGTTCTCTGCTGCCGGTCTCATGGCCTTTATCGCGCTTCGATATGCCGGCTTGTCACGGCGAACTGAAACCTGAACCCGATTGATCGACAGGAGGAGTTTATGCAGAAAAATCGTAAGCTCATCAGATAGGGGGGCGTCGAAAAGTCAGCTAGACGGCACGGGGAGCTTTCAAGGATCTTTGCCTCAGACCGGATCATAATGTCGGTAAGACCTTCACCAGCATGTCGCGATAGCCCTATGTGCCGACGGCCGGACATTATGTTCCACGGTGCCGTTTACGAAACTGCCGAGTTCCTGGAACGCCTGACGAAAGTGGAGGTCGAGGTCAGCCAGATAGATATCTTTGGCTAATTGTTATCCTCCTCCCCCGGCATGGAGCTCGACGTCCGCAACTGGTCAAGCTGCGATGAGATTGTACCAGCCATCATGGAATCGATAGAACCCGTCCTGGGCAGGGGAGGTTCGAGCATTTCCCGCTTCGGGAGGCCGAGAAAAACACCCCGAATGATCCGCCCGAAAAGGCCATGGGTAATAGTCGATGCCTCCTTCGAGGAGCAGCGGAAACGCGCGCCATTTTCCGCTTATTTTACAAAAGGTAAGGGTTGATCCGAAACAATTGAATTGAAGTCGCCGATGGAAGCATAGCGCGCCGCCCGCACCTTGCTGAACTTGCTGCTGTCAACCACAAGATGCTTTTGCATTGAGCGTTGCATGACCATCTGTTTGATCGGCACTTCATGAAAATGCGAACAAGTCACGCCGTGATGTCCGTCCACGCCGCCTGCAGACAAGAATGCTTTGTTGATATTGACGCGCTTCAGCACCTCAAAGCCCTCATCCCCCGAGAACGAGGCCGCCTCCGGATGATAGAGTCCGCCGAGCATGATTAGGCGGACATCGTTTCTGCTTGCCAGCTCCTCGGCAACATTGAGAGAATAGCAGATGGCGGTGACATGTGCATTTACCGGAATCTGCCGCGCCAGATGCGGCATCGTCGTTCCACAGTCGATGAATATAGTGTCATGTGGCTCGATCAAAGCCGCAGCCTGCGTGCATGCGCGCATCTTGGCCGCCGCATGGCTGTCCTTTTCCTGCTCCAGCACATAGTCGCTGCTGACTGCGCCGTCCTGAACCGGAATGATGTAGCCGCCAAGACAGCTCAATCGTTCGCCATCGGCGGCAATGTCGCGACGAATGGTAATTTCGGATACGCCAAGCCGGGACGCGGCGTCCCGCAGCCTCAGGACGCCTGTTTCCTGGACCAGCCTGGCCAGCGCGTCCAACCTGGCATTGCGTGCACTTATTTTGCTCACTTTGTTTTCGCTTTCGGTTTCTCGCTGCTCTTCACATTTCGGTGTCGCTTTGCTCGCAATCGCCACTCTCTGCGCTTGACAGAAGAATAACAAACATGAAACGATCGAAACATAATGATCGAATTGTATCATGATAGTTCGCATTATCAGGAGAGGAAAACAACAGGATTCTGGGCCACATTGAGGCGCGGCTACCAGGGCGTGGGAAGCCTTTCCGGGAGAATGAGGAGGCGTTGGACGCATGAGGAGCGGTCGCCGGCGTTTGGGATCGAACAATAGCGGGTGCTGCGATTGATAGAAGTCCGGCACGTTGCAATTTCAAAGGGAGGAGTTATCCGTGAATAAAATCTTCGCAACCATCGCGCTTGTTGCGACGCTTTCCGCGTCGGCTGTTTTTGCGCAGAGCGCTGTCGATACATCGAAGGTCAACAAGGAGCTGATCACCGCGGCCAGCGGCAAGAAATACACGATCGCAACCGTCGTGAAGGTGGATGGCATCGCATGGTTTGACCGCATGCGCGATGGTGTTGAGCAGTTCAAGGGTGATACCGGAAATGATGTCTGGATGGTTGGCCCAAGCCAAGCTGATGCTGCCGCCCAGGTGCAGATCGTTGAAAACCTCATCGCGCAGGGCGTAGATGCCATTGCCATCGTGCCGTTCTCGGTCGAAGCGGTGGAGCCGGTCCTGAAGAAAGCCCGTGATCGCGGCATTGTTGTCATCAGCCATGAGGCTTCCAACATCCAGAATGTGGATTTCGACATAGAAGCCTTCGACAATAAGGCCTATGGTGCGAACCTTATGAAGGAACTTGGCAAATCCATGGGTGGCAAGGGCAAATATGTCGCTACCGTTGGCAGCCTGACGTCCAAGTCGCAGATGGAATGGATCGACGGCGCCGTCGAATACCAGAAGGCCAACTTCCCGGAGATGTCGCAGGCGACCGAGCGGCTGGAAACCTATGACGACGCTAATACCGACTATACCAAGCTTAAGGAGGCGATGACCGCCTATCCTGACATCACCGGTATTCTCGGCGCTCCGATGCCGACATCCGCGGGTGCGGGTCGTCTGATCGCCGAGGGCGGTCTGTCGGGCAAGGTCTTCTTCTCGGGCACGGGCCTTGTTTCCGTTGCCGGCGAATATATCAAGAACGACAATATCCAGTACATTCAGTTCTGGGATCCGGCCGTTGCCGGTTACGCCATGAACATGCTGGCTGTCGCGGTTCTCGAGAAGAAGAACGAGCAGATCAAGGCCGGCCTGAACCTTGGCCTGCCTGGTTACGAAAGCGTGCTGGTGCCTGACGCCTCCAAGCCGCATCTGCTCTATGGCGCAGGTTGGGTCGGCGTAACCAAAGAAAACATGGACAAGTACGACTTCTGATCCGAACCGCGGAGGGAGGGGTAACCCTCTCTCCTTTTACACCCCGTGTTTTCCAGGCTTGCACGAGGCCATTATGACTGAAAATCTGATCGAGCTGCGCCATATCGGCAAGCGGTTTGGCGGCGTGAAGGCGCTCGACGACGTATCGCTGAGCATTCGCCCGGGCGAAATCCATTGCCTTGCAGGTGAAAACGGTTCCGGCAAATCCACCGTCATTAAAATCATGTCCGGGGTTTACACGCCTGAGGATGGCGAGATTCTGATCGACGGGAAGCCCGTCGGCAAACTCGATCCGGTAAAATCCGTTCACCACGGTATCCAGGTGATCTATCAGGATTTTTCGTTGTTTGGAAACCTGACGGTGGCCGAGAATCTGGCGATCAACACCCTCCTGATGGAAGGTCGCAAGACGGTCGACTGGCGACAGGTTCGACAGCTGGCCCAGAAAGCGTTGGACCGCCTGGGCGTAAATATCGATCTTGATGCGGATGTCGAAAGCCTGCCAACTTCGGGGAAGCAGATCGTGGCGATAGCCCGCGCTGTGATGGCTGATGCGCGCCTGATCATCATGGATGAGCCGACCACGGCGCTGACGCGCTATGAGGTGGATGCCCTCTTCAAGATTGTTCGCGATATTCAGGCGCAGGGCATCGCCGTGCTCTTCGTCAGCCACAAGATGCGGGAAATGCTTGAAATCAGCGAGCGCCTGACAGTTTTCCGAAATGGCAAGAAGGCTGCCGAAGGACCGATTGCCGAATTTGACGAGCCGGCGATTACCCGCGCGATGACGGGACAAGAAATGACTGCCCACAGCTACCAGTGGGCTGCCCCGGAGGGCGCCGACACGCCGGTGCTGGAAGTGCGCAATCTCACGGTTCCGGGTTCCGTGGACAATGCCGCCCTTACATTGAGGCCGGGTGAAATCGTCGGTATTTCGGGCTTGATCGGTTCTGGCCGTACCGAACTTGCATTGGCGCTGTTTGGAATGCGACCCGATTTTACCGGTTTAATGCGCATTGCAGGCCGCGAGGTACACCCGAGGAGTGTGCAAGAAGCTATTGCCTGCGGTGTCGCTTATGTGCCGGAGGACCGCCTGACCGAGGGGCTATTCCTGACCCAATCGATCGAGCGCAATATCATTGTCACGTCGATTGAGAAATTTGTCCGTGGTCTTTTCATCAATCGCAAAAAGGCGAATGAGACGACCCGCGATATGTTCTCGGCCATGCAGATCGTGGCGCCGGGGCCGCACACGCCGGTCAACCATTTGTCCGGTGGCAACGCGCAGCGCGTGGTTCTGGCCCGCTGGCTGTTGACGGGCGCCAACGTGCTGATCCTCAACGGACCGACCGTCGGCGTCGATGTCGGTTCCAAAGCACAGATCCACAACATCATCCGCGGGCTGGCCGAAAAGGAAGGCCTAGCTGTGCTGATGATTTCCGACGATGTGCCGGAACTGGTGCAGAACTGCAACCGCGTGCTGGTCATGCATCGCGGCCGTTTCGTTGACGAATTGTCGGGGGAGAGCATGACTGAAGACGCCGTCAATGACCGGCTCAAGATGCTGAATTGAGGGGCCGCAAGTCATGAAACTCCTGAGAAACACAGAATCCATTATCGCCTGCGTGTTGCTCGCGGCCATGGTCATTATCGGTCTCATAAATCCGGCCTTCTGGTCGCTCGACAACATTTTCGGCCTGCTGCGCTCCAATGTCGTGATTGGCATCATGGCGCTCGGCGTATTGCTGGTGATGATTTCGGGCGGTATCGACGTATCCTTTACGGCATTCGCTATTGCCGCGATGTATCTGACTGTGCGCAGCATGGTCTATCTCGGTTATGATGGCGTGCTCATTCCCTTCGTTGCGGCGACGCTGATTGGACTGGCTCTTGGTGCGTTTAACGGTTTCATTATTCACCGTTTCAGGATGATCCCGCTGATCGTGACGCTCGGGACAGGTTCGATTGTGCGCGGTCTTGTTCTCGGCCTCGTCGGCACCAGCATCGTCAACATCAACAAGATGCCGAAGGAGCTGATCGAGTTCGGCAAGACCGATGTGATCTCTCTGACCTCGGCCACGGGATCGACTTTCGGCCTGACCGCGATGTTCCTGGTCTATTTGGGGCTGGCGTTTGTCATCCATCTCATCCTCACCTACACCATGATCGGGCGCAGCGTTTATGCCTACGGCGGCTCTCCTGAGGCCGCAAAGCGCGTTGGCTTCAATACGGGCGCGACGATCTTCTTTGTCTACTGCATCGCCGGTGCGCTGGCGGGCTTCTCGGGCCTGCTGCATTCCTCGATGATCTGGCTTGCCAACCCGCGCGATTTTGTCGGGCTCGAACTCGACGTGATCGCAGCCGTGGTTTTGGGCGGTGCGTCAATCTTTGGCGGACGCGGCACGGTTCTCGGCACATTGATGGGCGTGTTCATGCTGGTGATGGTCAAAAATTCCCTGATCATCATGAAGGTGGACACCACCTGGCAGCGCGTTGTTGTCGGCCTGATTATCATCATTGCCACTGCCATCACGGCATGGCGTGACCGTAAAAGCATAGCGTGACGGGAGAGCGCATCATGAAGAATTCGTTCGATATGCGTCGGCTTTTCGGCAACGACAACAACATCGTTCAGCTGCTTTTGATCACCATCATCGTTTTTGCCCTGATGACATGGATGAACCCCGGCAAGTTCCTGAACTATTACAACTTCGAATCCATCAGTTACATCATGCCTGAACTGGGGATCCTCTCCATCGCCATGATGATCGCAATGCTGACCGGTGGCATCGATCTGTCCGTGGTGGGAATTGCCAATCTGGCGGGCATTGTCGCCGGCATTTATTTCCATTCCACCATGGTTCAGTCAGGGCAATCCTCCACGTCGGGCATCGTGTTCTACACAGGGCTTGGCATCGTGCTCGCGATGGTGGTTGGCCTACTGTCCGGTCTGATCAACGGCCTTTTGGTGGCGAAATTGCGCATTACCCCGATCCTGGCGACACTCGGCACAGGTCAGATTCTGATGGGGCTGGCGCTGGTATTGACCGGCGGTCCGGCAATTGTCGGATTTCCTGACGCGTGGAACTGGATCGGTAACGGTAAAGTCTTCGGTATAGCAACGCCGTTCCTGCTGTTCATCGCCGTGTGCATTATCGTGGCGATCCTGCTGACGCGCTCGACGCTCGGCATCAACCTGATGCTGATCGGGACCAATCCGCGGGCAGCCGTCTTTGCTGGCATCCGCAAGGATCGCATGATGCTGTATTCATATATGCTTACCGGCGTGCTGGCGTCACTGGCGGGGATCATTCTGTCTGGGCGGACCAATGCAGCTAAATCCGACTACGGCGCGTCCTATCTGCTGCAGGCGGTGCTGATTGCCGTTCTCGGGGGCACAAACCCGGCGGGCGGGAAAGGGCGCGTTCTTGGCGTTGCGATTGCGCTTGTCGCCCTCATGCTGCTCTCTTCCGGCTTTCAGATGATGCGGTTCTCCAACCACCTGATCGACTTCATCTGGGGCGCATTCCTCATTCTCGTGATCGCCATCAATGCATGGCGAAACCCCGGCAGGTGATCCCATGCAGGCGACAGAATTTCATCTCCGCAGCCGAGACTTCACCGATGTCCCGCATCTTTTAGCCGCAACCGATGGGCTGAAGGTTACCACCTTCCGCTATGCCACCGGCGTTGAAGCGCTGCAACTGGAGAACCGCCACGGCCGGATCGTCCTATTGCCATTCATGGGGCAGATGATCTGGAGCGTTGAATTCAACGGCGTTGACCTGACTATGGGAAGCCGCTTTTCGATGCCGCGACCAGCCGGTTCAATCGTCGAGACATACGGATGTTTTGCATTCCATAGCGGCATGTTGCGCAACGGCTGCCCGTCGCCGCAAGATAATCATGCCCTGCATGGCGAAATGCCCTGTGCCGTCATGGACAAAGCCGGTCTTGTCATCGGACACGATTCCCGCGGCGCCTACGTGCGTGCAACCGGGGAAGTCGAATATGTCATGGGCTTTGGTGCCAATTATCTGGCTCGCCCCAGCGTGACTTTGCGTGCTGAAGACACGCTTTTTGACATGGTCATGGACATCCAGAACCTGTCTTCAGCGCCTATGGATCTCATGTATATGTGCCATGTGAACTTTGCCTATGCCGAGGGTGCGCAAATTGTTCAGCCGGTGCCCTACACGCCGGAGCAAGTGAGGGTGCGAACTGCCGTACCCGGCCACGTCACACCAACCCCCGATTACTTTTCCCTGCTGGAGACGCTGGCATGTCAGCCTTCCGCCATGGAGGTGCTCGACGAACCGCAACGTTACGACCCTGAACAGGTATTCTACATCAATGGCCTGCAGGCAGACGGTGAGGGGCTGACACATCTGATGATGCAACGACGTGAGGGAGATGGCTTTGCCATCTCCTATCCGCTCGCCGCCTTCCCGAAGACAGTGCGTTGGATCCTGGTCAACGGGGATTCGCAGGTTGCCGCATTCGCCCTGCCATCCACCTGCGAGCCGGAAGGCTATCAGGCGGAAAAGGCCAAGAACAATGTGCAGAGACTATCACCGGGTGAACGCAGGGTGTTTCCGGTACGGCTGGGCTATCTCGACCGCGCTGCCGCCGATGAGTTCGGCGCCAGGATCAGCGCCCTTTAAAATAGATAAGCAGGGGAATATCGGCATGAGTAAGAAAATCGGGGTCGTCGGCTCCAACATGGTCGATCTCATCACCTATGTGGACCGTATGCCCGGACCGGGCGAGACACTTGAGGCGCCCACCTTCGAAATGGGGTGCGGCGGCAAGGGTGCCAACCAGGCGGTTGCCGCGGCGCGCCTTGGTGCTGAAGTGATGATGGTCACCCGGGTCGGTGACGATGTCTTCGCGGATAACACCATCCGCAACCTCGAGAGCTTTGGCGTTGATACGCGTCATGTGGTGAAGGTTGCTGGCAAATCCAGCGGTGTCGCACCGATCTTCGTCGAACAATCAGGCGAGAATTCCATCCTCATCGTCAAAGGAGCCAATGCCGACCTTTTGCCTGCGGAGGTCGACAAGGCGGCCGCAGATCTGAAAGAGTGTGGCTTGATCCTGATGCAGATGGAAGTGCCGGTTGAGACTGTCTACCATACCATCGAACTTGCTGCCCAGAACGGTATCGAGACGATCCTCAATCCCGCGCCTGCCGCTGCCAATCTCGATCCTGAGCGCATCCGTCAGGTAACCTTCCTCGTGCCGAACGAGAGCGAGCTTGCCTTGCTGTCGGGGTTACCGACCGACACCGACGAAGACATCGTCAGCGCCGCCCGCTCGCTGATCGCACGCGGCATTCGCACCGTCATCGTTACCTTGGGCGGGCGTGGTGCGCGCATGATTACTTCCAACGAAATCGTCAACATCGAACCCGTCAAGGTAACGCCCAGGGACACCACGGGTGCGGGCGATGCCTTTATTGGCTCCTTTGCCCACTTTTACGCCGAAACGCGCGAGGTCGTATCCTCCCTGAAGAAGGCATCGCTTTACGCGGCGCATTCCATCACCCGTCCCGGAACACAGAAGGCCTATGCCAGCATCGAAGAGTTCGAGGCTTTTTGCCGCGACCATGCCAATGCCGCGGCCTGACCAGAAAAATGGACAGAAAATGAGCGAAGCATTTCCCAGAAATAACGGCACCGCTCTCAAACCGGAATGGTTTGAAGATGTATCGATCAATCGCAGTGCCTCCGAACGGCGTGCAGCGACAATCACCGCCCGGCGCTCGATTAAGAAGGAATACCAGGTCGCCTGGCAGATCAAGGCCATCACCTGCATCGATCTGACAACGCTGTCTGGTGATGACACGCCCGGTCGCGTACGCCGCCTGTGCGCGAAAGCGCGCCGTCCGGTCCGGGAAGACCTTCTCGAGGCACTCGGCCTTGCGGATGCCGGCATCACCACCGGCGCCGTCTGCGTTTATCCGACCATGGTGCCCCACGCCGTCAAGGCGCTGGAAGGCTCGGCTATTCCGGTCGCATCGGTGGCCACGGGCTTTCCTGCTGGCCTGACACCGCTGCCGCAGCGGCTGGCCGAAATCCGCTATGCGGTCGAGCAAGGCGCCAAGGAGATCGATATTGTCATAACCCGCGAGTTCGTTCTGACGCAGAACTGGACCGCACTTTACGACGAGATTGCCGCGATGCGTAAAGCCTGCGGCGACGCCCATATGAAGGCTATCCTCGCGACGGGCGATCTCAACACGCTGACCAACGTCTATCGAGCCTCGATGGTGGCGATGCAGGCGGGCTCGGACTTCATCAAGACCTCCACCGGCAAAGAGGAGGTCAACGCCACTCTGCCGGTCAGTCTGACCATGGTGCGGGCGCTGCGCGATTACGGCGAACTGACCGGCCAGATGGTCGGCTTCAAGCCCGCAGGCGGATTGAAGACGGCGAAGGACGCGCTGTCATGGCTGACGCTGATGAAGGAGGAACTGGGCAATCGCTGGCTGGAGCCAGACCTGTTCCGCATCGGCGCCAGTTCGATGCTTGGCGATATCGAGCGGCAGCTCGAACATTTCGTAACCGGCCGCTATTCCAGCGCTCATCATCACGCTGCCGCATAAGGACTGAAAAAATGCGACCCATCAAGGACATTTTGGAAACCATGGAATATGGACCTTCCCCCGAAGCCAATGGTGATGTGAAGCAGTGGCTCGACACTCACGGACGTTCGTTCGGTCATTATATCAACGGCCGGTTTGTTTCTCCCGATGGCCGCAAGACGATTGCCGTTTCAAACCCCGCAAACGGGGACAAGCTGGCGGACATCATTTGCGGCAATGAGGAAGACGTGGATCAGGCGGTCAAGGCCGCCCGCACGGCCTTCGGAAAATGGTCGAAGCTGTCGGGTCACGAACGCGCCCGTTATCTCTACGCCATCGCCCGTCATATACAAAAGCGCGAGCGCTTCCTTTCGGTTCTGGAAACGATGGACAACGGCAAGCCGGTTCGCGAAACCCGTGATATCGACATTCCACTCGTCGCCCGCCACTTTTACCATCACGCCGGGTGGGCCGAAATGGTGGAAGACGAGTTCCGTGGTTTCTCACCGGTCGGTGTTTGCGGTCAGGTAATCCCCTGGAATTTCCCCCTGCTGATGCTGGCCTGGAAGATCGCGCCGGCGCTTGCCGCCGGCAATACCGTAGTGCTGAAACCTGCTGACCTGACACCGCTGGCGGCTGTCGCCTTTGCGGAAATCTGCCACGAGGTCGGCCTTCCGGCCGGTGTCGTCAATGTCGTCCAGGGCGATGGCTCGACCGGCGCTGCGATCTGCGGCCATGATGGCGTCGATAAGGTCGCCTTCACCGGCTCGACCAAGGTCGGCCGCGTTATTCGCGAGCAGATCGCCGGTTCGGGCAAGAAACTGTCTCTGGAACTGGGGGGCAAGTCACCCTTCATCGTTTTCGAGGACGCCGATCTTGATGCGGCGGTTGAAGGTGTTGTTGACGCGATCTGGTTCAACCAGGGCGAAGTCTGCTGTGCCGGTTCCCGCCTGCTGGTGCAGGAGGGCATTGCCGAGAAATTTTATGCACGGCTGAAAAAGCGGCTGGAAACCCTGCGGATCGGTGATCCGCTCGACAAGTCGACCGATGTCGGCGCGATTGTTTCCGCTACTCAGGTGAAACGCATCACGGATCTGGTCCGCAAGGGCGTGGAGGAGGGCGGTGAACTCTGGCAGAGTTCCAACCCGCTGCCGGCCACCGGCAATTTCGTCGCTCCCGGCTTCTTCACCGATGTCGATCAGGCGTCGACGGTCTGCCAGGTTGAGATTTTTGGTCCGATTGCTGCGGCAACCACATTCCGCACGCCGGATGAAGCCGTTTCGCTGGCCAACAACACCCGCTACGGCCTAGCCGCCTCCATCTGGTCGGAAAACATCAATGTCGCGCTTGATCTGGCAGCCCGCGTCAAGGCAGGCGTGGTCTGGATCAACTGCACTAATATGCTGGACGCCGGTGCAGGTTTTGGTGGCTACCGCGAAAGTGGTTTCGGCCGTGAAGGTGCGCGCGAAGGGCTTTACGAATATCTGGCGGCAGACTGGGAAAAGAGCCTGCCGGTCAACAAGCCCGCTGAAGCCTTTACGCCGTCTGCATTGCCGAATGCTGACAGCAAGATGGCGATCGACGGCCTTGATCGGACCATGAAGAACTATATCGGCGGCAAGCAAACCCGCCCCGACGGTGGCTACAGCTATTCGGTGGCCGGCAAGGGCAACGCCGTGATCGGCATGGCCGGAATAGGCAACCGCAAGGACATCCGAAATGCTGTGGAAGCAGCATCCAAGGCAACGGGCTGGAGTTCCGCAACCGCCCATAACCGCGCGCAGGTGCTCTATTATCTGGCAGAGAACCTCGATGCGCGTCGCGACGAATTTGTCGTCCGCATCATCGATAGTACCGGTGTAAGCGAAAAGAAGGCAAAGGACGAGTTTGACGCATCTCTGCGCCGTATTTCCTATTACGCCGCCCAGGCTGATAAGTTCGATGGCGCGGTACACTCCACCAAGTCGCGCCACGTCACGCTTGCCATGAACGAGCCGTGGGGCATTGTCGGTATCGTTTGCCCGGATGAGGCGCCGCTCCTCTCGCTGGTGTCGCTGGTGCTGCCGGCAATCGCCATGGGCAATCGCGTTGCGGTCATCCCGTCGTCGCGCCATCCATTGATTGCCGGTGATTTCTATCAAGTGCTGGACACTTCGGATGTGCCCGGCGGGGTCATCAACATTGTCACCGGCGAATGCGATCTGCTTGCAAAGACGCTGGCCGAGCATGATGACGTTGCAGCAATCTGGTATTTCGGTTCGGCTGATGGAAGCGCGATGGTAGAGCGGGCGTCTGCGGGCAACCTGAAGGCTACTTGGGTCAATAACGGGCGTCAGCCCGATTGGCTTGACCGTACACAAGGGCAGGGCCGTGACTATTTGCGCAGGGCCATACAAGTGAAGAACATCTGGGTGCCCTACGGAGCCTGATCGGCATCTTGGCGGATCAACAACTGACAAGTTTGTCTGCGGAGGCCAGGCGGCCCCCGTAAGGTTTTATGCGTGCGATCAATCCTGCGGACGCGCCTCCGCGCTATTGCCGTCACTCGGGGCGCTGGGAGGATGGTCGAGACGCGAACTCAAGCAATAGCGATAGACAAACTGAGTTCTTCTCCACGCGATTATGTTCAGGAATGCTTGGGCTTCAAAGGAGGGATTCGCAAATGGGTGCTGGATGATGAGAATATATTTTCGGATCGAATTTATCTAGAATGGAGAGTGTAAAGTAAAAATTTCGCTTTCAGTCGGCGATATATAATTATAATAATATTATAGTGAAATAAATATCTATTATTGATATTGAAGAATTATCGATGATTGTTAAAGCAACGTAAAACCGTACCGTGTGGCGAAATACAATATTTAGATAGATTTCATTTAGTAAATCATTTACCACGATTTCAATGGCTTACGATTTTTCGAAAATCAGCATGACAGCCCTGATGCACCCAGCTTTCGACGCCGGTCTCGCTTTGACGCGTCTCGACGGGCGAATTTCTCGCTCGCCCGTCGGCGCCGGCTTCCTCGAGCGTCAAAACTTTGCAGACGCCTGCGCCTCACTCTGGATCGACGGCGAACTCGTTCACCTCGAAGACCTCGTCCTCCACGACGCCACCCGCGACATCCGCACGCCCACCCATGAGCTCACCATTGCCCGCGACGTTCTGCGTACCCGCCGGCGGATCGCCGACCAATCCCCGGAGTGGGTCCTCTCTGCCGACGGCATCCGCTCGCTGCGGAAAACCTCGGAGATTGGGTCGGGCGGCGGGGACGAGGCGACGACGGTCGGGGTTGCTCGGCCGGCGGTGGCGATCGACGCGGAAGGGGTGGGGGATGATGGTGACGAGGAAAAAGATTTACCCGGCGTCGACTATGCCGCAATCGATGCGCTGCTGGCCCGATCGGATGCGGCGATCGCAAGCGCGACAAGACCTGGCCGCGGCGGCGGGGTCGAAAAAGATTCGATGATCTATGATCTCGACTGGGATGAGGATGAGCGGCTGGACGAATGGCGCGGCGTGTTACGGCAGGTGCAAGACCTGCCGGCGGTGCTGCAAGCGAGCGTTGCCCTCGATGCCTGGAACGAACTGTCCGTGCTTCAACATGCGCCCTAGCTCGGCCGGCTGCTGGTCGCGTCGATCCTGCGCGAGGCTGGCATCACGTCAGGCGCCCATCTCTGCGCCATCAATCTTGGCCTGAAAACCATTCCCGTGGACCGGCGCCGCCATCGCGCCCGCGAAACCCGGCTCCTTGCTATCGCCCGTGGTTTGCTGGCGGCCGCCGAGATCGGCATGAAGGAACATGGCCGGCTGGTCTTGGCGCGAAAAATGTTCGAGCGGAAGCTGGAGGGGCGGCGAACGTCATCAAAACTGCCGGAGCTGGTTGAGCTGGTTATGGCAAAACCGCTGGTGTCGGCCGGGATGGTAGCGAAAACGCTCGAGGTCACGCCGCAGGCGGCGCGGCGGATCGTGACGGAGTTGGGCCTGCGCGAGATGACGGGGAGGGGGAGGTTTCGAGCGGGGGAATCCTATAACGAAACCCATGTGCTGTTCTGATGGATTCAGGTTATCGGAGAGGATCCAAGTCGCCAAAGCCATTTTTGAGGAGAATAGTCAAAATACTTGACTGGAACGGCAAAATGCAGATCTCTTTCGTACAACTAAGATGGGGGTCTGGGTATGCATGTAAAAGCGGGCCGAATTGGCTTCACTAATTCTCTGGACCGGTTGGTCCTGAAACTAACTGTGCTTATGCCTATTGTCTTGATTGTGATCTACGTCTCGACAGTGAAGCAGACAATCGCCAGAGCGGGCGACTGCCCATTGATAATTGATCTCAATGGTAACGGCCGGATAGACATCACGGGGCATACTCAATCTCGACAGAAGCTTTATACGGTTTTTTCAGTGGGGAAGTATGTATCCTTCGATATCAATGGCGATGGAGAGCTCGATCAGATTGATTGGGTGAAAGTAAACACTGATGCTTTCGTTCTAGATATCCGCAGGGGAACGCCACCTCGAGACATAGATGGAACATGGCTGTTTGGAGATAGCATAGACGGATCCGTCGAAAATGGGTTCGTAAGGATCCAAGCTCTCGACGCCAATGAGAACGGCGTGATCGATGGAGTTGAGCTGGATGGGGTCGGTTTCTGGATCGACAATGGGGATGCCAAGTTCTCGCCTGACGAGTTCAGGTCGGTCTCTGACTTAAAGATAACGTCAATTGATACCAACTTCTCTGAAGAGGACATCGGCTATGGCGTCAACACGTTAGTTGGGTCCGTTGAGAGTGAAACGTTGGGGACGGTTAGAATGGAGGACGTGTGGTTCTTGAATTCTCAAGAGGTTGAGGCACGAGATAATATTGTAGGTCGCTACTTCTGATGAAGTGGCACATCGTCGTAGGTCCGATCATGAGTTCCGACCACTAATGCTTTCTGTTGCCAGATTCAAATAGAAGAAGCCAAACAGCGGTCCGCAGATTTTCTGAAAGAACACGATAAATCGCAGGCTATCGCACTCAACAAAGCCTTTTGCCTCATGAAAGGTTAGTGAATTCATGAGCGAGAAATACAAATAATCAGAAGCGTGGGGCGTGACCTGTCCTGCATTTTCCCCGCCGTCAATCGTGATACCGAACGAGAAATAAATGAGCGCGAAAACGACGGACGACATCGCATAGATCAAGGTGAGGACAGTAAATCTATGGCCTATGTTGGCATCAGCTCGCAGAACCTGAAATGAAGACACAAAAATCCCCACGATCAAAGATGTGACGAGCACATACGGGGATAAATCATACCAGAAGTAACCCAATCTGAAATTGGGAACGTGGCACCAAGTCCTTGGCCGTGCGATCCCGGTGTAAAGGCTAAAGAGCACCACCGTCGTCGCAAGAGCGGCAACGTATCCGATCGACCGGTAGGCCATTACAGCCGAATGATGAATCGAAATACGAGCCAAGGCTCTGGCAGAATACTCGACCGACCTTTTTGCGAAAGTGTATGTGCCCATCTGCCTCGCCCGCCCACTGAATCTATTCATCTTCTACGCGCGATTTCTCTAACAAGTAAATATAGATTTATAAATTACATCCGCGTGTGGATTTGTTGCTGCCGTCGGCTTGATGTTTGTCGTTTGGCATTTGACGTGCCCCCAACAAATTAGGCCATTTTGAACTGGAATTTTCCACTTATGATCCCTGATGGGAAGAAGAGGAGAATTCGATGAAAGCGTCCAAGTTCTCGGAAGCGCAGATCGCGTTTGTTTTGAAGCAGGCAGAGGATGGAACGCCGATCGGTGAGGTGTGCCGCAAGGCGGGCATTTCGGATGCAACGTTTTACAACTGGCGCAAAAAATACGCCGGTCTGATGCCCTCGGAGATGAAGCGTCTGCGGCAGCTCGAGGAGGAGAATGCCAAGCTGAAGCGGATCGTGGCGGACCTGTCGCTGGACAAGGCCATGCTGCAGGATGTGCTTTCAAAAAAGCTTTGAGGCCTGCCCGCAGGCGCAAGCTTGTCGACACGTTGAAAGTGGATTGGAAGGTTTCGATCCGGCGTGCATGCTCGGTGTTGAAAGTCGACCGGTCGCTCTATATCTACAAGTCTAGGCGCGGTGAGCAGGCCGAACTAAAGCTGAAGATCAAGGACATCTGCCAGACGCGGGTACGCTACGGCTACAGGCGTGTGCATATCCTTATCAAGCGCGAAGGCTGGCCCCCGCAACCACTCCACAGCACGACATGCTATCCGGCAGTAGCCTAAAACTACGATCCAATACGCCATAGCACTGCGATCAAGCGCTAAATCCCCGTCATAAAACACAAATTCCAAAATCCTCAGGTGCAAAGCGGGCAGGCCGCCGGCGCGGCCATGCCATATGTTCGAGGGATATACAACGTCGCAGTATGCCAACGCAGCTTCTCGATTGCGCTAGGCCGAAAACCTGCCGGCGGTGCTGCAGGCGATCGTCGCCCTCGATACTTGGAACGAGATTTCCGGCCTGCAGCACGGGCCCTGGCTTGGCTGGTTGCTTGCCTCCTCGATCCTCCGGCAGTTGGGCGTTACCACCGGAGCCCATCTCGCCGCGATCAATCTCGGGCTCAAGACCATCCCTGGCGATCGGCGCCGGCATCGCAATCGCGAGATCCGATTGCTTGTCATCGCCCAGGGCTTGATTTCAACGGCCGAGATTGGGCTGAAAGAGCACGATCGGCTGATCTTGGCTGTGCTTCGGCATGGAATAAGGACCCCGTTAGCGGGGTGATCGGCGTCCAAACGGGACCCCTTCTGACAATGGGGTTACAACAGCCTCCGGTTTTATCGGAGGCTTTTTATTTGGATGCTTGTTGTGGAGACAATTTTAAAGATACGGCGGCTTTCCCATGTTCAGGGTAGGTCGATCAAGGCGATCTGCCGGGAGCTTGGCATATCGCGCAAGGTGGTTCGCAAGGTTTTGCGTTCAGACGAAACGGCGTTCAAATATGAACGGCACCGCCAGCCTCAGCCGAAGCTTGGTCCCTGGCGCGATCAACTCGACGGTTTACTTCTTGCCAATGAGGCGAAGTCTTCCCGCGAACGGCTAACGCTTATCCGGATATATGAGGATTTACGCGATCTCGGCTACGAAGGCGGTTACGACACCGTCCGGCGCTATGCGAGGACCTGGTCGAAAGAGCGCGGGGCGGTGACGGCGCAAGCCTATGTTCCGCTCTACTACGCGCCGGGCGAGGCCTACCAGTTCGACTGGAGCCACGAGATCGTTGTTTTGAACGGCGTGACGACGCCGGTGAAGGTGGCGCATGTCCGGCTCTGCCACAGCCGGATGATGTACATTAGGGCCTATCCCCGCGAGAGCCAGGAGATGGTCTTCGACGCGCATGACCGGGCGTTCGGCTTCTTCGGGGAGGCCTGCACACGCGGTATCTACGACAATATGAAGACGGCTGTGGAGACGGTCTTTGTTGGCAAGGACCGGCAATATAATCGCCGCTTCCTTCAGATGTGCAGCCATTTCCTTGTCGAGCCGGTGGCCTGCACACCGGCGTCCGGCTGGGAGAAGGGGCAGGTCGAGAATCAGGTCGGCCTGGTGCGCGAACGCTTCTTCACGCCACGGCTGCGCTTCAAATCCTATGACGAGTTGAATGGCTGGCTGCTGGACAGGTGCATCGCTCATGCTCGCGCCCATAAGCATGTCGACCAACAGCAGCACACGATCTGGGAGATATTTGAAGCAGAGCGGCCGCACCTGGTCAGCTACCCTAGCAAGTTCGATGGTTTCCATGCCATGCAGGCTGCGATCGGCAAGACCTGCCTCGTGCGTTTTGACAACAACAAGTACTCGGTGGTCTCCACCGCGGTCGGTCGTCCGGCCGAAGTCCACGCCTATGCCGATCACATCGTCATCCGGCAAAACGGCGTCGAGATCGGCCGGCACAAGCGCTGCTTCGGTCGTGGCGAGACAATCTATAACCCATGGCATTACGTGCCGGTTCTTTCCCGCAAGCCGGGTGCGCTGAGGAACGGTGCGCCATTCCACGACTGGGTTCTGCCGGCGGCCATGGAGAAGGTGCGCCGCAAGCTCAAGGCCATGCATGACGGTGATCGGCAGATGGTGTCGATCCTCGAATGCGTCGGCATCGATAGTCTTCTTGCCGTCGAGGCGGCCTGCCAGGAGGCGCTCGATGAGGGTGTGTTCTCATCCGCCGTCATCATCAACATTCTGGCCCGTAAGCGTGACCCGCAGCCGGCCGCCATTCTTTCCATCCCCGACGCGCTTCGCCTGACCCTTGAGCCCTTAGCCGACTGCGCCCGTTACGATAGCCTAAGGAGGGCAAGCTGACATGGAACGTTCTCACATCCTCGACATGATGGGCTCGCTGAAGCTTTACGGCATGCGCACCGCCTATGACGAGATCATGGCCTCCAGCATCAAGCGCCAGCATGAACCGCCGAAGATCGTCGGTGACCTGCTTCAGTCCGAGATATCCGAGAAGCAGGCGCGCTCGATCAAATACCAGATCACGCTGGCCAAGCTGCCGCTGGCCAAGGACATCGACGACTTCCACTTCACCGGCACGCCCGTCAACGAAGGGCTGGTGCGTCAACTCGCGACAGGCGCATTCCTCACTGAGCAGCATAACGTCGTGCTGGTCGGCGGGACCGGAACGGGAAAGTCCCATCTGTCCATAGCGCTCGCCCGCGCCCTGATCCGCAACGGCATGCGCGGACGCTTTTACAATGTCGTCGATCTCGTCAATCGGCTCGAAACAGAAGCACGCAACGGCAAGCAGGGACGGCTCGCCGACTTCATCTCCAGGCTCGACTTCGTCATCATGGACGAACTGGGATATCTGCCCTTCGCACAGGCCGGCGGACAGCTTCTCTTCCATCTCATCAGCAGGCTCTACGAGCGCACCTCGATCATCGTCTCAACGAACCTGGCCTTCGGCGAATGGCCAGCCGTCTTCGGAGACGCAAAGATGACCGCCGCTCTCCTCGACAGGCTCACTCATCATTGCGAGATCATCGAAACCGGAAATGAATCCTGGCGCTTCAAGAACCGCTCTCAAAGCTAAAGCCGAAAAGACAAACAACCCGCGCCCGAAGGCCCTGCGCTAAATGGAAAGCTCCGGGCCTACGCGCGCTGACCCAAGGCAACCAGAGGAAGGGGTCCCGTTACGACACCGATTGACAGGCAGCGTCGAAGCCCTCCCGCTGCAATTGCCGCCAGACCTTGCGAACGCCATAGACGCGAAAGTTCTGCTCGAAGACACGCCTTATCTCTATCTTCAGGCTGATATCGCTGCGGGCGCGGATCGACAAGCGGTCCACATCCAGGCGCTTGGCGACGTTCTCGTAGTAGGTTGATGGGGCAATCGGCAAAAGCCTGCAGATCGGCTCGACCCCGAACACGCTACGGTGTTCGTCAATGAACGAGATCATCGTTTGAAGGGGCGGTCGAGCTCCGCCATCGCGAAATAGGCCGACGCCTTGCGCAAAATCTCGTTGGCCTGACGAAGCTCGCGGTTCTCCCGCTCAAGAGCCTTCATCTTCTCGGCCGCGTCGCTCGGCAAGCCTGCTCGTTTGCCGCTGTCGACCTCTGTCTTCTTTACCCATTCATGCAGCGTGGCTGGCGAGCAACCGATCTTGCCCGCAATAGATGAAACGGCTGCCCACCGCGACGGGTGCTCTGCCTCGTGATCCAGCACCATGCGGATGGCGCGTTGGCGGACTTCAGGTGAAAACTTGTTCGTTGTCTTGCTCATATCGGCTCCACTCTCTCAGAAGTTGGAGCCTCCGGCAAACCCGGTGCGGTTCATTCGCTCCGGCCGTGTGATCGTGACTATGTGCTTCTTAGTCGTGGGACAACATTCATCCTCCTGATCGGCCTCTGAAGCATTGATATTATCTGCCGATCGTCAAGGCCACGTCGGGTGGTTGCGGATTATCTTGATTTCCATACGTTTGAATGTTCATGGCAGCCTATAATTTGCGAGCATCGCGGTCGGGGCGCGCACTGGTTATTGTGTTCATCAGCTGGCGATTGGAGCACAGCACAAAATATCGGACGCAACCGGAACCGAAGAATTCCCAAATTGAGCGACATACCGCTTGGGTCGGCCGATAACAATAAGATGACTTGAATTATCATGTTTTGTTGATATAGAACCGGCGAAATCTGTATTGGATGACCGCCCCGTGCTGGACATGACGACGCTCTACGAGACTGAATACGATCGGCTTCGCTCATTCGTGCGGCGCATAGTCCGCAATCCCGATACGGCCGAAGATCTGGTCCAACAGGTGTTTACGAACATCCTCGGCTCCGGCGGCAGTTCCAGACCCCATAACGCGGCCTATGTCACGCAGGCGGTGCGAAATCTGGCCCTCAATTACCTCAGGGACTCAGGCCGGCGGGCAGAGATGGAGATTGCCGGCGCCGTGACGGACGATATACCGGATACGAAGCCCTCACCGGAGATGATTGCTCTTTATCGCAGCGAGCTCCGCAGGCTTCTCAAGGCTATCGCGCAGTTGCCTTCGCGTCGGAGGCAGGCTTTCGTGCTCAACAGGATCGAGGGTCTCTCCTATGACGAAATCGCCCGGCACATGGACATTTCCCGCAACACCGTGATTACGCAGGTGGTTGCGGCCATGGCGGAACTCGATCGTCGCCTGCGTGCGGAATAACCGCAGCTTCCATTGGTTTCGCTTCCTCATCTGCCCTATAGGTTACTGGTGATCCGAAGCCGTGAAACCGACCCAACAGATGGATAGATAAAATCGGGAAACGACAGGCTGCTATGCAGGACGACGAAACTGATCCAATCTACATGGAGGCGCTGGAATGGTTCGTCCAAATGAAGGACGAGCAGGTCAGCGAGAGGGACTGGCTTGATTTCGAGACATGGCTGGCCGCCCATCCGTCTCACCGCAGTGCTTATGATCGCGCCCAGGCATTGTGGGATCGCTTCGATATGGTGAAACCGGAGTTCGAGCGGCGGCAGGCGGGGACAATCGGCAGGCGCGGCGCCCTGCTTGGCGGTCTGGCGGTACTGATTGGAGCACCGGTCGCATATCTTTATACCCATGCAGACCTGTTTGCGGATTTCCGAACTGATGTCGCCGAACGTCACTCATTCACCCTGCCTGACGGCAGCACTGTTGAACTCGGCGGCTATTCCGCCCTTTCGATGCTATATTCCGGCAGTGAACGACGTCTCATCCTGCATCGCGGCCAGGCTTTCTTCAGGGTGGCTGCTGACATCAACAGGCCATTTGTTGTTCAGGCAGAGAGCGGTCGCATACGGGCGCTCGGAACCGAATTCGACGTCAAGATCATGCCGGATATGGTAACGGTATCGGTTATCGAACATGCTGTCGTGGTTCAGGCGCCCGGAGCGGATGACGTCGTGGTCCAGTCCGGATGGCAGCTCGATTATGGCGCCGATGGCATCCGGCCGCTGACACAGGCAGATGCGGCCACCGTTCAGGCTTGGCGCCGGGACCGGATCGTTTTCGAGGATGTTCCACTGTGGCGGGTACTTGCCGAACTGGAACGCTACCGCCGCGGCCGTATCATTCTGATGGACCGATCGATCGGCGACGTTCCAGTCACGGCCATCTTTGACACAAGGCATACCGAAATCGCGTTGCAAACAATCGCGGAAACCTTGCCGCTCAGGATTTTAAACGCAAATGGCTACGTAACGGTCATCTATCGCCGATAGACAAAAAATTCAGAAAAATGCAGCACACCGATCATTAGCTCGGTCTTCCCAGGTGTCTAACATTATGAGGGCAACAGCGAAGAGCGACCCTCGAGCGAAAACTAAACCCGTCAGGCGGGTTTTCGGACACAGGGGCGGCGCGATGCAGAACGAATACATCCCGGGACACCGTAAGGATATGGATAATTCCGCACCTGCCCGACGGCTGCGGAAATCCTTCCTTACCCGGTCCCTGATGCTCAGCGCGGCACTCATCGTCGCCTCAGCAGTTCATTTACTACCGGCACATGCACAATCCACACAAACGACCGCACGTGAACGCAGGATTTCGTTCGATATCCCGTCCCAGTCGCTTTCAAGGGCGCTGGTCGCTTATTCCAGCGCAACCGGTACCCAGCTTTTCCTCGACGCCAATCTCGCACGGGGGAAGAACTCTCCAGGCGTCCGGGGCTCGTTTACCCGTAACGAGGCAATCGCGCAGCTGCTCACCGGATCAGGCCTCAACCACCGGATCAACGGCAGCACCGTAACCATCACCGGATCAAACGCGCAGGCCGGCAATGGCGGCGTCAGTGCGGATGGCTCGACGCTGCTTGACCCTATCCTGATCGAACGTATCAACAACTGGAATTCGCCGCCCGTCTACGCCGGCGGTCAGATCGCAACCGGCGGAGCGCTCGGTGTTCTCGGCAATCGTGACGTGATGAGTACGCCATTCACTGTTACGAACTATACGTCGAAACTGATTGAGAACCAGAACGCACAATCCGTTGCAGATGTTGTGAAGAACGATCCCGCCATCCGCAACGTAGAGCCGACCAACGTCGGCAACGGCAATTATTTCATCATCCGCGGCGTGCAGGTTGGCAATGGTGCACTCGCTTATAACGGACTGTTCGGTGTGGCGCCCAACAGCCAGACCACACTTGCGGGCATAGAGCGTGTCGAGATCCTCAAGGGGCCGGGCGCTTTTCTCGGTGGCCTTTCGCCAAGCGGGGTCGGAGGCGTGATCAATCTCGTGCCCAAACGCGCCGAAGATGAGCCGCTCACACAATTTACAAGTACCTACACAACCGACAGCCAGTTTGGCGGGCATCTGGATATCGGCCGCCGTTTCGGCGACGGCAAGGAGTGGGGCGCGCGTGCCAATATCCTTTATCGCAACGGCGATACATCGATTTCAGACCAGGCGCAGGAATTGTCCAACGGAACACTCGCGCTGGACTACAGGGGGGAACACTTCCGTTTTGCCGTGGATCTGGGTCAGCAGGTGCTCGATACCGAGCGGATGAGCAATACGGTAATAGCAGCGCCCGGCGTTCCGCTGGCACGCCCGCCAAAACCTCAGGAAGGCTGGGTATCACCCTGGAACTACAGCGATTTCACCGACCGCTATGCTGCTGTTTCGACGGAATTTGACATTTCCGATCAGCTCTCGATTTACGCAAAGGGCGGCCTGAGTTCCATGGATTGGAATCAGGCGGTAGAGGCAGGAACCGGTCTTCTGCCGAATGGTGATTTCACCGCGACAGGTCGGCGATATCTGATCGATATAGACCGCCGGTCCGCAGAAGCAGGCTTGCGCGCCAATTTCGACACCGGCCCGGTGTCCCATGACGTCACGCTTTCCGTGAACGGCTACCGCGCCGACCGGAGTTCTGCGACCACCCGGGTCTTGTCGGTAACGCAGTCCAACATCTATAACCCCGTCTTTGCACCGGCGCCAACCATCATCGACACGCCGATTGGACTGCAAAGTGAAACGACCTTCACCAGCATTGCACTGTCCGATACTCTTTCCGCATTCGATGAACGACTGCAACTGACGCTCGGGTTACGCAAGCAATATGTCGAGGTCGACAATTTCAACATCGTGACAGGAGCGAAAACGGGCTCCTACGAAAGTGATGCGCTGACGCCCGTCATCGGCCTGTCAGTGAAGCCATGGGACAACACCACAATATATGCGAGCTACATAGAAGGTCTCAGCGCCGGCCAAACCGTGCCCGACACCTATTCGAATGGCGGCGAGGCGCTTTCACCCTATGTTACGGAACAATACGAGGCCGGCGTGAAGGTTGACTGGGGCGACATTCTCACCACACTGAGTATTTTCCAGACCACACAGGCTTCCGGCGTCGCCGACAGTGTCAACAACACTTTCAAGGCCGATGGCGAAACGGTTTATCGCGGCATTGAATTTAACGTGGCAGGCGAAATCACGTCGTCGCTTCGTGTTCTGGGCGGGCTTGTTCTTCTTGACGCGGAGACGACAAAGACGGCGAATGGTCTCTATGACGGTAAGAAGGCTGCCGGCGCGCCGGATTACACCGTCACGCTGGGAGCCGAATGGGATCCCGAGTTCCTTCCGAACCTGACCCTGTCGGCACGGATGAATTCCACGGGTTCATCTTATGTCGATGCCGCCAATCTGCAGAAAATGTCCGGATGGAACACCTTCGACTTTGGCGCACGCTATACCTGGGAGCGGGAGAATGCCCAGCCCATCGTCTTCCAGGCGAATCTCACCAACGCTTTCAACGAGGCCTATTGGAGCACATTCCCGGGATTCAATCTTCTGTACCCCAGTGCATCTCGTGCCCTGACCATTTCAACCACCTTCAAGTTTTGATCGGGTCGAATTTCTGATGTCTCACTTTTCGCGGCGCGCATTTCTGGCGGCTGGCGCATCCATGGCCCTGCCTGCGGCAGCAGCATTGCCTGCCTCGGACTGGCGACGAAGGGTGGAAACATCTCTGGGTCGCGTGGACATCCCCGCAAGTCCGCAGCGCGTACTTGCGGTCGATTCCCGGATCAGCCTGGAATTGGCGCTGGCTCTCGATCTGCCGATAGCCGGTTACAGCCACAGCCGGGCGCGACCTTGGGTTCCCGTGCCCGACAACGTGCCGATGCTGACGGCTCCGCCGGACCTCGAACAGATCCTAACGCTGGCACCGGACCTGATTTTGTGTCCGGACTCCTCACCAAATTCTGACTGGTGGCCGTTGATCCGGTTGTCGTCCATCGCGCCTGTTCTGCCCTCCAGTCATCTTCATAGCTGGCAGGTTAATCTGCAGGACCTCGGCAACTGGCTCGGCAAGACACAACTCGTGCAGCAGCGCCTCAGCGAACACGACAGACTGATCTTGGATATCCGCAATCAACATGCCGATACGCTGTCGCTCCAGCGTTTTGCCGCACTCTATTACGATACGGTCAAGCGACGCGCGATGGTTTGCAGCCAGGGTACCGGCTACGGTCTTGTCATGCCGGCACAGGTGCTATCGGAACTCGGCGGACAGGAGATCGGCGCAGACCGGCTCGGCCCCTATGGCGAGGTGGCACTGGAATGTTTCGGCGAGGTCTTAGGCGATGTCGACGCCATTCTGCTAATCGATTTTGGGAATGGCGGCGCAAACCAGTTATCCGCCGAGCCATTATGGCAAAGGTTGCCCGCCGTCTGCGCGGGTCACGTTCATCTCATCAATGGAAACTGCGTGTTCGGTTCACTTTACACGGCACGGTACTTGGCCGAGGGCTGGCGCCGCCTTTTCGCGAGAGCGCAACCGCAATGACGCCACTTGCCGGCAGTAGACTGCGTGTGATCCTGATCGTTCTGTGCTGCGGCCTCATTCTGTCAGCAACGGTCCTACTTGGTCTTTCCACCGGAGCCCGCCATATGCCTTTCGGGACCGTCTTCGACGCAATACGCGGCCGGGCCGACGATGAGGCAAGTCTGATCTTCTGGGATATCAGGCTGCCACGCGTCACGCTTGCCACACTGGTGGGAGCTGCCCTGGCCGTTTCCGGTGGCATCATACAATCCGTCACCCGTAACCCTCTCGGCGATCCCGGCCTGCTTGGTCTCAATGCCGGCGCCGGGCTGGCGATCATCATCGGAACAGGAACTCTGGGAACCGACATCATTTCCTCGCCTTTCTGGCTCGCTGCCATCGGTGCGGGTCTTGCCGCCTTTACCGTACAGGCTCTGGCAGGCCTTCCCACGCCGATGCGCCTCACGCTGGCCGGCATCGCCGTCGGCGCCTTCTGCTTTGGCCTGACACAGGCCATCGCCCTGACCGATCCGGACCGTTTCGATCTGGTCCGCAACTGGCGCGCTGCATCGCTAGCGGCGGCAACAGCGAAAAACGTTCTCGCCTCGCTCTGGGTGTTCGTTCCCGGCTTTCTAGTGGCACTGTGGATTGCGCCACGGATCGGCCTGATCGCCCTCGGCGACGACCGGGCGGCATCGCTTGGCGTTTCCGTCCACCGAACGAGATTCATAAGCCTCATAACTGTGATGTTGCTGGCGGGAGGTGCCACGGCAGCCAGCGGTCCCATCGCCTTCATCGGACTTGCCGCCCCGCACATCGCACGACGGGCGGTGCAGGCTGGTGAAGGCGCCACACTCGCTGTTACGGCCTTCATCGGCGCCGAGCTGGTCATTCTGGCGGATGCGATAGCACGCACTGTCATCGCACCGAACGAGATCCCCATAAGCGTGGTGATCGCCTTGCTGGGTGCACCATTTCTCATTTTCATGGCGCGCCGGCGACAGCCCACGCGCCAGGCCTAGAGGACGGACCGATGCGGCAGCCTGCGGAGAGGCATTTTTCACCGGTCCCCCTGCGCAGAGCGGGATGGAGCACCTTTTTTATCGCTGCGGGCCTTGGCCTGACCATTGTGGCGTTGGCTACGGGGACGCTTCCGACCAGCCTGCGGCAGGTGGTGATCGCTCTGTCAGGCGAAGGTGACCCATCTATCAAGCTCGTTGTCCTTGAATGGCGCACACCACGCGTTGCTGCCGCAATCCTCGCCGGAATGGCGCTCGGCATGGCTGGCGCACTGTTCCAGACCTTGCTGCGTAATCCGCTCGGAAGCCCCGACATTCTCGGTTTCGATTCCGGCGCCTTCACAGGCGCGCTGCTGGCCATGCTCGCGGGGGCCTCCCAGGTGATGATCGCCATCGCAAGCCTGGCAGGAGGAATGCTTGCGGGTGGGTTCGTCTATGGTCTTGCCACCCCCCGCAATACCGACACGGAGCGCATTATTCTGATCGGCATAGCGATCGGTGCGTTCTTCATGGCATTGAACGACTGGGTCGTCATGACCGTACAACTCGATATGGCACTCGCGGCCGCCAACTGGAAAGCAGGATCACTGAACGGGGCAGATGGGACCAGACTTTACCTGAGCCTGCTGATGCTGTGCCTGCTTGTGCCTGCGGCGCTGGCCTGTGCACGCCCCTTGCATATCCTCGAACTGGGAGAGGACAGGGCCGCCAGCCTGGGAGAAAACGTTGCGGCAACGCAACTGAAGATCGCCGTTATCGGACTGGCTCTGACGGCGGTGGCAACCTTCGTGGCCGGTCCAGTCGGGTTCGTGGCATTGATTGCACCAAGGATTGCCTTTTGGCTGACTGGCAGCGCTTCGATCCCGCTCTTCGCCTCCTGCCTGTCCGGCGCCGTGTTTTTGCTCAGCAGCGACATTGCCGGCCGAATTCTGTTCCTGCCCCGCATTATACCTGCGGGGGCAATGACTGCCGCATTGGGAGGCATTTATTTCGTCGCACTGTTGTGGATCAGGAGAAACGGTAAAGGAGCAGCGGCATGAACGCCTCTTGCCCTGCCATTCATACCGAAGCCCTTTTTGCTGCACCCGGCCGCACCCCGGTTTTGCGCGACGTCAATGTGCGTTTTCCACGCGGAGCCTTTTCTGCGATTATCGGGCCGAATGCATCGGGCAAATCGACCTTGCTGCGCTGTCTGGCGAGGCTGCTGTCCCCGTCCTCGGGACACGCGTTTCTCGACGGGACCGATGTTGTGCACCTCGAGCGCCGCGCTTTCGCAAAAAGGGTCGGCCTCCTGCCGCAACAGGCGCAATTCCCCGACGGAGCAACAGCGCTGGAACTGGTTCGGCGCGGCCGTCATCCCCACCACGGTTGGTTCCGTCTCTGGTCTTGCGCTGATGAGGCAGCCGTGGAAGAGGCCATATCCGTCACGTCCATCGGGCCCTTCGCGCTGCGGCCGGTTAACCAGCTCTCGGGCGGGCAAAGGCAAAGAGTGTCTCTGGCGATGCTTCTCGCCCAAGGAACCGATATTCTTCTACTGGACGAACCAACCACCTATCTCGATCTTGCCCACCAGATCGAGATGCTTGAAATTTGCAGGGGCCTGATCACCGCCAACAGAACGATTATCGCCGTGATGCATGACTTGACCCTTGCCGCGCGCTACGCAAGCCATTTAACCATCGTCCATCGTGGAACGGTCGTCGAGCAGGGTAAACCCTGGGACATACTGACGGAAACGACAATCGAACGCGTCTTCGGATTGAGGTGCGCCATCATGCCGGATCCAGACTATCAGACCCCGGTCATCCTGCCCAGAGCACCGACGAGTGGCCCTTCCATAGGCGATGAGCTCGGCAGCACTTAAGTTCATCGCCCTTGCGAAAAGCAGGTCGTTGAAGCAGCGTTGATCGGAATTTATATGTCGTCAATCAGGTGATTGTTATTTGTCTTTTTGAATAGCCCCGAGTTTGGTAGACACCCCTCGTGTTAAATTTTCTGCTGCTTCTCGAACTCGACCGGAGACAGCATTCTGTTTCTGACGTGTTTGCGTTTCGGGTTGTAGAACATCTCGATGTAATCGAACACGTCCTGGCGAGCTTCAGAAGGTTGAAGAAGGTCTCGGCCACTGCGTTGATGCTCCTATATCTGTCAAGGCCCAGAGAACTGGGAAACAGATGGCGTGCAGAGATGGCGATATATCTCCCTGATGATATATCGTTTTAGGCATCGAACGATTTCCCGCCTGGTTTTGCCTTCCGCAGTTCGACGCGCCGCGTATGTTTTCGTTCTGTCGTCATCACGCATTCGAACGACCGCAACACGATAAATGGCGGCATTAGCCTGTCGATTGCCGCCTCGATTGAGGCGCATTCGGTTGGTCTTGCCGCTGGAGGCCGGAATTGGGCATACACCGCACATTTTTGCCAAGGCAGATTCCGATTTGATGCGTTCGGGATTGTCACCGATCAGGATCAACATCTCGGCGACGGTTATCGTTGATATGCCGAACGACTTCATCAATGCAGGAGCTTTGCTGATCACCATGCGTTCGAGCTCACACTCGTGTTCCGCAATTTCCTCGTGCAGCATCAACCAACGACGGGCGATGGCCCGCATGGCAACTTTTGCCGACGAACTCGGCGATAAAATCTCGCCTGGTCGAAACGCGGCGATGTGACGGATCAAGGCGATTGGCCCTTTGATCTGGTCGAGCGCATCACGCAGATCGGACGGTGCGTTTATTATCAACGTTCGCAAAGTGATCATTGCCTGCGACTTGGCCTTTACAGCGCTGTCGCGGGCGACTTTGATATGCCTGATCATTTCCGATGACCCTGTTTGAGCTTTCGCCAAAGCTGTGGCTTGACCATTCAGAACCGAACGCGCTGCGCTTTCGGCATCGAGACTGTCGGATTTGCCGTGAAGGTAGCGGATTTGTCGGTTGGGGCGCATCACATCGAGAACCGTATGTCCTTGAGCCAACAGTTCCCGGGACAAACCTGCTCCATAGGAGCCGGTCCCCTCTATGCCGAATGCCTTGATATGGCTGAGCCTGGATGCCCAGGTCTCCAAGCTCGAGTATCCTTTTCGTGTCGCTGGTATAGTGATGGTGCCTAAACGAGCGCCGTGTGCATTGATGGCAACGGCAACATGGTTGGCCTTGTGGGTATCGACGCCGACGATGATATGATCCATTGGGTGCCCTTCGGTTAAAATAGCCCGGGCACCGATCGAAGAGGGCAGGACTGTGATGGTACGCTGACCGTCAAGCTCCTATGAAGTCACGTCTCGCCCGCTGCCGGGGCAACCTGATGGACGACACGTCAACGCAATGACACGCGATCAATCATAGCATGGGTCAGGCCATCAGGCTGCTATAGCACATTCACAGTCATGGCAGTTGCCGCGTCGGCTCATCGAATGAACCAGATTGTGGTGCTTGAGGAACGAGGCCCAGTCCATGCTGGTGAACTGCGAGCCGTGATCCGAGTGGATCAGCACCTTGTTCTTCCGCTTGCGCCGCCACGCCGCCATGAGCAGAGCCTGCAGCACGACGTCGGTGGTTTGGCGGCTCTGCATTGCCCAATCGGTCACCCGGCGGGAATAGAGATCGATGACAACAGCGCAAATGCGAAGCATTTGTCGCGTGGGCCAGATACGCGAAGCCCTCACAGGTCCGGAGTGGAGTAAGAAGCGCGGATGCGCTTCTCCTCCCCGAACCGTACGTGCACCTTTCAGCGCATACGGCTCTCTATTCAAGCTTGGCCCATGGCCATAGCAACGTCATGATAGTTTGATGTGACGGTACTGCGGTCTTCAAGCCGGAAGATGTATGGGTTTCCCTCCGGATTGCGCCACCGGAATTGCGCCTTGGGGCTTGAGACAAGCCGTTGCAGCGCTTTCCCGACAGGGCCGCCGCGTTCATTGCGACCAAACACGAGCCAGGTTTCGCCTTGCCCGGTTCCGGGACCCTAATGGACGCACGCACTGTGGCGCTATCAGCCGTACTGCATGACCGAGTTTCGTCATCTCGCGTGACCAGTAATGAGCACTCCCGCACGCCTCCATCACGACGATCGAAGCGCCTTGCCCGGCCATAAATCTACGAAAATGCTGCCGGGATAGCTTCCGCCGAAACTTGACCTCTCCGGAAAGCAAAGTTCCATGAACCTGGAAAACGTTCTTCGCCAGATCGATCCCAATCATCGTGTTGTATGCCATGCTGCCATCCTTCCACCCATTGGATTTAACTCGACTATCCTCTGACAGAACGTGTCGGGTGGGTAGAGCGACAACCACACCATCTATTCATATGGAGCCTGCGTCGTTTACTTGGATCATACCGTAACTTTTACGGGTATTTTTGGTACGGCAAGCGGCAAATGTATCTGACGTTAATCAATAGTCGTCGCCCCGGTAAGGCAACAGAACTTTGTGAGAGCCACTCGGCCGGAGGAATTGGTACCCTCAATCGAAGCATTAGATCGCACGAAACGACAAGCAGCGCTCCGAGAGATTTTGCAAGAGATTCCAACCGCTCAGCGACATTGACGGCGTCGCCAACGACTGTAAACTCATTATGGCAGCCACTATCCAAAACACCGCTGATCACGGTTCCGTAGTGCAGGCCGATGCCAGCTTCCAAGGAAGGATAGCCATTGTCCAGGCAGTAGTTCCTCCAGTTGCTTAATACGTTCACTAGTTCCAGGGCACATGCAATTGCGCGATCTGCATCGTACTTGCTGGGCTGTGGTTGTCCAAAGACTACCATAACGCCGTCTCCGATGAATTTGTCTATGGTCCCGCCATATTCGATGATTGTTCGGGAGACTAGTTGACGATACTTTGTGAGGGTGAAGGTCAGTTCATCAGCAGATGCAGTTTCTGCGAAACGGGTGAAATCACGCAAATCTATGAACATGATCGCTGCATCGCGGCGTTCAAGGCCAAGATTGCTACCCGTCTCTTGAAGTTGCTCAACAACAAGTGGGGAGAAAAACCCGGAAAGGTTAAGGCGTCGCTTGTCGGCTCTGAGGCCTTCTTTGCGCGTGTGGTCATGATCCCTCGCTAGTAGGTAAATTGCGAAGGCGGCGAATGCGAAGCTAACTGTCAGACCAAGGTCACGATTAAAAAACGATCCAATGACGGAGGCGGTATCACCCGTGCGGTGTCTGACTGCGATGGTCGCAAGCATGGCGACCCAGGAAGTAAGAACAAGTCCAGAGAAAATAACGATCAGTTTACGATCAAGTTCAAGGGCCACCTGGGTGAGCAGGATAAACGCAATGACCAGGCCGGTGGTTGTAAGATTGTGGTTTTCGCTGGCTTGCCTGCTCAGGATATGTGCGTAGAGAACTAACGTCATCAAGGTAGCGTCAAAAACTACGAAGACGATTTTAAGCCATGTACGATTGGGTAATAATCGTGTTGCTGCGACTAAGGCGATGCTGATCGTAAAATAGATGACGGGGACGGCGAGGGGGGTGCGTTCGGCTCCCATACTGCCTCCGAGGATGAAGTTGGTGAGTAAAATGACGAAAGCAACGAAACGCAAAAAGATTGAACGGACTTTGCGAGCGGTGTCCCATTGAGGGGCCAAGGGATTCAAAGGTGATGTAATATTCTTCGTCTCCGAACAGAAAAAAGTGAGTTGGTGTTCCTCGCCGACCGCTTGGCGCGAGTATGGGACGTGTTCACGATTGGATGCGTCCCATCACATCGCTGCTGTTATTTCAGCTGCGTCACGGTCAGCTTGCCGTTCACCCGCTCGGCGACGAATTGCACTTTCGCGCCTTCCTGCAATT